>JBKQNU010000164.1:0-26438 GCA_052145815.1 Occallatibacter sp.
GACACATAGACGGACGCGAACGAAGTGTGCCGGCGCTTGGCGGAGTCGAAGGGCGAGATGCGAACCAGCCGATGGACGCCGCTTTCGCCTGCGAGTTGGCCGAAGGCGTATTCGCCGATAATCGTGAAGGTGGCGGATTTGATTCCGGCTTCATCGCCGTCCTGCAGGTCGTTGATTTCGGTTTTGAAACCCTCACTCTCAGCCCAGCGCAGGTACATGCGCATCAACATCTCGGCCCAGTCCTGGCTCTCGGTGCCGCCCGCGCCGGGGTGGACTGTGACAATCGCATTCAGCGGGTCGGCCTCGCCATTGAGCATGGTGCGGGCTTCGAGCTCTTCATTGAAAGTAGCCAGGGCCTTGATGTTCTGCTCGAGGTCGGCGAGAACGTCTTCCCCTTCACGCGCCAGCTCGAAGTAGGCCTCAATGTCGCCGGTTCGGCGCACCAGCCCCTCGTCGTTGGCGACCAGGTTCTCCAGCCGTTTGCGATCGCGCATCAAGGGCTTGGAAGCAGCGGGGTCGTTCCAGAGGGCTGGATCGGCGAGCTTGGTTTCTATTTCGGCGAGTTCCCTGCGGATGCGGGCCGGGTCAAAGATACTCCCGCAGGTCGCGCGTCTGGTCGCGCACGGGAGCATATGTAAATTCGAGATCGTTCAACGATGCCATATTTTGCTCTTATGACCTGACTTGGGTTTGGGCTGTGAGGCTGTTTCTTCTCTTCTGCTTTTAAGAATATCATTGCAGCGGATGTGGCGGTTCCGCGGCCTGCTCGCGGGCCAGGGTAATCGCGTGATTGCAATTTGTTGACGAAACAGGTTCGTTCTCTCGCCTTCATCGAGTTGCGTTGCCCGCCGTCCCGGAGGGACGAGTCGAAAATAGCCCAGGGTGAAACCCTGGGAGAGCGTTAGGAAGAGAGTTTCGCCCCAGCGGGGCGGCGCGAGGTACAAGCTGAGAGGGAGCCTCAGCCAGCGAACGAGCAAGCTTTCGATCCGCCCCTACAGGGCGGAATCTCCTTGCTCCGCATCCTACCCAGGGTTCCGTCCGCCATGGCGGACCCCACCCTGGGCTATTTTCGACGGCTCCCTAGGGGAGCGAAACATGCACTGCTTATCCAAGGTCCCAAGAGCGGGACCTGGAGCACCCAACTAAGCTGTGGCCTCTCTAAATAGTGCGCGAGCTTCCTTGTCGTCATCAGCGAAAGGCAGAAGCTTCGAAACTTCGAGCTTACCCTTGATCTTGTCGTCAGCTTTATCGATTTTGAATTCGTCGATTACGGCCGAGAGTATGGTCTCGTAGGACTTGATGCAACTCCCGATTCCAACACCGGCCATGTGGGTGAAGGTCTCAGCCTTGAGATTGGCAACACCAGTCAGGCCCGAGTGAACCTGCCAGCTCATACGCGGTTGCTCCACTTCGTATGTTTCATCATACGGATGGCCGAGTAATTCTGAACGGTCTTTGAGATTCATATTGGGCCAGCCGTCGATTCTTCTGGCTCCGGGCCAGAGTTTAGCTTTGTTTGCTTCAATGCGGGAACCCTCTGAGGCAATATAAGACTGGTAGAGCGAATCGTCGAGTGCAATTGCCGGATACCTCTTCTTATACGCGACGATCTTTTTCGCAGCACGGAGTTTCTCTACTTCAACGTGCGCGATCATCTTCGGAACGGAATCAATGATTTTGTCAATCAGCTTTATATCGACCGAAAGCTCGAATAGATTTCGAGCCAGCATAGTAATCGCCTGAAAATGCTGTTGCCCGTTAAGCTTGGACAGAGACGCGACATTGGCCGCAGTCCGGTGGTAGATCAGAAGAAAGCAGCTCTCACGATCGCTGGGATTAATAATGGTTCCTATCACACCGCGAATCTCAATCTCATCAAACTGCATCATGCTGGTGAGCGAGGCGTGAAAGCGCTGGGCTGTTTCTTTCGCAGGAAACGGAAGAGCGGTCGTCATGATAGTGCTCCTCTGCCGATAATATGCCGGGTGCCTCAGGTCCTGGTTCTCGGACCTAGGCGGACGCCGCCGTGCTCCCACCTACGCCCTGCGATACTAAGCCACCTTGACCTCGTCGAGCAGATCTGGGGGCCGATCCAACACTTTTGAGCAGCTTGACCAGGGCTAATCGCGTCAGAAACTTTCCCGTAATTGTGTATATATGATATATACAAACTGTGGCGACGGACGATCCGCTTGGCGAGTGTATCGGATTCGATTGGGATGAATCGAACACTGTCAAAAACTGGGAGCGCCACAAAGTCACACCCGAGGAGGCCGAGGAGGTCTTCTTCTACGAGCCATTGGTGGTGCGCGGCGACGTAGGGCACTCGTCACGCGAAAAGCGCTACCGGGCACTGGGAAGGACATCGCGCGGCCGGTTGCTCTTTGTGGCCTACACGATCCGGCGCAAGCTGATCCGGGTGATCTCGGTGCGCGATATGAATCGAAGGGAAGCTAAGGAGTACAGCCGGCATGAAGAAAGTTCCTGAGTTCAAGAACGAAGACGAGGAATTTGAGTTCTGGTCCTCAACGGGTGCGGGGGCAGACTCGACCGAATATGTCGATTGGTCGAAGGCCAAGCGGGTGAAGTTCGTCAAACTCAAGCCCACGTTGCGCACCATCTCCGTGCGGTTGCCCGTGGCCATGGTCGAGGATTTGAAGATACTGGCCAACCAGCGCGACGTTCCCTACCAGTCTCTGCTCAAGGTGTTTTTGGCCGAACGGCTGCAGCGGGAGAAGACGCGGCGGCTGGCGGTTTAGGCTGAGCGCGCGGCTGGCTGTAACCTTTTACGCCGCCTTAATCTCATCGAGCAGTTCGGGATGCCGATCCCGCACCTTGAGCATCACTACAGAGGCCAACGGTGGTTTGATTTTGCCGTTCTCGTAGCGGAAGAAATCATTCACGCCCTTTGCAGATAATTATGGCCCCGCGAGACATAATGCAACCATGTTCAACCTCTGCCAGATCGATCTGCGCCGCCCCCCGGGTCCGGCTCAATCTGTCAGCTATGTGCCCGGTCCGTACCCCAGGCCAAAACACCCACCCCTCTCCCCTTTTTGCTGCAACCCCATGACAATAAGCATGTTACGCCGAAAAAACTGATATCGACCTATCGAAACAAAGGACTTACGAGCAACGGAGATAAATCCACTGCCTACCGCACGGACGGCGCGCTGGTGCGGACTAGCTTCCGCGCAGACCAGCCGACTATCCCCAATCCCAACAGAGCACACAGCCAGGCAAACACATCGCCATGCGCGGTGTAGAAGGTGATGTCGTCGCGGAAGGCGAACTGGGCGGGGAGGGCGTCGGCCTGGTGGCGGGGAATGCTCTGCCGGACGCGGCCGTAGGGATCGATCACCGCGGTCACCCCGTTGTTGGTGTCGCGCAGAATCCAGCGGCGGTTTTCAATGGCCCTCATGCGCACCATATTGAAATGCTGCCAGGGCGCGCTGGTGTCGCCGTACCATCCGTCGTCGCTGATGTTGACCAGCACCTCGGCGCCGAGCTGGGCGAAATGGCGGACTTCATCGGCGAAGACCGATTCGTAGCAAATGAAGACGCCGTAGCGGTGCGCCTCGCCGTTCGACGTGGGTAGGCGGAAGACCTTGGGGCTGCTTCCGCGCGAAAACGTGGAGACGCGGCCAGTGAGCTTGTGCGCGAATTTCAGCAGGTTCTGGAAGGGAATGTACTCGCCAAACGGAACCAGGTGGATCTTGTCGTAACGGCCAACCTTGTTTCCGTCTGCGCCCACAACGAGCGCAGAGTTGTAATAGTGCCACTCGCGCGCTGGCTCATCGTAGTCCCAGCCGATATTGCCGACAACCAAAGGCGCCTGCACGGTGGAGGCAATGCCTTTGAGCGCCTTTTCGAACTTCGGGTCGGTTTCGTCAAACGGCGCAGGCGACTCGGGCCACACCACCAGGTCTGGGTGCGTGACGTAGGGAGGACAAACGATTTCGCCGTTGGATGCGCCGGTCTGCGGGATTCCGGCAATGTAGGTCTTCCGCCCCAACGACGAAGACCCGTCGTTGGGGACCCCGGACTGGCACTGCTCACCGGCCAGCCGTGTGAATTCGGCGATGTGCTTGTCCCACTCGCCCGGTCCCGACCACCGGTTGTCGCCGGAGACGTCGAGGTTGGGCTGGATCAGCACTGCGGTTGCGGTAGGCGCGGGGTTGCGCGGCAGCACCATGTATCCCTCAGACAGTCCAATGAAAAGGATCACTCCAGGAAATCCCCATGGTTTGCTTCCCTGCCAGAACGTTTTGGGCGGGCAACGCTCTATGACCCAAGCGCCGGCAATCAGCGCATTCACCACGACGATCAGGAAGCTGATTCCGTAGACGCCGGTCCAGGGCGCAAGCGGGCTCACGATCGCGTTGTCAACCTGCGAGTAGCCGAGTTGGTCCCACGGGACAGAGGTAATGCGGGCGCCTGCGAGTTCGAGGCCGGCCCAAAAAATCGGTGCGGCTGCCAGAGCCAGCTTGGTGCTGCCGCTCGCCTGTCGCACCAGCGCCACCGCGAGCCCGAAGACACCGAAATAAAGGCCGAGCACCAGGCTGAATCCCATGAGAAGGAGAACCGGGACAATGGCGGGCAAGTCACCATACTTTGCCATCGTGTCGCGAACCCAGTAGCAATTGCCCATGTACCAAAGGAAGCCGCAGAGATAGCCGAGCAGAAAGCCGCGCCGCAGCGGACGGGGGGTCTTGACGGTGGCAGGCAACAGGATTGCGGCGAGCAGCGGCACCAGCCCGAACCATGCGAACACGGCTCGCCAGGGCGGTAACGGGCCGGCCAGGGGAAACGGCAGTTCCAGCAGGCCGGCGGAAAGCGCGGCCAGAGCCCAGAGCTTCCCTCTCTCAAAATTGAGCTGCATACAGGGGCGAGTGTATAGCATCGGGGTCGAGCCGCAGGCATTGATCGCATGAACAATGCCCCGCCGCGTTTCCCGTAAATCCGCGGACAATCCGGGAAGACGGGGTACAATCACCGTTATGCAGCTGATTGCAATATTTGCCATGCGGGTGTTAGAGGTCATGTTTTTCGTGGGCCTGATCGGTTCGTCCGTGGTGGTGCTCATCAGCTTCGTTGAGGACGGAGAAGAACTGTTCGGCAAGGACGAATAGCTTTGCGTCTTTACGGGTTTACATGGGCCGTCCTTATTTTCGGTTGACTCCGTCCCGTGCCAGACTTACACTCACCGAAGGGCCGCGGATGATTGCGCTCTAGACGGCCGGTCGTTACTCCGGCACCCATGCCATGGCATCCACCCGAACGACCGTAGCCCCTCCCTCTAACCGTGTTCGGCTCATTGTGGCATCCTCCGTGATGCTCACGTTTATCTCTTTCTGGCGCGCGGCCTCCATTGTTCTTTGCGATCTCGGATCGTCCGCTTTCTATGCCGGCGGCATCGCTGAAGAGGCGATAGGTGCGGCCGCGCCCTGGTTCATCCTGGGCATCATGCTGTTCAGCTTCGCGGTGCGGGCTGTCTACGTGGAAAGCTGTTCCATGTTTACGCGCGGCGGTGTTTACCGCGTGGTGAAGGAGGCACTGGGCGGAACCTTTGCCAAGCTCAGCGTCTCGGCGCTGATGTTCGATTACATTCTTACCGGCCCCATTTCGGGCGTCTCCGCCGGGCAATATATTACCGGCTTGATGAACGAACTGATGACGGTGGCCAATAACAGCCACTGGCTGCCGCCGGCCCTGATAAGCGCCGATGGCACCGCGTTTCAGTTCCATATGAACCACACCTCGGCGGTGTTTGCTGCAGCGGTGACCATGTACTACTGGTGGCAGAACATCAAGGGAATTGAAGAGTCCAGCGGCAAGGCCATGCAGGTCATGCAAATCACGACCATCATGGTGATCATCCTGCTGATATGGGGCGTTTATTCGATATTTATCAAGGGCGCTCATCTCCCTCCTGCGCCCATCGTTCAGAACCTCAAGTTCAGTGACGATGCACTGGGATTCCTGAAGGGAACGCGCCTGGTACCGATGCTGGGACTGTTTGGCATCCTCATGGCGTTCGGCCACTCCGTCCTGGCTATGAGCGGCGAAGAAAGCCTGGCGCAAGTCAATCGCGAGATCGAGCATCCCAAGCTCAAGAACTTGAAGCGGGCTGCAATTGTCATTGCAATCTACAGCCTGATCTTCACCGGCGGCGCTACGCTCCTTGCCTCGATGCTCATTCCCACATGGGAGCGGACGCACATTTACCAGGACAACCTGATCGCCGGTCTGGCCATGTACATGGTGGGGCCGATGTTCTGGCGCATCGCTTTCCGCATCTTCGTGGTCCTGGTCGGATTCCTTATCCTCTCCGGCGCCATCAACACCGCAATAATTGGCTCTACCGGCGTTTTAATGCGCGTCGCTGAGGACGGTGTGCTCACGGACTGGTTCCGCAAGCCGCATCATAGGTTCGGTACCAGTTCCCGCATCGTCAACCTGGTCTTCATCCTGCAGATGGTAACGATCATCGGCAGCCGCGGCGATGTGATCATCCTCGGCGAGGCTTATGCCTTCGGCGTCATTTGGTCGTTCACCTTCAACAGCCTGGCCATGCTGGTGCTGCGATGGAAGTACCACGGCGAACGTGGCTGGAAGGTTCCACCCAATATCACCATCGGAAAGACCGAGATTCCGATTGGACTCATCTGCGTCTTTCTGGTCTTGCTATCAACAGCAATCGTGAACCTGTTCACCAAGTCCGTGGCCACGGTCAGCGGCATCGTGTTTGCGGCGGCTTTCTTCATCATCTTCACCATCTCCGAGCGGCAGAACCTGCGCAAGCACGCAATCACTTCGCGGCAGATGAAAGACCACTTCCAGCTTGAACACCAGGACACGATCAGCCGTGAGTCGGTGGCCATTCGCCCCGGCGGCATCATGGTCACCATGCGCGACCCGTCGAACCCATTCGCTCTCAAATGGACGCTATCGCGGACGAGCACCGAGGATCAGGACGTTGTAGTGATCAGCGTTCGCATGATGGGTGTTGGCGGACCGGAGTATCTCAGCGCCGAGGAACAGAGCTTCAGTGACGACGAGCAGATGGTCTTTACCAAGGCAGTCTCTGTGGCCGAGAGCTTCGGGAAAAAAGTCTCCCTGCTGGTTGTGCCCGCGGGAGATGTCTTTGCCGCTTTGGTGCAGGGCGCAAACTCGCTTGAGGTAGAGTCGGTCGTATCCAGCGTATCCTCCAAGATGACCGCTGAAGACCAGGCCTTTCACATGGGGCAGGCATGGGAAGCGCTGCCGGAGCCGAAGCGCCAGTTCAATTTCTATGTCATTGATCCGGGCGCAAACGTCAAGATCTTCTACATTGGGCCGCACGCGCCCAACCTGAGCCCGGACGACGTGCAACTGGTTCACCGGCTGTGGCTGAACATGCGTCGCGACCCGTCCATGCCGGACCTTCATCACAGCGATATCATCACCTATGCCCTTACCCGTCTGGCCGGCCAATATGCCCGTGAGAAACAGGAGATCCTGCGCGATCTGCGAAACTATCGTGTCGCGGAGGCCCCGGCCAATCTTCGCGCGAGCAGCCAGGAACCTCCCGCAGCTTCGCCTGCCGGTAAACCACCGTCTACTCCTCCCAAGCCGTCGCCGGGCCTTTAAGTGGGGTGTGCGTTTCCTACTTCAAATTACTTAACAGGAAAAGACCATCCGCGCGAGGATTGGCTCGCAAGCCGCTCAAAAACAGAAGAGGAATCAACTTTCCATTCAATTCGATTCAATGGATTGATCGTTTTCGGGGAGTTTTCGCATTTTTTGTTTGTAAAAGAGTTTATAGTTGCGTATCGTGTTTCAGAGGACAAGTGGTAAGACTCCGCACACGTTTTTTTCAATTAGGCCAAGCGGATCGCGCGCCACTTACGAAGACCTAACAGGAGGAACTGTGGGAGTTTCAGAGATTTTGACGCAGATCGACAAGGAGATCGCACAGTTGCAGCATGCGCGCGCATTACTGGCAGGTAAAGCAACTGCGGCGACGAAAAGAGCCAAGGCTGCGCCAGCCGCTAAAGAGACTGCGAAGAAGAAGAAGAAAAGGAACCTTTCTCCTGAAGGACGCAAGCGCATTGCAGAAGCGGTAAAGCGGCGCTGGGCGGAGCACAAGAAGGCAGCCTCAGGAAGCTGATTGATGATATCCGCAAAGGAAGGGCCGGCTTTCAAGCTGGCCCTTCTTATTTGCGAACAAATGCGAAGGCAAAGTCCCGGGGCTACAGTCGTTGGAGACCTGGCTTAATACACGTCTCCCGGCAACCAGCGCACCACCTCGACGCTCGAATCCAGCAGTGCAGCCAACTCCTCGGGTGTTCCCGTCAGGGGCGGAAACGTGCCAAAATGCAGCGGCAGCACTGTCTTCGGCGCGAGATAGCGCACGGCCTGCGCTGCTTGTTGCGGTCCCATGGTGTAGTGGCCGCCAATCGGCAGCATGGCCACTTCGGGGTGATATAACTCGCGGATCAATTCCATATCTCCGAAGACGGCCGTGTCTCCAGCATGGTAAAGAACGGGGCCGCCGGCGATGCTCAGTACGAAACCAGCAGCCACGCCGACATAGTGCGTTCCCTTCTCATCCTGTGCGCCCGACGAGTGCTTGGCCTCGACCATTGTCGCTGCCACATCGTCGAGTTGCACGGTGCCGCCCAGGTTCATCCCGATGGTCTTGGCCACGCCCTTGCCCTCGACGTAGGCTGCCAATTCATAAATTGCAACCACGGTCGATCCATGCTTGTTGGCCACCGGCACTGCGTCCGAGATATGGTCGCCATGCCCGTGGGTAAGCAGGATGAAGTGAATCTTAGACGGCAGTTCGAAGCCTCTGGGATACTTTGGATTACCCGTGATGAAAGGATCGATCAGAATGGTTGTGCCTTTGGCCGTCACTACCAAAACGGTGGAGTGACCCAGCCAGGTTATGCGTGTTCCTTTCAATGTACTCATGATTACCTTCCTCCAATGCACCTTGCACCACGACTGCGTGATTCTTGTAATGATTCATCAAGCCGTGGGTGCCCCAGGTCCCGCCTCTGAGACCTGGGAGACCACCCGTCCACAAGGTCGCGATACTAGCGTGTCATGATGACTTCAGAGACACTGTCCTTGGCCAGAAACTGCTTGTGGCCTGACCAGCCGGCAAACAGTTTCTCGATGCTGCGGTTGGTAAAGGCGCGCTGAATGGGAAACGGTTGCGCCAGTTGCACCTCCACCTCGTCGCCCCTGGTCAGGTGGAAGCGGCAAAATACCGTTTCCTCGCCCTTGGTGCGGGTGTGGAAGAAAGACAGCACCTGCCCGCCTGGGTTCATGGAGTCATGCAGACGCGCAACCACCGGCGCCACCAGGCCTTCGGGCAAGTAATCGAGCGCGGTCCACAGCAGGACGACATCAAAAGTACGCCTGGAGAAATTCAGCGCCTGATCCAGAAATCCCTGGACGTTATAGATGGGCTTGTCGTCTTCGTCCACGCCGATCTTCCAGTCCGTGTTGCATGCATCCGGGACCAGGTCGGCAAGAAAAACGCTATGGCCCAACTCAGTGAGATAGTTGATGTTGGTTGGCGAGGTGTATCCGACATCGATGATGCGAAGGCCGGGTTCGGCCTCCAGGCGTTTGCGCACCGCCGACCAGCCACCGGAGTGGCGGGGTACTCGCGGCCCCGTAAGCCCTGGATTCTGAGCGGGGGCAGCGCTATCCTGCTTCTTCTCGAACCAACGGCTTAGCAACTTGAATTCCTCTTACAGTCATTTCTGGGCCCGGAAAGCGGCCACACGTCACGCGGCCCCACCATTTTGCGCAGCATCAGGCGCCTTGACTGCGCCCTGCGTCAGATCCACGCGGCCGCGGAATACCGCGTTGTCTTCGACAGCCAGGCGCAGCGCGCGGATGTCGCCTTCCATCACGCAGCCGGCACGCAGCTCCACGCGGCCGCTGGCCACCACGTTGCCCTGCACGTGACCCAGAATCAGTACGTCCTTGGCGGTGAGATCGGCGGCCACATTGGCGCTTGCGCCTACAGTCAAGCGGCTTTCGGAGAGGTTGACGGTTCCCTCCACGCGCCCATCCACAATCAAGTCTTCACTGCCCTTTACTTCGCCGCAAATCACCACGCTCTTGCCGATGCGTGCCGGAGTGTTCTCCCCTGCCATGGTCATATCCTTCCGGGAACCAAAAAATGCCCCTCCCGAACTATAGCAACTGGGACTCTCGGCTTCAAAACGGAGTTGGCTGCAGAATCTTCTTTCGAAGCGCAGTGTCTAAGCATTCATGAGCGAGATACTCTGGGTACAGTTGAGCCATGCCCGCTAAACTAAACTCAGTGCGCAGCCTCTTACCCTTCTTCTGGCTGATCGCGTGCGCCGGACTTACGTCGCAGGCACAGACCGCGCCGCCCGACCTGACGCCCGCGCAGGCCCAGGCGTTGGTGGTGCGCGCGCTTGCCACGGAATCGCGTGCCGCCCAGGATATGAGCCGCATGGCCCATCCCATGCGCTACCGCTTGCACAAGACCAGCCCGCGGCTCACTTCCACCAAGGAAATTGTCGAAACCCGCGACGGCTACGTGGCGCGCCTGCTCTCCATCAACAACCAGCCGTTGAACCAAGCCGACGAAGAGCGCGAACAGGCCCGCCTGCAGGCGCTGATGGACAATCCCAGCCTGCAGCAGCACCGCAAACAGAACGAAGACAGCGATACCGCGCGCGCCATGAAGGTGTTGCGCGTGCTGCCCACTGCATTCCTCTATCAATTCGCGGGAACCGCAACGACGCCGGCCGGGACGGTGGAGAAGTTCTCCTTCAAGCCCAACCCGCAATTCGACCCTCCCGACATGGAAACGGGCGTGCTGACTGCAATGGCCGGCGAGATATGGATCGACCCGGTCGAGGAGCGCGTAGTGCGCCTGGCGGCCAGCCTGCAGCAGGATAAGGAAATCGGACTGGGCATCCTTGGCGAATTGGACAAAGGCGGCTGGATCGAGATCGATCAGGCAGATGTGGGCGATCATCAGTGGCGGATCGTCCATTTGAAACTGGTCATGAACGGCCGCGTGCTGTTCAAGGCGAAGAATTCCAACTCGGTACAGGAGTACTCCGAATTTCAATCGCTGCCGCCGGATTTGAGCTACAAGCAGGCCATTCAGATGCTGCGCAGCAACTCGTGGCCCAACGCGCAAGCAAGCCACTGAGGACGCAAAACCAAACAGCCCCACCCCCGTGGGTGAGGCCGTTTGGTACGCATTTGAAGCAGTGCTACTTCACCACGGCGAAGACGATGACCATGGTGAACAGGCTGAGGGACTCCATGAAGGCCAGGCCCAGAACCAGCAGTGTCATGATTCCGGCGCGGGCGCCGGGGTTGCGGGCCAAAGCCTCGGTGGCTGAAGCCGTAGCCTTGCCCTGACCCAGGCCGCAGAGACCAGCCGCCAGAGCCATGCCGATGCCGGCGCCGATGGGCACCAGGTTGATGGCCGTCGAGCCGCCATCCGCGAAAGCCGGAACGGCGAAGCAAAGCGCCGCCAGGGCCACGAATACATATTGCAGTTTACGCATAGTTCTCCTGCTTCCCTTGAATTGGCCGCCAGTGGGTGGTTGAGGCTCACCGTGCTGGCCCCCTCACGCTTGCGGCCTTTCGTTGACCCGGAGCGGAAGCGCTCTCCGGCGAATTCTCTCCTCGTTTTCTGACGAGGGTTGTGGCACTGAATCCTCAGTGTTCGTGCGAAACCGCCTGGGACAGATAAATCATCGTCAGGAGCATGAAGACATACGCCTGAATGCACGAGACAAAGGCATGGAACCCCAGACCAACGGCAGGAATCGCCAGCGGCAACAGCGAAAAAGCGACCAGCGTGACCAGATCGCTGGCAAACATGTTGGCGTAAAGACGGATGGTGAGCGACATGATTCGCGCCAGGTGGGAGACAATCTCGATGGGGAGCAGGAGCGGTGTCAGCCACCATATCGGCCCAAGGAACTGCTTGATATAGCCGGGCCCGTTGGCACGGAAGCCGTTGAACTGGTAGAAGACGAAGGTGAGCACCGCCAGGGCCAGCGGCACCGAAGGTTGGCTGGTGGGGGTGACGATGCGAGGGAGCAGCCCAAGCAGATTGTTCAGCAGGACGAAAAGGAGAATACAGGTGGCGTACGCCTGGAACTTCTCGTAGCCGTGGCCGATAACCTGCTCCGCCTGGCCGCCAGTAAACTCGCTGACCATTTCCGCGATCCCCTGCGCCGCATTGGGTCTCTCCACCGACAGGGTAAGTCGCACGATGAGGAAAAAAGCGATCAGGCCCGCGACCACCAGCAGTTCCAACGCCAGCGCCTGGTTGATCTTGGCCGCCTTTTGGACGGCCTCGACCGGGGTTATGCCTATGGATTGATACGCCTTGACCTCGATACCCATCAGGAGGCCATTCAAAAAACGGACAAACGCGAAAGATTCCGGCATTGAGACTTGAGTCTTTCTGTTTCCGGCCCGTGCTTGCTGCGGCTCTCAGTCCCGAAGCAACTTGAGCGCCTCCCAGGCTGTCGTCAAAAGCGCCAAGCCCAAACCGCAAAGCAGCGCCACAACCGAGCCGCGGAAACACTTTAGGCTAACATAAATCGCCCCGGCAAACAGTGTGAGCCGAAGCACAAAGAAAGTCACAACCAGCAACGCGCTTCGAGGAGTCTTCTTGTTGTCCATTTTGGCGCTGATCAGCCGGATCAGCCGCTGCCACTCCAAAATACTGGCAGCCGAAATCGAGACGCCCACGGCCATCATGGCCGCGTCGCGCCAGCCGGAGGCAATCAGCAGCACAACCGCGGGAACCAGGCCCAGAATCAGTGTGTCGCGGATGGCCCGCTTGAGCAGGCCTTGAAGCGCCTCGTCGGTGAGGTTGGCAATCGGATGTGTTTCTTCACTCATGGCTTGATGTCGGGACTTCCCTCTCCGGTCCCGTTCCCGTTCTCATTCCCGGATTCGTTCATCGTCCTGATCGCCAGCCGAATCACGTAGACCAGCCCCGATATGCCGCCAAAAACCATCCCCACCAGCCCAATCCACCCCGTGTGCAGTTTGCTGTCCAGCCAGGCGCCAGCCAGCCAGCCGATAAACGCCGCAGACGGCAGAAGGACGGCGATCTGGGTCAGCTTTTCAGCTTGCACGAGGGATTGAATTCCGCCACGGTCACCTGGTTTGGACTTGCTGTCCGGAATTGGGCGGTTGAAGGGCATCCATCGTGGTTATACACGACTAACGCCCTCCCGCGCGAAAGGGGTGAGCCCCGCTATTTGGATTTCCAGGTCGCGAGCTTCCAGGCCTTGATGCGATACTTGCCTAAATCGTCATCGACCCTCCCAAAGCCGAAGACGGGCAATCCGCCACCGCCGCCCTGCACCATGCCTCCGCCGGAAAACTGGCCATTTGCCGCCATGGTGGGCGCGACGTAGCCGCCACCACCGCCGCCCGTGGCGCCCTCGCTGGACTGAAAGTAGTAGATCTTGCCCGCTTCGGCCGTGACGGACGCAACCATTGCGGTCTCCTGTTTCACTCTTCCGGGGTACATGGCCGAGATGTTGTATTTGGCGCACAAGTGGCGTTCCCCTGGGTCAACGGCAACCGCGAAGTAGGAATTGCCATCATTGGCCCCAACCCATGCGCCATCGATCCCATAACGTGCAAACCCAGCATTATTGATGATCACGATCTGCGCCTTTCCGGCTGGCGGCGGAGCAGGCGGCGGTTGATTCTTTTCGGTTTTGACATTGAATTTGACGCTGTCGTCGCCACAGGCGTCGGGCAGAATCGTTTTGGCCCGAGCCTGAACTCCAAGGACAAGAGTGCCGCAGAGAATAAGAAGAACGGATGTCGGTTTCATGCGCATTATTCTAGCGATCGCAAAAGCGCCTGCAATCCCACAATTGTGCAGTGCATCTGACTTCTAAACGGTGGAGCTGCCGCATGCCATCCTGCATTCAATGGCTTCCAACCTGAATGTGCAGCCGCTCGCCGCACGTACAACGAAAGATATACTGACTGTTGGACTGATGACGAAGATCAGCCGCAGAGGAAACTTACGTGTTCGATTCGGAATTTGAGCGCAGCCTGTTCGACTTGCGCAGATCAAAGCTTGAGGAAATCGAGAAGCTGGGCCAGGCGGCCTATCCCAACCAGTTCCCTGCCTCGCACACGGTTCCCGAGGTGCGGGCGCGCTGGGGCGAGGCGACTGCGGAAGAACTTGAGGCTAGCCGCGTCACCGTGGCCGTTGCCGGGCGCATCATGGCCATCCGTGCGCAGGGGAAAGCCGGCTTTGCGACGCTGCAACAGGGCGGCAAGCGGCTGCAGATTTATGTTCGGCTCGATACGGTCGGCGAGCAGGGATTTGCGCTTTACAAGCTGCTCGATCTCGGCGATCACATTGGCGTTTCCGGCTATTTGTTTCGCACGCACACCGGCGAACTGACAGTGCGCGTGGAGCGGTTGACGTTTCTATCGAAAGCGATGCTGGCGCTGCCGGAGAAATTTCACGGCCTGGCCGACGTGGAACTGCGCTACCGGCAGCGCTACGTCGACTTGTTCAGCAATCTCGACAGCCGCGAAGTCTTCGTCAAGCGGGCCAGGACGCTCAAGGCCATGCGGCAGTTCTTCGACGAGCGCGGCTACATCGAAGTGGAAACGCCGATGATGCAGCAGATCGCCGGCGGCGCGGCGGCGCGGCCCTTTAGGACGCATCACAACGCGCTCGACCAGAACCTGTTTCTGCGCATTGCACCGGAGCTTTATCTCAAGCGGCTGGTGGTGGGCGGGCTCGATCGCGTCTACGAGATCAACCGCAACTTCCGCAACGAAGGCGTGAGTACGCAGCACAATCCTGAGTTCACCATGCTGGAGTTCTATCAGGCCTACGCGAACTATCACGACCTGATGCAGATCACCGAAGACCTGGTCGCGTTTGTGGCGAAGGAAGTGAACGGGACAACGGTTGCGAGCTTTGATGGCGTTGAGATCGATCTGGCCAAGTGGCGGCGGCTGACCATGCGCGCGGCGATTCGCGAATACTGGCCCGAGGAAGCAGGCGCCAAGCCCGCCATCGTCGCTTTCGAGTCCGTACCGATCTTCCAGGCGCGACTGCATGCGGCGATCAATTCATTGGAGTCTGCAACCTGCGAGACCACCCGGGTTACGCCGGAGCGGATCGCTGAATTGAAGACCATTCTCGGAGCGATCACTGCCGTCTACTACGACTCCATGAAGGGCGCACCTGTCGGCAAGTCCGTCTACAACTTGTTCGAGGCTGTGGTCGAACCCTTTCTTTTTCAGCCAACCATCATCTTCGACTACCCTGTCGAAGTCTCGCCGCTCTCGAAGGCCAAACCAGACGATCCGGCCCACGTGGAGCGCTTCGAGTTTTTCGCCGGCGGGTTTGAACTGGGCAATGCCTTCAGCGAGCTGAATGATCCGGTAGAGCAGGAGAAGCGCTTCCGGCAGCAGCTTGAAGAGCGCGACCGCGGCGACGAAGAAGCCCACCAGATGGATGAGGATTACGTGCGCGCGCTGGCTTATGGGCTGCCTCCTACCGGTGGTGAAGGACTTGGCGTGGACCGGCTGGTCATGCTGCTCACAGGCTCGAAGTCGATTCGGGACGTAATTCTTTTTCCACTCATGAGAAACAGAGAACAGGGAACAGGGATCAGGGAACAGGGACCAGAAGAACCGGCTGGTTGAGGTTCGCGGCTTCCCACCCTTGGCACAAGGACAAGAACGTGCCAAGGATGGGGCACCCAGGTTGATGGTTGGACCTGCGCCGAGCTTCTCGCTGAAAGCTGGAAGCTAAAAGCTAGGAGCTGCTTTTGAACATTCTTTTTGTCGGCGACATCTTTGGCAGCGCGGGGCGCAAGATTGTGCGCGAGCACATCGGCCACGTGCGCAAAGCCAACGATGTCGATTTGACCATCATCAACGCGGAGAATGCGGCGGGCGGCTTCGGCGTGACGCCGCAGCTTGCCGACGACCTGTTCGAACTGGGCGCGGACGTGCTGACCACCGGTAACCACGTGTGGGACAAGCGCGAACTCATCGAATACTTGAACTCCGCTGTGCCCGATAGCCAGGACCGCGCGCGCCGCGTACTGAGGCCTGCTAACTTTCAGCCCGGACTGCCCGGCTATGGCGTCTTTGAAGGAACGACGCAGGGCGGCGTGGCGTATGCGGTCATCGATCTCGGCGGGCGTGTGTTCATGAACGCGACGAACGATCCCTTCCACGCCATCAACGACATCTTGAGCGGCATCCGCGCTAAGGTGATTGTGGTGGATTTCCACGCCGAGGCTACCAGCGAAAAAGTCGCCATGGGCTGGCACCTCGACGGCCGTGTAACCGCGGTGCTGGGCACGCATACGCACGTTCCTACCGCCGATGAGCGCGTGCTGCCGGGAGGGACCGCGTATCAGACCGACGTGGGCATGAGCGGGCCGTACGACAGCGTGATCGGCGTGGAGACAGACCTGGTGCTGCACAGGTTTCTTACCGGCATGCCGGGAAAGTTTGAGGCCGCCAGGGCCAATCCCAAGATGTGTGCTGCGCTGGTGACGTGCGATGCAGAGACGGGGCGCGCTTCGGCAATTCAGCGAATCATGCTGGGCGAATGAATCTCATTGCAACGCCGTCTAGCTTGGCGGATTGGCCGGTGTTACTGTCTGCGGCGGTGGCGGTGGGTTTTGCGTCACCACGCTGGGCATGGGCGGGTTGTAGGTCTTCACCTTGGGAGCCATCATCTTTTGCTGTGGGCCAGACTGCTTCGCTTCGAGCGGATGCTCGACTTTTATGCTCAGCATTTCCGCCGGAGCGTGGCCGCCCTTGATCAACCTTCCTTTGCGGTCGAAGGTCATGGACCATCGCGTGGGCCGCGGCGAGGTGGACATGTCGGTGAACGAAAGTACCTCGCCGCCATCGTTCCCCACCTGAAGCAGAGCAACGCTCGCAACCGGAAACCTTTCGCTCGCTGGATTGTCGACAACCTGCGCGGGCTGCGGATGGCCGCCGGCCAGCACGGAGTAGCAGAGAGCGGTGCCCAGCCAGTCCGGCGCCTTGGCCGGGTCCTGGTCCGGATTCTCCTCAGCGCGGATGTGATTGAACGCGAAAATGGTGAGTGCATTGATGGGCGCAGGCGAGAAGAGCGAGTAGCCGCGGCGCTGGATGGGAATGATGCGCACCCGGCCTTCCTCGCCACGGGGAATCGACGCGGTAAACACGCTCACGTCGCCGGCGCCGTTGTTGCGCAGGAACCTTAGAAAAATGTGGTTAGGCAGCGCCGGGCAGACCACTTGTTCATAGGTCCAATTTCCCTGGTTGAAATCGAGGTCAGCGTAGCGGGCACGTTCGCCGATCGAACTCTGCGCATTTGCCGCCTGCAGGCGATCCGCCGGGGTCATCTGGTCAACGGTGCGGAACTCGATGGCATGCACACGGTTGGAGTCGGCACTGTCAGAGAAATAGGGCTTAAGGCGGACGCCATTGGGGATTGCTCTTCCCTGTGGAGGATTGGCGTCGGCGGAAGACTCCTTCATTACCTGACCATTCACAAGAACGCCGGCAGAGGCGAGCAGGGCGACGGCCAATACCGAGAGCAGGGCTTTAAAGCGGTCCATGCTGGACTTAGAGTACCACCGGTCGATGCGGCGCAGCGGGCTGATCATGTCCTCGCCCAAATCCTCGCGCAAAGAAGAAGGGCAGCCAATTTTGGCTGCCTCTCCATTTCCCAAAAGCGATAATTTTGAGCGCCGGATTAACGCGAAATCCGGCGCTCAGTTTGCCTCAATTACACCGGCAGTCGATCAATGCGCCGCAGGGTGGTGTCCAGCGGCAGGCTTGTGCACCGGCGCCTTCTTTACGGGCACAACAACCCCGTCGCGAAGCACGATCTGTGCCGACTGCGCAACCGTGTCCGTAGCTGGAATCTGCGTGTAGCTATCGTAGGTTCCGTCCAGTTCCGCCTGGTTCTTGGAAGAGAGGCCGTACTCGAAGCCCGGCTGGGGAACATCCTTGTCCGCCAGCGGTGTTTTCAGGTTGACAATGAAGTCCGGCGTCTTGGACTGCTTGGCGTCTTCGGTTACGGCCACCTTGATGACCGAGGCCGTAGCTTCGATCACAATTCCGGGAACCGGCGTGTCCTTGTCCTTCATCAGCGCCCATAGCTTGTCCGCATCTTCCTTTTCGCCGTAGGCCAAAACCAGTTCCTTGTCTGCCAGGGCCAGGGTGGTCAGATCCGGAGTGGTCTCCAGGATGTTATGGATCTTCTCGGCTGGCGTGGCTGCCGGCTTGATCACGAGGGTTCCCGGTGGAAACACCGTGGCCGCGGCTTGGGATTTGATTCCGTCCAACCCGTCCAGTCCGCCGTGGTACTTGTTGTACCAGTAGTCCAGCTTCTTCTCGATCTGGGGCTTGAAGCTTGCAGGCGCAAAATTCCAGGCGCGCGCATAGAACCACACCGCGTTCACGGCGTCTGGAGGTGCCAGCTTGACATACGCTTCGGCGATATTGAGCGTATCGACCAAACCAGTTCCGCTTGTGGTCTGATCTGCAGTGAACAACATCAGTTCCTGGCGGTATTCGTCAATCGCCGCTTTGAAATCCTTTTTCGAATAAACATCGTCCGCGGCGATGGCAGAGTCGAAGACCGGATAGGCTGTATTGGTCTGCTTCTTCCAGTCGTCGGCAGAAACCGCGCTGGGTTTTGGCGCCGTGAGACCCTTCTGCGCCAGCGCCGCTGCGTCGTCGCATGGCTGCGGATCGGTGGCGAATCCGGTCTTCGGATCAAGGCCCTTCTTGCACTGCTGCACCTTGATGGCCACGGACATGAAGATTGCCTCCATGTTGGCGGGATCCACCTGCAACAGCCGGCTGGCGGCACTCAGCGCATGCACCGCGTCGCCCTGCCCCTGGTAAGTCTCGAGCAGCGATTTGAGCACAATCGCCTTGACCACGCTCTGGGGATAGGTTTGCAGAAAACTTTCCTCGGCCGCGGCTTTGGCCACGGGATCTGACTGCGTAGTCGCCTGGGAATAGGCATTGTATTCGGCTGGATCTTTGATGCTTAGATCCTGGGCTCGAAGCGTGGGCGCAGAAACAAGGCTGATAACCGCCAAAGCCATCACAGACGCAAGGACTATCTTCTTCATTCAGTGCTCCTGGGAAATTCCGAAATAGAGATCAACTTTCAAGCACCCGCTCGCGGAAAGCGCATCCGTTTTGTTCGGCGGTAGAGTACCTGATCCACGGGTAAACGATACCACGGCTGCCGGTCAAGTGTTTTCAGGATTATAGAAACCCGCGCCGTCGCTGACAAGCGATGGAGCGGAGTAAATGCAGATTCCGTCAGCAGTCCCCCCAACGGCGGGTAGCGCGGAGCCGTTCCAGATGCTCGCCTTCCCGTTCCAGCCGCGTCGCCGCATAAGAGCTTAGACACCAATTCGCGCAAAACAGTTCCCTGACTCCGCAGGCCAAACGTGTCATTTTATTGGAACAGCCTGACCACTTCCGATGCAATCCGGCTGGCCACTTTTATTGCAGGAGCCTCACCAGTTCCGCCTGCTCGGCCAGAAAAGCATCGTGGCCGTGGTCGGTGGTCATCTCGCGGTAATCGGCCTGCACGCCTGCGGCGCGAATTGTATAGGCAAAGTGGCGCACGGATTCAGGCGGAAACAGCCAGTCTGAGCTGATGCCCACAAAGCTGAGCCGGGCCCGAATGCGGCTGAAGGCTTCAGTAGGAGATGAGGGCCCACGCAGCGGATCCCAGTTCTCCATCGTGCGCAGGATGGCCAGGTAGGAGTTGGCATCGAAGCGATCGATGAAGCGCTGCCCCTGGTAGTCGAGGTAGCCGGCAATGTCGAAGCGTCCGCCAATCAAGCCGCCGCCCAATTCATCGAGTCCGTGCGGGTCCTCGCCATTGCGGTTGGGACTGCGGCCGAAGCGCTCATCGAACAGTAATGCCGATTTGTAGCTGAGCATGGCAATCTGGCGGGCCAGCGCGAGACCGCGGTGCGGGGGCCGCTGGGGAAGATAGCGCCCACCCGCCCAGTCCGGGTCCTGCTCGATGGCCTTGCGCTGCAGATGGTTCAGCGCCAATCCCATTGCGGAAAGGGGCGCCACCGCAATAATTGCCGCACGCTCTACGCGGTCGGGATTGAGGATCGACCAGTCCAGCGCCTGCATGCCGCCGATCGATCCGCCCAGCACCAGGCGAAGTCGTTTGATGCCGAGGGAATCGAGCAAGCGCGCCTGGGCGCGCACGTTGTCGGCAATCGATATGAGCGGGAAGTCCGGCCCGTAGACCTCCCCTGTTTCTCGATCCACCGAGCCAGGGCCGGTGGACCCATAGCACGAACCCAGCAGGTTGACGCACAGGACGCAGTCGTTCTCCAGGTGCAGCAACCCTCCTGAGGCGAAGATCTCCGGCCACCACGCACCCACCTGCGCAGACCCGGAGAGCGCATGGCAGACCAGCACCGCGTTGTCGCGCGCCGCATTCAGCCGTCCATACACCGCGTAGTGCAGCGTGGGACCGGCGAGGGTGCGGCCGCAATCCAGCTGCAGATGCTCGTTAAGCACAAAGTCACCCTCGTATGTCGGCTGAGGCCCTCTGGCTGCAGGAGCTTTTGCTCCATCAGGTCCGTCACCGGCGGATAATCGAGCTTCCGTCATGATGCTCATTGTGCTGCAAGTTCTGCGCTGGATGGAGCGCTTGCGAAGGTGTGGCCATTCGCGGTCTCGATGGCCTGGTCAAGATCGGCAAGAATGTCGCGAATATCCTCAATGCCCACCGAGAGCCGAACCAGTTCCGGGGTAACGCCGGTGGCCGCCTGCTCGTCTGCGGAGAGCTGCGAATGCGTGGTGGATGCCGGATGGATCACCAGCGACTTCGCGTCTCCGATGTTGGCCAGCAGCGAGAAGAGTTCCAGGCTGTCGATGAGCTTCTTGCCGGCGTCGTAGCCTCCTTTCAGGCCGAAGGTGACAATGGCGCCACGCCCGTTGGGCAGATACTTCTGCGCCCGCTGGTAGTAGGGACTTGATTCCAGGCCGGGATAGTTGACCCACTCCACGCCGGGATGCTGCTCCAGGTGCCGCGCCACGGCCAGCGCATTCTGCGAGTGACGCTCAAGGCGCAGGTGCAGCGTTTCAATCCCCTGCAGAAGGAGAAATGCGTTGAATGGCGACAGCGCCGCTCCGGTGTCGCGCAGGCCCTGCACGCGCGCCTTCAGGATGAACGCCAAAGGCCCGAATGCCCCGGTAAAGGAAAGCCCGTGGTAGGAGGGATCCGGCTCGGAGAAGTCCTTGAAGCGTCCGGAAGCGACCCAGTCGAACTTGCCCGCGTCGACAATGACGCCGCCGATCGCCGTGCCATGGCCACCAAGGAACTTGGTGGCGGAGTTGACCACGATGTCCGCTCCCCATTCGATTGGCCGTACCAGCGCCGGGGACGGCGTGGTGTTGTCGATGACCAGCGGGACGCCATGCTCGTGGGCAATGGCGGCGAGCTGCTCAATGTCGACGACATCGAGCTTGGGGTTGCCCAGCGTCTCGGTGAAGACGGCCTTCGTCTTGTCGTTGATAGCCGCGCGCAGCCCGTCGAAGTCGTCGGCATCCACAAAGCGCACCGTGATGCCCAGCCGCGGCAGCGTGTAGTGGAACAGGTTGTAGGTGCCGCCATAAAGCGAGGTGGTGGAAACAATCTCGTCTCCTGCGCCGGCCAGGGTGGTCAAGGTAAGCGTCTCGGCGGCCTGCCCGGAAGCCGTGGCCAGGCCCGCCGCTCCCCCTTCGAGGGCAGCGACGCGCTTTTCAAACACGTCCGTTGTCGGGTTCATGATGCGCGTATAGATGTTTCCGAACTCCTTGAGGCCGAAGAGGCGGCCGGCGTGGTCGGCGTCCTGGAAGACGTAGGAAGTGGTCTGGTAGATGGGAACGGCGCGCGAGCCGGTGGCCGGGTCGGGCGATTGGCCGGCATGGACGGCGAGAGTAGCAAAATGCTGTTTTGCTCCGGACATGTTGGGCTCCTTACTGGGCTTTGGTGGCTGGCATTATGTGAAATACGGGCTGGGTGCCCCATCCTTCGCGCCTCTTGCGAAGGGTGGGATCGAAAAATAGAAAACGGCCCGAATCCTTGTGGACCCGGGCCGCCTGGCATCGAGAATCGGTTGCGTCTAGCGCATTCGCGTCTCAACTTCAGCACGGACAGGGCCGTACAGCCGACACATACACATGGCCATGACCGCAATTCCGAGCTTCGTTGAGTTCCGCATTAGGGGCAGTATCGACTGAAGAAGCGGTCAAAGTCAAATGCTGTCTTCGCGTGCGGGAGCGATCGCCGCTGCATCCGTTTCACATTTCGCAAAGGTCGATGGAGAATTATTCAACCAAATAGTTGACAAACTTCGAAAGTCTGCTTATGTTAAACCAAATGGTTGAGCAATCCACAATCCCGCTCGATGCCGTCTTTCACGCCTTGGCCGACCCTACTCGGCGCGCGATGCTGCGCAATCTGGCGACGGGCGAGCATAATATCGGGGAACTGGCAGCGCCGTTCCGCATGTCCTTCGCTGCGGCCTCAAAGCACGTCAAGGTGCTGGAGGGCGCGGGACTGGTCAGCCGCCGTGTAGAGGGGCGCCGGCACCTCTGCCGCATTCAACCCGCTCCGCTGGCCGCGGCCGATGAGTGGCTGCGCTTTTACCACCGCCTATGGACGGAACAACTGGACCGCCTCGACACGCTGTTGGAGGCCGAGGACCGCGACCGATCAAAAGGAAAGGAAACAAAGCGATGAATGTCGTCCGTGTGACTCGCCATTTCAACGCCTCGCCGGAGCGCGTCTTCGACGCCTGGCTCGACCCCAAAACCGCCGGCAAGTGGCTCTTCGCTACGCCCTCCGGCCAGATGGTGCGCGTGGAGATTGACGCCCGTCCCGGAGGCAGGTGGATCCTCGTCGACCGCCGTAATGGAGAGGATGTGGAACATAGCGGCGGGTATCTCGAGATCGACCGGCCGCGGCGTTTGGTGTTTACGTTTGGCGTGCCGAAATACTCGTCGGAGATCACTGAAGTCACGGTGGAGATCGAGCCGGCTGAGTCAGGCTGCGACTTGACGTTGACGCAGACGGGCGTTCCCGACGAATACCTGGAGAGCAATGAAAAGGGTTGGATCGGCATCCTGGTCGGATTGGCAGAGTCGCTCGCCGAGTATATCGTGGAGAATATCTAGCCAGCCTGCTACTCGTCCGGTTTCCAGACATAGGCGCCAGGCTGCGGGAGGCCAATGTGCGCGAGGACCCGGTAGACAAACTGGCGAGCCATTTCGGTGGAATCCGTTGGCTTGTTGTAGAAGGCTGGGATCACCGGGAAGATGACCGCGCCGGCTTCGGCGGCCAGCGTCATGTTGCGTAGATGAATGCGGTTGAAGGGCGTCTCGCGCACGCAGAGCAACAGCGGTCGGCGCTCCTTCAGCGTAACGTCCGCGGCACGCGCAATCAGGCCGTTAGCGAGGCCGTTGGCGATCGACGCGAGCGTGCCCATGGAGCATGGGAGCACAATCATGCCGCTCGACGGATAACTACCGCTGGCGATGGATGTGCCTATGTCCGCATCGGTATGTTGCACAGTCTTTTTTGGCGCCGCACCCAGAAGTTTTTCGAGCAGGCCGGTACGGCCACTCACGCCGAGTTCCTCCGCGATCACACGCAGCGAGTTTTCCGAAGCCAGGAAATGGACGCGAGAAACGCGCTCGTCGGCCTCGAGTGCATGCAGCAGTTCCCTGCCGAAGATTGCCCCGGATGCGCCGGTAAGTGCGACAGTGAGATTCATTAGACTTCGACCCTCTAGTTTGCAGCTCTCCGACGCCAATGCCAAAGGATACTACGACGTCGAATCCGCCTGCCGTTCGTTCCTCTCCGCTCGATACCGCCTGCTCGGCTCGACACCGCGAAGCTTTGCGCTGGCTTGGAGCGCGCCTCAGGCGCAACGTTTGTTAGCCCCGCGCTTCAGCGTGGGGTATTCAGCGATTGAAATTGATCCGAGTCCCGAAGGGACGACGCCCCGCCCGTTACCCGAACACGTAACGTTCGTCGTACTCAATTCCGCAGTTGCGGAGAAGGGCGAGAAATTCTTGTTCAAAGTTGCGTTTGCGGTGATGCTCCTCCTGGTTTTGGATGTACCTCTTCACGACCGGAACCTGCGAAGCGCTGACGCTGAAGGCGCCGTATCCTTCCTGCCAGGAAAAGTCGCGCCCCATCCACCGGGAAGAACTTCCCTTGAGCTTCTGAACGGCCTGGGCAAGGGAGTAGGATGCCGGCAAGACGAAGAGCAAATGGATATGATTGGCTGTTCCGCCTGCGGCGATGAGCGAGAATCCCTCCCCCCGGGCAATCCCGCCGAGGTAGGCATGGAGTTCGGCGGTGCGAGCTGCTGGAATGAGGGAGCGGCGATCTTTCGTGCTGAAGACACAATGAACGAAATTGCTCGCATAGGTATGCGCCATGTTGCACCGTCCCTACGGGACTCTCATTTTACAACTTCGCAACCCACCCCACGCTGAAGCGCGGGGCTAACCAACATTGCGCTTGCGGCGCGTATCCCTCCCCCTGGCGCGAGGTTGCAGCCCTTGAGTCGGCCCGGTAGTCTTGGAGCGCACGCGACTCGCGGCCGAGGATCGCGCCAGAGGCGCCGGCGAGTGGGAGGGTGGTGCTCACATTAGTTCCGCTTGCCTTTCTTGCTCGTACTCCAAGAGTCTCTCTATTGCTTCGGCCGTAACCTGCTCGATCTCCTGACTCACGACTTCAAGGACGGGTCTCACCATCGTCCAGCCCAGAGAAACAATATGATAGGACTGAAACCTATCACCATCATATTGTCTGGGCATTAGCTTGCATGCTTCGCGATAATACCGCGATTCCTTGGCGCTTGGTTCCTCAAGCTCAAATCCTTCTCCGCTGCGCCAAACCGAAACCTCATAGATACCGCTGCTTTTCTGGATTTTGATGTGGAACCCTGGAAACTCAGAATCGTCCATTGAGCGGACTCCTTTCGCGCGTAGGGTACTATGACCGAAACCGAAGGTAAAGCGACGCTGCGATTACATGGGACCGTGTATTCGTTACCTGCCCAGGACTCGCTTGAAAATCGCGTCCACATTTCCCAGTTGCCGCGTGTAATCGAACGTCTCCGCCAGCTTCTCCGGGCTTAGCAGCGCGGTGATCGCTGGATCTCGTGCGACTTCATCGCGAAAAACTAAATCCTCTTTCCAGGCACGCATGGCATGGCCTTGGACGAGCCTGTAAGCATCCTCGCGCAGCATTCCGGCTTCGGCGAGGTCGAGCAACAACTGTCCGCTGAAGATCAGTCCGCCGGTGCTTTCGAGGTTCTTCTTCATCCGCTCGGGATAAACCAGCAGGCGGTCAATCAAATCGGCAGTTTTGGCCAGTAGATAATCCACAAGAATCGTTGAGTCGGGAAAGATTATGCGCTCCACGGATGAGTGAGAAATATCGCGCTCATGCCATAGCGGAATGTTTTCGAACGCGGCCTGCGCATTGCCGCGTAGAACGCGGGCCAGCCCGCTGATCTGCTCCGATGTAATCGGATTCTTCTTGTGCGGCATGGCCGAGGAACCCTTCTGCTTTTCGCTGAAGTACTCCTGCGCTTCGCGGACTTCGGTGCGCTGCAGGTGGCGTACTTCGACCGCAATTTTGTCCAAGGTGCTGCCGAGGATCGCCAGTGTTGAAATGTAGGCGGCGTGACGGTCTCTCTGGATGACCTGCGTGGCGACGGGCGCGGGCTTGAGGCCCAGGCGCGCGCAGATGCGCTCTTCGTGTTCCGGCTTGAGATGGCCGAAGGTGCCAACGGCGCCGGAGAGCTTGCCAACGCGCATGTCTTCGGCCGCGGCGTCGAAGCGGGCGAGGTTGCGCTCCATTTCGGCATACCAGTTGAGCAGTTTGAGGCCGAAGGTGGTGGGCTCGGCGTGGATGCCGTGGGTGCGGCCGATGGTGGGCGTGTGCTTGAACTCGAGGGCGCGGCGCTTGAGCACGGCCAGGAAAGCGACGATACCGTCGCGGAGCATCGTGGATGCTTCTTTGACTTGCAGCGCTTGTGCAGTATCAACAATGTCGTTCGACGTGAGGCCGTAGTGCAGCCAGCGGGAGGACTGGCCGTCCAGGCCCTGGTTCTTCATGGCCTCTGCCGCTGCAGTCGTAAAGGCGATCACATCGTGCTTTACCTCCGCCTCGATTTCGGCAATGCGAGCGGCGGAGACGGCTCCTATCTTCGCGATGGCCTCGGCTGCGGCGGCGGGAATGACGCCTTCTTCCGCGAGAACCGTGCTGGCGGCGGACTCGACTTGGAGCCAGCAACGGTACTTGGTGTCTTCAGTCCAGATGCTGCCCATCGCCGGGCGCGTATAGCGTTCGA
>JBKQNU010000165.1:0-7179 GCA_052145815.1 Occallatibacter sp.
TATTGCACAGTATGTTCACCAGGGCATCGATGTCTGCAGGCGGCGTGTTCCTGAAACCCTTCAGAAGCGGATAAGACTTAAGTTCAGTAATCATTTCCTTCGCATCATCCGGCGTTATAGGTGCAATTCTGAAGCTTACGTCCTTAAAGATTTCAACGAATATTCCGCCTAAACCGAACATTAACGTTTGTCCAAACTGCGGATCCTTGATGGCTCCAACGATAGTTTCAGTCGACTGCGGCGCCATCTCCTGCACCAAGACGCCGACGATTTTTGCGTCAGCATTGTATTTTCCAACGTTTTCCAAGATTTTTCTGTAGGCTTCACCGACTTCAACTGAGTTTTTCAGGTTAACGATGACGCCTCCAGCGTCGGATTTGTGGATTATGTCTGGTGAAACAATCTTTAATACAACTGGGTACCCGATTTCGTCAGCGTATTTTACAACGGCTTTGTGCGCTTTATCAACCTGAACACGGTGGAGAGCAAGGACGGCACGCTGGTGGCGATGAACCGGTCCGGTTCCATCGCGGTAGTGGACGACCGCGGCCGCGAGAAGGAGCGCTATGTGGTGGTCTACGGCGCGCGCCTCAAGGTGAAGGACGGCGCGCACGTCAAGCTGGGCCAGTTGCTGGCCGAGTGGGACCCCTACACCTACGCCATCCTCACCGAGATTGGCGGCACGGTTCAGTTCAAGGACCTGCAGGAAGGCATCACGCTCAACGAAGAAGTGGACGAAGTGACCGGCCTCTCGCGCTGGGTGGTGGCCGATGCTCCCGACGAGAAGCGGCAGCCTGCCTTCGTGGTGAAGAACTCGAAGGCCAGCAAGCGCTACCTGCTGCCCCGCGGCGCTCACCTGATGATTCAGGACGGAGAAGATGTGGGACCGGGCGACGTGCTGGCGAAGATTCCCAAGGAGAGCACGCGGACAAAGGATATTACCGGCGGTCTGCCGCGCGTGGTGGAGCTGTTCGAGGCGCGCAAGCCGCGCGAGACGGCCATCATCAGCGAGATCGACGGCGTGGTCCGCTTCGGCGAAGTCGCCAAGGGCCAGCGCAAGATTTACGTGACTGCGGACAACGGCGACGAGAAGGAGTACTCGGTGCCCCGCGGGATACATGTCAATGTCCAGGAGGGTGAGCGGCTCAGAGCCGGCGATCCGCTGATGGACGGCCCCCTGAACCCGCACGACATTCTGGCCGTGCTTGGCGAAAAGGAACTGCAGTCTTACCTGGTGAACGAGATCCAGGAGGTCTACCGCCTGCAGGGCGTGGCCATCAGCGACAAGCACATCGAGGTTATTGTGCGGCAGATGCTGCGCTGGGTCAGGATCGACGAAGTGGGCGATACCAACTTCCTGCTCGAACAGCAAGTCGACCGCTTCCGCTTCCGCGAAGAGAACGACCGTGTGCTTTCAAACGGTGGCCGTCCGGCTATCGGGCGTCCGCTGCTGCTGGGCATCACCAAGGCGTCGCTGTCGACCGACAGCTTCATCTCGGCTGCCAGCTTCCAAGAGACGACGCGCGTGCTTACCGAGGCCAGCATCAACGGCGCGGTGGACAATCTGCGCGGGTTGAAGGAGAACGTGATCGTGGGCCGTTTGATTCCCGCGGGCACGGGCCTGGAATACTACCGCAACGTGCAGCTCTCTCCGGAACTCGAGGAAGCGGCGGCACGTGTGCAGCAGGAAGTGACCGCGGAGATCGAAGCGGCGGAGCGCGAACTGGAGCTTATGCGCCAGGAAGGCGAAGCCGAGGAGATGGCGGCGGAATAACCACCTGCGGTGGGGCAGACGGCGCTTGCGCGCCATTGAGCCTGCCGTCGGCAGCGTGCAATCGTACAAGGGGGCCCGGCGAACGCTGGGCCTCAGCTTTTTGCGCGCAGACGATGACTTTGCTAAGATAGGCCTCATCCAAAGCCATCCGCGGCTTGCTTCATTCATGCCCAAGAAATCATCACCCATTCCGCATTTAAAGCGCCCCATCGCATCCAAGCCTCCAGTCCTGATGGAACGAACTCAGCCGGTGATCAAGAGACTCTCGGCGGCGCTGGGCGAGCCGGTGATCACGTATTGGAATTCAACCAAGGGATCGATCTGCCAGAACGACGTCATCGGCCTGTACGCGCTGCTGCGCAATGCGGGAAAGCTTGACCGGCTCACGTTGTTTCTCAAGTCGGACGGCGGCTCCGGCCAGGCTTCTCTGCGCATGGTCAACCTGCTGCGCAGGTATGCGAATCATCTCACCGTGCTGGCGCCGCTCGAATGCCAGTCGGCAGCTACCATGCTCGCGCTCGGCGCAGACCGCATTCTGATGGGCCCGGTGGCTCATCTCTCCGCGGTCGACACATCGCTCACGCACGATCTCTCTCCCATCGACCGCGATAACGACCGTGTCAGCGTCAGCAACGACGAGCTTCTGCGTGTGATCCGTTTGTGGACCGAGCAGGCCAAAAAATCAACAGACAATCCCTATGAAGCGCTGTTCCCTTACGTGCATCCGCTGGTGATCGGGGCGGTCGATCGTTCAAGCGCTCTCTCCACGCGCATCTGCGAAGAGATCCTGGCGTATCACGTGACAGACATGCAGAAGGCGCGCGAGATCAGCAATACGCTTAACTCCGGCTATCCTTCGCACAGCTATCCCATCACGCTGCGTGAAGCCAAGCGCATCGGCCTCAACGTTGAGCCTATGGACGACTCAGTGAACGCAATGCTGTTTGAGCTGAACGAAATCTACTCCGAGATGGGCCAGAGCGCATCCACTGACTTCGACGAGAAGAACCAGCACGACAACAGCATTCTCAACATTCTGGAATCGAGTGGAATGCTGATCTATTTCCAACTCGACAAGGACTGGCACTACCGCAGCGAAGAGCGGCGCTGGGTGGCGATGAACGACAAGAGCGGCTGGCGCAAGGCAGAGATCGTCAAAGGGAAAGTGGCCATCTCGCAACTGCACGTGCGATGAGCGCGGCTCAGCGCCCGGCGTTTTTTTCCTTGTACATGGCAGCATCGGCGGTTTTGATCAGGGCGTCTTTGTTGTCGCCGTCTTCGGGGTAAAGGGCGATGCCGACACTGGCCGAGCCGTAAACCGTGTATCCCTCAATGACAAACGGGTCGTCGAGGCAACGCTCAAGGCGCACCGCGATCTCCTCGACTTCCGCCCGGGAGCGCACCATCGGAACCAGCACGGCGAACTCGTCGCCGCCCTGGCGGGCGAGCATGTCGAGTGTGCGAAGCTGTCTCTTCATCCTGAGGGCAACTTCCTGCAGGTACATATCGCCGACGTGGTGGCCGTAGCGGTCGTTGATCTTCTTGAATTCGTCCAGGTCGATGTAGATGAAGCCGAAGATGCCGGCGGTGCGACGAGCTTCGGCGATGAGGGCATCAAGGGTCCGGTCAAGGGCGAAACGGTTGTGGGTATCGGTGAGCAAGTCGAACTCCGAGCGGTGGCGGAGGTCGGTGTAGAGGCGGCGCGTCTCGATGGCCAGCGCAGAGAGCGCGGTAGCCATGCTGAGGGCCTCGGACTCGATGGGTCGAGGCTCTGTGAGCGGATCGAGGGCGGCAAAGATTCCGCCGTGCGGCGGCCCGGAATGGGCCGGAATGTCCTGCTGTACGATGCGGAAAGCAGTGAGTTTGGGCGGGCAGTTGCCCAGTTGAGCTCCGTCGACGATCTGGCACCAGCAGGGAGCGCCCTTCAATTTGAAGGAGACCAGTTCAGTGATTTGCTCGATAATGTCGGCCAAAGGACAAGCGTTGTTGATGTCCTCAAGGATGCGGCTGCGGCGGCGCTCAATATAGGCCAATTCCGCAGTCTGGCCGCGGAATTTGCGGTCCAGCGCCCATCCCCTGGCTCCAGCGGCGAGCAGCATGGCAAGAAGCAGGCCGACGAGGAGGATGAGAACGTTGCTTAGGTTCAGCAAAGGAGGTTTGGCTATAACCGCAATATCGTCCAGGGAGCGGAGCAGAATATTGAAAGGCACCTCTTCTCCGGGGTTGATCGAGCTGGATTCCGCGATCATGCAGATGCCGCTGACTCGGACTTTGGAGCCGATCGGAAGCTGCTTCATGGAGGGCAACGAGCCGGATGCGCCCTGGTGCCGGTAGATGGCTGTGAACAGGCGGCCGTCCGCAGCCAGCACGTACTCGTCCTGTGAGGCCTCCCGGATCTCGGTCAACACCTGTCCGTCGATGGAAACCAGATCGTAAAGATGGCCGACTGCCATGTTGCTGCTCCAGAACCCCAATTGATGCCAGGTTGCCAGATGGGGCGTCATCGGCTGGAAAACGTGGCTATCCTGGATTTCGCCGTCGGTCAAGGTCAACAAGCGGTCGTGGGCGTCCGGGAAGCCGGTTGCATCGGCTCGATCACCAACCTGTAAGGGCTCGTGGGTATGGGTCGCAATCCACAGGCTCTTCGATCCGTCCTGCAGCACGATCGCCGAGCCGGGCTCATAGTATGTGATGGTCCCCTGAACATGGACCCTGGGCGTGAAATCGCGGATATTGTAGGCCACGAGGATCCGGTCCATGGGCGTAATCGGAAGGGACCATGGATTGGCGTTTGCACCCTTGAGAATCTTAATGTTCTCCAGCGATGAGACGTACAGCACAACGCCGGTCTGTTGCATCTTGTCATCGAATTTGCCCGCAGCAGCGCCGGTGATCTCAATTTCGGCGTCCAACAGGCTTTCCAACGCATGCGCGTCGCCGCTATCGATGTATGCTTCGATATGTCCGCCGTCCGTGATCAGTTGCAGGCGCCCGCTTCGGATCCCGGTGGAACTGACCACCAAGTCAGCCGCCCGCACCGAGGCACGCACTTTGACCAATCGCGCGTCAAAGTCAGCGCGAATCAACCCGCTAAATGTGGCAGGTACCGGTTTGGGGGCTGGACCGTGGTGCAGCAGGGTGACGCTGCTGGCGATGACAATGGGGCGAAAGCTGGCCTGGGTGGTTCCCTGTACCAGGACTCGGTCGCCAGGAGCATACTGGGTGTCGGTGGAGGAGCGCACGTATATGGCGACATCGCTGTCCTCAAGAAAGATCTGCTTCTCATATCCACGGGAATAGGCAACCGTGGCTTCAAAGGCAACTGCGGATCCGTGGCTGGCCTCGGCATTGGTAAGAGCATGAAGAGCCTGCAGGGTGATGGGGACCCCCGGCTCAACTGCAAAGGCTGCCGAGGTCAAACCGAGTACGATCGCAAGTGCTTGAACTGATTGCTTCATCTGGAGATAGCTGACCAATCTTTGGAGGCCAGTCCGCAAACGTAGCTGGCTGCAGCAATCGACGAAGAAATCGTTGCGTTCGAAAACCACTCGTCGCCGAAATCTCTTGGCGAAAACGTAACCCATCCGCGTGGTTCGATCCTTTCGCAGACGCTACGTCAAGTTGCCTTTATCCTACAACGCTCACGTGGATACTCGGCAAGTATATATCCTTCAGGTTCATTTCATTGACGTTGAACGCCGGTGGGGCCGAATTCTTTCGGGAAAGAGTCAGGAGCGTCGATTACGCGCAAGTTCGGTACCCTGGCGATCGGAGGCGGCAGTTCGGGAACGCCGGGTGTGCTTGGCGACGTACATGGCGGCGTCGGCAGCGCTAAGCAGGCTGTCCCGGGTGGTCCCGTCCTCCGGGTAGATGGCGATGCCTATGCTCGCCGAGCCGTGCAGGACGTAGCCCTCCACGGCAAAGGGCTCGTCGAAGCAGCGCTCCAGACGATGGGCAATCTCTTCAACGCCGGCACGGCTGGGGATTACGCAAATCAAGGCGGCAAACTCATCGCCGCCGAGCCTGGCCAGAAGATCGCCACCGCGGAGTTGCCGCTTCATCCGCAGAGACACTTCCTGCAGATAGAGATCGCCAACCTGGTGGCCGTAAATGTCATTGACCTGTTTAAACTCGTCAAGGTCGATATAGATGAGGCCGAAGATGCTGGCATTGAGGCGCGCCACTTCGATCTGGGCGTCGAGGCGCTTGTCGAGAGAGAAGCGATTGTGGATGTCGGTGAGCAGGTCGAATTCGGAACGATGAAGCAGATCGGAATAGAGCCGGCGAGTCTCAATGGCCAGCGTTGCCATGCCAGCACCCAGAGTGAGCGCTTCGGCTTCCACGGCGGAGGGCTGCGAGGCAGGTTCGCATGCGGCGAACAGAGCACCGAGCTGCGCGCCGGAGCGGGAGGGGATCGTTTCACTGACTATGCGCCGGGATCGCAGATCTGAGGGATGGTTTCCCAGTCGAGCGCCGTCGGTAACATCGCACCAGCAGGGAATCCCTCCCAGCCGGAAGGAGATCAGATCGACGATTTCTTCCAGAATCTCAGCCAGGGGGCGCGATCCGTTGATGTCCTCAAGGATGCGGCTGCGGCGCTGTTCAATCTGCGCCAGGCGGTGATCGAGCGCGGCCTCGGCCTCGATGCGCGCTGCCAGCGCAGCGGTCTGGCGGCGGACTTTGCGTTCCAATGTCCATCCCTTGATGCCTATCGCGAAGACCACCACCAGCAGAAATCCGACCATGATCAGGAGGTTGCGAATCGTAAGCAAGGATGGGTTCGCGACTACGGCAATGTCGTCGTAAGAACGCATGAGGATGGTGAAGGGTACCTGTGCGTTGAATGGATTGGAATCGTCAAGCATGCAGATACCGGTGACGCGAATCTTGGAGTGCAGGGGAATTTGCCGCATTGAGGAACCCGACGCCGGAAGAACCGTCCCGGTCGCCGGATGGCGAAGGATGGCGGAGAACATCTGCCCGTCGGAAAGCAGGATATATTCGTCCTGCGCAGCCTCCGGCACTTCCGTTACGACCTCGCCTTCGATCGAAACCAGGTCAAAGACATGACCGCTCGCAGAAAGCAGCCGCCAAGTCGAGGGCTGCGCAGCCACCGGAGCCTGCACGCGGCTGTTCAGGATCTGTCCGTTCGTGAGGGTGAGGAAGCCGTCGTGGAGGCCAGGGAAGCCGGTTACATCCGCGACGTCGCCGATGTCGACAGGAACCCTGGATTGAGTTTGGATCCACAGACTCTTTGAACCGTTCTGGAGCACAATCGAGGAACCGGGCTGGTAATAGGTGACGGTTCCGTGCACCCTGACTCTTTGCGATAAGACTCGCACATGGTAGCCCATCAGGATCTGGTCCATCGGTGTGATCGGGAGAGCGTCCGACCTGGTGTCAGC
>JBKQNU010000166.1:0-8825 GCA_052145815.1 Occallatibacter sp.
GTGGTGGAAACGAACACAAGCCTCAGCAGGCGTAACATACCTTCAGTTTTGCACGAGGACAAGCCAATTCGGGTGCACACCTTATCTACATGAATCGAAAGCTGATCGCTATTTTGGCGAGGGACAGTGTCAACTTTCACCTTATGGGGTCAAAGTTTCACCTTATGGGTGCACCCACACATGCAGTCGATCCGCTCATCGCGACAGCCTAAGAGCAGCCGCTCGTCGATCCGCAGCTCATGCAGCGGTAGCAGCTTCCGTTGCGGACCATAATGGCCCCGCACGTCGAGCAGCTCGGCGCATCGCCCATTTCGTACATCTCGCGCATGGCGTCCGATGCGTGATAGATGCCGCGGTCCTTGAGGTTCGGGCCGTGACTGGGGCTGGCAGCCGGCGCTTGCCATGCATGCGGATCAGGCGCGATTCCGCCGCCCGCCACGGGACCGCCGGCCTGGTTGCTCACCTGGCTCAGCCGCTTGGCTACTTCTTCAGCCAGCTTGGCCAGATGGCTCTGCGAGGCAATCGATTCGTCTTCCCCCTCCGCGTCGGAAATCAAGCTTGGTGAAGCGGGCAGCTGCGGCGCCTGCGGACCGAATCCGGCAAACAGCGACAACTGCGTGCCGGAGAGGAAGCGCAGATGCAGCCAGCGGAAGATGTAGTCCATCAGGCTCTTCGCGTAACCGATCTGCTCGTTGCCCGTCCAGCCGGAGGGCTCGAAGCGCGTGTGCGCAAACTTCTCGCACAGCACTTTGAGCGGAACGCCATGCTGCAAGGCCAGCGAGATGGAAGTGGCAAATGCATCCATCAACCCGGAGACAGTGGATCCTTCCTTGGCCATCTTGATGAAAATCTCGCCCGGCTGCCCGGTAGGATAGAGGCCCACCGTGATGTATCCCTCATGCCCGGCGATGGAGAACTTATGTGTAATCGACGCACGCTCTTCCGGCAACCTGTGACGCACGGCGCGCGGCGGACCGTTGGGGTCCTGCGCCGAATCCTTGACGGGCACGGGCGCGCTCAGCGCCGGCGCAGCCTTCAGCAACGGCGCCGCAGCGGCATTGGCAATCTCATCGAGCGCGTGCTGGAAGGCCGCCGCCGCGGCAATCACCAGCTTCGCCGTCACTTCCAGCTTTTCGCCGATCTTGGCCTCAAGCGCCTTCACATCGGCCTCAGCAGGAGTATGCCCGGCTGAGAGCTGCGCGAGCACGCGCGTTCCCGCCGCGTCCAGTGCCGATGGCTCCTTCTTCCTCTCGTCCATGCTGGTATTCAGCGGCTGCGTTCCTTTCGAGCCATCGCGATAGATAGCCACGGCCTTGATGCCCTGCCGCCAGCTTTCGGCGTAGGCCTCGGCCACATCTTCCACGCTCGCCTCGTGGGGAAGATTCACGGTCTTCGAGATTGCGCCGGAGAGAAACGGCTGCGTCGCGGCCATCATCCTGATGTGCCCCATGTAGTTGATTGACCGCGTCCCCTTGGCCGGCTTGAAGCTGCAATCGAACACCGCCAGGTGCTCCGGCAGAATTCCCGGCGCTCCTTCAATGGTGCCCGTCGCATCGATGTAGCTGACAATGGCATTCACTTCGTCATTGTCGTAGCCCAGCTTGAACAGCGCGGCTGGAACCGTGTTATTCACGATCTTGATCATGCCGCCGCCAACCAGTTTCTTGTATTTCACCAGCGCCAGGTCGGGCTCAATGCCGGTAGTGTCGCAATCCATCATGAAGCCGATGGTGCCCGTCGGCGCAAGCACCGTGGTCTGCGAGTTGCGATAGCCGTACTTCTCGCCGAAGATCAGCGCCGTGTCCCAACTCTCTCGGCTGGCCTCAATCAGCGCATCAAGCTGCGGCACGCTGAACGGCTCTCCGCTCTGTTTGGAAGTTCCGATGTTGTTCACCTCTGCGCGATGCATGCGAATCACATCCAGGAACGGCTCGCGATTCACATAGAAGCCAGGGCATGCGCCGCCCTGCCGCTCCACCGACGCAGTCAGTTGAGTAGCCGATGCGATGGGCGGGCAGTTAGCCGCAATCACTGCCGATTGCAAATAAGCCTGTCCGCACATGATCGCCGTGAGGCTCGCTGCAAGGTCGCGTCCGGCCGCCGAGTCATACGGCAGGCCGAAAGCCATCAGCAGTGCGCCCAGGTTGGCGTAGCCCAGACCCAGCGGCCGGTAGTCGTGCGAGTTCCGCGAGATCGATTCCGTCGGATATCCCGAGTTATCGACAAGAATCTCCATCGCCGTAATCACGATCGAAATCGAGTGCCGGTAAGCGTTGATATCGAACACGCCCGCCGAGTTGACGTATTTCATCAGGTTGAAGCTGGCCAGGTTGCAGGCCGAGTTGTCCAGGAACATGTATTCGGAACATGGGTTGGACGCATTGATGCGCGCCGTGTTCTTGCTGGTATGCCACTTGTTGATGGTGGTATCGAACTGCATTCCAGGGTCGCCGCACTCCCAAGTCGCCTTGGCGATCTTGTGCATGATCTCACGCGCCTTGTACGTCTGCATCGGCTGATGACCCTTCACCGTATAGGTGGTGAAGTCGCCATCGGTTTCATAGGCGCGCATGAATTCATCGCTTACGCGCACCGAATTGTTGGCGTTCTGGAAAAAGATCGACGAATAGGCCTCGGAATCCGGGCCCGAGCCGTCGTATCCTTCACGGATCAAAGCGAAGGCTTTCTTTTCTTCCTTTGCCTTGCAATCGATGAAATCCAGAATGTCCGGGTGATCCACATTCAGGATCACCATCTTGGCCGCGCGCCGCGTCTTGCCGCCCGACTTGATGACACCGGCAAACGCGTCAAAACCGCGCATGAAGCTCAGCGGTCCTGAGGCCTCGCCGCCGCCCGAAAGCGTCTCCTTCGACCCGCGAATCGTCGACAGGTTGGTGCCGGTTCCCGATCCCCACTTGAACAGCATCCCTTCCGTCTTCGCGAGGGTAAGAATCGATTCGAGCGAGTCGTCCACCGCGTTGATGAAGCACGCCGAGCACTGCGGATTCCTGTAACCGGTCGCCGAATACTTCACGCCCCCCGTCACCGGGTCCCAATGCCAGTTCAGCCCGTCGGAGAGCGGCTCCAGCCGGTCGCAGCCCACGTTGAACCACACCGGCGAGTTGAAGGCCACCTTTTGCGTCAGCAGCATGTGCGCCAGTTCGTCGTGGAAGATCTCCGCGTCGAGAGGACTCGCAAAGTAGCCGCCTGAAATGCCCCAGTCGCGGATGGTCTCCGCCACCCGGCCCACCAGTTGCCGAACCCCGGTCTCGCGCTCCGGCGTCCCAATCTGCCCATGCAGGTACTTCGAAGCCACAATGTTGGTGGCCGTCATTGACCAGTCCAACGGTACCTCGACGTCCTTTTGCTCGAAGATCGTGTTGCCCTTGGTGTCGGTGATGGACGCCGTCCGCTTCTCCCACTGCACATCGTCGTACGGCGACGATCCCTCGGTGGAAAAACGGCGCGTGAAGGTCAGCCCCTTCTGGGTGGAGGGTGTCTGCTGGGCGGTGGCGGAAGTCTGCAGGTAGGCCTCGTTCATTTGGAATCCTCTCAATCGGCGAAATCGATGAAAAACTCTGCCTCCCAGGCGCAGCACGGCCTGGATCAGGACTTTGTCGTGCCCTTGCGAAGCACGGGAAAAGCAGGGGGATCACTACCGCGACAAGGTTTCTTTCGAACGGCCTGCCGGAGGCTCTTCACTCCAGCTCTTGTTACAATCCATTAACAGCCGCAGATGAAAAAATACCGCTCCCTGTGGTGCATGTCAACAACAAACCACAATATCTTGTATTTCGCTGTCATTCCCGGCACCTTCTTGTTAAACACGGGCATTTGCCTGTGGAAAGCTCAGATCAGCCTTGTCAGGCGCGGACTTTTGAGCCATTTTGCATCGAAAGTTGTGCAAGCCAGCTGGCTGGCTGCCCCGTCTCCATGCCAGACAGCGCTCCACGCCCAGTCCGTCTCATCCCAAAAGCCTAGCCCCCGGCGGGGCCGTCCACAAGATGCAAAACAGGTGCAGATTGCGCGCGAAACTGTGGGAGTTGTGGACAACCGCACACATTCATTAGATGACCTTGGAGGGCGCCGGGGTTCTTGGCCTCAGGCGGCGAATGTCCCGCTTCGGCCAGCCCGGAGAACTCGTTGCCAGCAGACCGCTCCCTCGCCAAATTGCCGCAAATCAGGGGGCAATCACGAAATTCGAACAGGAAATTCGAGAGTGATCAACACATTTTCCTTATGCCTCTCGCGTACACTGGATTGACAACCATGCAATCCCGTTCGCAGCCATGCATCGCCATCTGCTTATTGTTCGCCTGCTCGCTCATGGCAACCGCCGTCGCAGCGCAGGACGCGGCAGGCATTGATCCGGCCACGCTTGCTAAGGCGAAATCCGGTGACCCAGCCTCCCAGTACTCCATCGCCATCGAATACCAGAAGGGCGACATTGTTCCCCGCGACTTTGTCCAGGCAGCCGACTGGTACCGCAAGGCAGCCGACCAGGGCTACGCCCCGGCGCAATACAAGCTCGGCCTCCTCTATCAGCAAAAGGAAAGCGGGATCATGAAGGACGATGCCCAGGCCGCCACGTGGCTGCGCAAGGCAGCCGATCAGGGCAATGCCCCGGCGCAGGCCGCGCTGGGCCTCTGCTACAGGCAGGGCGTGGGCGTAGCGCAGGACGACGCGCAGGCCGTCGCCTGGTACCAGAAGGCTGTTGCGCAGAGCAATCCTGACGCCATGGTCGGCCTGGCGTCTATGTACGACCGTGGCCGCGGCGTTCCCAAAGACGGCAAGCAGGCCTTTGCGCTGTTGCGCCAGGCCGCCGACCTGGGCTCTGCCGAAGCCGAATACCAGCTCGGCATCGACTACGAAAACGGCCAGGACGTGAAGAAAGACAAGAACCAGGCTGCGGACTGGTACCGCAAGGCTGCCGACCAGGGAAACACCTGGGCGCAATTCAACCTTGGGCAGATGCTCGCCTCCAAACCCGCCGAGGCTTATTTCTGGCTGAGCCTTGCCGCGAACCACCTGGACGGCGACCCGCTTCTCAAGGCCAACATCCTCCGCGACGATGCCGCCGCCAAGCTCAAGCCCGCCGACAAAACCCAGGCCGACGACCGCATCAACCAGTGGCATCCCACCCCCGCCGCGCGCTAACTCGCCAACTCGCTCGTCGCTCGCAGAGCGAGGCTAACTTGCTGCTTCAATTTGAGAGGCCTCTCGAACCGGACAATCGACTGATAGGCTGATTCTGTGTCCGAGTCCATCTCATCCCCGCTTCACTGGAAGCCCGTCGCTGCTCCCGTTCCCACCACCCTGCGCGGCCGCTACGTCACCCTCGAACCGTTGAATGCCGAGCGCCACAGCGAAGCCCTATGGCGAGCCGTGCGCGGCCACGACGATCTATGGGAATACCTCTTCGACGGCCCTTTCGCCGCCGAAGCCGATCTGCGCCAGTCCATCGAGCAGAAAGAAGCAGCAAAGACCGCCGTATTCCTGGCCATAGTTCCCGCCAAATCCGGGATTCCGAAGGGAGCAGGGGAGTTACCGGAGGGAGCAGAGGGAATTTCGGCGGGAGCAGGGGCATTTATGCCCCTGATAGAAGGCGAATCCGGGATTCCGGAGGGAGCAGGAGCATTGCTGTCCCTGAAAGACGGCGAATCCCGGATTTCGGAGGGAGCAGGGGCATTTATGCCCCTGAAAGATGGCGAAAAAGCGCGGCCTTCAGGCCCGGCTCCTTCCTCCACCGCCAGAGCCGCCGGCTACGCCAGCTTCATGCGCATGGAGCCGGTCCACGGCGTCATCGAGGTCGGCAACATCCTGCTCTCGCCCGTCCTTCAGCGAACCACCGCCGCGACGGAAGCCATGTACCTCATGGCCCGCCACGTCTTCGACGACCTTGGCTATCGCCGCTACGAGTGGAAGTGCAACGCCGAAAACCAGCCCAGCCGCCGCGCCGCCCTGCGTCTCGGATTCACCTTCGAAGGCATCTTCCGCCAGCACATGGTCGTCAAGGACCGCAACCGCGACACCGCCTGGTTCTCCATGCTCGACCACGAGTGGCCCGCAAGAAAACGCGCCTTCGAGTCCTGGCTCGACCCCGCCAACTTCGACGAGAAAGGCAGACAGCGGCAGAGTCTTTCCGGGATTGCCGCCGCACCGCATTGACCTTCCAGAGCCGCTTCCCCGATGGTTCAGCGCCCGTTCATCCTGTTGTCGAGTAATATGAAGCACGGCGGAGCGGGAAATTGAGTGCCGGAATTCCGGGACGCGCAAGCCCACGTTTTCAACGGCTCAGCGACGTGCAGCAAAACTTAGCGCTTTCGAAACAGCCAGTGTTTATCTAACGGGCGCTTCATGACACCAGGCGTATAAACTTGTCCAATGCTCCCCGATGCCAAGAACGAACCTTTCTCGGATGAGCCGTCCGCCTATTTCGGCCTCTGGTCAGCCAGAGATATTCGGGAAGTCTCTGATCTTCTGACGCGCCTTGGCGTGCGGTTTGAAACGAATGAGTTTAAGGCAACCGAGGACGTCCTGAAGGACTGGTGCGCTTGGGACGAAACTTCAGCCAATCCAAATACTGGTTTTGATCTCTGGGTTCATTCGGACGATCTTCCAACGGTCGGCACGGCAATCGTGGATATGTTTCCGGAGAGAAAATTCGGCGCTTAGCGTCTCACAGCAGACCCTTTCTGAAATACGTCGGAGCGACGGTCGGTATCTACAAAATGGCTCATTTCGTCGAGAGATTCCGTACGCTGGCTAAGCAATTGCCAATCGCTTGAGTTTCAGGCGGTCCCGCCGAACTTGGGCGAGGTCGTACTGGGCCTGTTGCACAAGCCAGCCCTCCTCCGTGCCTCCAAACACCTTGGATAGTCTCACCGCCATTTCCGCGGATATGCCGCGCTTCCCGTTTACCAGTTCAGAAAGCGTGTTGCGCGTCACACCAAGGGCGGCGGCGGCGTCCGTGATCGTCAGGCCTGAAGGCTCAATGCACTCCTGGAATACGACGAGGCCGGGGTGCGGCGGGTTTTTCATAATCATAGGCTGGTTCCTTTCAGTGGTAATCGACATAATCAACGTCCTCCGCGCCGCCGCTAAAAGCGGAAAATCACCCGCCAGTTCGCGCGCACTGTAACTGCCCAAAAACCTTTCATCTGGCCTCCGAGCGGATGCAACCGAAACCCTGGCAAATCCATATGAGCAACGGTTGGGGCAGCGTGAAGCGTTGCCAGAATATTCCGCAGCTTGCCAACATGCTCATGGTTCACGCCGCTTGGGTCGTCCTGTTCAAAGAGCCGTTTCAGCCCCTTGTGACGGATCGTTCGTATCATTCCGAACCGTAACGCGACATGTGTCGCATGTCAATAGAAATTCTAGCACGGGAGGAGAGAAACTCATCTTAATCCAACCTGCATTGCGCTAAAAAAACGCCGCCCGTTTCCAGGCGGCGTTTTTTCGATCTCGATCCCAAAAATCAGTTGCTATCCCTTCGACTCAATCCTCATTCCATAGAACGATTTCCGCACGAAGAACACCGACACCAGGAAGAATGCCACTGCCAGGATGTGCGTGAGCATCGGATTGGTAGAGCTGAGCGTGACTGCAAGCTCGACAGCAAGCAATCCGAACAACGTGGTGAACTTGATGATCGGGTTCATTGCCACCGACGAGGTGTCTTTGAACGGATCGCCCACGGTGTCTCCGATCACGGTTGCGTCGTGCAGAGGTGTCCCCTTCTGTTTCAGAGTGACCTCTACGATCTTTTTCGCATTGTCCCAGGCGGCGCCGGCATTGGCCATGAAGATCGCCTGGTACAGGCCGAAAATCGCAATCGAGAATAGGTAACCGACAAACAGGAACGGCTCCATGAACGAGAACGCAAGGGTTGCGAAGAAGACGGCGAGAAAGATGTTGAACATTCCCTTCTGCGCGTACTTGGTGCAGATCTCCACCACCTTCTTGCTGTCCGTGACCGATGCCTTCTCCGCTCCTTCCAGATGGATGTTCCGCTTGATGAACTCCACCGCGCGGTATGCGCCGGTGGTCACCGCCTGCGTGGAAGCGCCCGTGAACCAGTAGATTATCGCCCCGCCGCAGATCAACCCGAGCATGAAGGGCGCGTGCAGCAGAGAGAGATTCTCGACGTCATGGGTCAGTCCGCCGGTCAATGCCATGATGATCGAGAAAGTCATGGTGGTTGCGCCCACCACGGCTGTGCCGATCAGCACCGGCTTGGCAGTGGCCTTGAATGTGTTGCCGGCTCCATCGTTGGCTTCCAGCAGGTATTTCGCGCGCTCGAACTTTACGTCGATGGCGAAGTCCTTCTCAACTCGGCTTCGATGCCGGGAACATTTTCGATCAGCGACAGCTCATAGATGGATTGAGCGTTGTCGGTAACCGGCCCGTAGGAATCCACGGCAATCGTCACCGGGCCCATACCCAGAAATCCGAATGCCACCAGGCCGAATGCGAAAACCGCAGGAGCCAGCATCAGTGCCGCCATCGACGGGCCGGTGCTGAAGTAGTAGCCCATGCTCATAAGGGCGACCATGCTGAGTCCCAGCCAGTAGGCCGAAAAATTGCCGGCCACGAATCCCGACAGGATACCCAGCGAAGCTCCGCCTTCCTGCGCCGATTTAACCACCTCTTTCACGTGGCTTGAGTTGGTTGATGTGAAGACCTTCACCAGCTCAGGAATAATCGCGCCCGCCAGCGTCCCGCAGGAAATGATGGTCGCCAGCTTCCACCATTGCGTCGAATCTCCACCCAAGTTCGGCACGATCACATACGAGACGATGTAAGTAAGCACGATCGAGATG
>JBKQNU010000167.1:0-4854 GCA_052145815.1 Occallatibacter sp.
GTCCCGATAGGAAGGTGGCACCCGGCACCTATCCTACGAGTCCCAGGGGGTCTGTCGAGAGCCTCAGCAGCGAGCCATCGCGAGTTATTTGCTCAACTTCTAAAACTGCGGCCTGGGCTTCCGGTAAAGGAACGTGTGGTTTAACCCTCCTCAGTCGCCCTACTGGATCCGTTTCAGCGGGCTCCCGTAATCTTATGTATAGTGCTGTAGCAGTTCTCTCTAACTCCGCAACTGTCTTGGTGCCAAGTTTTTGTGAGACAAACCGAATTTTTGTTAGATGTTTCTCGATTGTCTGTCGAAATGCTTGCTTCAACAGTTCACTTTTTTCTCCCCAAACCAGCGTCGGGCCATAAGGGTATTGTGGGTCAAGTCGCAAAAACGCTTGTGCCCGCATGAATGTAAGCTCATCCCGCAAATCAAAGGAGAACGGACCGTGCTTGTACAGGATGAAATCGAAGCCCATAGTTACATCCATTAGCTCCTGCAAAAAGAATGCCGCCTTTTGCATGTGGGTCTCGCCTGCCCAACTTCCGGCTTTCCGTAACTCTTCGTTTAGCGTAAGAAGAATACTAGCTCTCTGAAACCTCTCCACTTGAATGCTCCTCTCCAATCGCTTCGGTAATAATCCGGTCCCTGTTTTTTTCGACCCAGCGTTCGGCCTCGACACGGACAGCCATGCTCACATATACACGATCGACAGAAAATGTGGGGACCTTAGACAGAGTTTGCGACAGCGCAAGCGATGAATCGATGTCCCCCGCTTTTGTGTATACAGGAAAATCGTAGCTGCCACCCTTTTGCGCGTATGCATCTCGCCTGACTGCATCTTTTCCGTACTGGGCGACAAGGCCATCATATACGTGCTTACCTGGCTCCAGAGCCCGTCGCTGATCTGATGAACTCGGCTCGTAAATCTGACGAAAGTGTTCGCGCGAAATAATGCGCTTCGCTAACGCGTGGCCCAGTTCGCTCGAATCGGCTGCGGCCTTCCACATTCCGGCGGTGACTTCGTTGTCGCTACAGCCGATATGCTTGTCGACCTCCGTAGAAAACCGTCCGTCCGGCAGCCATTCCTTTAAAAACTCCATCAGGTGGATGTCGTAAATGCGCCGTGTAGGATGAAAATACAATTGTGTGTACATGAAGTATCGTGCCCACAGAAGTGCCTCCGCAGATTCCAATCCGCCTCGTTCGACTCCCAATCCCGGTTCTTGGGAATCCTTTATTGAAACCGGTAGGATGCGCAATGTATCGATCAGGCGATAATGATCAAAGCGACCGTACGACACTCCCGCGTGGTACGAATCGCGCAGCAAGTAATCTATTCTGTCAGCGCCAAAAACGTCTCCCACAATGATTTCCGAGAGAATAGTCTCCCAATCAGAGAACTCAAATTTGCATTTCTTCTTGCCAAGCGCGAGCTTGACCACATCCTCGGGCTGGATCTTCAACTCTTTCCACAGAGGCTCGAATTCCTTTCCCATTATGATTTCTTGACTCAACCGTTCATGGTTCCAACCTTCTGGGAGCAGATCCTCTGCTGCATGTGAGAACGGCAAGTGCCCCAAGTCGTGGCACAAGGCGGCACAGCGCAGCACCCGGCGCCAGTATTCGTGCCCTAATTTGTCGCCTTTTGCACAAGGGATGAACTCCCGGATAGAGTTGTGGTGAATATTCTGTGGATTTGTGACTACGTCATAAATTCGACTCGCGGCCTCCATCACGCCGAGGCAATGCTCGAACCTTCGGTGTGTAGCGCTTGGATAAACCAAGTACGTCAGCGCAAGCTGATGAACGTAGCGGAGGCGCTGGAAGGCACGAGAGCCTATGATCTTCTCTTCGGAGGGTTCAAACCGGACAAACACGTGAATTGGATCACGAATTTCACCCATGTGATTTCACAAATCTATTGGAATTGATGATCTCCGCTAAACGAACCCTAATTCATTGTTATTGCCCCGACCGAAAATCGCAACCGAGGAAAAGAGGCGAGTTGTGTGCAAAAATCCCTTACCGCAAAACGCGACCTCTTATGCAAAGTTTTGAAAAGGCGAATATATAGCGAAAGTATCCCTATCGTCAATCCCTCTGATCTGGTAAGTTGGGGGACGGCTCCAGCCTAAGGATGGTGGCGCCGCGCCGCCGACACTGGAGTGGAACAGCGTCGGCCAAAGATCCGCATCGAAACAGCACCGTCAGAATCCAATAGCGAAGGTCTTTTATCAGTCGGGGAGATTGTGATGGCCACGCTAGAGATTGCTTTCCTGAACAATCAACTGGAGGAGCGCAAGCGCCGCCTCGAAGCGGCGATTGCCGTCGCACCGCCGAACGCGCGTTTGGCCGGTCTGCTGCGCGAAGTCGATTCGGCGCTGGAACGCATGGCCAATGGCAGCTACGGTCTATGCGAGGAGTGCCACGATCCGGTGGAACAGGACCGCTTGCTCGCGGATCCGCTGGTGCGCTACTGTCTGGACCACCTGACCCAGCCCGAGCGGGACGCCCTGCAGCGCGACCTCGACCTCGCGTCCGCGGTGCAGCGCAACCTTTTGCCGCAAGCGGGCTTGCGCGCCGGTGGCTGGGAGACCAGCTACCATTACGCGCCTGTCGGTCCCGTCAGCGGCGACTACTGCGACTTGATTCCGTCCGATGGACAACTTTTCTTCGTGCTGGGCGATGTCTCCGGCAAAGGCGTCGCCGCCTCCATGCTGATGACGCAGCTCCACGCCTTGTTTCGCAGCCTCACCGGCATGGCCCTGCCGCTCGGCCAGATGGTCGCCCGCGCCAACCGCGTCTTTTGTGAAAGCGCGCTCGCCGGGCAGTACGCCACCCTGGTGTGCGGACAGGCTAAACCTACCGGCGAGGTGGAAATCCATAACGCCGGTCACTGGCCCGCAATCGTGGTCGGCCACGGCGGTGTGCTGCGCATCGAATCCACCGGCTTGCCGCTGGGGATGTTCTGCGAAAGCGAGTTCTCCGCCACACGCGTGCAACTGGAAGTCGGCGACACGCTCTTCCTCTACACCGACGGCCTTTCGGAGGCCCGCAACGAAGGCGACGGCGACGAATACGGCGTGGACCGCGTCATGACCCTGGTGCGCCAGCAAGCCGCGCGCACCCCAGCCGAGCTGATCGCCGCTTGCCTCGACGACCTGCGCGCCTTCGCCGGCAACGGCCCGCGCCTGGACGACCTGACTCTGTTGGCCATCCGCCGCCGCAGCTAAGCAGCGCGTGGAGCTTCCGACGCGGCTCCTACTGAATCTGAATCACGCTCTCCGAGCTGCCGGCCTTGATCTCCTCCACTCGCGCCGCCACATTGCGGGCAAACGCGAACAGCGACTTCGCATGGGGCGAGTCTTCTCCCTGAAGCACCGACGGAACGCCGCTGTCGCCCGACTTGCGAATCTCGGGATCGAGCTCGACGCTTCCGAGGTAGGCAACGTCGAATTGTTTCGCCGTCTTCTCCGCGCCGCCGCGCGAGAAAATGTCGACTTCATGCTGGCAATGCGGACAGACAAAGTAACTCATGTTTTCGACCATGCCGACGATATCCACCTTCATCTGGCGGAACATCTCGATGGCCTTGCGCGCATCCTGCAGCGCAACGTCCGAGGGCGTCGAAACCACGATGGCTCCGGTCAGCGGCACAGTCTGAATCAGCGAGAGCGCCACGTCGCCGGTCCCCGGAGGAAGGTCGATGACAAGATAGTCGAGCAGTCCCCATTGCACCGATCCCAAAAACTGCTTGATGATCGAATGCAACATCGGTCCGCGCCAAATCAGCGGCTTGTCTCCTGGGTTGAGGAAGCCGACCGAGATCACCTTCAGTCCGTGCGAATTGATGGGCGCGATCTGGCCTTCGCCCATCACTTTGGGTTGCTCGCTCGTACCGAGCATGAGCGGGACGTTCGGACCATAGACGTCCCCGTCGAGTAATCCCACTTTGTGGCCCATCTTGCTGAGGGCGATTGCCAGATTGACCGAAAGCGTCGTCTTGCCGACTCCTCCCTTGCCGGAACCGACGGCGATGATGGCGTTGACGCCAGGTAAAGGTTGAGGAGTGGGCGGTTGCTGACCGGGAAAATGGGAATGCGAGCTCATCTTCCGATTATACGGGAGGGGGGAGAGCAATCAGCAATCAGCATTCAAACAGCGGAAGTTGATTGCTGCGTGCTGTTTGCTGATTGCTGATTGCTGAGTGCTGACTGCTGAGTGCTCAGTAGTGCCCCTCTCCCAGCTGCACCTTGCCGCGAAACATGCGGTAGACAAACGAAAAATACGCCACCGCGAGCACCGCGCCGAACGTCCACCAAACCAAGCCGACGCTCAGTCCATGACTGCCGGCGGCCGTGTTGTAGATGGTGAGGTCGTATTGGTGGTCGCGTGCAGGTAGTACTACCGGATAGAGCGCGAACGCCGCCCCCACCAGCATGAAGGTGATATACAGGCTGGAAGCAACGAACGCGAGTTTTCCTTTTCCCTTGGGGTTGGCCCAGAGCATGACGGCCAGGCTGGCGGCCACGATGATCGGAACCAGCATTCCGACCTTGTGCTTCCCGTAGTTCGCCACAATTTCCGGACGAATGAAATAAGTTGCAACCAACGAACTGAAGGTCAGGAAAAACTGCAGGGGCCAGCAGAGCAAAGCGAAACCACGGGCGCGGCGGCCAAGGTCTTCGTCGGTTTTGAGGGCGACGTAGTAAGAACCGTGCGCGGTCAGAGTTACCAACGCCATCACGCCAATTAATACGGTGTACCAATCCAGGATTCCCGTCTGCGGGCCGAGCTTGAAGGTAGTCCAGAGGGGCTCAAAGAAATAGCCGGTTGCATCCAGCGGAACTCCGCGCACTACGTTGC
>JBKQNU010000168.1:0-37181 GCA_052145815.1 Occallatibacter sp.
TGGCAAAGGGGCTGGACTCGGAGCCGTCCGCGTTGTCGCTGCCGTTGAGGGCGACGTAGTAACTGGCCTGTGTGGGAGCCGATACCACGGGAGTTGATACGAGAAGCGTCGCGGAGTTACTGGTGACGCTGCCTGCGGCGTTGGATACAAAGGCATCGAAGCTCGATCCGCTGTCGGCTACGGCTGCTGCTGCCGTCGTGTAACTCGCAGAAGTTGCCCCGGGGATATTCACGGAGTTCTGCTGCCACTGGTAGCTGAGTGTTCCCGTGCCTGCAGCAGTGACTGAAAAGCTAGCGGGTTGGCCGGGATTTACAGTAACATTGACCGGCTGGGAAGATATGGTTGGGGCTATTTCAACAGGTCCCGTTGATGCGATGGTTGTTTTTGCGACTTGGATTGCCTGGCAGCCGCTGAGCATTGCAACCAACAAGCTGCCGCATCCAATGAATTGAACCCAACTGTTCGACCGAATTACCTTCGTTACGTGCGCAACACTTAGCCCAAGAGTCATTCCAGAACACCGCGCCTTCAAAGAATCCAGGCTTCAGGTCAGCCCGGTTCAGCTAGCTTGTTCATCGACGCGGAGTAAAGAAGGCTTCATCCTTCTGGTCTGAAATTGAGCTAGTCTTTAGGAAAGCCGCGTTCCAAATATGAGCGGCACTTGCGATTTTGGGAAATGCAGTGTGAAATCTATTGACATGCGGTGTCATGTATTCCTTGTCGCGGTCGTGTGTGCGCTTCCTGCTTTGGGCCAACACGTCGCAGATCCGCACGCTTCGGTGGTATCGGTGACGTTGCGCCAGGCGGCTCTCAAGTCAACCAGCGATCCTCTGTTGCGCACGGCCATCCAGGGTCTTCACTCCTGCGTAGACACACCGCTAGTTGCCGCACCCACCGGTCCCATGAATATTCCGCATCACTATCTCTCCGGTTCGAACGGGCCTACGAATCCCGCTGAGGCCGCTGCCACACGCGTTTACGCTCAATTCGAGGGACATATTACGGCGGGGATGAATCAATACCTGGCGACTGCGAATCATGCGGAATCTGCATGCGCGCTAGCGCAGCTCGATGCGTGGGCCCAGGCGCGCGCATTGCTGAATTACGATCGACAGGACTCTCCGCAGGCGTGGTACCAGGTGGAGTGGACGCTCAGTTCTGCGGGCATTACCGAATCTGTGCTGGTGAACGACGCAACGCTCGATGCCGCGCAGCATAAGCGCGTAATCGCGTGGCTGGATACTGCGGCGCGCAAGGACATTTCCTTTGAGAAGCCTAATGATTCCGGCAACAATCACCACTATTGGCGCGCTCTTGCAGCAACGGCTATTGGCATCATTGCTTCGGATGAAATGCTTTACCGTTTCGGCATGCACACCTATAAGGATGCGATTGCAGAGATCGATTCCAAGGGCGCGTTTCCCAAGGAGATGGCGCGGCACGAGAATGCGATCCACTATCAGGGTTTCGCTCTGCAACCCCTGGTGCTGATTGCGGAGTTCGTTACGCGCCAGGGGATTCCTATCTACACCTACAAGTCCAATGGCCATACGCTTCGCGATGCAATCGTCTTTTTCGGGCGCGCCGTCGACGATCCAAGCCTGGTAAAGCCGTACACCAGCGATGTGCAGTCCACTCACTTCGGTTCCGGCGACTTTGCCGATTTCGCGTTCTACACGGCGCGATTTGGACCTGAAGGTCTCCCTCCGGCAATCCTGAATGCGCTTACGCGTCCCACAACAGCCACGCGGCTGGGCGGCTGCACCACCCTCATGGCTGGAAAGTAAAAGGACTGAGACCTGATCCCGCTGCGACTAAACCCAAATCGTCTTCCCGGGGATGGTTCTCTGTCCATTTTGGATTTTTCAGAGCCTTTTTCAAAATTGCGGGCGGTTCCCTCGCTAGTTGCGTTTGCCTTGCAGGGAACGCATCTCATTGATTTTCAGGTAGATGGGTAGATGTGCCGTTCACCCAAATGGTTGGGTCGAAGGGCCGGCATCAGGATATTCAGTCGAATCATTCCCCAATGCGTAGAAAATCGATCCACTTCGGGAGGCCGATTAGTGATATCGTGAGATTCATCTCGCATCAACAAGCGACGGAAATCCCTTCAACCACGAACAGCCAGGGGGCAGTTGCCTCATATTCCGGTTCCTTTAGACGGGATCCATTCAGGTATTCTTTCTGTTGAGGCCTGGCATACGTGTCGATGCAATTTCCTTGAACTGACGCGAAAGCGAGGGCACAGCGATGATCGAGTCCTATGAATCAACCGACGCCAGCCTGGTTTTGACCCTGGAAGAGATCACCAGTCTCACCCAGGAAGAGGGCAAGCCTGCGGATACGCTGATGAATGTGGTGGCATTGATTGCCGCGCGCTTCAGAACCGATGTCTGCTCGGCTTACTTGCTCGAGCCGGACCGATCGAATCTGGTGTTGGCGGCGACGCTCGGCTTGCACCCGCGATGTATCGGGAAGCTGCGCATGCCGCTGAGTGAAGGCCTGACCGGCCTGGTGGCGGAGCTGGTGCGGCCGGTGGCCGTGGACGAGGTGAGGAGCCATCCCCGCTTCAAGTACTTCAAAGAGGCTGGGGAGGAGATTTACCACTCGTTCCTGGGCGTGCCGTTGATTGACCGCGGAATTTTGCAAGGCGTGCTGATAGTGCAAACCAAGGAAGAGCGAATCTTCCGCGAGGATGAGATTCGCATGCTGGTGGAGGCGGCCAACCAGGTTGCGCCCGTGGTGAGCGAGGCTCGTATGCTGGACCGGTTCATTGGGCCGGCCCAGGAACGGCTCTGGTCGTTGGCGCGGAATCTTTGGTGGAGTTGGGATCGCTCGTGCGTTAGCTTGTTCCGCGACCTGAATCCCACGCGCTGGAGGGAACTGAATCAGAATCCGATTGCGATGCTCAGCGAGATGCCCCTGGGCGAGATCGACCGCCGCGCGACAGAACTGGTTCTGCATAGCCGTATCAATTATTGTTACCGGCGCCAGCAGGAGTACTTGAATGCAGACCGCACTTGGGGCGCGACCAATGCGGGCGTGCTGCGGCCCCGGCCTGTAGCCTATTTCTCCGCCGAATTTGGATTACACGAATCGCTGCCGATTTATTCCGGCGGGTTGGGCGTGCTGGCCGGGGACCACATCAAGAGCGCGTCCGATCTGGATATACCCCTGATCGGGATCGGCCTGTTTTACGGGCAGGGCTACTTCCTGCAGCGCCTGGACCGGAGTGGATGGCAGCGCGAAGAGTACCTCCAGACCGACGTGAACCAGCTCCCCATGCAGCCGGCCATTGGCGAAAACGGCGAACCGGTGGTCGTGGAGATTCATACGCGCGGAGGGTCGATCCGAGCCAAGGTTTGGCGAGTCAAGGTAGGACGAATCGACCTCCTCCTGCTCGACTCGAACGTGGAAGGGAATGCGCCGGAGGATCGAGAACTGACGTCGCGCCTGTATGGCGGCGATGGCCGCACCCGCATTCGCCAGGAACTGCTGCTCGGTGTGGGTGGATTCCGCGCGCTGAAAGCCATGGGCATCTCGCCGGGAGTTCTCCATTTGAATGAGGGACACAGCGGCTTTGCGGTCTTCGAGGCCATTCGAAATCGCATGGTGGAAGAGGGCTTGGATTTCAACCATGCCGCGAGCCAGATTCCCAGGGAAGTGATCTTTACTACGCATACACCGGTGCCTGCCGGCCACGACCGGTTCAATGCAGACCTGATTGAGGAGCACCTAGGACCGCTGCGCGATCAACTGGGCGTCTCGCACGAGAACCTGATGGGCTTTGGCCGCGAATATCCCACCGATTACGGGGAACAATTCTGCATGACTGTGCTGGGGCTGAAGCTTTCGCGCCGGGCCAATGCAGTTTCTTCGCTGCATGGTGAGGTTTCGCGCGCCATGTGGAAGTGCCTTTATCCGGGCAAGCCGGAAGACGCAGTACCCATCGGCCACATCACCAATGGCGTTCACGTTCCTTCGTGGCTGGCGCCGCAGATGTGCCGCCTTTACGATCGCCACCTCGGCGTCGACTGGCAAAGCAACAGCGGGTCGCCGCGCACATGGGAAGAGATTGAGAATGTAGACGACGGCGAGCTTTGGGAGACACACCTGAGCCTGAAGGCACAGTTGCTCGACTTTGTGCGCCGCCGCGCGCGCGAACAGGCAGAACGCCGTGGCGAGTCGTCCGAGGTGCTGCAAGAACTCGGCAAAGTGCTTTCGCCGGATGCATTGACTATTGGTTTTGCGCGGCGATTTGCGACCTACAAGCGCGCAAACCTGGTGCTTGCCGATATACGCAGGCTGGCCGCAATGGTCAACGATCCCAAGCGGCCGGTGCAATTCCTCTTTGCCGGCAAGGCCCACCCGCATGACGAGCCGGGCAAGCGCGTGCTGCAGCAGATCGCCGAGATGATGCGCAACTCGGAGTTCGCCAACAAGCTTGTCTTCGTCGAGGACTACGACATCAACGTAGGCCGCTACCTGGTGCAAGGGGTGGACGTGTGGCTGAACAACCCGCGCCGTCCGCTGGAGGCTTCAGGGACCAGCGGGCAGAAGGTGGTGCTCAACGGCGGCCTGAACCTGTCAGTGCTGGATGGATGGTGGGCCGAGGCATACGACGGGCTCAACGGATTCGCCATCGGCGGGGGCAGGACGCATACGAACTTCGATATCCATGACAGCCGCGACGGCGAAGACCTCTACCGCGTTCTGCACGAAGAGCTGATTCCGCTGTTCTACCAGCGCGATCGCGACGGCCTGCCGCGGGGATGGATCAAGCGCATGAAGCGGACCATCCGCACCCTGGGGTGGCGCTTCAACGCGGATCGCATGGTGATGGATTACACGCAGAAGTGCTACATTCCAGCGGCAGGGGGAACGTCAAGCGAGATCCGGCCGCCTTCATAATTCACGCAGACGGCCAATACCAGTTATGCCAGGCTGGTCCAGTCCAGGACCACCTTGCCGGTCTGTCCTGAGATCATGGCTTCGAACCCTTTGAGGTAGTCGTAATAAGGGAACCGGTGCGTAATAACCGGTGAAATATCGACGCCCGACTCCAGCATTACGGACATCTTGTACCAGGTCTCATACATCTCGCGCCCGTAAATGCCCTTGATGGTGATCATGTTGAAGATCACCTGGCGCAGGTCGATCGCCATCTCCTTTGCGGGGATGCCGAGGACGGCGATCTTGCCGCCATGGCTCATGTTGGCAATCATGTCATGCAAGGCCTGGGCATTGCCGGACATCTCCAGGCCTACATCGAACCCCTCCTGCATTCCCAGTTGCTTCTGCACGTCCGCAATGGATGTTTCCGTTGGATTCACGGCCACGGTTGCACCCATCCTGCGCGCCAGGTCAAGCCTGAAAGGGTTCATATCCGTAACCACCACGTGCCGCGCACCGGCATGGCGCACGACGGGGATGGCCATGATGCCGATCGGGCCGGCGCCGGTGATGAGCACGTCTTCGCCCAGTACGGGGAAGGAAAGCGCGGTGTGCACGGCGTTTCCGAAGGGATCGAAGATGGCCGCCACTTCCTGGTTGATCCTGGGATCATGGCGCCAGATGTTCGTCATTGGCAGCGAAATATATTCGGCAAAACCGCCGGGGCGATTCACGCCAACGCCCTGTGTCTGTGCGCACAGGTGCCGCCTGCCTGCCAGGCAGTTGCGGCAGCGCCCGCAAACCACGTGGCCTTCGCCGCTGACAATGTCGCCAGGGAAAAAGTCATTGACATTGGAGCCGACAGCGGCGATCTCGCCCACAAATTCATGGCCAATCACCATGGGCACGGGGATGGTGCGCTGAGCCCATTCGTCCCACTGGAAGATATGCACGTCGGTGCCGCAGATGCCGGCGTGGCGGACGCGCACCAGTACATCATTGATGCCGATAGACGGCTCGGGAACGTCCTCCAGCCACAGTCCACGCTCGGCGCGGCTCTTTACCAATGCCTTCACTTGTCGTCCCTCCGGTGCCGCGGCGCAGCGCCGCAGCGGCTTTTCTCATCTTAGTTGATTGAACGGCGGGGTTGATCGAACGGCAGGTTTGATCAAATGGCGAACGTTGATCGAATGGCGAACCCGGTCATGCGCTCAGCCCTTGGAATCTTTAGCTACCGCCCCGGTGACAGCGAACGCCGTCAAAGGAGCAACCGTGAAGAACTGGCAGAAGATCCTGATTATCACCCTGATTACGCTGCTAATTGGCGGCGGCTACCTGCTCTACGTTTTCAAGCAGCGACAGAAACCCGGAGTCGTGCCGCAGACCGATGCCAGCCAGACACTTAGCAAGGACGACCTCGCCGTGGTGCGCGCCTTCTTCCCGGCGCATTTTGACGATCTCCAGCGGCTTGAGGGCACCCGCGTCTGGATGAAAGACGGCTACGCCATACCCTACTTTCCCTATGAAAAAGGACAGGTGGAGTTTGCCAAGCCGCTCGGTCTCATTCCTGCGGCTCAACCCATGGATGTGAAGAAGATCATCAAGGCAGCCGTTCCAGCCAAAGTCGACGACAGCCTGGAGCATGGCAACCGGCAGGTCTTCGCCGTGTTCGCGCTCCCTGGCAAGGAGGGTATCTTTGCCACGCCCATCGGCGCGATCCAAGGCGAACAGGAGGCCTACTTCGCCGACCTGCTGTTCTACTACGACGACCCCCACACCATCTACGACCACTGGCCAAAGGACGTATGGGCGGCCGTGGATGCGCACCAGGTGAAACCGGGCATGAGCGAGTTGGAGACGCGCATGTCCATCGGCCAGAAGATGCATCCCGATGGCGAAAAGGAAGGCGACCGCACCGTGACATACGATCAGGATGGGAAGAAGTGGACGGTTACGTATGTGAAAAACCGGGCTACGGCGATCAGGACCGAGTAGATAGGCCGGATTTCCTCGGGCAGGGAATGTCTCGCGCAAAAAGGTATCGGGTGGCTGCCCATCAACTGGGCGGCCACCCGAAAAAGTGAAGCTTAAGAGACCAAGTCAGGAGACCAATTCAGGAGTCATGTACAGAGTAGCGCCAGGTCAAATCCATGTCTTGAGCCATTGGAGTGAGGCTTTACTCCATCAATGGGTGGAGACTAGCCTAAGTCTTTGTGCTGTAGTCTGTTTGCATTGACCTGCTCAGCGTGCGCCGCTCATTTTCCGGATCTCAACCGCCGGTGAGTTCCGCATTTCCTGCAGGACAGGCTGTCGTCTACGCGAGTTCCACGCGCAATTGTGGCTCAAAAACATGCCAATCCGAAGGTTGTACAAGACTGGCCCAGGCTTCGTCCGGGAGCAGGGACGATGTTCGTTCCGGCTTTGAGAATGGGTTTCGTTCCTTTGGCGTTGCTGCTGGCGTTTGCTACGGCTGGGTTGGCGCTGGAGCCGGCTACGCCGCTGGCCAACTACGGCCGCCAGGCGTGGGGCATGGAAAACGGGCTTCCCCAGAATACGGTGCAGGCGCTGGCGCAGACTCCGGACGGGTTTGTCTGGCTGGGGACCGAGGTCGGGCTGGTTCGGTTCGATGGCAATGGATTTCAGGTCTTCGACAAAAACTCGCAACCTGCGCTGCCGGGAAACGACGTGCGGTGTTTGCTGGTCAACGACGGGGCGTTATGGATCGGAACCAGCGACGGATTGGCAACGTGGAAGGATGGGGCCGTTACTTCGTTCACAACGAAGGACGGCCTGCCGGAGAACGGGATCGTGAGCCTGCAGCCAGACGGACGTGGCGGACTTTGGATCGAAACGGTAGTGGGGTGGGCGAATTACAAGGCTGGACGAATTACGCCCGCGGTTGCGGAGTCGCAAATTCCAAAAGGCCCTGCAGAGTTTCAAGCGGCTTTGCCGGGCGTAGTGCGGGCAGTTGCCAACAAGAGATCGGTTGAGCTAACAGGCTTGGGCACTGTCGCGGTCCGCCTGACCGTGGGCAAGGAACTTCCCGGCAGCCGGATTCAGGCGCTCTTTGCCGATCGTGAGGGCAGTTTGTGGATCGGAACCAACGGTGGCTTGGCGCGCTGGTCCGGCGGCAAATTGCAGATTCTCCCCGTCACCGATCCGCTGGCAAAAGCTTCCGTGCTGGCGTTGATGGAAGACCGCGAAGGGAACATCTGGGCCGGGACTGAGGCGGACGGCCTGCACATCCTGCGCGACCAGCGTTTCCGGACGATTGGGGCGCGTGAGGGGCTGAGCTCCGATGCAACAACAACCGTCGTTGAGGGCGCGACAGGTAAGCTGTGGGTGGGGACCAGCGGGGGCGGACTCAATGCTTTGCCGCAGAGTGGATCCGCAGCGGGTGCGACCAGCACCTACCCGGTGCGCGACGTGCTTTTGAGCGACGTGATTCTGTCTTTGGCCGCCGCGCACGACGGCGACTTGTGGGTTGGCACACCCGACGGCCTGAACCGGATTCGCGGCAGCGCGGTCGACTCGTTTACCTCGGCCGACGGATTGCCGGACGACTTCATCCGCTCGCTGCTGGTGGACGGCGATGGATCGCTGTGGATAGGAACGCGGCGTGGGCTGACGCATTGGACCAAACCGGGTGCGAGCGCTCTCCAGGCGACTGGGAAGATGGAGACTTTTACGCAGGCCAACGGATTAGGCAGCGATCTTGTTGGAGCTATGACCCGGGATTCCAAGGGCGACCTGTGGGTGGCCACGCTGGCCGGGCTGTCGAGGCTGCATGGCGGCAAGATTGAGAACTTCACCACCGCCAACGGTCTTTCCAGCAACGTAGTCACGGCGCTGCTGGCACGGAAGAATGGGACGCTGGTGATTGGGACGCAGGACCACGGCTGGGATCTATGGGACGGGCGCGAATTCATTACCGTCCCGGTTGGGGACGAGCTTCCTGAGCGGTTGGGGCCAAGCAGCGTTCACGCCATTCTAGACGATGAGAGCGGACACCTATGGATGGCGGCGGGGGACGGAATCGCACGCGGCGAATGCCCGTTGAACCGGATCGACACGGTGGGCGAAGATCCACGGGGGTGCCTGCGCTGGATCGAGTTCGGCGCGGCCGACGGCCTGCGCAGCCGGGAGACGGCTACCAATAGCCATCCGTCTGCGTGGCGCTCGCGTGACGGGCACTTGTGGTTTGCCACCCCCAAGGGACTGGTGGAGGTGGATCCGGCTCACTTCCCGGTAAATACTGTGCCGCCTGGTGTTGCGCTGGAGCGGTTTTCCGTCGACGATACTGCGGAGCAATTGCATGCTGCCGGATTTGTCACGCGCATTCCCGCAGGCCATGTGCACTTCGAATTCGATTACGCGGGATTGAGCTTTGTGGCGTCGCAAAAGGTGCGCTACCGCTACATGCTGGAGGGCTTCGACAAAACCTGGACGGAAGCCGGGGCGCGGCGGACGGCCTATTACACCAACATTCCTGCCGGGACCTATACGTTCCTTGTGCAGGCGGCGAACAACGATGGCGTGTGGAACAGGGATGGCGCTGCGCTGAAATTCGAACTGCGGCCCCATTTCTATCAGACTCTATGGTTTTATGCACTGCTGATTTTGACGATAGTGAGCCTGGTAGTGCTGGTGCAGCGGTTGCGGTTGAAGCGGGCGGAGCGCGAGTTCAGCGCTGTGCTGGGTGAGCGCAACCGCATCGCCCGCGAGATTCACGACACGCTGGCGCAGGGATACGTGGGCATTTCCGTGCAACTGGAGGTGCTGGCCGAGTTGCTGCGCATGAGCAAGGTGGATGCGGCGCAGAAGCATCTCGATCTTACCCGCGGCTACGTGCGCGAAGGCCTGGCCGATGCGCGGCAGTCCATCTGGGCGCTGCGTTCGCAGGACTCGGGTGAGATCACGCTGCCGGTAAAACTCCGGCGCATGGCGGAGAGCGCCGGGGGAAGCGAACTGGAGGCGCAATTCAGCATCTTCGGCGCCTATCGGCCTTTGCCGCCCGGCACCGAGCAGGAGATTCTGCGCGTAGCCCAGGAGGCCATCCATAATGTGAAGAAGCATGCGGGGGCGCACAAGCTTTCTGTCCAGTTGGAGTACGGGCCGCAGGAGATTGCGCTCGAAGTGCGCGACGACGGGCAGGGATTTCAAGTGGGCGAGGCTTTGCCGCCAGGACACTATGGGCTGACCGGAATGCGCGAGCGCGCGGCCGTGATTGGCGGGACGTTGGATGTAATCAGTGAACCTGGAGCGGGGACTACGGTGAGACTGCGGTTCACGGCGAAGCGAGAGACGAACGACGCTTGAGGGTTTATAGTCTCCCACCCTTCGCGAAGAACGCGAAGGATGGGGCACCCGGCACCCGGATCGAAGGGTGAGCTGGAAGGGGGAGCAACGGTGACAAAGGAGTCGATTCGCGTGCTGGTTGTTGAGGATCACCACGTGGTAAGGCAGGGACTGGTGGCGCTGCTCAGCGTGGTGGACGGCCTGGAGGTTGTGGCCCAGGCCGCGGACGGCGTGGAGGCGATCACGATGTTCCGTAAGCACCAGCCCGACATTACGCTCATGGACCTGCGCTTGCCGCGGATGGGCGGCGTGGACGTGATCCAGCGTTTGCGCATGGAGACGCCCGGAGCCCGCTTTATCGTGCTCACCACCTACGACGGCGACGAAGACATCTATCGTGCGCTGCAGGCCGGTGCGCGCGCTTATCTGCTCAAGGGCATGACGTCTGAAGAGCTGGTCGCAACCATTCACGCAGTGCATGCGGGCAAATCGCATATTCCGCCGGCCATTGCCGAAAAGCTGGCCGAGCGCATGGGCACCGAGGAATTGACGCCGCGCGAGTTTGACGTGCTGGAACAGATTGTCCACGGCAAGAGCAACAAGGAGATTGCCACGGAGTTGGAAATCTCAGAGGCCACCGTGAAGACGCACATCAACAGTCTGCTGGGCAAGCTGGGCGTGACTGACCGGACGCAGGCCGCTACGGCGGCTATCCAACGCGGCATTGTCCCGCTCGAGTCTTTGAGGAAACCAAAATCATGAAGAAGCTAGCTAATTTCGCATTGATTCTGTTTTTGATTTGCCCGTTTGCAATGGCCCAGAAGTCGTCGTGGCGCCAGGCGACGGATAGCGAGCTCGCGTCGCTGCTACCGGCGCGCGCGCCCGTCGAGAAGGAACACATTGAAACGGAGCTGCGCACGGCTTCAGGCATCGTGAACGCCAGGGGGCATTTCTTCGCCGGTGTGGTGCTCCTGACGGCAGGCTACTCGGCGGACGGCAAATACTCCCACTATCTGCTGGTGCAGGTGCCGGTGCGCATTGGCGGAGTGGCGCTGAAGCCAGGCGAATATGTGTTCGGCTGGAACCGCGCCGACGGCGGCGATGCGCTCCGTGTGCATTTTCACGAAGCATCGACAGGCGCGCTGGTGGGGACGACGGATGCGCATCTCCTCGCAGGCTCCGGCCATGTGACCAGTTTGCACATCTGGCCGCCCGCAGACAAGGCGCTCATTCAAATTGGGCGATTCGGAATTCCCTACGAGATTGGGGAAGAGTAGGTCACTGACCTTGAGGCTTCCTGTGTCTAAACAGTGGAAGACCGATCGCGGTCCGGGGCCCGGGCAGACTCCACCTTTCGGACGATACTTGGCCCCGCCCCGCCCCGTATACTTGCTGCCATGTTTACGGCTCTTCGCGCGACCACATTTCTGGGGCTGATGGCGCTAATTCCAGCGCTTGCCCTATCACAAGCTCCGGCACCCACGGGTTCTGTCACTCCCGCACCCAGCGGCCAGGATACCGGCAGCCCGCATCCGCCGATTCTTGATGCACAGCATCGGCCTATTACTGCGGGCGGCTTTGTAAAGACGGGCCCAATAGTCTTTGAAGACATCAGCGAGAAGGCCGGCCTGACGCACTGGACGCACAAGATGGGCACGCCCGCGAAAAGCTATATTGTCGAGACCAAGGGTTCAGGTGTAGGGCTGATCGACTACGACCACAGCGGCTGGCTGTCGATTTACGTAGTCAACGGCTCAACTGTGGATGCGCTTACTGGCAAGGCCACACCCCCGCACGCTGCGCTGTTTCGCAACAACCACGACGGAACGTTTACCGATGTGGCTGCCCAGGCCGGAGTAACCAACGACCGCTGGGGTACGGGCGTGGCCATTGCCGACTACGACAACGACGGATGGCCCGACATCTTCGTATCCAACGTGGGCAAGAACCGCCTCTACCACAACAATCACGATGGAACGTTTACGGACGTGGCTGAGAAGGCCGGCGTTCAGTTAGGCAACTGGTCGAGCGGCGCAACCTGGGGCGACTACGACGGCGACGGACGCCTCGATCTCTTTGTTGCCGGATACATTCACTGGAACTGGAACAACCTGCCCGATAGCAAGGAGAGTGGCGGAAATAACGCCTTCTGCACCTTCCGGGGCGAGTCCGTCGCCTGCGGGCCGCGCGGCTTGAAGGGCGAGCCCGACCATCTTTTCCACAACAATGGCGACGGTACGTTTACCGATGTAAGCGAGAAGGCGGGCGTGGATGACAAGCCTGGCTACTACGGGCTCGGCGCAGTGTTTGTGGACATCAACAACGACGGCAAGATCGATCTGCTGGTGGGCAACGACTCGACCCCGAATTACATGTATCTGAACAAGGGCGATGGCACGTTTGAAGATGTGAGCTATGCGTCGGGGTTCGCGCTCAATGAGCAGGGCCGCGAGACGGCGTCCATGGGGATTGCTGTCGGCGACTACCAGAACAGCGGGCAACTAGCTATCTTTGACACGACTTTTTCTGACGATTACAAACCCTTCTATCGCAACGAGGGCGACAGCAACCTGACGGACATCAGTTACCAGTTGGGAATTGCCGAGGTCTCGGTTCCGTTCCTGAGCTGGGGCGACGCGTTTCTTGACTATGACAACGACGGATGGAAAGACCTGCTGATGGATGACGGCCATGTATATCCGGAGGCGGATAAATATAACTGGGGCACAAGCTGGGCCGAGCGGCCGATGCTCTTCCACAACATCGAAGGCAAGAAGTTCGAAGCGGTCCCAGCGGTTGAGGGAACAGGACTGGCGGATGTGATCGCCGGCCGCGGCATGGCGGTGGGCGATCTTTTCAATGATGGCAAGATCGACGCGGTGATCAACGTGATGGATGGGCACCCGGTGCTGCTGCGCAATGTGAACCCGGATCACAATCATTGGCTGGAGTTGAAGTTGGTGGGCGGACCGAAGAGCCCTCGGGACGCAGTGGGCGCAACCGTCTACGTTACTGCCAATGGGATGAAGCAGCGCGGCGACGTGATCAGTGGCGGCAGCTATTTGTCGTCGAACGACCCAAGGCCGCACTTCGGCCTCGGCCCGGCGACTACGGTGGATGCGATCGAAGTGCATTGGCCGGACGGGAAAGTTGAGCACTTTACCGTGCCCGCCGTCGATCGGATTGTGACAATTGCAGAAGGAACCGGGAAATAGCCGTCCCGATCACCGCTCACAGCTCCGCCTTTGCGCGCTGAATCCAGCATTATGCCCGTCAAGCTTTTGCTGCGGGAGAGATGGAATTTGCCAAACTCGGTGCGAAATGTTTCAATTAGGTTATTGAAACAGGGGTGCTCCACGCGGTGGGGCTGAGAAATACCCTAGAACCCGATCCGGATAATACCGGCGTGGGAAGTTTCCTGGGCCTGTCGGCCTTCTTCCTCGATTCTCAGCGTGAGTTCTCTTGTTTCAGGCAGTTGGAAACAAGGGGACACCATGCCTGACGATGTCTACAGCGCCTCGGATCACAATCCCATCCAATCATTCATCGCAGCGGAATTCGTAGCGCGGGGCGGAACTCGAATCAAATCGTTTTTCCTGGCCTGCAGCTTGGGCGCCTCGCTCTGCGCACATGCGCAGAACCCTGCGGCAGCGCCCGCTGCGCAGACGACCGATACCGCAAAGCCAAACGCGCAAAGGTTGCAAAGTGTAACCACGACAGTTGTTGTGCATGGCGAAACCAAGGATGATTATCTCCCCGAAGCAGTTTCCGTCGGGACTCTGGATGGCGCACCGCTCAAGGAGACGCCACTTTCAGCCACCGTGGTGACACGCGACCTGCTCAACAACCAGAACGCACGCCTGCTTTCCGATGTGGTGAAGAACGATGCATCAATCGGGGAAGACTACGCGCCGGTGGGCTACTACGGCGATTACGAGATTCGCGGCTTCCCCATCGATCTAGCGACCGGGCTTGAGATCAACGGCATGACCATTGCCGGAGAGCAGGACGTCCCGCTGGAGGACAAGGAGCGCGTCGAGTTTCTTAAAGGCATTGCGGGCGTGGAGAGCGGCGTGGCGTCAGCGGGCGGGCTGATCAACTACGTGACCAAGCGACCGGCGGCGATTGAGGCAATCGATCTCGCCACGGATCATCGCGGCACAGCCTATGGGGCGGTAGATCTGGGCCATCTTTTCGGCAGCCGCAAGCAGGTAGGCGCGCGGATGAATGCCGCAGGAGAGAGGATCGAGAGCTATGTCAACGATGCCAATGGCTGGCGCACCATGGTTGCGGGCGCAGCGGACTGGAAGATAAGCCCGAGGGCGATCTTGAACGGCGACTTCGAATACCAGCACAAGGTGGAGCGCTCGGTCTGCGGCTATCAACTGCTGGGCGGAACGACAGTCCCGGATCTAGGCCAGGTTTATCCCTCAACCATGCTGGGCGAACAGCCGTGGGCCTTGCCCAACACGTTCGACACCATCAACACCGGCGCACGGCTGGATTACGATCTAACTCCGATGTGGCGAGCCCTTGCGGCGGTGAGTTACAGCCATTCGCTGATCAACGACAATGTGATCTATGCGTATGGGTGCGCCTACGAGGCTTTATGCCAGGGCAATGGCGGCACCGCGCCGGATTACTTCTTTGCTCCCGACGGCGGATACGATATCTATGACTACCGCGACCCTGGTGAGTTGCGCATCGATGCAGTGGCGGAGGCTTTGGTCACCGGCCACATCAAGAGCGGAACGGGCCGTTTATCAATAGGGCAGGACCTGGCCGGCGGAGGCGAACTGTTCCTGCGCAGCGTGCAGCAGCCGGGTGCGCCACCGGCCAATGCGCCCGGCACGGTGCAGGATGGGGCGGTGTATACCTATGTGGGGTCGGAGAATATTTTTCAGCCGATTGCACCATTTCCCATGGAGTCTCCGTTGCAATCCGCAGGCCCTAGAGCGCTGTGGGAAGACAACCATCAGGCGGCCGCCGTAATCCAGGACAGGATTCAGTTGCCGGGCCACGTTCAACTACTTGCCGGCGGGCGATACGATTCCTTGCGCGATCATAACTATTCGCTTGCAGCCACCAGTCCGGGAACCGCGCCAATCCTGACGGACAAGCATATTTGGCTACCGCAATATGCGATCACCTACAGCCCCGCGAGTACCCTGACGCTCTATGGCAACTACGGTGTGCTGTTGTCTCTTGGACTGCAAGGGCCGTGGTGGGTGGACAATGCGAACCAGTTTCTCGCTCCGTTCTATACGCGGCAAGCAGAGATAGGCGCCAAGTATGAGCCGGGGCAGCGCATCCTGCTGAGCACTGCTTTCTATCGCATGCGGACGCCGTTCTTTTATCCCAAGGTAATCCAGGCCCCTGACAGTTTTTGCACGGCGAGCGAGTTCAACGGGCCCGGTGACTTGTGCTTCGAGGAGGAAGGCCGCGAGACGCACGATGGCGTAGAGGTAAACGCGGAAGGCAAAGCCGCAAATTGGTTGCGGCTGACTGCATCCGCGTCGGCAATACGAGCGATCTCTGACGATACAGGCACGCCGGCGTTCGATAACAAGCAGGTTCTGAATGTGCCCCATTTGCGCACGGCGATCTTTGCGGACATTTCATTGTCACGCTCGCGCGGACTGCACCTGATGCCGGGTTGGGGCTACACCGGCCGCAAAGAGGCTACGCGCGATGACCTGGTGAGTGTGTCCGGCTACAACCTGTTCAATCTGGGCGCGCGCTATACGCCCGGCGGTGAGCAGGGGCGCGTGACTCTGCGATTCTATGCGGACAACATTACCGACAAACGCTACTGGAAAGATACCGGGGCGAATTACGGTGACACGTTCATCCACCTGGGCGCGCCAACGACGGTGCGGTTGTCAGCCCATTACACGTTCTGAGGCTGCGCTGTTTGATCATAAATTCTGGTGTGAAAGATGACTCTGCAATGATCGCAACGGCGAAGGCGCACGGGATGGACGGCTCGATGGTGGAACCCGATTGGCCTCCACTGACGATGGAAGAAGTGCGTGCGCTGCTGAGTCAAGTTTCCGGGTGCAGAGAACCGTTGGCGATTTTGAGCGCGAGTCCGCGCCCGTTTTCAGCCGCCAGCGTGGTGGCTACCGCAAGTGGCCGGGTATTCATCAAGCGCCATCATCGAAGCGTGCGCGATCGAGAAGGCTTGCTGGAAGAGCATCGCTTCCTGTTTCATTTGCATGAGCATGGTGCACCAGTGCCGCGCATATTTGCTGCTGTTTCCGGAGAGACGGCAATCGAAAGCGGCGAATGGATCTACGAAGTGCATGAAGCACCACGTGGAGTAGACCTCTACGGAGATGCTCTTTCGTGGACTCCGTTCAGGACTGTTGCGCACGCGCGTTCCGCAGGGCAGGCTTTGGCGCGATTGCATGGCGTAGCAGAGGGGTTCGATGCGCCACGACGAAGGCCTCGTTCGCTGGTCGCAAGTTTCACCATCTTTGCTGTAGAAGATCCTGGTACGGAGTTGGCGCAGTATCTGGCGGCAAGGCCGGCACTGAATCACAATGCCGCCGTGCATGCACACGCCGAGTCAGCAATTGATTTGCTGGCGCCGTTTCATGCGGAGTTGCAGCCGCTGCTACCTGCCCTCCCGTCGCTCTGGACGCACAACGACCTGCACGCGTCAAACTTGCTTTGGAGCGAAGCAGGGAGCAACGCGCAGGCTGCGGCGATCATTGACTTCGGTCTTTCCGATCGGACCAACGCCGTCCACGATCTGGCCCACGCGATCGAGCGCAACATCGTGGAGTGGCTTGCGCTCGTCGAAAACCCAGCAAAACCAGAGATTGTGCCTGTACACATTGATCATTTGTTTGCATTACTGGATGGTTATGAATCGGTTCGACCTCTCAAAGACAAGGAATGCGCGGCCCTGGCTCCCATGGCGGCGCTTTGCCACGCGGAGTTCGCGCTCTCAGAGACGGACTATTTTCTTGGAGTTCTCCACTCGGAAGAAAAGGCCCGGATGGCCTACGACGGCTGGCTCGTTGGACACGCGCGATGGTTCCGCAGCCAAGCCGGCGGCAGGCTGCTCGATGCAATACGTCAATGGGCTTCGACGCGCAATTCGCTGAGAAAATATTCATGAACACCTGGACGGCAATCACAGCTTACGTTGCCGGCAATTGGCTGGAGATTGCGGGTTTCTTGACGACGCTCGTCGGTATCTGGCTGACGACCAGGAGGCTCCTGATTTGCTGGCCGGTGGTGCTGGCCGCGGACGTAATCTACCTGGTCGTCTTTTACCGCGCCAGACTCTTCTCAGATGCGCTGTTGCAGGTCTTCTTCGTCGCATTCACACTGTACGGGTGGTGGCACTGGTGGCGCGGCGTGCGCGAAGAAGGCGAAGTGCGCGTTGTCCCACTCAGCGTCCGAGGCTGGATAACGGGCCTGGCGGCAGGTGCGGTTGGCGCGTTGCTTCTGGGGTGGTTGATGGAGCGTGTGGGCGCGGCCTTACCGCATTTGGACGCAGCCCTGACCAGCTACAGCCTGGTGGCGAGCTGGTGGCAGGCGCGCAAGCACACGGCAAACTGGTGGTTGTGGATCGTGGTGAACCTGGTATACATCGGCGAGTATCTTTACAAGGACCTCAGGCCGACTGCCGCGCTCTATCTGCTGCTGGTAGTTCTTGCGGTAATGGGTTTGGTTGATTGGCGTCGCGCTCCGGTAGAAGGTCAGATAGCGGCTTGAACCACATTCTGCAGCGGTTCACCGGCAATATAGCGGCGCAATTCTTCCGCGGCGATGCACAGAGCCCGTCGCGCAAATTGCGGGCTCGATCCGCCAACGTGCGGAGTGAGCAGCAGGTTGGGACAGTTCCAAAGCGGATGACCTGCGGGGAGCGGCTCGGGATCGGTGACGTCGAGGGCGGCGCGAACGCGGCCTGCATTGAGCGCAGCGACGAGCGCATCGGTGTCCACGATGGGGCCCCGTGCGGCGTTCACCAGCAGCGCACCTTGGGGCATGAGTGCAAGTTGCGGCGCGCCTATCAATTTGTTCGACTCCGCACTGGCGGGGAGAATCAGAATCACCACCTGAGCACGGGGCAAGAGGCTTTCCAGTTCGTTGACCGCGTGAACCTCTGGATTGGTGCGCGCGGTCCGGGCCACGCGCAGCAAATCAACGCTGAACGGCGCGAGCATGCGTTCAATATCCTTGCCGATGGAGCCGTATCCAACCAGCAAAACCGTCTTGCCCGTGAGTTCTTCCAGCATGACCGGGGGATAGAGCGGGCGCGTGTCGCCGGTGATGGAAGCATAGTGTGCACTGGCTTCGAAGCGGCGCTTCCATTGGCCGGAGCGCTGCACATCGAAATAGAAAGGGAAGTATTTCAGCATCGCCAAAATGGAGGCGATGGTCCATTCCGCCGTAGAGATGTTGTGAGCGCCTCGAGCGTTGCAGATGGTGACGTGTGGGCCAACTGTGCGGGGAATCCACTCCGTGCCCGCCATCAGCGAGAGCACCAGGCGCACGCCCCGCAGCCTCGGCCATGCGCGCATTGCCCTCGTCGGATATGGGTCTGGAATCCAGACGTCGATGTTGATTTCCGGCCCGGGAGAATCGGACACAGGAATGAGCTCAATCTCGGATGGAAAATCGCGAAGCAACTCAGTGCCTAACGTTGCCGGATATCCGACGCGCAGTATTATGTTTACATTCTCATGGGATTCAGAGGCCATGAAATGATGCTAAACGGTATTGTGATTTCCATCCACGCCAGCCCGCGCGCAAACTGATAGCCTTGATGCGTGGCCAGATTGAACCCATGCACCTGAAACCAAATAAGACGTGGTCGCAGCAACAACTCGCGGTCAAACTGCGCGTGGAACAGTCGATGAAGCCGGGGATTCTTTCCTGGGAACGGAAGCGCCTGCTGATTCATGCCGCCAAGACTGCGCTGGCGGCGGCACTGTCCTGGTGGCTGGCACAGCGCTTTGGATGGCGCGACGGCTATTGGGGATCCATCAGCGCCATCATCGTGCTGCAGTCGGACGTGGGTTCGACCGTGAACGCATCGCGCGACCGCCTGCTAGGCACAATGATTGGCGCAGCGTTCGGTTTCTCATTTTCGCTTTTCGGCGCGCTGCCTTGGAACTACATTCTGGCCGTATTGGCGGCGATGATTGTGTGCGGCCTGCTGGGACTGCGTAACAGTTCGCGGCTAACTGGAGTAACCATCACCATCGTGATGCTGGTGCAGAAGACGGGACCACGTTGGAGCCTGGCGCTGGACCGCGTAAGCGAGGTGGTGCTGGGCATTGTAGTGGCCCTCGCGGTAACCACGCTGGTGTTTCCCGATCGCGCGCGACTGCGGCTGCGGGATGGCCTTGCGCAGGAATTTCTGGTGCTTGGGTCGCTGTTCGAGGCCATTTTGCAAGGGTTTCGCGATCAGCCCGCCGAGAACCTTGCCGCCTTGCGCGATGATGCATTGGCCATGCTGCGCGGGAACAACCAGTTATTGGAAGCCTCACGCAATGAGCCCTCAGGCGGCCCGGGGTGGCGCGAGGGTCTGAACACACTTTCGCAATTTGGGCGCTCGCTTTTCGATGCGCTCGTCGCGCTGGAATTCTCAGTCAAAGACAGCCACAACGATGCCTTTGCGCAGCAACTTGAGCCAGCGCTCGGCAAGCTGGCCATCGACATCGGCAGCGGCTTTCAGCATGTGGCCACCTGCATTCACGCGTGGCGTTTTGATGTCGCTCCGTCAAACATGAATCTGGAAGAAGACATCGAACAACTTGAGGCCCGCATGGACAAGGTGCGGCACACCGGCATTGGTTTCTCGCAGGCTGAGATTCTGCGCGCATATTCTGTGCAACTGCACCTCAAGCAGATCGCGCGCCTGCTGCGCGCTTCGCGAGTTGAGACAAGCCGCGCGGTGGGCGAGGCGCAGAGATAGCTTACCTGGTTACGCGAAAAACTTGCGCAGTGCCTCGACGCATTCCTCAATCTCTTTCAAAGTGATTGCGTAGCCAAAGCGCAAATGGCCCTCGCCTTGAGCGCCAAAGACGGAGCCCGGAATAGTGGCGATGTGGGCCTTCTCAAGCAGAATTTGCGCGGCTGTCCGGCTGTTTTTGTGGATCTTTTCCGCGTTGGGAAACGCGTAGAAGGCTCCCGCCGGCGATGCGCACTCCAGGCCCACGTCATTGAGGCCGGCGACCAGCAGATCGCGGCGCTTGCGATACTCCTCGCGAATCCTAGCGATCTCCGACTCGGGGGTCTTGAGCGCATGGATCATGGCGTACTGCACTGGTGTGGCGACGCCGTTGGTGGAGTAGAGAACGATCTTGCGCAGTGCGGTCATGAAGGGTTCTTGCGCCACCGCGTATCCCGCGCGCCAGCCGGTCATGGCGTATGTCTTCGAAAAGGTGAAACAGGTAATGGTCCGCTCCGCCATGCCGGGAAGCGAGGCGATGGACACATGCTCGCCGTCATAAACAAGATCCTCGTAGGCCTCATCGGCAATGACAATCAGATCGCGCTCGATGGCGAATGCCGCCACCTCCTCGGCCTCCGCGCGCGTAAACACCAGGCCGCTTGGATTCTGCGGCGTGTTGTAGTAAATAGCGCGCGTCTTTGGCGTTGAAAACTGCGTCAGGGTGTTTCGAATTCCGTTACGGCGCGCGGTGCTTGTGGGCACCCGAAGCGGCCGAGCCTGCGCTCCTGTGATCAGGTCCGCGATCGGCGTCCAGTAGGGCGAAAAGACCAGCACATCGTCCCCAGGGTCGAGCACGCATTGAAAGGCTCCATACAATCCCTGCGAACCGCCCACCGTTGCAATCACTTCTTCGGTGGTGACGTGGACGTCGTTCTTGACCACAAGTTTCTCCACCAATGCTTTGCGCAGTGGCATCAAGCCGGAGGACGGCGCATAGTGAGTCTGGTTATCGACGAGCGCCTGGATGGCCGCATACTTGATGTCCGGCGGAGTCTCAAAGAACGGCTCGCCGCCATGCAGTGAGTGTACTTCCACACCTTCCGCGCGCAGCTCCATCACCTTGTTGCGAATCTGCACAATGTCAGAGAAACCAACTTCGTCCAGCCGCTTCGCCAGCCTTATCCCGCTCTGCTTCGTCGCCATGTTTCACGTGTCCTTTCGTAACAGGGTGGGGAAGTCTCCTTTCCCAGCATATCCGATTTCCGCTGCGGTACCTTGAGCCACGCCGTTCGGCCAGATCGATTTGTGACGCCGCATCACACCGCGAGCAGTTCGGTATAAACTGCCATGCCCACCACGGCGTCCGCGCCCAAAGCGTCGAGCGCATCCACCTCCTGCTGGCTGCGGATGCCTCCGGCGACAATGAGTTGCCGCTGCGTAAGTCTGCGCAGACGCGCTGCTGTCTCAATGGGAAACCCCTGCATCAGGCCCTCGCCGTCAACATGGGTGTAGAGAAATGCGCCGGCATGGGGATCAAGGCGAGGAATCGCCTCATCGGGCGTGAGCGCAACCTGCACCTTCCAACCTTTCACGGCGATGTGACCGTTTTTTGTGTCGATCCCGGCCACGATGCGCTCAGTACCAATCGCGGCGGCCAGTTTGGCGGCGAAGGCTGTGTCGACGGTGCCGCTCGCAGAGAACAGAGCGGAGCCAATGATTACGCGCCTCGCGCCTGCGTCGAGTACCTGGCGCGCGCGCTCGATAGAGTGAATCCCGCCGCCAGCCTGTACCGGAAGCCGCTTCGCGATCAGAGCGACAAGTTCTGAATTGTCGCCCTGGCGCATGGCTGCATCCAGGTCGATCAATTGCACCAGCGGGAAGCGCGCGAATTTCTCAATCCAGTATTCAAAATCGTCAAAAACGAGACGGAGCTTCTCGCCCTGCACAAGCTGGACGATGCGGCCGCCCAGCAGATCGATCGATGGAATCAGCATGGAAGCCTCACGGAGACGCCGGCGCGGGCCAGCTCTTCTTTGAGCGAACGCGCGCTCGATACACCGAAATGAAAGATGCTGGCGGCAAGCGCGGCGTCAGCTCTTCCGCGTCCGAAAACCTCAACGAAATGATCAACCGTTCCGGCGCCCCCAGATGCGATGACGGGTATGCTGACGGATTCGCTGACCGCGGCAGTAAGCTCGCAATCGAAACCCGCACGAGTGCCGTCTGAATCCATTGAAGTGAGCAGGATTTCACCGGCTCCGCGCGCTTCCGCCTCGCGTGCCCACTCAACCACGCGACGGCCTGCGGGCTTGCGTCCGCCCTGCACGAAGACCTGCGCGTCTCGTACCGGATCGGCGGCGTTTGGGTCGCGGCGCGCGTCGATCGCGACAACGACGGCCTGCGCGCCAAAGCTGCGCCCGATGGCATCGATCAGCGTTGGGTCCGCAAGAGCCGCGGAATTCACGCTCACTTTGTCCGCTCCGGCCTCGAAGACCTGCGCCGCGTCTTCCGCAGAGCGAATTCCGCCCCCAACAGCAAAGGGAACGAAGAGTTCGCGGGCGGTGCGGCGCACGGTATCGAGCAGCGTCTGCCGACCTTCATGAGTTGCGGTAATGTCGAGCAGTACGATTTCGTCGGCCCCTTCACGGGCGTGGCGCGCGGCCAGAGCGGCAGGGTCGCCGGCATCGATGAGGTCGACGAATTTCACGCCCTTCACGACTCGGCCGCCATGGACATCGAGGCAGGCGATGATGCGCTTGGTGATCATTTAGTTCCCCAGCCTTCCAAGGAAAGAAAATTGCGAAGGATCTTGAGGCCGGTTGCACCGGACTTCTCGGGATGAAACTGGACGCCCATCACGTTGCCCAACTCAACTGCGGCTGCGAATGGCTCGATGTAATGCGTGATGGCAGCCGTGTCGGCGGTGATCGGGGCTTTGTACGAATGTGTGAAATAGACAAATTCGCCGGGTTCGACGCCCGCAAAAAGTCGTGATCCGGGACGTGCATCGAGTGAGTTCCAACCGACGTGGGGAACTTTTTCGCGGCTCTCAGAAAAGCGCGTGCAGGCCTCGGCGAAATGACCGAGGCCGGGTTGCTGCGGAGCTTCTGTTGAACCTGCATAGAGCCATTGCATCCCTACGCAGATGCCGAGAAATGGAACGCCGCGTGCGATGGCCGCGCGGATGGCAGTCGTAAGGCCGGTCGCGTCCAGGCGCTCAGTTGCTTGAAAATGGCCTACGCCTGGCAATACGATCCGTTCCGCATTTTCGACAAGCGCGAGATCAGTATCGGTGACTTCCGGCTCCGCGCCCAGGTGGCGAAGCGCCTTGAGAACCGAAGTCAGATTCCCCGCTTTATAGTCGATCACGGCAACGCGCATCACAGCAGTCCTTTGGTAGACGGCAGCAGTTCGCCGAGTTGCTTATCGCGAGAGCAGGCTACACGCAGCGCCCGGGCAAACGCTTTGAAGATGGCCTCGATCTTGTGATGATTGGAGCGGCCGTACATGGTCTTGACGTGAACGTTCGCACGTGCGCCGCGCGCGAATCCTTCGAAGAAATCGGTGACGAGTTCGGTTTGCAGGTCGCCCACCAGGCGCGTGCGCACCTTTGTATCGACCGCGAAGGCGGCGCGCCCGCTAAGATCAATGGCGGCAATGGCGAGAGTCTCGTCCATGGGCATCAGGAAGTATCCGGCGCGGAGAATGCCGCGTTTGTCGCCAAGAGCACGATCGAAGGCTTCTCCCAGCGCGATTCCAACATCTTCGACCGTGTGGTGCTGGTCGACATCGAGATCGCCGTCGCATTTGAGGTCCAGATCGAAGGCTCCGTGGCGCGTGAAGAGTTCGAGCATGTGATCGAAGAAGCGAATTCCGGTCGACACTTTGTACTGGCCGCTGCCTTCGATGGTGAGAAGGATCGCGATGCGCGTCTCCGCAGTGTTGCGCTCGACGACGGAGTTGCGCGGGCCCGTCTTTGTTGCGGATTTCGCATTCTTGCCTGTTTTCATTTTGCTTCCACTCCGATCTTCAGGGTCGCGACAGCCTCATTGAGGGCAACGATGGCTTGTCGCATTTGCTCGCGAGTTCCAATGGTGATGCGGACGCGGCCATCGCAGCCGGGATCATTGGACCGGTCGCGGACCAGAACTCCGAAAGCGCGCATCAGGCGCACAAACTCCGCATGCTGGGGGCCGATGTCGGCCAGGATGAAGTTGGCGCTGCTGGGCCAGCGGCGAAGCTGAACGGCATCGAGTGCAGCTTCAAATTCGGCTCGCGCAGCAAGCGCTTCGCTTACATACCACTCAATGTAAGCGCTGTCCTCGAGCGCGGGCGGCAGGCATGCGAGCGCTATCGAGTTGACGCTGTAGGGCGAAAGCACGCGGCGAATCCAGCGCATGAGTTCAACGGAACCGGCAAGCAAGCCAAGACGCAGTCCTGCGAGTCCGTACGCTTTGGAAAAGGTGCGCGCGACTACAAGATTGGGAAGCACCCCAACCTGATCGATTACCGTTTCTCCGAAAAAATGAAAGTATGCCTCATCGACAAGAACGACAGCGTGGGGTGCGTGTTGGGCAAGTTCAAAAAGCTGGCCGCGTGTTGCCACGGAGCCGGAAGGACTGTTGGGATTAGCGATTGCAATGACTTTTGTTTTCGGCGTGATTGCAGCGAGCAGGCGCTCAAAAGGGAATTGCAAATCGTCCGCAGCCTGCACGGTCACCACGCGCGCATCTGTCGCGGATGCATAAACCTCATACATCGTGTAGGTGGGCACGGGGAGCAGCAACTCGTCACCGGCCTCGAGAAACGCTTCGAAGAGAACGTGAATGGCTTCGTCCACACCATTGGTGAGAGCCACCTGCTCGGGAGCAAGCCTGAGGTGTGTGGCGACAACGGCTTCAACGGGTTCACGTTCAGGGTAGCGCGTAAGCGCGCCGGCGGAAATGCTGCCCAGCACTTCGCGCACACGCGGGGAACAGGCCAGCGTGTTCTCGTTGAAATCGAGGCGCAACAGGTCACGGCTGCCGAGCGGAGGGTGATACTCCTTCATCGCTTGCACGCGGAGGCGCGGCGCGGGAAGAATGGTCGTAGCAGCTTTGGCAGCAGCTTCCGTCATGGATGCCTCCCCTTCCGCAGCCGTGTGCGAATGGCTTCCGCGTGGCCGGTGAGACCTTCCGCTTCCGCAAGCAAAGCCGCCTTGGGCCCAAGCGCTTTCAGCGCCTGCGCAGAATATCGCTGCACGGTGATGAGCTTGACGAAGTCGTTGACGCTCAGGCCGCCGCGCACACGCGCCATACCGCCCGTGGGCAGCGTGTGATTGGGTCCGGAGATGTAATCTCCCATGGGCTGCGCAGACCAGCGGCCGATGAATACCGACCCCGCATTCTGCACCCAATCTAGATCGCCGTGCGCATCCACGGTGAGGTGTTCAGGAGCAATGCGATTGGTAATGGTGTGTGCTTCGCCAATTGTCGAGGCGATGACGACAAGGCCGTTTCGGGCAAGGGCTTCGCGCGCGACCGGATTGGTACGGCTGCGCAGCTTTGCTTCCGCAACAACTTCCTTTGCAAGGTCTGCGCGCGTGGTGATGAGGATAGCCAGCGCTTCGGGATCGTGCTCGGCTTGCGCAACCAGGTCGGAAGCGATGTCGGCTGCGCGGCCGTCCTCGCTTGTCACAACTATTTCTGTCGGGCCGGCGAGCATGTCGATGGCGCAGTCAAAGGCCACCAGGCGCTTGGCTGCCGTGACGTAGAGATTTCCCGGGCCGACGATCTTGTCCACGCGCGGGATGGTTGCGGTTCCGTATGCAAGGGCAGCTATGGCATGCGCGCCACCCAGGCGATAGAACTCTGTAATACCGAGCAAGTGCGCAACGGCGAGAGTTTCCGGGGCCGGCTTGGGCGATACCACGACGATGCGCACAACCCCCGCAACCTGCGCGGGGATTGCGGTCATGAGCAGTGTGGACGGCAGCGGATGACGGCCGCTGGGCACGTAACAACCGGCCGAGGCGAGCGGGCGGACGAGCTGGCCGGTGGTCAATCCAGGGATAGGTGAATCGCTCCACGAAGACGGAAGCTGATCGACTGCAAAGGTGCGGATTTGCTCGGCGGCTGTTGATAAGGCGTCGCGAAGGGCGGGGCGGAGCGCATCCCAGGCAGCAGCCATTTCTTCTTGCGTGATGCCGAGGCTTGCGCCATCGTTGAGGCCATCGAATTGTGCTGCATACCGCAGGAGCGCGCGATCGCCTCGTTTGCGCACATCGGCGACGATGCGCTTCACGGCCGGGAGCACAGTGTCGAGTGCTGCGCCGCCGCGCCGTTCCAGCGCGGAAAGGATCTCCGCGGTCTTCTGTGCGCCTCGTCCGTTGGTCCGAATGATTCTCATTTCGCGGCTCCGGCGCTACAGCACAACTTTGTTGAGCGGGTATTCGACAATGCCCGTTGCCTTGGCCGCTTTCAAGCGCGGGATGACGTCGCGCGCGACGCGCTCTTCTACGATCGTGTTCACCGCGACCCACTCCGAATCGCTCAATTGCGAGATAGTGGGCGAATTCAGCGCCGGCAAAACGGCCAGCACGGCTTCAAGATCTTCGCGCTTGACGTTGAGCATAAGGCCGACCTGCGATTGGGCATCGATGGCGCCGCGCAGCATGAGCGCAATCTGATCGAGCTTGTTGCGTTTCCATGCGTCGGCCAGCGTGGCTTTGCCGGCGATGAGGTGGGTCTCGCTTTCCATCACCGTGTCGATGATTTTGAGGTGGTTGGCCTTGAGAGAACTGCCGGTCTCCGTGACCTCGACAATGGCGTCGGCAAGCGTGGGCGGCTTCACTTCCGTGGCGCCCCAACTGAATTCGACTTTCACGTTCACGCCCTTCGCAGCGAAGTAGCGCTTGCTCACTTCAACCAGCTCGGTGGCGATGATTTTGCCTTCCAGATCCTCGGCCTTTTCAAAGTCGCTGCCTTCGGGCACGGCCAGCACCCAGCGAACCTTGCGGCGGCTCTGCTTGGCATAGGTGAGCGTGGTGACGCTGGTTACGTCGAGGCCGCTCTCCACCACCCAGTCAATGCCGGTGAGTCCAGCGTCCAAAACGCCGTGGTCGACGTAGCGCGCCATTTCCTGAGCGCGAATCAACATGCATTCAATCTCGCTGTCGTCGATGGAAGGAAAGTAGGAGCGGCCGTCGGCGTAAATGTTCCAGCCGGCCCGCTTGAAGAGCGCAATGGTCGCATCCTGCAAACTGCCCTTGGGGATGCCGAGACGAAGCTTGTTAGCCACGGAGTTCCTCTTTCTTTGTTTCCGAGTCGACTGCGAGCGCGATGGGCCGGGTGAAGCAACTCACAGTGCCTTCATGACAGACAAGCCCGTCGCCTTCCACCTGAACGCGGAACAGCAGTGTGTCGTTATCGCAGTCGGTGGATACGGAAATGATGCGCAGGCGATTGCCGCTGGTTTCGCCTTTCATCCACAGCTTCTGGCGAGTGCGGCTCCAGAATGTCACAAAGCCGGATTCCAGCGTCTTGGCGTAGCTGACGGAGTTGAGAAAACCCAGCATCAGCACCTCACCGGTGGCTGCGTCCTGCACTATGCCGGGGACCAGGCCATCCATTTTTGCAAAGTCGATTGTCGTTGTAGCGTCGCTCATTTTTTCCTGGTTCTTGTTCTTGGATTTTTTGTCCGCGCAGCAAAAAGCCCGCCAGCGTTGGTCGCCGGCGGGCTTCTGGTATCTTTCGATCTCTCTGGCCTTTTACTTCAGGCCATGGCAGTCCGCCGGCATGGAAGTCCCATGATGATGATGGTGACCGGGATGGCGGTGGTTCTGCATCTGACTCAAACGTTAAGGGCAAACCCCGTGCGCTGTCAAATGTTTCCTATGCAGGCGGGCGGGAAGAGGCGGAGAATGGTCGAATGCAGCCGGCAAGACAATTGACGGTTTGGATACTGGCGCTTCTGTGTGTTTGCCTGGCCGTACCGGCGCAAGGGCAGATTCAGGATCGCGACAGGGCCGGCGCTTTGAAGCCGTCTGCTTCGGTGCCGGCTCCCGAGCAGCGGGTGGACATCAATCATGCGAGCATCGACGAGCTACTCAAGGTCCCCGGCCTGACGCGAGGATGGGCAGTGCGGATTGTGCGCTTCAGGCCCTACCGGACGAAGCAGGATCTTTTCGAAAAAGGCGTGGTGACCAGCCAGGTCTATGACCGCATCAAGGACTTTGTGATTGCCCACCGCGATAAGCAGTGACCACCCGCGGTGGGGCAGAAGCGCCTGCGGCGCGAGTCTACGCCACGATTGGAGCTTCGGCCTGCACCTCGCCCGGCTTGTCACCGCGGCGCAGCAACCGGCTCAGAAGCACGTAAAGCACAGGAATGAAGATGAGGTTGAGCACGGTGGAGAGCAACATTCCGCCTACGATCGTGGTGCCCACAGAACGCCTTCCCAAGGCGCCTGCGCCGGTGGCGAACACCAGCGGAAGAACGCCAAGGATGAATGCAAACGAAGTCATGAGAATGGGGCGCAGGCGCAACTCAGCAGCTTCAATGGCAGCTTCCGCAATCGAGCGGCCCTTGCGGCGCAATTGCTCGGCGAACTCGACAATGAGGATGGAGTTCTTTGCCGAGAGTCCGATGAGCATCACCAGGCCGATCTGGCAGTAGACATCATTGACCAGTCCGCGCAGTGCGACCAGGCCAAGCGCGCCCAGCACGGCCATGGGCACGGCGAGAAGAATGATGAAGGGCAGCGCGAAGCTCTCGTATTGCGCCGAGAGCGTGAGGTAGACGACCAGAAGTCCCAGGCCGAAGATGATCAGCGCCTTGCCTCCGGATTCGAGTTCGTCGAGGGTCAGACCGGTCCAACTATAGGTCATGCCGGGCATCATGTTCTGCGCAGCCAGTTCCTGCATGGCGGTAATTCCCTGGCCGGAACTGTAACCCGGCGCCGCGGAGCCGTCGATTTCGACCGAGCGAAACAGGTTGTAGTGGCTGATGACCGGAGGGCCTGAGCTTTGCGCCACAGTGGTCAGGTTATCGAGCGGCACCATCTGGCCGCCGTCCGACCGGACGTAGTAATTGTGTAGGTCCTTGGCTGTCATGCGGAAGGGCTTGTCGGCCTGCACATACACGCGATAGGTACGGTTGTTGTAATCGAAATCGTTGATGTATTCCGCCCCCATGAAGACGCCCAGCGTGGTGGTGATCTGGGAAAGTGGAATATTCAACGCCTTGGCTTTTTCGCGGTCAATGGTGACCAGGACCTGTGGGTCGTTGGCCGAGTAAGTGGTGATTACGCCGGTCAGGTCCTTGCGGGCGTGGCTGGCATTCACAATTTGGTGGGCAACGCGGTCGAGGTCGGTGAGAGTGTTCCCTCCCTGATCCTGCAATTCAAACTGAAATCCGCCGAAGGTTCCCACACCTTGCACCGCCGGCGGCTCGAAGCAGGCAACCAGACCGCCGTTGCGAGCAAACAGCAGGCTCTGCAACTTGGGCGAGAGATCCGCAACAATATCCGCGGCAGAGTGCCCTTTGCCGCGACGCTGGTCAGAGGGCTTGGTGCTCACAAAGATCAGGCCGGCATTGGAAGAACTGCCGGAAAAGCCGAAGCCCATGACCGAGAAGGACCCGTTCACATCGGAATTCGAAGCAAGGATGGCCTCCGCGCGATCAGCCAATGCGGTTGTATACGCGAGAGATGATCCGGGAGGCGCCTGCACGATAACGTAGAGGTAGCCCTGATCTTCCTGCGGAATAAAGCCAGTGGGAACCCGCTCGTAAACCCAAACCGTAGCGCCTAGGCCCAGGAAGAAAATCAACAGGAGCAGGTAGCGCAGTTGCAATGCAAGATGGATGGTTTTACCGTAGCTGCGCCCCATCCAAGTGACCGTCGCATCCGCGCCGTGGATGAAGGTGGCAAATGCACGCGAGACCGGGCGAATGTGGAGAAAGTCCAACTGCCTGGGGCGGTTTTCTTCGCCGCGCAGCAGCATTGCCGACAAAGCCGGCGAAAGTGTAAGCGCGTTGAAGGCTGAGATGGCGATGGCGAACGCGATGGTCAGCGAGAATTGCCGGTAAAGGATGCCTGTGGTTCCGGGGAAGAAAGAAACCGGCACAAAGACAGCGATCAGCACCAGCGAAGTGGCGATCACCGCGCTGGTGACCTCGCCCATGGCATTCGATGTTGCAACGTGGGGGTTGGAGTGCTCCATGGCAATGTGGCGCTGCACGTTCTCGATCACCACGATGGCGTCGTCGACCACCAGGCCAGTGGCCAGCGCGATACCGAACAGGGTGAGCGAGTTGATGGAGAAGCCGAAGATCTTGATGAACGCGAAGGTGCCGATCAATGAGACAGGGATGGTGACTGCGGGAATGATGGTGGCACGCCAGTCCAGCAGGAAGAGAAAAATGACCACGATGACGATGGCAATGGCCTCAGCCAGCGTGAACATCACTTCGCGGATCGAGTCACCGACCACGGTTGTCGAGTCGAAGGCGATGGCGTACTCCAGGCCCGGCGGAAAGCTCTTCGAGAGTTGCTGCAACACGGCCTTGGCCTTGCGGTCAACATCCAAAGCGTTGGCGTTGGAGAGCAGTTGAACGCCGATGCCCATCGCATCGTGGCCTGAATACTTGAGCGACGTACTGTAGTCTTCGGCGCCCACAACCGAGTGGCCTACATCCTTGAGCAGCACCAGCCCGTTGGTGGAGTTCTTCACAATAATGTTGTCGAATTCGGCGGGACTGCTGAGGCGTCCCACGACCCGCACAGGAACCTGGAATGCCTGCGTCGAGTCTGAAGGAGGCTGGCCGAGTTGCCCTGCCGGGATCTCCACGTTCTGCTCCAGCATCGCATTCACCACGTCAGTGGCCGTCAGCGAGCGGGCAGCCAGGCGCACCGGATCAAGCCAGACGCGCATGGCATACTTGCGCTCTCCGAAGATCATCACGTCGCCCACGCCGGGCACGCGCTTGACCGCGTCTTTCACGTAGACGTCGAGATAGTTTGACAGGAATTCAGACGAATATCGTCCATCTCGCGTAAAGAAGCCAGCTGCGAAGACGAAGTTGAAGTTGGCCTTGGTGATGGTTATGCCGGTGGCATTCACCGCGGCCGGCAGGCGCCCGGTGACGCTGGAAACGCGATTCTGCACATCTACAGCCGCAATGTCCAGGTCATACCCGGTCTTGAAGGTGGTGGTGACCGAACTCGTTCCGCTGTTGGTGCTCGACGAACTAATGTAGCGCATCCCCTCCACGCCGTTGATCGCCTCTTCCAGCGGAATGGTTACAGCTTTCTCCACGGTGTCGGCGTTGGCGCCCACATAATTGGTGGCCACCAGCACAGTGGGTGGAGTGAGCGTGGGGTACAACGCGATTGGAAGTGTGGGAATACAGACAGCGCCGGAGAGAATGATGAGCAGCGCGCATACCGTGGCGAAGACAGGCCGATGAATAAAGAAATCGACAAACAAGATAAGCCTTCCTTTTTGTTTTTCAGCGGGCGCACAATTTCGTGCCTGGTGACGGCCTGCGGCTCACAGACAGGTCCTGCTCAGGCGCCCGGCAGCGGCATCACCGGCATGCCGTTCACCAGGAACTGGGTGCTCGAAACGACCACTTTATCCCCCGGATTCAGCCCCGCGGTAACCGAGTAGTTGTTCCCCACCGTATCGCCAAGCGTGACCGCCGTCTGCTGAGCCGACCAGCGGCCATTCTGCTGGCGAGCCACAAACACGAAACTCTGCCCGCCCTGCCGGGTCACGGCAAGCACCGGGACCACGGCCATGGGCGTCGTACTCCAGATCACCCGTGCTCTCACCAATTGAGCATTGCGCAGAATCGCAGGCGTGGCATGGACCGGCGCCTTTACCAGGATTCCCTGCAACACGCTGTCCACTTGAGGCGAAAGGAAATCGATCTTCGTCTTCTCCAGCAGGTTGCCGTTGGTGTCCAGCAGGTCCACGCCCAGCCCCATGCGAACCTGGTTGGCGCGTTCGGTGGGAACGTAGATGTAGGCTTCCAGATCCTGGTTTTCATCCACCGTGGTCAACATGGTGGAAGAGGAAACGTAATCGCCCACGTGTACAGGAATGTCGCCCACAACCCCTTCGAAGGGTGCGCGAACGCTGTAGTAGGCCAATTGCTCCTCCGCCGTCTTGGTCAATGCCGTGGCCGATTGATAATCCGCCTTGGTATTGTCATAGGCCTGCTGCGCCTGCTCATAAACATCGCGGCTGATGATGCCTGCCTCGAACAGCTTGCGCTGGCGGTCGATCTCCAGCGTATTGTAGTCGTAAAGCGCCTTTTTCTGCCGCTCGGTTGCGCGCGCCGCATCCACCGTGGCCTGCTGGTGCAGCGGGTCGATCTCCATCAGCACCTGGCCCGCTCTCACGTGATCGCCGGAGTGGACGGAGATCCCCGTGAGCCGGCCATCCACCTGGGGTTGCAGCGTGGCTGAGCGCCGCGACTTGATGGTCGCGACGTATTCGCTGCTCTGCGGCACCGGCGATAGGGTCACCGTCGCTGTCTGTACCGGCATTCCCTGCATCCCTGCGCCCGCCGGCGGAGGAGCAGCTTTCTTCTGGCAGCCAGCGGCCGCGAAAGCCGCCGCGACGAGACAAATGAATCCAAGATTGCGTTTCAACGCGCTGATCCTCACTAAGTCGTTCCTTCGTATCCCGATGGTTGTAGCCTGGGATCTTCGGTCCAAGCCGGGTACCCCATCCTTGCGCCGGACTCCTTCTTGTTGCGAGGGTGGGAATCTCGGCCGTCCAATCCAGTCTGATTCCAATTACGGAGTCCAGCCCCGATCCGTTCGCTGCCGTTCCCGCACTTCGCAGCAACGGTGCCCGTAAAGCCGACAGCCTCCGCCCAGGATCCTTGAAACATAAGAGGATTCTTGAATTCGGAAAGGATCGTTGAATCACGAAAGCCCGTTTTTAATCTGACGCTTGGGGCCGGTCCAATGACGCAAAATTATCTGTGCCCGGCGCCAGATGTGGCCGGTTCGGGAATCACCATCGTTTGTATGGGCAATCCACCTGGGCGAAATAGGCTGGTGGGTTGAGAGTTGAAGTTCCCCTGACTGGTTACCCGGAAGAGCGCCCTTTTGACACGCCCCCCGCGAGTTGGTAGCCTTCATAAGGGCGCCTTCGGTCCGATCAGGCCCTTTTCCTGCCCTCCACAGCGTCCCCGTCGTCTAGCCCGGCCTAGGACACCGCCCTTTCACGGCGATAACACGGGTTCAAATCCCGTCGGGGACGCCATAAAATCAATAACTTAGACTGCGGCGATCACGGCCAAATAAGAAATGTCGAGTTAGGTGTCGAATAAGCGCGGTGCGGGAATGTCGTCTACTCTCACTCCGAACAGACCGCAATTCGAGACCCCACTCAAGCCACACCAGATTCCGATGAGGGGTTCGGCAAAGAGCTAGTGAATCTAAATGGGCAGGAATACGACAGGCTGAAGAGAACGAATTGAATTTAGAATCAGAATCGGACGTACAAGGCCCAACCTACGAACGATGCTAATGGGAATCCGAACGTGAGGGATCATGTCCAACCCCAAAAAATCCGGTCTCTCTGACAATTCTATTGGCGCACTCGCCTACTTCACTCCCGCCCCAGCGATCTTCTTTCTGGCCATTAGGCGCTACAACAAAAGGCCGTATGTGCGATTCCACGCTTGGCAGTCCCTCGTATTCAGCGCTTTTGTATTCCTCTTCGGCTTCATCCTGAGTTTTGTCCTGCCGTTTACCGCGTTCCATGAGCCTCGTCTCTTCTTGGGACTACGGTGGCTGGTCGAGCTAATTTGGGTTGCAATTTTCCTCGTATGGCTCTGGTGTGTGGTCAGCGCGTTGAATGGCAAGCGGTTCAGGCTCCCGATTATTGGGGACTGGGCAGATGAGCAAGCCTACAGGTAGCCCGCAACAGCGCCTGACAGTCAGGAAAGCGCATCCTGTGGCGGATGAAGGTCCTCAGGAGCGGCTAGGCGCAACAGATTCGGGTCCAAGGCCCGGAAGCTTCCCGCTTGGCTCTGCGCAGTCCAGAGCGGCGGCCAGGACCATGCTGCTGGCACGGTAGAGCGCAGAGGTCTGCTTTCAGACGGTGTCCGTCCTGGATGGGAAGCCCGTATACCTTGATGGTCTGGCGGAACCGATCAGGGAGCCCGGCTAAGAATTGACGCCTAAGAAGGGACCGCATCGTTCGCAGTAGTCGAGTCACACGAAGCTGCTCTAGGGGAGGCATGATGGAAGGAATCTTCGATATAGATGGACGAACGGTCGCTTGGCTGCAAGAGGACATCGTAAGGGATTTAGACGGCTACGCCGTGGCCTTCATTCGAGGCTCAGCGGTATATGACTATAACGGCGTTCAATTGGGATTCTTCGTCAACGGGTATTTTCAGGATGAAGAAGGCAATGCGGTTGCTTTCGTTCGCGGCGCACACGGTAAACCACTCCTGCCGGAGATCAAGCCGTCACCCATCCAGCCTGATCTTCACGAACCACCGTTACACCCGGTTCCGGATGTTCCGGCTCTCCCGCCGATATCGACAACTTTTTGGTCTGACCTTGACTGGGATGATTTCTTCGATTGAAGGCTTGCGTGCCCTCGCGTGGCGGTACCGCCGACTGCGCCGGATATAATTGCCGCGGAATGCTAAAGGACGTGGAAAACATGCACCTGAGAAGATTCTTCGCGATTTTTGCCGCCCTCCTTGTCATGACATTTGCCAGCTTGGCTCAGACATTGCCGGCGGGCGTGCAGAAGGTCACCTCCATTGAAGGCGTCACCGAGTATGCCTTTCCCAACGGCCTCCACGTGCTGCTGTTTCCTGATAACTCCAAGCCCAAAATTACAGTCAACGTGGTCTACTTGGTGGGCTCGCGAAACGAAGCCTACGGCGAGACGGGCATGGCGCACCTGCTGGAGCACATGACCTTCAAGAGTGCGAATTCGGGCCGGGAGCTTTTCAGGGAGCTGACCGACCGCGCCGGCGGGAACTTCAACGGGCAGACGTCCTACGACCAGACCATGTACTTTGAAACGTTCAACGCAAGCGACGATAACCTGCGCTGGGCACTGGGGCTCGAAGAGGATCGCATGGTGAATATGACCATGCAGAAGAAAGATCTGGACACCGAAATGACGGTGGTCCGGAACGAAATGGAATCCGGTGAGAACAGTCCCATTAACGTGCTGCATGAGCGCGTGCTGGCAGCGGCCTATAACTTCCATAACTACGGAAAGACGGTGATTGGCGCGCGCACTGACGTGGAACGGGTGCCGGTCGAGAACCTGGCAGTTTTCTATCGCAAGTATTACCAGCCCGATGACGCTGATCTGATCATTGCCGGACAGTTCGATGAATCGAAGGCGCTGGCCATGGTGGCTGAGACCATCGGCTCCATCCCCAAGCCGCAGCGCGTGCTCACGCAGCCCTATACGGTTGAGCCGACGCAGGAGGGGGAACGCTCGGTCATGCTGCGGCGGGTGGGCAATGTTCAGGCAATCATGGCCGCATATCATATTCCGGCCGCGCTGCATCCGGACATGGCGCCATTGAACGTGATGGCGCAGGTGCTTGGCGCTCCAGAGACGGGCAGGCTCTATAAGGCGCTTGTCGACACGAAGAAGGCCGTAGCTGCCAGCATGGACGCCGAAGACGAGCACGATCCGGGCGTGGCGATGGCCTTCGTGCGGCTTAAGCCCGATCAGAACATCGATGAGGCGCAGCAGATTCTGCTGAAGACGGTGGAAGGCTTTGCGAACGATCCGCCGACCCAGGAAGAGGTTGATCGCGCCAAGGCCCGCATCCTCAAGAACGTTGAACTGGCGCTGACGAATTCTCAGTCCATTGCCATTATGCTGGGCGGATATGCTGGCGATGGCGACTGGCGCAGCTTCTTTCTCGATCGCGACGAAGTGAGCAAGGTTACGGTGGCGGACGTGACTCGGGTTGCGAAGGCCTACCTGAAATCGTCCAATCGCACGCTGGGCGAGTTCATTCCCACTGCCACACCCGATCGTGCTGAGATTCCGCCCACGCCGGATGATGCGGCGCGATTCAAGGACTACAAAGGCGGCGCGGCCATCCAGCAGGGCGAGACGTTCGATCCCACGCCGCAGAATGTGGAAGGGCGAGTGATTCGCGCCACGCTACCCAACGGATTGAAGCTGGTGATGTTCCCCAAGAAGACGCGCGGCGGAACGGTTGTGGCTGCAATGAACGTTCGTTTCGGCGACGAGAAGTCGCTATTCGGCAAATCCACTGCGGGTTCGATGACGGGCGCTTTGCTGATGCGCGGTACCACCAGCAAGAACCGCCAGCAGATTCAGGATGAGACGGACCGCCTGAAAGCGCAGATCAATGTTTCCGGCAGTGTCGACTCCGCTTCGGCGAATATCCGCACGCTGGAAGCAAACCTGCCCGATTCACTGCGCTTCGCCAGAGAACTCTTGCGCGAACCGTCCTTTCCCACCGGCAAACTTGAAGGCGCTTGGCGGGTGGTTGCCCGCAGCCTGCCGCGGCGTCTAGAACCACAAAACATTTCTGCTTGTGAGTTACAGGAACGCGGCAGCAATCTGGCGCCAAAAACTTTGCACTTCAGAGCTATAAGACGATGCTTCAAACCGCCGTGTCAGGTATCGGCAAATCCCTCAGGGGCTAAAGCCCGATCAGTTAAGCCGACTGTTGCGGCACGACTGAAGTCGTGCCCTGACACAAAGCAAGTCGCTTTTGCGGAGAGGCTAGGTTATGCCGTGACGCAAAGCAAGTGTCTGGAGCAAGTCCAATAGCTCAGGACTTACAAAACTTTTCGAACGAAATTGATTGGGATTACAAGGCTTGTTTAGAAGAGCATCCGCGTTGAGTTACTGCGCGGAGTTAATTCTATGGACAAGCCGAACGGGCGATTAGTACTGGTAAGCTTCACGTGTTGCCACGCTTTCACACCCAGCCTATCAACCAGATGGTCTTTCTGGGCCCTTCAGGGAGATCTCATCTTGGGGCGTGCTTCCCGCTTATATGCATTCAGCGGTTATCACAACCGAACTTCGCTACCCAGCCGT
>JBKQNU010000169.1:0-74871 GCA_052145815.1 Occallatibacter sp.
GCTTTCCCCTTGGACTCCGGCGCATCCCCCGGCCAAAGACGCACCGTCTGAATGCCGAGAAACGCATTGTTGGCGCCCGCCGTCGTGCAAGGCTGCTTCTGCGCCAAAACGCTAGAAGCCAGCAATCCCACCACAATCCATGCCAGATTCCGTTTCAAATCAATCCTCCCGAAGACCCAGGGTCCAGGGTACAGGGGTCAGGGTTCAGACAGCTCGGTTCAATTGTCGACGATCGTTCGCAAATGTGCTCGGGCGGACCCCTGAACCTTGATCCCTGGCTCACATCCACATCGCCGTATGACCCGGACAGGCATTCTCCGCCTGCACGCTGATCTCTTCCGCCAGCTCGAAACCGTATCGCGCAAAGTAATAAGCCGCCCCATGCAGGCGCTCCTGCAGCACACCGCCGGGATACAGCGCCTGGCAAATCGCCGCCGCGTGCCGCCCCAGGGAAGCCTCCTGCTCCAACTGGAAGTTTGCCGCGAGGCGCCTCAGCCGGTTCATCTGGTAGAGCATCTTGCTCGCCGCCGTCTCCGCCGAGCGGCCCAGGCCCGCGTCCAGCTTGCGCATCCACTCCAGCAGCGGCCCCAGTTCCGCATCCAGCGCCGTCCCCGCCGCCGCCAGTTTCTGCTTGCCCTCCACCGGCATGGCCCGCGCGCCCAGCAGTTGCGCCAGCGATGCCGGGCTCTCGCTGAACACCCGCTCCAGGCTTAATTCGTGGTTGCGCAGCAACTCACCGATCGACGGCTCCACCAGCGTGCCGGAGAAACGCGGCTGGACCGCAGTCAAGCGCCCCAGAATCTTCTCGAACAATACTGCCGATTGCGCAAAATAGGCAATCTCCGCCGGGCCCCCAATGGTCAGCGAAGTGGACAGCAGAAAATCCTGGAAAACCGGCCGCAGCAGCGCGGAAGGCGAAATCCGCTCCGGCTCTGCTTCCAGAATTCCCACCAAGTCCGCTGTGCGAAAGCTGTGCCGCCCTGCCTGCCATAACCCCTCCGGCTCCTGAGCGCTGGGCGTAAACCGCTTCAGGGCCAAACGCGCTCCTGTTTTGTCGTCGATCAGGAACAGCAGGCTCGACTGCGGCCCGACTGCCACCTGCGCCTCATAGCCCGCCGCGGCAAGTTCGGCATTGCGCGCCAGCAGCGCCCTATGCAGTTCGTCCGCTTGCTCAAGACCGGCCCGCAAAACCGGTGCGCCCATGCGGTGAATCTCGCGGCCGCCTGCATCCAGCACCAGCAGCCCCTGCGCCGCATACGCTCGCGTGTAGAAATCCCTGAATGCCTGGACGAATGTCCGCCCCGGCTTGTAAGCCGCCGCCAACGCTTCCATCGCATCGGAACCGCCCAGCAATCCCCATGCCTCATCCACCAGCGGCGTAATCCGTTCGTCGAGTTCAATGCCGCCCACGGCCCGGTCTGCCGCGGAGCCATCAGGATAGACCAGCTTGCGCAGTTCGCGCCCCGCGGGAAACGTCACATGGTTGATTTCGGCAAAGTCGTGGTCCTCGCTGGCCAGCCAAAAGATGGCCGCATGAGGATGCCCGGCTGCCGTCGCCTGGCGCGCCCGCGCAATCGCCGTTGCCGCCTTGAAAGGCGTAAACAGCGGCCCGCCGAACAGTCCAACCTGTTGCCCCGTTACCACCGCACCCGCACCTTGGCTCAGCGCTTGAAGCGCGTGGGCAGCGGCTGACTCAGCGGGCGCTGGATTCTGATCCGCAATCAGCCGCACCAGTTCAGGCCAGTGCACTGGCTTGGGAAAGCCGTCCGCAGCGGCGGACCAGCCCGGATCCGGAGGCAGCGATGCGTAGAACCTGCCGGCAGCCGCATCCCCTGCGCAGAAGTCCAGAAAAAGCCGGTGCAGTCCCGGCGCAACGGTAATGGGAAAGCAGTCTGCCGTCAGCAATCGATTCTCTTCCTGGAAACTGGCTCTTCAGTGTCCCATTCCGGCCTGCAGGTCTTCCAGCCTCGGCACAGCCACAGACGCAAATGGAATCAGGCTCTGTTAAGGATGCCACGCCGCATCCAATCGATGCACAACTGCTGCATACAGACCGCCCTGCCCCAACGCGGTGCGTATACTTTGATGACAAGGTTTTGAGGAGAGAGACGAGAAATGCCCAGCAATAGGAAGGCCGCAATCCCGGTAGCCGCCCCGACGAAGCTGAACAGGGCCGATACGAAATCCACGCCCACTGCAGCCAAGAAGGCAATAGCCAAGGCCTCCAGGCCCAAAGCCAAAAAGCTCGCCAAGGCGCCCAAGCCCGAGGCCGTGGAAGTCGCCCAGTTGCTCAGCTCCAAGGTCGTCTACCAGGGCCCGCTCTTTCGCGTCCTTCACGACAAGATCATTGAGCCCAGCGGCAAGCCCAACGAGCGCGACGTCATCCGCCACAACGGCAGCGTCGTCATCCTGGCCATGGATAGCTCCAAGAACAGGAAGAATCCCTGGGTTGTCATCGAGCGCCAATACCGTCACGCCGCCAACCAGTATCTCTGGGAACTGCCCGCCGGCAAGCTTGATCCAGGCGAAGACGCCCTGGCTGGAGCCAAGCGCGAACTGGCTGAGGAGACCGGCTACAGCGCCAAAAAGTGGAAGCCGCTGATGGAGTACTACGCCAGCCCCGGCTTCCTCGGCGAATCCATGAAAGTCTTTACTGCCGAAGGCCTGGTTGCCGGAGACGCTCATCCGGAAGAAGACGAGGAGATCGACTTCCGCCTGGTCAAGCTTTCCGACGTTCTCAGGATGATCGACAAAGGAGCCATCAAGGACGGCAAGACCCTGACAAGCGTCCTCCTTTACGCCCGGATCCATGGCGTCAAACGCAAAGAATAGATGAGTAAAACTGCACAAATGACCCCTCTAAACCGTTGAGCCTTCCATTTAAAGGATTTCCGTTTGAAGCCGTCCTTTCAAAGCCTGCCCATCCCACTTTGTGAAATTCATCTCTCCTCAATGAATCAACCTTTCAGCCATTTTTGACGTCTTATCGTATACCGGACGTGATTCCCCTCATGTCCGGATTCCTCGCACGAAGCAAAGAAAGAGGGAGCCTGTGGCTCAGTTCAAAGGGAAGGTCAAGTGGTTTAACAATGCCAAGGGCTACGGATTCATCGGACGCGATGACGGGCCAGATGTTTTCGTTCATTACTCATCGATCCAGCTGGATGGATACAAGACGCTGAAAGAGGGCGATGAAGTCGAGTTCGACATTGTCCAGGGTCAGAAAGGCCCGCAGGCGGACTCAGTGATCCGCTACAAGGACGCCGCTCACAGCGCAGCGTAGGCAGGCGCAGTCACTTTTCAGTGTTCGCAAGTCCACTAGCCAGTGGTGCGCTTCAAGTGTGTCCAGACTTGCTCCCAACTCTTAATCTCCTAGTCCCCTAAACCCTCGTCGCTTTGTCCTCGTCCCTCAGCCCCTGCTTTTTGATACCCTTCCGGCATGGACAACCCCACCATGGCGCGCCTGCTCTCAGAGACCGCCGACCTCCTCGAGATTGATGGCGGCGACAGCTTCCGCATCCGCAGCTATCGCCGTGCTGCCGAAGCCGCAGAGCAAACCACGGTGGACCTGACTGCAGCCGCGGCGGAGACCGCTCGTCTGCTCGAAATCCCCGGCATCGGCAAGAGCATGGCCGCCAATCTCCAGGCCATCGTCGCCACCGGCACCCTGCCTTTGCGCGATGAACTGCTGGCTAAATACGGAGGTGGACTACTCGACCTTTTGAAGCTTCCTGGCATGGGTCCCAAGACCGTGGCGCTGCTTTGGTCCGCCGCACAGATCGCCAGCATCGACGCCCTCTCCCAGGCTATCGATGCCGGACGCCTCGCCGGCCTGCCGCGCATGGGCGAAAAACAGATCGAAAAATTGCGCAGGGGGATTGACGACTATCGCCGCAGCGCCGGCCGCTACCGCATCGACGTGGCCGAGGACGCCGCCCAGCGCATCTCCTCCTATCTCCTTGCTTTTCAGGGTATTGACCGTGTCACACCTGCCGGTTCCCTGCGCCGGGGCCGCGAAACCGCCGGCGACCTCGACCTGCTCGTCACCGGGCCGGCCTGTGCGCCCGACCATACTGCCGCCGCTGTCGATTACGTAGCCGCCTATCCGGGAATCCATAGCATCATCGCCAAGGGCGACAACAAAGTCAGCTTCTATTTATCGAATGCCCTGCAGGTGGATGTCCGCCTGCTCCCGTCTGCCTCTTACGGGGCCGCACTGCAATACTTCACCGGCTCCAAGGCCCACAACGTCGCCCTCCGCCAGCGCGCGCTCAAGATGGGATTCACTCTCAGCGAGTGGGCGCTCGCACGCCTCGACGATGAATCAATCGTAGCCGCGGCGACGGAGGAGGAAATCTACGCCTCCCTGGGCATGGATTGGATTCCGCCCGAGCTGCGCGAAAATCTCGGCGAGATCGAAGCCGCGGCCCGCCATGCCCTGCCGATCCTGATCCAGCAGTCCGACATTCGCGGCGACCTGCACATGCATACCAACGCCACCGACGGCCGCAACACCATTCGCGAAATGGCCGACGCAGCCCTGGCCGCCGGCTACGCCTACATCGCCATCACTGACCACTCGAAAAACCTGGCCATGACCAACGGTCTTGATGAGAAGCGGGCGCTGGAGCACATCGCGCGCATCCGTGCCGTCGATCGCGAGATGGAAGGCCGCATCCGCGTCTTTACCGGCATCGAGGTCGATATCCTGGCTGACGGCGCTCTCGATCTTGACGACGAGGTGCTGGCCCAGATGGAGATCGTCATCGCCAGCGTACATACCCATTTTGCCCAGAGCCGCGAGGAGATGACCGCCCGCATCCTGCGCGCCATCGAGAATCCTTACGTTCGCATCCTCGGCCATCCCACAGGCCGGCTGCTCCTGCGCCGCGAACCTTTCGCGCTGGACCTTGGCCTGGTTCTGCGCCGCGCCGCCGAGTTGAGCGTAGCCGTCGAGCACAACGCCGCCCCCGAACGCCTCGACCTCAACGATCGCGATCTCCGCCTGGCCAAAGAACTCGGCTGCAAGATCGTCATCGATTCCGACTCCCACGACGCCCGCAACCTGGGCAGGATGGAGTACGGAATACGCCAGCTAAAGCGCGCCTGGTTGGGGCCGGGGGACGTGTTGAATACCTTGAACGCCGACGCCTTCATTGGCGCGCTGAGGCCGCGTCCGTCAGGAAGCTGACAACCGGGAAGCGCGTTGAATAAACACCTGCTATAAACACCTGCTCTCGCACCCCCTGCTAAAAGTCACCTCTCTCGCCGCACGAAGGAGTGGGAATTTCTGCGCAGAATCGAGCGAAATATGTGTCCGGTCACACACCGATGGGGATAAGATAAAACCCGATGAGCCTACTGCAGCAGGATTCTCCCGAACTCGACGACGCCGCTCGCGGCGAGGAACTGACCAAAGGCTCCAGCCATGTGCTCTGGGCCAGCATATTGGCCGGCGTGATTGTCACCGCCGCTATTGCCGTGTATGTGATTACCGGGCAAAAACCCCCGGCGGCTACCGGAGAGATTGAGCAAATCTGGGTCCACCCGCAACACACCGAGACCTCGGGCTTCGACGCCAACGGCGCGGCTATGGCCAAGGAAGCCTTCGATCAGGTGTATGTGTTTGCGCTGGTAAAATTGCACAATCAAAGCGATAAGCCGCTGTTCCTGCACAACGCGATGACCAACGCCACTCTGGACGACGGCATCCACTCCAGTTATGCCGCCACGGCATCGGATTACAACCGCGTTTTTCTTGCCTATCCGAACATCCCCGTGCCACACGGAAAGCCGCTCTCGCCTCAGTCGACCATCGAGCCGGGCCAGACCATCGAAGGAACCATCGTCTCGGCCTTTCGTCTTACCCAGGAGCAATGGGGCGCGCGCAAGGATCTGAACTTCAGCTTCGGCATCCAGTATCAGCCCGACCTCGTGCTTGTGCCCCACGTCCCCATTACTGTCCAGTAGTCGGCGGTGCCGGCGCGCTCTTGGGTGTGGACAAATATCCCGTCACCGTGTTCTTGGCGCTCACCGAGTTCACCACAATCTCAAACAGCTGCGGATCCTTGCCACTGTAGAACTGCAGAGGCTCGTTCAGGTTCCGGTCTTTCTTCTCGTACTCCTTGTCATCGGAGTAGACCACTATTGTGAACTTGCTCTTTTTGGAGTCGGCCTTCTTCAGTTCCAGGCTCACTGTGCCCACCGGCTTCTTCTGTCCCTTCACCAGGGTGAACTCGTAGTAGTTCCGGTCGCCCCTGTGCTTCAGGATCTCCAGTTCCTGGGCATTGCGCGCGATGAGGCTGCTGTGGCTGCTCAGATCCCCCTTCATTGACGTCAATTGGCTGACTGCATCCGCCAGGTCGCTCCTGGTCTTGGCTACGTCGGTCTTCACGCCGCCCACGTCGGTCTTCACATCGGTCACCGCGCTAGAGACGGCCGTCACCTGCTGCGCTGTCTGCTGCTGGGCCGTCGCCAGACGAGCCGCGCTGGCCTCAACCTTCTGCTCGCGCGCCTGCAATTCCTGGGCGCGGTTGTCCAGTTGCTTCTGTGTTAGGCCCAGCGAGGTCTTCAACTCGTCGGTGGCCACGTTCAGCCGCTCATCGGTCTCCCGCAACTGGGCATCCAGCTTCACGTTCTGAGCCTTGGCATCCGCCAGTTCCTGTTGCTCGGTGGCCAGCTTGCCGCTCAGGTTATAGCTCCAGATCAGTCCGCCGATTCCCAGCAGGATCGCGACCGCAATCGCTCCAAGCAGTGCACCGGGGGATAATGTCCTCGGAGTTTCTTCTACTTCGCTCATCTGTGTTCCTTTCTTCTCTCTGGCTCACCGCCCGGCAACTGTCGTCGAAGTCTGTCCAGGTCAGCCAGCCTCATGGGATTTCGCGGCCCCCCGTCCAATTTAGATGCCGCTGGGGAGAATTCGTCCCATCAGTTTCTTTGCTTCTTCGCAGAGTTCGATCGCGCACGATTCACCCTCACGGCCTCCGCTCCGCGCACCTTGAGGGACCTCAACAGAATACCGAACTCGCCCGGACTGTGCAGAAAAAACGCCGCCCCGCCGAGGCAGACCCATCTCACATCCCCTGCACAACCATCGGAATGCAAAGCTGCTTCAACTTGGACAACTGCGCCGCGTCTCGGCCTAAAAACGACGCATTTGCCCCTCGCCGCACACCACCCTCCGTGACAACCGTCCAATCGCTGCGTTATAAACAGAATTACTGCACTTCGTGCGCGGGCCTTCGTTCAGGTCATGTCACCGCCGCTTGTATTGCATTCATCACCATCATCGCCGCATTAAGAGGGAGCTTTGAACGCTATGCCGACTGCCGTTGCTGGGAAGGGTCTGGAAGGAATTGTCGCCGCCAACTCCGGAATCTGCTGGATCGACGGAGAGGCCGGCGTGCTCTCTTATCGCGGCATCGACATTCACGAACTGGCCGAGAAGTCGACCTTCGAGGAATGCACTTACCTGCTCTGGAACGGCATCCTCCCCAATGAGTTGGAGCTGCGCGAGTTCTCATCGCAACTGGCGCTTGCCCGCGTGCTCGATCAGCGCATCGTCGACCTGCTGCGCAGCTTTCCTGCCTCGGCAACTCCAATGGAGGTGCTCCGCACCGCCGTCTCCGCGCTCAGCTTCTACGACGCCGACGAGAAGGACAACACCCACGACGCCAACGTGCGCAAAGCCTACAATCTCACCGCGCAGATCGCCATGATCGTGGCCATCTACGACCGCATCCGCAAGGGTCTTGAGATTGTCCCGCCGGACCGCTCGCTCTCCCACGCGGGAAATTTCCTGTGGATGCTGAATGGAGTCAAACCATCGGCAACGGCTACCCGCACCCTGGATATCGCGCTCATCCTCCACGCCGACCACGAACTGAACGCGTCTACCTTCGCCGCCCGCGTCATCGCCGCCACGCTTTCCGATATTCACTCCGCCGTCACCGGCGCCATCGGCGCGCTAAAGGGCCCGCTTCATGGCGGGGCCAATGAAGCAGTGATGCGCCTGCTTTACGCCATCGACAAGGCAGGCGGCGATCCGGTGGAGTACGTGAAGGGCATGCTCGCAGCGCGGCAAAAGATCTCCGGCTTCGGCCACCGCGTCTACAAGACCGAGGATCCGCGTGCAACTCACCTGCGCGAGATGAGCAAGAAGCTGGGCAACGACGCGGGGACGCCAAAGTGGTTCAATTATTCCCGCGCCATCGAACTCTACATCAACGCCGAAAAGAAGCTCAACGCAAATGTGGATTTCTATTCCGCCTCCACCTACGCCACGCTCGGCATCGACATCGATCTCTACACGCCCATCTTCGCCATCAGCCGCATTGCCGGCTGGGCCGCCCACGTGATCGAGCAGCTGGACGACAATCGCCTCATCCGACCCCGTGCCGAATACATCGGGCCTGAGTATCCCTCGCCGTACATCCCCATCGAAGAACGCGGGTAAGACGCGCGATTCTCCATAACTCCTTGGTGCCGCGCGATGTCCAATGGGACGAGGATTCCCATGAAATCTGCATTTGCCCCGGTCCTGCTCAGCCTTTGCATTGTCTCCGCGCACGGCGAAACCCTCTATCCGGTCTTCGGACCGAGGGCGGCGCAGGCCCCGCCACCCGTAATGACTGCCAGGTTCAATGGAACCGCATCAGGGAAATTCACTCTGATCGAAGCCAACGGCGAGTCGTTCCAGGGAAAGTGGTCTTTCGTAACTGCCTCGTTCGTAAACGCCAAGACGCCGCAAGACCCCGCCACCTATCTGCCACAACCAAATCTCGCCTTCGCCTGGGATGCCGTCTATGGGCAGGGATACTTTCTGGCCAAAGGCGTCGGCCAACGGATGAAGCAGGCTGTCGCGACCGGTAGCCTTGGAACTAAATTGCAGATCGAGTGCCTGCCTGGCGCATTTCCAGGCTTCTACGGCATCGCCGTAGACAGCAAGGGCAACATCTACAAGGTGGTCCCAAGCCAGTAGCATGCCTGGGTCCGAGAGACTGGTGCAGTCTGAGAGGGCTGATGATTCAGGAATCCTATGAAAGGACGAATTATTTTTTGCGCTCCATCACCCTGCTTCCGACATCCAAGTCCCAGGCAGGTGATGCATGCCCGTAAATCAAATCGCAGTTGAACGCTGGAGCCTGGTTTCCCCCAAGCCATTCGCCGAGATCGTTGCCGCGCTTGACGCCGCGTTCGGTCATCCTGACATGCGGGAATTTGGATTGAACGTCATGAAAGCCGCATCCTGGCAGGAACTGGAACATGTAGTCCATGCCGCCGTCGGCCGCTCCGGCTTCATGGAGTTCGCTCGCTTCAACCTTGGCCAGATCATTCAAAAGGAGCAAGGGCCCGCCGCACCCAAGATGCTGCGCATCGTCTTCGGCAATCCCCTCATCATGAAGCAGATGGCCGAGCATGTGCACGATGCCGCTTCCTACGCCCCGGTCACCGTCCTCATCGACGAGCGCGAGGATGGCGTTCGCTTGTCATACGACCGCATGGCCAGCTACATCGCGCCATATGGTAATCTGGCCGCGCTCGAAGTTGCACGGGAACTCGACCTGAAAGTCGAGCACCTGCTCACCAAGATCGCAAACTGACCAAATCGGAAGGTCGCGGGGACACTTCCTCTTCTTTCCCCGGCCCGGCGTTCCGCCTCACCTGACACAGCGTCCCGATTCCCCGCGGTCCGACCCCAATCGACGAAAGGTAGAATCCATGATCCTTGGCATGAGTACCTCCGCCTTCACCCAGTTCCACGTCATCCTCAGCCTCATCGGAATCGCCGCCGGTCTGGTCGCGCTCGTCGGGTTAATCGCCAATCGGCTGCTCTCCGCGGTCACCGCCTTGTTTCTCATCACCACAGTCCTCACCAGCGTCACCGGATTCCTGTTCCCCTTCAAGGGAGTCACGCCGGGAATCATCCTCGGAATCCTGTCGATAATTGCGCTGGTGCTTGCCATCGCTGCGCTCTACGTGGGCAAACTCGCCGGCGCATGGCGCGGTACCTATATCATCTCCGCCGGCATCGCCCTCTGGTTCAATGTCTTTGTCCTGTTCGCGCAGTCGTTCGCCAAAATTCCGGCGCTCCACGCCATCGCCCCTACGCAGGCATCTCCGGCCTTCGGCATCACCCAGGTGGTGGTCTTGGTCGTCTTCATCTTCCTGACCAGGCGCGCATTCAAGAGATTTCATCCTGCATAGCGGTTCGGCCCGGACGTTCGATCCGCATCATCCGTGCCGCTTCTTCCAAAGCAGATAAAGTCCCCATGCCGAGAGCGTGCAGTTGTCGCGGATGGTCCCGTCGAGCATCATCTCTTCAAACTCCTCAACCGGCACGCAATGCACCTGCAGATCGTGCTCCTCCGGGTCCGGCTCTTTCTCGGTCTCCGTTAGCCCGGTCGCCAGAAACACATGTTGCTTTTGCCGCAGAAAACCGTAGGCGATCCATAGCCAGCCCAGGTAGGTCATCTGCGCGGCGACCAACCCCAGCTCCTCTTTCAATTCGCCGCGCGCCAGCTCTTCGGGATTCGCAACCTCCATCTCCCAGCCGCCTTGCGGCAGTTCTATGGCCCGCTCCTGGATGGTGTAGCGATACTGCTCGACCAGCCACACTCGGCCATGGTCGATGGGAATGATGACGGCAGCGTCGTCTTTTTCAGCTACGCCGAAGATGCCCTTCTTGCCGTTTGAGCGGAGGATCTCGTCCTCGCGCACCCGCATCCACGGGTTCCTGTAAACCTCGCGGGTGGAGAGCGTAGTTATCGTGCGGCCATTGCCGCTTTCACCGAGTTTCATTCGATCTCCTGTCATTCGCCACGGACGCGGTATTTTCGCAACCGTCCCATTAGCGAAGCCGGCCCGCTGACCGAGAGCCGCACCAGGTTCCCCTCGTATTCCCGGCTATGCACCACCATCCCCGCTTCGATAGCCGCCAAAACTCCACCCTCCTGCTGCGGAACCCGCAGTTCCGCCTCGACTACCGGATCGGAGTGCAGCGCCTGGTCCAGCGCTGCGAGCAACGCCTCCATCCCTTCGCCCGTCTGCGCTGAAACTGCAACCTCGGTCGACCCTGCTTGACCCTGACCCCGCGATAGCAGCCCTTCGCGCTCATGCTCGCCAAGCAGATCGATCTTGTTCAGCACGTCTATTCTTGGTTTAGCGAGGGACTCCAACTCGCCCAGCACTTTTTCGACCTGCGCCTTTTGTTCCTCGCCATAGGTCGAGCTGGCGTCCCGCACGTGCAGCAGCACTTCGGCCTGCGCCACTTCCTCCAGCGTCGCCCTGAAACTCGTCACCAGCGTGTGTGGCAGGTTGCGAATGAATCCAACCGTGTCCGAGAGCAGCACCTTGCGGCGGCTGGGTAGTTCGATGGCTCGGAGTTTCGGGTCCAGCGTGGCAAACATGCGCGGCGAAGCCAGCACCTGCGCCCCAGTCAGCCGGTTGAACAGTGTGCTTTTCCCGGCGTTGGTATACCCCACCAGCGCCGCCGTGGGCACCGGAACCGCCTCCCGCCGCTGCCGCTGCTGCTTGCGCACCCGGCGTACCGCGTCCAGTTCGCCCTTCAGGTGGTCGATGCGGGCCTGAATACGCCGACGATCCATCTCCAGCCGGGTCTCACCAGGGCCGCGCGTGCCGATGCCACCGCCCAGTTGCGACATGGCCTTGCCCTTGCCCGTCAACCTCGGCAGCATGTACTCGAGCTGCGCCAGCTCCACCTGCAACTGGCCCTCGCTGGTCCGCGCGTGGCGCGCAAAAATGTCCAGAATGAGCTGTGTCCTGTCCAGTACACGGCAGGGTAGCGCCGCCTCAAGATTGCGCAGTTGCGTGGGCGTTAGGTCGTGGTCAAACAACACCAGGTCGGCTTCGGTGGAAGCCGCAATGCCTGCGATCTCCTCCACTTTGCCCGCGCCGATCAGCGTCGCCGGATCGAGCCTGGCCCGCCGCTGCATGACCTCAGCGGCTACCACCCCGCCAGCGCTCGCCACCAGTTCCCGGAACTCCGCCAGCGACTCCTCCGCATCCAGCGCCGTCAGCCCATACGGGGTCGTTGGCCCCATTGGATCCGCTGCATTCTTTAGAGTCGAAGTTTCAGTACCGGCGCATTCCAGGGAGTCCCGAACGCCATCGGCAGGATGTGCAGCATTGGCGCCCGAACGCACCGCCGCTATGCGCGCCCCTGCTACGCCTGCGCGGCTGCCGCGCGAGCTTCCCGGCCTGTCCGGCCTACTATGCCCGGACCGCGCCAGATCCACTCCCACCAGAACCGCTCGCTCCAGCCTGCCACCCCAGAGACGAAGACCTGTCTCTGGGGGCCCCAGCCTGACCCCGGAGCCAGCCGTCCTGCCTTCCCCAACCGCCAATCGAGATCGCTCCCCGCGAGCTATCGCGTCTCCGCTGTAGCTGGCGATACAGCCGCCACCGCGGTCGGCCCTATCCCCGACTGCACGGCCATCGGGCGATGCTCCGTATGCATCACGCTCCGATTACTGACCACCGTCGAAATGGCGTGCTTGAAGATCAACTGCTCCTGGCTGTTGTTCTCCAGAAGCACTGAATATTTGTCAAAAGAACGGATTTTCCCGGTAAGCTTCACGCCGCTCACCAGATAAATCGTTATCGGGGTCTTGTCCTTGCGGACAGTGTTCAGGAATGTATCCTGAATATTTTGTGCCGGCTTGTTCTCCATGTGCCGATCTCCTACTTTCTCTTCGTTGTTGAGATGCAACTTTTTGGTGAAAAACACAAATCCGCGGGCACGGCTCCCGAAACCCGGTCGCCGCCGATTCCCGCAATGGCTCAACGATAGAACGATTCCTCAACCTTTTCAACTCCGCCGCCGCTCCGAACATCGATTCCTGCCCTGTCACCGCCCACTACTGCGGCCACCGCGTTCGCCGAAAAGCCTTCCGCCCGGAGTTCCTTCGCTACTGAGGCGGCTGCGCCGGCGCCCCGTTGCGAGGACTGTCACCCCGACCACCTGCTGGCGGCGGGCCCATGGCATTCACAGCGGTAGCCACAAAGGTTCCATCCTTGATTGCGCCCTCTGCGCGCACCGTGTCACCCACCTGGATGTCCGCCAGGGTGATGGGGTCGCGGCGCTTGCGGAAGGTGGTGTTTTCGTCGGCCGCAAACGAGTAAGGCTTGTTGTCGATGGAGCCCATCAGGGTGACCTTCACGCCGTCGATGGCGGTGACTTTGCCCATGAGCCATGTCTTTCCGTAGTTGGCCTGCATTTCGCGCATCTGCTTGGCGCGCTCAGGATCGATCTGCATCACCATCGTTGCGCCCACAGACTTGGCGGTCGCGTCCACCTCGCCCATTGCGGCGATGGCGTCGCCCACCTTGATGTCTGTGGATTTGAGCGGTGTGGGAGGATTGCCTCCGCCACCGCCACCGGGACCACGATCGCCGCCGCCCCCCGCGTTCTCGCCACGTGGCCGCGCCGATTGCTTGAGAATGCGGGTGTTGGCGCTGAAGTGGACGGTATACGTCTCGCCGGTTTCCGTCTTGATGGTGTAGTGGTCCGCGGCTACTTCGGTGACCGTACCCATAAGGCCGCGGCTCATGCCTCCGCCGGCGCCCCAGCCGCCACGCCCGCCGCCTTGCCATCCGCCCTGGCCTTGCGCCTGATTTGGCGCGGTTGGCGGCGGTGTGTTTGCATCCTGCGCGGAGGCGGCTAGGCCAATGGCAAAGCCGAAAACGAATGGGTACACGATGCGGATGTTCATGGAGACTCCTCGAAGCCGGACCAGCGGCCCTATCAGCATAGACGTTCGAGGGATGGGCGGGGACGACAAGTTCCTGAAAGAACGTGCGTTCATGATGCGCTCCCCCAACCTGGCAGGCCGACCCTCCCCAGCCTGAAAAACGAAGACCCGGCGAGGGTGGGGCACCCGAAGACTGGTTTAGGATTCCTAATAGCTTCTCCCCGGAAGCGCCTTGGAGGTTTACCGCTTGATTCGCCACCGCATTGCCGCTGCCGTTCTTGCTGTCATCTTGCTCCCCTGCGCGTGTCGCCAGGTGCTTGCGTTCTCACCTGCCGCTGCAGCGATTCAAACGGCGTCAGCCCAGGGCGCACCCGATACCGGGCCCCTGGAGGCCATGAGCGGCGAATACACCGACCCCAATGATCCCGACTCGCCGATCAGCTTCTACGTGAAGGACGGTAAGCTGGTTGTTGAGTCAGAGCGGACCGTTCCTACCGAACTCAAGGCGGTGTCGGCGACGGAGTTTGCAATTCCCGATTCGAAAATGACGATCAAATTCACGCTGGACGCATCGGGCCATGGCGCAGCCGCGGTCGTCTCCGATCAGCCGGAAGCGTTCTACAAGCGGACAGGCGCGCCGGTCCACCACTTGTTTCACGATTACCAGCGCTCCGAGGCCATGATTCCCATGCGCGACGGCGTGAAGCTGCACGTGGTGATTCTGAAGCCCGCGGATATCAACGCCCAGTTGCCATTCCTCATCCAGCGCACGCCCTACGGCTGCGATGGCGCCAATCGTGCGTCGTTCTCAGGCGCCCGTCCAGAACTGGCGCGCGACGGTTACATCTACGTCTGCGGGGACATTCGCGGGCGCTACAAGAGCGAAGGAGAGTTCGTCATGAGCCGTCCGCTCGTCGACCATCGCGATCCAAAGGCAATCGACGAGAGCACGGACACGTACGACACCGTGGCCTGGCTGCTGACAAATATCACTGGTAACAATGGCCGCGCGGGAGTTGTCGGGACCAGCTATCCGGGCTTTCTGGCCGTGATGGCAGGCATCGATCCGCATCCGGCGGTCAAGGCGGTTTCACCGCAGGCGCCTATGATCGATGTGTGGATGGGCGACGACTTCTTTCACAACGGAGCCTTCCGCCAGACCTACGGATACGACTACGTCTACGGGATGGAGACCAACAAGGAATCTGCTCAAGTGGACTACGGGAAAGACAAGGACGGGAAGCCGAAAGACGGGTTTGATTTCTTTCTGGAGCGGGGAAGTTTTGCCGAAGACGTGAAGAAGTCGGGCTCGAAGATGCTGCCCACATGGGAGCTGTTTCTGGACCACCCGGCTTACGATTCGGTCTGGTCGTCGCGCGGCGTGGAGCACGACCTGAATACCGTAGCCGTGCCCACGCTGACCGTGGGCGGAACCTACGATCAGGAAGACATGTACGGGCCCCAGATCGAATACGCGACCCTGGAGCCGAACGATACGAAGCACGACAACTTCCTAGTGCTGGGCCCATGGAGGCATGGATACTGGTCTTCGTCGTCGCGGCACCTGGGCAACGTCGACTATGGCCAGCCTATTGGCAAGGAGTTCCGCTCGCAGATCGAGGCCAAGTTTTTCGCCCACTATCTGAAAGACGCGCCGGGCGAAGACAAGGCCGGGTTCGATCTCGAAAACACGGCCAGCTTTCAAACCGGCTCGAATACCTGGAAGCGATATGCGCATTTTCCGCCCAAAGAGGCGCAGACCACCAGCCTTCACCTTGGCGCCGACGGAATGTTGAGTTGGAGCGAGTCTGCCGTGCAGGCCAAAACAACCTATATCAGCGATCCAGCCAACCCGGTTCCTTACCGGCACCGGCCGATTCAGCCCACCTATGGCCCCGGTTCCGAATGGTTCAACTGGATGACCGAAGACCAGCGCTTCGTCACCGATCGCAAAGATGTTGCCGTGTGGAAGTTGCCGGTGCTGAAGAAGGAAATGGTGCTGACCGGCGAAGTTGTCGCGGATGTCTATGCCTCGACCAGCGGCACGGATAGCGACATGGTGGTCAAACTCATCGACCAGTATCCGGACGACGATCCTGACCCCAAAATGCGCGGCTACCAGTTGATGACCAACGAGGAGATTTTTCGCGGACGCTATCTCTCAGGCTTCGACAAGGCCACGCCCCTGCGTGCCGGCTCCGTGCACGAGTACAAGTATTCGCTGCACTATGTGGACCACGTCTTCAAAGCCGGGCACACGGTAATGGTGGAGGTGCAGAGCACGTGGTTCCCGCTCTACGACCGCAACCCGCAGACTTTTGTGCCCAACATCATGACCGCCAAGCCGGAGGACTACAAGCCGGCGACGATTACGATCTATTCCGGACAGGAATTAGATTCCACGCTGCAATTGCCGCTGGTGAATGCCTGCGACCAGATTGATTGCTTTTAAGGGAAGAATCTTGATGGTTATCCGCTGCATCCAAGATTTGAGCTAAAATAGAAGCAGTCATGGTTTTGCACCAGCCCATTCCGGCCCTCCTCTAGCGGCGCCCGCCGCCAATACCGTTCTGCGCCCGTTTCCCCTCATCAGAGCTAAGCCAGGATTCTGCCGCGCATAGTGGCAGCAAAGAGGATTTCGATGATCGATCGATTGCAACAGATGGAACAGCGCTACGATGACCTCTCCGCCCAGCTCGGGCTTCCTGAGGTCATCACCGACCACGAAAAGTATCAGAAGGCCGGCCGCGCGCTGCGCGAGCTGGAAGCGCCTGTGCTCAAATTTCGCGAGTTGAAGCAGGTGCGCCAGGGATTGGCCGAGGCGCGCGCCATGCTTGCGGAGAGCGATGCCGATATGCGCGCCATGGCCGAAGAAGAGATTGCAGCGCTCGCGCCGCGCGAAACGGAGCTCGAAGAAGAGATCAAGGTGCTGCTGTTGCCCAAGGATCCCAACGACGAGAAGAACGTGATTCTGGAAATTCGCGCCGGCACGGGCGGCGACGAAGCATCCCTGTTTGCGGCCGAGATCTTCCGCATGTATACGCGCTTTGCCGAGCAGCACAAGTGGAAGGTCGAAGTGATGTCGCTGTCGGAATCCGGCGTGGGCGGCTACAAGGAAGTGATCGCGATCATCGAAGGCGAGCGCGTCTACTCGCAGATGAAGTGGGAGAGCGGCGTGCATCGCGTGCAGCGCGTTCCGGCCACGGAAACGCAGGGGCGCGTCCACACATCGGCTGTCACGGTGGCTGTATTGCCCGAGGCCGAGGACGTGGACATCAAGATCGAAGCCAAGGACATTCGCATCGATACTTTCTGTTCGTCGGGCCCCGGCGGTCAGTCCGTGAACACGACTTATTCCGCAGTGCGCATCACGCATATACCCACCAACACCGTGGTCAGTTGCCAGGATGAGAAGTCGCAGATCAAGAATCGCGACAAGGGCATGCGCGTGCTGCGCTCGCGTTTGTACGAGATGGAAATGGAAAAGCAGAATGCGGAGCTGGCCAAGGAACGCAAGCAGATGGTGGGCACTGGCGACCGCAGCGAGAAGATCCGCACCTATAACTTCCCGCAAAACCGCTTGACCGACCACCGCATCGGCCTGACGCTGCACCAGCTTGACCTGGTGATGGAAGGTCGCCTGCAGCCCATTGTGGATGCGCTGATCGCGCACTTCCAGGCGGAGCAGTTGAAGGGCGAAGCCGGCCAGGCGGCGTAAGTAATGCCGCCGGTTTCACTGTTCCTGTTTCAGGGGGCTGGCCGCCTGCTATTCGGTCCTCATCCTGATCGTGCACGTGCGGACGCAGAGTCGCTGCTGATGCACCTTCTCCGGATAGATCGCACGTGGTTGTTGACTCATCCGGACTTTGAGGCCGGGTCTGAACTTTGGAAATCTTACTTCGAGTTTCTTCAGCGCCGTTGTCTCGGCGAGCCAATCCAGTACATTACCGGCGAAACGGAGTTCTATGGCTTGCCATTATTCGTAACGCCGGATGTCCTGATTCCTCGTCCTGAAACCGAGCACCTGGTCGAGAAAGCTATCGAACTTGCAATGACTTTGAATCGTTCTGTAACAGGGCACGACTTGAGTCGTGCCGAAGGAAGCACCAAACAAAACCGGGCTTTAGCCCCCGCGGAATCTGGATCGGATTTCCCGTTCATCCTCGATGTCGGCACCGGCTCCGGCGCCATCGCCGTGGCCCTCGCGCACCAACTGCCCCATGCCCGCATCACGGCCCTCGATGTCTCTCCCGCAGCTCTGGCCATTGCAAGCGAGAACGCGGCTCGCAATGCTGTCTCCGGCCGCATTCGTTTTCTCGAGAGCGATCTTCTCGCTGCCGTCGCAAACGAGCGCTTCGAAATGGTCGTTTCCAATCCGCCTTACGTGCCCACAAGAGATCGCGATTCGCTTTCCGTCGAAGTCCGCGACCATGAGCCTGCACTGGCATTGTTTGCCGGCGACGACGGCCTCGACGTGATTCGACGCCTGATTCCGGAGGCCTTTGCCGTTCTGCAGCCGAGTGGGTTTCTGCTCATGGAGATCGGCTACGGCCAATCGGATGCGGTTGCTGAACTGCTGAGGAATGCCGGGTTTGCGCGAATCGAGTTTGTCCCCGATCTGCAAGGCATTCCGCGCGTGGCGAGCGGGCAGAAACTATGACCGCGTGAATTTCTCAAAAAAGAATTCGAGCCGCATTTTATGATTGCGTCCATGAATGCCTCGATCGGGAATGACCGTCTTTCGCTTTCCGCGCTCCTGTCCATGGCCCTGGTCGCGTTCACCATCGAGCTCGACAACGAGTTTGAACATCTGACTCCGCATCGGACGACGGATTATGCATCGACACCTGGCGCGCCGTGGCTGGTGTCCATGGTGATGTGGTCACGATTCCTGCGCTTTGTTCCCGAAGAGGGCATTACCTTTAGAGAGTTGCTGCTCCAATCGCGATTGAGCGCCAAGGAGATGCGGCTATGGCTCACCCGGCTTTCGCAGTGGTGGGGCTACTTGGTTATCGAAGCGGCCGGATCGTCGAAGAGGTTCAACCCGGAAGCGAGGGTGCGGCCTACCGCCGGTGGACGGAAAGCGATTGCGGTTTGGCGGCCGCTCGCGGGCGTCATCGAAGAGCGGTGGCGGGCGCGATTTGGTCAGGACAAGATTGGGGCCCTGAAGCAGTCGCTCAGCTCTTTGGCTGCGCAGCTTGATCCCGGCCTTCCTGATTCTCTTCCGATTCTGGGATATGGGCTATTCAGCAGCGGACCAGACGATTTGAAAGGCGCTCCGGTTCGGGGTGCCCTCGCGGAGCCTTCATTGGCCGGCCTTCTATCCAAGGTGTTGCTGGCGTTTGCCATCGAGTTTGAAGGCGAATCAGAAGTGTCGCTGGCGATTGCGGCCAACGTGCTCCGACTCGCCTGCAACAAAGGAGTGCGCATCAAGGATCTTCCTCGCATGGCCGGTGTATCGAAAGAAGCAATCGCCATCGCAGTAAGTTACCTTGAGAAGCGCGGTTACGCTGTCCTGGCTCCGGAGTCGGACAGCAGCCGCGTGAAAGTGCTTATGCTCATCGCAAAAGGCCGCAACGCCCAGAAATTCTGCGGCGAACTCGTGTGGAAGATCGAGGAGCGGTGGCGCGGGCGCTGGGGGAATGACTGCCTGGGGAAGATTCGCGAAGTGCTGGAGCAGTTGGTGGGAGAGCCGGAAGCGAAGCAATCGCCTCTGATGAGCGGATTGCAGCCCTATCCTGATTGCTGGCGGGCTTCCATCCCGCCCCCGGAAGGGCTGCCGCATTACCCAATGATTCTGCATCGGGGCGGGTTCCCGGACGGGAGCTAATGGCGGTTCGGCGGCTCAGTCCGCACGGCCGGTTTTATCCAACTCACGGTAAAAGCCCAGATCGCGGCTAGTGAGGCTCTTCGCGATGTAGGCGATCTGGCCGTAATGCAGGCCGAAGTGCTCGACGACCTGGTACACAGCTTCGAGACCAGTGACGTGATAGCCCTGGATCTCGTAGGGGGCTACCAGATCGGCCTCCGTGAGGCGAATGAGTACCGCGGCTGCGTCGCTCATGGTTGCGCCGAGGCGTTCGAGCAACTCGTCAGCGGTCATTCCACCGTCAGCCGCAAACTCCGTGGGACGGTCGCGCAGGTCGTTCTGACGGTTGAAGGATGCAACCAGCCATTGGCGCACATTGCCGTTGAGATGCAGGATGAGATTGCCGATGCTGTTCGAGGCTGGATTGGGGCGCCACCAGACCTGCTCCTCGGTCAGCGGTTCGACGCAGGCGCGCAGCCGGACCCAGTAGTGGTCCAGCAGCTTGCGGCGGGAGAACTCGAGGAAGAGCGATGTGACCTCAACCGCGGAAGTGGTCATGGGCCTGTCTCCTTGGCAAATTTTGGTTGAGAAGCCATGCCGGGAGAGGATGCAGCAAGGTTCTGCGATTCGCTTCCGGATGGCCCTCGTTGCATGGTATCAAGCGGCTGAATGCCGGCCCAAACAGCGGGAGCGGCCTCGGTGGCCGCTCCTGTTGCCTCAAGAGGGGAGAACGCTACTTATCGCCGTGCTCTTCAACATGGTGCTTGACGGCGTGCTCCGCGTGCTCGACGGCATGAACGTGGTGGCCGTGCGCGAGATGTGCGTGGTGGGCGGCCTTTTCGTGATTGCCGGCTTCGTGATGCTTGGCAGCTTCGTGGTGGTGGCGCGCAGTGTGCTCCAGATGTTCTGCTGTCTGCTTGTGGTGATGAGCTGCTTCCTTGGACATGGACAACCTCTACACGACTTGAAAGCGGGCTTCTTCAGCCCACAGGGATTATCGGAAGCCGACGTGAGAACCGGGGTTAACGCTGAACGAATACAGGATGAATATTCGTGCGCCGGTTTGTCAGGTCGTAAAAGCCTGTGCAGCGATTCGGTGCTTTCAGTATCTGATTCTCCGCGGTTGCGAATGGCTGGTTGCCGAACCGGATGCGAGGGGCATACAATGCCTTCTGAAATCGTTTACCCAAAGGAATGAACCATGCGCATTTTTGCCACTCTATCGCTCGCCGTCCTCACATTGGCCTGTCTGTCCGCAGATGCACAAGAAAAGTCTGCCGCACCGCAGGCGCCGCCGAAGGCGCATTTGGCCTCATCGCAGGTGGCGCAGACGCCGCCGATGGGCTGGAACAGCTGGAACTACTTTGCTGAAAGAGTCACGGATAAGGACATTCGCGACTCCGCCGACCAGATCGTTTCCTCGGGAATGAAAGACGCCGGCTACATCTACGTCAACATCGACGACACCTGGGAGGGCGAGCGCGACAGTAAAGGGGTGCTGCACACGAATTCCAAGTTTCCTGACATGAAGGCACTGGCCGACTACGTTCATTCCAAGGGACTGAAAATCGGCATCTACTCCGGACCGGGGCCGAAGACGTGCGGAGGGTTCGAAGGTTCGCTGGGCCACGAGGAACAGGACGCGCAGCTCTACGCCTCATGGGGCATCGATTACCTCAAGTACGATCTGTGCAGCTATATTCCCGAGGTGATGTACAAGCAGGCACCCAACGACCCGGCGGCGCGCATGAAGCTGATGATCGGCGCGTACGAAAAGATGGAAAAAGCTTTGAAAGCTACGGGCAGGCCGATTGTGCTCTCACTCTGCCAGTACGGATGGGACGCGGTATGGGAGTGGGCGCCGGCGATGGGCGGCAATCTGTGGCGCACCACCAGCGACATCGATCCGAACTGGGACCGCATCTACGCCATCCTCTCGCAGCAGGACGGTCTGGCCAAATACGCCGGCCCCGGCCACTGGAACGATCCCGACATGCTGGAAGTGGGCAACGGCAAGCTCTCGCTGGCCGAGAATCGCGCGCATTTTTCCATGTGGGCCATGCTGGCCGCGCCGCTGCTGGCCGGCAACGACCTGCCCAACATGAAGCCGGAGATCAAGGCCATCTTGACCAATGCGGACGTCATTGCCATCGATCAGGACAAGCTGGGCAGGCAAGGAACGCGAGCCTACTCGGATGGAGAAGTCGAAGTGTGGACTCGGCATCTGTCCGGCGGCGCGCTGGCGGTTGCGGTGTTCGACGCGGGCGACAGTCGCTACTCAACGCATCCGTTCCATTTGAACCTGGCCAAGCTGGGATTGCATGGGCCGCAGGAAGGCAAGAATCTGTGGACGGGTGAGCCGATCACGCTGACCGATCAGATGCCGATCGAGATCGCCAGCCACGACATTCTGCTGGTGCGGATTGCCAAGCCGAAGTAGGTTCGGCCCTTGAATCTCGCCAAGAGCTCTCCGTGCCCCATCCTTTCCGCGCACTTTGCGGAAAGGGTGGGAAACAAGGGCTCCCTTGTTCGTAGTTGCGCACCGTTGAGCCGGAAATCCGCCGCGCCGGATCGCAAGGATGAGGCACGGAGCTTCTTGTAGGCGGGCTTACTCCGCCCTCCCCAGGCACACCGCAAACCAGCCGCGAGCATCCGTCCAGGTGCTCTCAGGGTTGAATCCCGCCGCTGCCAGCATCGCTTCCGCCTGGCCAGGGGCGTACTTGTAGCTGTTCTCCGTGTGGATGCGCTCGCCCGCATCGAATTCCACTTCCATGTCGAGTGCAGGCAGCTTGACCCGTTGATCTACCAGGCTTTCGAGATGCATTTCGATGCGCGACTCGGCAGCATTCCACACTGCGCAGTGGGAGAAGCTCTCCAGGTCGAAGTCTGCCCCGAGTTCGCGGTTGAGGCGAGCGAGCAGGTTGAGATTGAATCGCGCAGTGACGCCGGCGGCATCGTTGTAGGCGGCAAGCAGGGTAGCCTCATCCTTGCGCAGGTCAACGCCCAGCAACAGCGCGTCGCCGGGCTCCAGGCCGGCGCGAATGACCTCGAGCAAGTGGCTGGCCTCACGCGGCTCAAAATTGCCGATGCTGGAACCGATGTAGAGCACCAGGCGGCTTTCGCCGGCGGCAGCGGGGTAGAGGTCGAGGCCTCGAGTGTAGTCCATCACGCGCGGCAGTACGTGGACGCTGGGAATCTCGTCCTCGATGCGCTCTCGTGCGGCCTGGAGAGCGCTGGAGGATACGTCGACCGGCTCGTAGAGGAGCGTGCCCTGTCGGCTGGCAGCGGCCTTGAGCAGCAGGCGCGTCTTGTCGGCGGAACCGGCGCCCAGTTCGGCGACCCGCAAGCGCACTGGCTCATTCTGATTACCCTGGGCGGCTCGGGCTACGATGTCGCCGGCATGGGCGGAGAAGATTCCCCGCTCGGTGCGGGTCAGGTAGTACTCCGGCAGTTGCGTGATCTGGTCGAAGAGGCGCGAGCCGTCGGCGTCATAGAAGAGCCACGCCGGGAGCTGCTTGTGTCGACAGGCAAGACCCTCGCGGACTGCTGCGGCGACGGGAGACTCAGTTTTTAGAGCAATCTGGGGAAGAGCGATCGTAGTCATTGGGTCTGTTCGATGCACCTGGAATGGCGCTGGTTACGCAAGTCCGTCAAAAATCACAACATATTTTGCCGCATGCCTCCAACCGAAAGAACGTTTCACTTCGCCAGCCGGATTCCGGAGAATTGCCAGCGGGTTTCCGGGGGAAAGAAATTGCGGTAGCTGGCGCGGATATGCGCAGCGGGCGTGGCACAGGAACCGCCGCGCAGCACCATCTGGCCGCTCATGAATTTGCCGTTGTACTCGCCCAGGAAGCCGGCCAGGGGCTTGAAGCCGGGATAAGCCAGGTAGGCGCTGGAAGTCCACTCCCAGCAATCGCCGAAGAGCTGGCTGGGGCTCTCCGCGGAATCTGCATCATCCTGACTGTGAAGGGTTTCCGGGGCTGGTGCTGGCAGCAGACGACCTGAGTCGAGGAGGTTTCCGGTGACGGCCTGGGCTTCGGCGGCGGTCTCCCACTCGAATTCGGTGGGCAGGCGATGACCCGACCAGCGGGCGTAGGCATCGGCTTCGAAGTAGCTGATGTGGCTGACCGGCAAGTTTTCCAGGCTGGCAAGTGGAAGCTCGCCGCGCAGCGTGAAGAGGCTCCAGGCTCCGTCGGTTTCAGTCCAGTAGAGGGGCGCGCGCCAGCGGTTGGCCTTCACTGCGTCCCAGCCGGCGGAGAGCCATAGCTCCGGCCGGCGATAGCCGCCATCGGCCATAAAAGCAGCAAACTCCGCGCAAGTGACCAGCCTGGTGGCGAGGCGATAGGGATCGAGCCAGACTCGGTGGCGTGCCCGCTCGTTGTCGAAGCAGAACGCCGCGCCACTGTGGCCGGCCTCGCAAAGTCCGCCGGGATAACTGTGGAAGCGGAGAGCGGGGATTCTTCCGAAGCTGGGAGCGGGGCAGGGGTCGGCAGTTTCGGCGCCGGTGTCTTGCCAAGTCTCAAACTCAAGGCCTTTGGCCAGGCCCAAGGAAGGCTCACCGGTAATTTGGGCAGCTGAGGATTTGTACGCAGGGCGGAGCGGGTTGGTGAAAAAAGCGTGGAGAATGTCGGTGAGCAGCAGCTCCTGGTGTTGCTCCTCGTGGTTTACCCCAAGCTCGATCCGGGTGAGCGCTTCCGACGCCTGATTTTCCTCGGATTGGCCGTCCAGAACCCGCTCCAGCAGCAGCTCAATTCCGCGGTCTACGTGCTCCCGGTAGCGCAGTACCTCATCGAGCCCGGGGCGCGAAAAGGAGGAGCGAAGACGCTTCTCGGGGAAGGCCGCAAAGCTCTGGTAGTAGCTGTTGAAGAGCCAGGGAAAGTCGACATTGAAGAGGCGGTATCCGGGCAGGAACTCGCGCAGAATGAAGGACTCAAAGAACCAGGCGGTGTGGGCCAGGTGCCACTTGGCAGGCGAAGCCTCAGGGCACGACTGCACCATCATGTCCTCGGCGGTCAACGGTTCGCACAACTTGAGGGTTCGGCGTCGCGTGGCTCTGAAGCGGGCGGCCAGTTCGTTCTGCGTACTACATTCGCCAGTTGCACTCATTGCGCACTCTCCAGCATGGGAAAGAGTCTAACCCGAAACCGACCACTTCATCTCATTTTTGGCCAACCACCCGAAAACGTTCAATTTTGGCCAACGCATTTAGCTTGATCGGTGGTCTAATATGTGATGTCCGATTGCTGGTGAGCGATCGCTTCATTTCGCTCCGCTCCTTCTTGAAGGAGGAATATGGGTTGGCCCTCTCAGCACCGTTGGCTGCCGGCGCTCGCTGTTTTTGTGGCTATTGCCCTCCCCGCTCACACGGCCTTGGGTGAGACGAGCACCCAGACCGCCCCGCAATCGCCAGCCCAGGCTACGACGCAGACGTCCCCGCAGAATGGCTCTGAGACGCCGGCTTCCGGCTCCGCCCCGGCGCCGGCCCGGGTTCCGGAAGCTGCCCAACCGCCTCAGTCAGCTGCGCCCGTCTCGCCGCCTTCCGCCGAGCCAGAGGAGTTGGGCGATGCGCTCATGGCGCGGCAGCGCTACCAGGCAGCCATTGAGGCTTACCAGAAGGCTCTCAATCGCTCACCGGAAGTCTGGAACAAGATGGGTATCGCCTACCAACTGATGTTCAACCAGGAGGCGGCCATGCATTGTTACCAGTCGTCGCTGCGGCTGAACCCCAAAAACGCACGCGTGATGAACAACCTGGGAACCATCTACGACGCGGAAAAACAATATGGCAATGCGGAACGGATGTATCGAAAGGCATTGAAGGCGGATCCGAAATCGGCCCTGATCTACAAGAACCTGGGAACAAACCTGCTGGCCCAGCATAAGTACAACAAGGGCTGGGAAGAGTATCAAATTGCGCTGCAACTGGACCCGAATGTCTTCAGGAACAACAACAGTCCGCGTATTCAGAATCCGGCATCGATCGAAAATCGCGGGGCCATGAACTATTACATGGCCAAGGGGTGCGTGCGCGCGGGGATGAGCGACTGCGCAATAGAGTACCTGCGCATGGCTCTCAATGAGGGGTTCACCAACCCCAAGAAGATCGCGGCCGACGGCGAGTTCGCCAATCTAAAGGGGCTTCCTGCCTTTCAGGAGCTTCTGGCTTCGCAGCAGCAGCGGCAATAGCTCTCCGCGGACGCGCGGCCGGGGAATGGGCTTGCAGAGAGTCAAGTACGGGCTAAAGCCCACGACTTTGAAGAAACAGCGCATTTCTTCCGCATCCGACCCAATCGTGCGCTGACATTTCAGAGATTAACCTGGTGCTTTTCGGCAATCTGTTCAGCCGAGCCCAGCTAACTCTGCGGCCCGCGCATGTGCCTGCGTGGCAAACGCTTCATCCTCCGCCGAGCCGGACTCGATCGAGTTGAGGTTGATTTCGACGTTGGCCAAGGCTCCTTTGACAGCCGCGCCGGCAAGCGCAATCGCCGTGGTCAGGTCGGACTTCATCATGGGGCTGGAAATTGTTCGCAGGTCTGCCGCGATGCCTGCTACCTCCGCCGCCCGCTCAGCTACGCCCAAAGGAACGCTGGATGCTTCGCGGAGTGCGGCATTGATCAGGCTCTTTCCATCAGGCGATTCCTTTGCCGTCTTGTAAGCTTTCATGACTGCGTTGTAGGAGGCGGCATCCGCGTCGATGGCCGCCTTCAGCTCTTCGCGCAAGAGCGTGAGGCGGGCGATGGCTTCGCTGAGTTGGGACTCGTGTTGCGCGTAGGCCTTCTTGGTGCGCGACATGATTGCTACCATGCCGGCGAGTCCAGCGGCCATGGCTCCGCTCGCTGCCGCGGCGCTGCCTCCGCCGGGGGTAGCTGTCGGAGCGGCGAGTTGCTCAATAAAAGGCTCAACGCCGGCGCGCAGGCCGCCCACCGCCGTCTTGCCAGTCATCACTGAGGCCAGCCGGTTTTCCAGGATCAGCGAGGAATCGAAGTTCTCGATCTGCAGGAACCACTCGGCGGCCTGCTCCAGGGCTTGCTTTGGAATGAGCCCCACGATCTCGCTTGAAACCGCCGCGACGCCGTAGCGGGCGGCTTCTCGCATTACGAATTCGAAGACGCGGTGGATGGGGGTTTGCTCGAAGTCGGTCAGGTTCATGGAAACCTGGGCCATGCCGCGAACCAGGAAGCCGGCGCCTTTGACGAAGCGGAGGCCGCCGGAGGAGAAGCGGACTGCTTTGGCGATTTTCTTGGCAACATCGACATCGGGAGTCGAGAGAAAAACGTTGTAGGCGATCAGTGCCTTGCGCGCGCCTACGACGGTCGCACCAGCGGTGGGGTGAACGCAGGGTTCGCCAAAGTCTGGCAGGCGCGCGGGATTGGTGGCGATCTCGTCGCGGATACCCTCGAACTGGCCGCGGCGGATGTACTCGAGGTTCTGTCGCTCGGGGCGGGTGGCGGCGGCTTCGTAAAGGTAAACGGGAATGCCGAAACGCTTGTTGATTTCCGCGCCGGCGTGGCGGGAAATGGCCACGCAATCCTGGAGCGTGACGCCATCAATGGGGATGAATGGCACCACATCGGCCGCGCCCATGCGGGGATGCGCTCCCTGGTGCCTGGTGAGGTCGATCAGCTCGGCAGCCTTGCCTACGCCGCGAATAGCCGCCTCCTGAATTGCCTCCCGGTCGCCCACCAGCGTGATCACGCAGCGGTTGTGGTCGGCGTCCATCTCGCGGTCGAGGAGGTAGACGCCGGGAATCTTCATGGCCTCGACAATGGCGTCGACCTTGGCCGCATCGCGGCCTTCAGAAAAGTTGGGAACGCATTCAACCAGCGTGGTGGGCATGGGGAAAAGGATAGCGAGGGGTAGGGCCCTGGGGCAACCGCTAGTGCGTTTCGATTTTGTCGGCGATGCGGTCGTACTCCGCCTGGGAGACGATATGCCGCTTTACCAGTTGGTCGGAATCTGCGTACGGCTGGCCGGCTACGATGCGGCGCGCCTGCGCGGGAGTGATGCCGGGTAAGGTCTCCAATTGATCTGGAGTTGCCTTGTTGATGTTCAAGGGACCCCCGGTCTTGAGGCTGTCAACGACGCCTTCGACGGCCGCTTTTGCGTCCTTGGCCACCTCCGACGTTGCCTTGGCCGTGTCGTGCCGGATGGCGTCAGGGCTGCGCTCGGCGGGGGTGCACGCAATGACGGTGAGCAGGGCAAAGGTCGAAATGAAAAGCAGAGCACGTTTCATGCATGGTTGGATGCGTTGCAAGCGTGCGGCGTAAAGCTCGGCGCAGGAATTTAGCTTGGCCGCTGGCCGAGCCAACCCTCCGGGCGCTATCGTCATGGAAGGCAAAGCCTTTGCGATTCAGGTCGCCGGTTGCAGCCGGGCTTTGGGTGGGTGAGTTTATGACGACGATGACTGAAACGATTCGCGCGCCGCGCGGCAGCCGATTGCGCTGCAAGGGATGGCAGCAGGAGGCGGCGCTGCGCTGCCTGATGAACAACCTCGATCCGGAAGTGGCGGAGCGGCCGGCGGACCTGGTGGTCTACGGCGGGATTGGAAAGGCGGCGCGGAACTGGGATTGCTTTCACGCCATTGTTCGCGAATTGGAGCACTTGGGCAGCGAGGAGACGCTGCTGGTGCAGAGCGGCAAGCCGGTGGCGGTTTTTCCTACGCATGAGATGGCGCCGCGGGTGATTATTGCCAACTCCAACCTGGTGGGCAAATGGGCCAACTGGGAGCATTTTCACGAACTCGACCGCAAGGGCCTGATGATGTATGGGCAGATGACGGCGGGCAGCTGGATTTATATCGGCACGCAGGGGATTCTGCAGGGGACGTTTCAGACATTCGCCTCGCTCGCGGAGCGGCACTTTGGCGGCAGCCTGAAGGGCAAGCTGGTGGTGACGGGCGGCGTGGGCGGAATGGGTGGCGCGCAGCCGCTTTCAGTGACGCTGAACGGTGGCGTGGTGCTGGCCGTCGATGTGGATCGCACCCGCATCGAGCGGCGGGTCGCCACGCGTTATTGCGACACGCTCAGCGAAGACCTGGACGAGGCGCTGGCGCTCTGCGAGGCCGCCCGGCGCGAGGGGCGTGCGTTGTCCGTCGGATTGGTTGGCAATTGCGCGGATGTGCTGCCGGAGATCGTGCGGCGCGGCGTCGTGGTGGACGTGGTGACGGACCAGACCAGCGCGCACGATCCGCTGAACGGATATGTCCCGCAAGGGCTCTCGCTTGGAGAGGCGGCGGAACTGCGGCAGCGCGATCCGGAAGAATATGTGCGGCGATCGACGGATTCGATGGTGGTGCATGTGAACGCGATGCTGGCGTTGCAGCAGGCGGGCGCAGTGGCGTTTGACTACGGCAACAACATCCGGCGATTTGCGTTCGATGCGGGCTGCGCGGACGCGTTTCTCATTCCCGGATTTGTGCCTGAATATATTCGCCCACTGTTCTGCACCGGGCAGGGGCCGTTTCGCTGGGTTGCGCTGTCAGGCGATCCGAAAGACATTGACCGCACCGACGAGCTGGCACTGGAGCTCTTTCCCGACAACGAAATTCTCACGCGGTGGCTCAAGCTGGCGCGGGGGCGGTTCGCGTTTCAAGGCCTGCCGGCACGCATCTGTTGGCTGGGATACGGCGAGCGCGCACAGATGGGCGAGGCGATAAACGAGCTGGTGCGCAAGGGCGAGATTTCAGCGCCCGTCGCCATTGGCCGCGATCACCTGGATACCGGCTCCGTGGCCAGCCCCTACCGTGAGACGGAAAAGATGCTGGACGGGTCTGACGCGGTTGCGGACTGGCCGATTCTGAATGCGCTGCTCAACACGGCTTCCGGAGCAACCTGGGTGAGCTTCCACCACGGCGGTGGCGTGGGCATGGGCTACAGCCTGCATGCGGGGCAGGTGACGGTGGCCGACGGCACGGAGATGGCTGCCAGGAAGATTCGGCGCGTACTCAACAACGATCCGGGGCTGGGCGTAGTGCGTCATGCGGATGCTGGGTACGAGCTTGCGCAGGAGACAGCGCGAGAGCGCGGCATTCATATGCCGATGGCGGAGAAATAAACTTCGGCGCAATCGTAGGACGAAGGCAATGGTTTGGCGATGACAGTTGATGAACTCTTCGAATGTGCCGGACTCTCCCCGCGAGGACCAGTTCACTGGATGACGCACATCTCGGAGCGTTCAGCTGGTGTTTATGTTGTCGTCGCAGACGAAAGACACGAAACATGTCCCCTACGCGATGAGGCTTTGGTGGTGTTGGGAGAACGAAGATTCCAACGGGAACGGGAACGGTGGATTGACGGCGAGCGAATCGTCTATGTGGGGCAGACAACCAAACAGACTTTAGGAAAACGTCTGCGTCAGTTCTACGATCACGTGTATGGAAACCCATCCTCATCGCACCATGGAGGTCAAGCGGTCCATCTCCTGAGGTGCACCCTTCAGGTTTACTGGGCGCCCACCCCCGATCCCAAGGGTGTGGAATGGCGAATGATCGGCGCATTCGTGGAACGAACTGGGCGGCTGCCGTACGCAAATCGTTTGAAACCGCGGGGTAGCCCCTCGGACCGGCTCCCCGCCAATACGGCGTCTTCGTCCGTCGTAGTCGTAAACATATCTCAGTTGGTGACGCTTGCGGGTCCGGCGCGCGCGCGTGTTGGCATTGAACTGCGCGAGTTGGGAATTGTTGAGAACGCTGCGCTGCTGATTGAAGGCGGGCGCATAGCTGCTATAGGCACCCTTGCTGAACTCCGAGCACAAATCGCCGGCGCGTCAACGGTGATCGATGCGCAGGGCCGCTGCGTTACGCCAGGCTTCGTCGATGCGCACACGCACCTGGTGTTCGCCGGCAATCGCGCGGCAGAGTTTGAGCAGCGTATTGCAGGAGCCACCTACCAGCAGATCGCCGCCGCGGGTGGAGGGATTCTGCGCACGGTTGCGCTCACACGTGCTGCAAGTGAAGATGAGTTGCTCGCTTCAGCGCAGCGGTATCGCGACTGGATGCTGCGCGGGGGCACAACGACAATCGAAGCGAAATCGGGCTATGGGCTTGATCGCGAGACGGAACTCAAGATGCTGCGCGTACTGCGGCGGCTCGGTGAAGAGGGGCCAGCGCGGATTGTTCCAACGCTGCTCGCAGCGCATACCGTTCCACCGGAGTTTGCAGGCAGACGCCAAGAGTATGTGCGCTTTGTTGCGGAAGAGCTGATTCCCGAGGTCACATCGGCAAAGCTGGCGCAATTCTGCGACGCGTTTTGCGACGATCATGCATTTACTGTGGACGAATGCCGGGCTGTGCTGACGGCGGCGAAGCGTCATGGACTGGGGCTGCGCATCCACGCGGAGCAATTCCGGCCCGGCGCCGGCGCTCGGTTGGCGGCGGAGTTGGGTGCAACATCCGCCGATCACCTGGAGACTGTGACAGAAGAGACGCTGACCCAACTGCGGATTGCCGGCGTGCAGCCGGTGCTTCTGCCGGGATCTGTCTTTGCGCTGAGTCGCACCCAGTACCCGCCGGCCCGCGCGATGGTCGATGCCGGGCTGTCTATCGTGCTTGCTACCGACTTCAACCCAGGTTCGTCGCCGGTTGCGTCGATGCCTTTCATGCTGTCGCTGGCTTGTTTGCAGATGGGGCTTGCGCCTGCGGAAGCGCTGACAGCGACGACCATCAACGCGGCGTATAGCCTGGGACTGGGTAACGAAATCGGCTCGCTTGATGAGGGCAAGCAGGCGGATTTTCTGATTCATGAGTTCGGGGATTATCGCGAGCTTGCTTACTTCATAGCGGCGCCGTTTCGGCCGCGGGTGTTTGTGTCGGGAACAGAAACGCCGCAGTCATGAAAGAGGCCGGATTAGGTTCATGGTTTCCCACCCCTCCGCGATAATGCCGCGTAAGGATGGGCCCCAGCCGCATCCGGGCTCACATGGCAGGCCACTTAGGCGCGATGCGGATCAAGTCGAGACCGCCCAGGTCGAGGACCACAAATGAAGGCGAGCTGGCGGGAATCGCGACAATTCCGCGCGCAGGCAGTTCCACGGGCTCGAAGTCGGCCCCAATCACGCGGCCTGAGCCTTCCGCAGCAAACAGGTAGGACAATCCTAGCGGCTCGCCCTCGTCGGGCAGAGTCTTGCCGAGGCGGCTGCCGGAGATCACCAACCGCTCCACTCGGAAGTACTCCACATCGATCAAGACCGTGCGATCTGCAAGCTCAGTGGGCGCGATCTTGCCGGCCTTTGTCACTAAGCGCAGGGCTTCAAGGGATTTTTCGATGTGCATTTCGCGCGGGCGGCCGTAGTCAAACATGCGATAAGTTGTGTCGGAGTTCTGCTGGGTTTCAAGCAGGACCGAACCGGGCCAGATCGCATGGACCGTGCCCGCGTCCACATAGATCATATCGCCGGTCTCGACCGACAGCGCGTTGAGGCTCTCCTCGAGCGTGCCGTCATGGATGCCCGCCTTGACCTGATCCAGTGTTACCCCGGGCTTGAATCCGAGGGCGACCTGCGCTCCGGGCTCAGCAGCCAGCGCGTACCAGCACTCGGATTTGCCGCGCGGCTCGCCGTATTTTTGCGCCATCTTGTCGTCGGGATGCACCTGCACGCTGAGCTTTCCGCGGGCGAAGATCATCTTGATAAGCAGCGGTGAGCCGGGCGACGGGGCTGCGGGACCGAGCAGAGCGGGAGAAGCCTGCGCGAAGAGCGAGCCGAGGGTTTGCCCGCGATGAGGGCCACCTTCAATGAGGCAATCGTCTCCAGTGAGCCAGACTTCCCCGAGCGGCTCGATCTCCGCCACGCGGTCATACCAGGGAGCCAGGTCGTGGTAGCCCCAAACGCGCGTGACAAATTGCGGCTCGATGCTGAAGGGAGATAGCTGCGTGATGGAGGGCTGGTGGATGTCAGTCATATCGCTTGCTCTTCTTAGCCATCTTACGGATGATCGCAGAAGGAGGCAATCGGGGTTGCAGAAAGCTCCCGGACCGATTACGGTGGGACCGGCCCTCAATTCCTAGTCTGCGCTGATATGCGTGGATTCACTGACTGGCTGGAGAGAGGAACCGTGGGAGCTATTGAACCACTCCACGCCAGCGCCCACCAAAGGCGCATCGTCGAGCAAAGCGGAAACCCGGAGTTCGGCGCCGAGAGCTTGCAACTCCCGCTGGGCGGAGGGAAGAAAGAGGTTCGGGGAGCGGGAGATGCCTCCGCCGAGCACGATGACCTGGGGAGCAAACGCTGCCAGCGCGCCGCGAAGCGCCAGGCCCAGATGGCGGCCGAACTCTGCGAAGGCCTCAGCTGCCGCGGGATCGAAATCTGCTGCTTTAGCCAGTTCGGCAACTTCGCGGACGTGGCCGGTGCGGCGCGCGTAGCTGCCGCGGATGGCCCGGGTGGAGACAGAATCCTCGATAATGCCGCCTTCATAGGGCAGATCCCAAATCTCGCCGCCAGGAGGGACGCCATAACCTTCCGTGAGCACGCGGCCATCCACGGCAAAAGCCGATCCGATGCCCGTTCCCAGAGTGATGCCCACCGCGCGGGCCACGCCGTGAGCCGCTCCGGCGCCGATTTCGCCGAGCAGAAAGGCCGCAGAATCGTGGAGGAATCGCACCTGGCCGGGCTGCCAGTCGAAACGGGAAGCAATTCCCTGGCGCAAATCAATGCCATACAAGTAAGACAGCTTGTGTTTCATCCGGCTCACTCCCGCTTCGAAATCGAAGGGGCCGGGGAAGGCCAGTTCCGCGCCTGAAACGGGGTCAAGCCCGGCCGACGCTTGAATGCCGAGAGCGTGAAGAACGCTGACAAAAGCATCGCTGGTCGGTTCGTCAGGATGTGGGGCACTGATGACGGGTTCGAGGCGATAGGTGTCCGCATGACAAACCGCGGCCGCTACGTGGCTTCCTCCAACGTCGTAAACGAGAACGGACGTTCCAAGCTTGGGAGTCATGGAAACCTCTTCTATGGTAGCGTTCTCATTTGTAGCACACGGTTAAGAACAGGTGTAATACGGGGAGAAAAATAAATACTCGCAGGCTTCGCTGGTGATAAGCATCACGCGCCCGTCAACCCGTCCCAAAAGCCAGCTGACCGGTTGCGGGTTCGATTCCACCAGCTCTATGTCTCCCGATCAGTGAATGACAACCGGGTTGCGATGTTTGCATCCGCAGGAGCGGCGCAGCACAATTTCCACGGGAAGAACAATTCTGTTGCCGGTCTGTGGCAACTCTCCGCGAGCGATGCGATCGAAAAGCAGGCTGGTCGCGACGCGGCCCATCTCCTGCGCGGGTTGGCGAACCACGGTCAGCGATGGAGAAGTGCACTCCGCCATGTCGAAGTCGTCAAATCCGGCGAAGGCTACATCGCCTGGCATTTTCACACCCAGGTGCACGAGCGCGCTGAGGACGTAACGCGTGGCCAGGGTATTCGAAGTAAAGATGGCGGTGGGTGCATTTGCGCCGTGGAATCTTTCCTGCAGAGCTTGCAGGGTATTCTCATACGAGGCGCAACCGAAGAAAGCATCTTCATCGAGGCCAGCGTCCTGTAACGCGCGGCGATAGCCTAGAAATCGTGTGTTGATTGTGAACAGATTGCGGCCGAGCCCCATGAAGGCGATGCGCTTGTGCCCATGTTCGATCAGATGCTCAACCATGCGCCGTGCTCCCGCGGTGTTCTGCACCAACACCACGTCCAGTGCCGGGTCGGAAACAGGACGGTCAAACATGACCACAGGAGTTTTGCCAAACAAGGCGCGGGAAATGCGGGACTCGCGGTTTGGTGCGGGAATGGCCACCAGCCCGTCCACATGCCGCTGTAACATCTGCTCCGCTTCGGCATATTCGGTCTCCGGATCCTCATTGGAAGTAGTAATTATGACGGAATAACCATGTTCCTTGGCCACTGTTGTAACGGCGTGGGCGCAGTTGGCAAAAAACGGATCGTAGAGGTAAGGAATGATTAGACCGATGGTGCGGCTCCTCTGCCCGCGAAACGCTCGCGCCAGTTCGTTGGGACGATACTGCAACTGATCGATCGCGGATTGCACCCGCTTGGTCGTCTCCGCAGACACCGGGACCGTTCCACTGAGGACACGTGAAACGGTCATGGTTCCCACACCGGCAAGACGGGCCACGTCACTCATGGTGGGTTTGCGATGCGGAGTCTGAGTGCGGCTCGCGGGCTTTGCACGGCTGGCGGCTTGGCTTTTTTCAGTGTCTTGCAAGACGATAACTCCAGTAACATCGAGAACCGGATGTTCATGGACGTGCGGTTCAAGAATAAGTGCGACACGCGGCCCGAGTTACCGTGGCAGACCCAGAGTTATTGAGTCATCGTGAAGTTCGTCGAAACTCGCCGCTTTCCGGTCGTCGAATCCACTTGAGTATCACGGCTTAGGGATACAGGGTCTCTGGTTTTGCGGTAGCTGAAGACTCCGCTGAAAGATGCGGCAAAGAAGAAACTCAAAGAGAAGCAGCAACTCTGCATCTCAAGCGTAGAAAGTTAGTAGGAACTCTAACAGCTTTGTCAATGGAATGGCAACCGGGATAACCGAACAGCGCATCTCACGATGGCAACGGTTCCAAGGGCGGCTAGACGGGTTTTGGGAGCACCCCGCTGTGCCGAACCCGCACCATCTTTCTTCGAAGCGCGTTCGTGCGATGGAGCAGGGGCGAGGCAGACGCGGGTAAGATACCTACATCTCGAACGAAGTCTAGGGCACAAGCGGCACGCGTATGACCAGCCTTCCCATCACACATCCCGACAAGGTACTCGATGAAAAGAGCGGAATGACGAAGCAGTCGCTCGCGGAATATTACCTTGCGGTTGCCGAGCAGATGTTACCGCACATTGCGGACCGGCCTCTCAGCGTGGTCCGTTGTCCAGAGGGAAGCGGCAAGCCGTGCTTCTATCAGAAGCACGTGGGGCTGGGAATGCCAAGGGGTGTGAACAGCATCTCGATTCCGAACCGGAAGACCGGGAAGAAAGAGGAATTCCTGACACTCAACACTGCGCAAGGGCTAGTGGGCATGGCGCAGATGGGCGTGCTTGAGATTCATCCCTGGGGTTCTCGCAACGATTCACTGGAAAAGCCGGATCGCATCATCTTCGATCTTGATCCGGATGCTGCAATTGACTGGCATACGTTGGCGGCATGCGCACTCGAACTTCGAAAGAGACTCAACAAAGCCGGGCTGGAAAGCTTTGTAAAAAGCACTGGTGGAAAAGGCTTGCACGTAGTGGTTCCCATCGGCCCGCAGCACGAATGGCCGGCAGTCAAGCAGTTTGCACATAACATCGCAATCAGTATGGAGAAGGGAAATCCGTCTCTCTATATAACCAAGATGGCCAAGGCAGCGCGCAAGGATCACATCTATCTGGACTACTTGCGCAATGACCGTGAGTCCACCGCCGTTGCGCCGTGGTCGCCGCGGGCGCGAAGCGGAGTTCCGGTGGCGATGCCTTTGGAATGGAAAGAACTGAAGGCGGACGAGGCGCCGGCGTTTCACGTGTCGGATTTCGCGCAATGGCAGACGCGGCTGCAACACGATCCGTGGAAGGCAATGAATACGACCTTTCAGCAGCTTCCCGAAGCATAACCTCGAAACGCCCATCATCCTGAGTGATCTGTATCATAGTGGAAAGCTGGAAAATCCCGGATAGATTAAGCGAGGATTCATGGAAGGGCACATTCATATAAAAGGAAAGCCGACAGGACGGCAAACGTCGACTGCTTTCAAATCCTTCAAGCGCGTGGCAGTTTCAGCGGCGACTGGCGCTGCGTTGTTCGCAGGTCTGTTCGTGCTGAGATATACGGCGCTCTCTCAGCAGGGCGGCTATGAGGCGATCGACGTCGATGCCAGAAGCCGCGACATCGTGAACCATCTTAACTCCGTCATTCAATACTATCGAGCCTCGACGCAGACGATTCAGAAAGTGGGCGAGCCGAATGACGTTGTTTATCGAGATCAGGCGGTGGAAGAGTCGACGCAGATTGCTGCGTTTGCATTTCAATCTGCGAATGCTGAAGCAGCGTTGCTGCGGAGGTATCAATTGCAGCATGGAACGCAGACGGATGGATCCGGTTCGGAAGAACAGCAGAGGATGCAGGCGGCGGAAGCGAATGCGGAAAAACAGATCGAAGACCTGAAAGCACGCCAGGAGGTTTTGGGGAAACAACTCGCGACTGCGAGGCCGCGCGACATCGCGGGGCTTGAAGCAGAGAAGGAGCAGATCCAGGAGGCGCTTGACCTGGCAGACGCAATGAAAGATGCACTGCAAAAAATTGCCGGCATGTCCGGTGGAGGCGCGGGCACTGGGCTTGCGGGCGACATCGACCGATTGCAGCATTCGGTTCCGGAATTGCAGAGCAAGAACAGGACGCCCGCTCCTCAACTCACAATGCTTGACTCAGCGCGGTCCGCAGGCGTCACCAGTCAGGGCTCAGTCCTGTTTGAGTTGCTTGAGACGCGGCATTCTCTTGATGCACTTACCGAGGAAAGCGGCGAATTGCAGAAACAGGCCCAGGCCCTTCGCGCTCCCATGTCAAAGATCCTGAGAAACCTGATTCTGCAGGGCCAGCAGCTCTCTCAGCAAACAGCACCGCCTGCAACGCAACCTGCCGCCGCAACGCCGAAAGTTCCAGCAACATCGAACCCGGCTGCGTCTGCAGGCAGTGCACAGGCTCCAAATCCTGAAGACCTCAAAACCATCACCGCCGATTTCAAGGCGCTCGCTGCCGCCACAGTTCCATTGAGCGAAGAAATCATTGTGCTGGAGCAGAGCCGCGCCAACCTGGCCGCATGGAAGAGTTCAGTTACCGAGGAATACAACAGCATTCTTCATTCACTGCTTCTCCGCGTGCTGGTGATTGCAGTTGCGCTATGCCTGATCATCGGCGGCGGGGAACTGTGGACCCGCGCGACAAATAAGTACGTGCGAGACCTTCGACGCCGGCGTCAGTTTCTCATTGTGCGCAGGTTTGTGGTTGGCTTTCTATCGCTGATTGTGATCGTGTTTGGATTTGTCACGCAATTCAATTCACTGGCAACGTTCGCCGGCTTTATCACCGCGGGCATTGCCGTGGGCCTGCAGACAGTGCTCTTGTCGGTGGCCGCATATTTTTTCATCATTGGCAGGTATGGCATCAAAGTGGGCGATCGCATCACCATCGCAGCGGTGACCGGAGATGTTGTCGATGTCGGCCTTGTTCGCTTCTATCTGATGGAGCTTGCAGGCACAGGCACATCGCTGAACCCAACCGGGCGTATCGCCGTTTTCTCCAACGCCGTGCTGTTTCAGGCTGGAACTCCCCTCTATAAACAGATTCCGGGAGCGGATTATGCATGGCACGAATTGATTGTGAAGCTGACGGATGCTGCCGACTACAAGATGGTCTGCGAGGCCGTGATGAAAGAAGTTCATACGGTCTACGAGGATTATCGCGAAGCGATCGAAAGGCAGCACAAGGGTGCGGAGAGTGCGATACAAACATCGATCGACCCGCCGGTGATCGAATCGCGGCTGCAATTCACAGGGGGGTCATTCCAGTTGTGGGCACGCTTCCCGGTGGAATTCGACCATGCATCGGAAGCCGACGAAAAAATCATCCGCGCGCTGCTTGACCTGATTTCAAGGGTTCCGGAGATCAAAGCGGCTGTGGCAGCGACGCCTGTGATTCAGTCGTCGGTGCGAGGCTGACTGCGCGGATGGTGTGCGAGCTTCGCGTAATGCGAAGCTCTCGTTGCCGTTGGCGTGGCTTTGGCTCTAGACTTATGACAGTGGGCAGGGGAACCGTGGCCCGCTTCGGCTGTGCGGAAGTGGTGAAATGGCAAACACACTAGCCTTAGGAGCTAGCGCCGCGAGGCTTGCGGGTTCAAGTCCCGCCTTCCGCACCACGCATTCATCTGACGACTGATTGTCCGAATCGCTTAGCGGTCGATCAGCGCTTTCATGATGGGAGCATAGCGCTCCCCGGCTGCCGCATCCGGTGGGAAGATGTTTTGGAGTTGATCTACCACATCCGGCGCGAGCGAGATGTCCACTGCCGCGGCGTTCTCTTCGAGGTATTTGCGTCGCTTGGTTCCGGGAATCGGAACGATGTCCTCGCCCTGCGCTAGCACCCACGCGAGCGCAAGCTGGCTGGCGGTGATGCCGGCTTGAGCGGCAAGCTGCTTTACCTTTTCTACCAACTCCAGATTCCGCGCGAAGTTCTCGCCCTGGAAGCGGGGCTGCAGGCGGCGTGTGTCGTCGGCGTCAAAGTCGTCAGGTGTTTTGAAAGTTCCGGTGAGAAAGCCGCGCCCGAGCGGGCTGTACGCGACAAATCCTACGCCGAACTTGCGGCACGCGGGAAGCACTTCAGGCTCCGGATCGCGTGTCCACAAGGAATATTCCGTTTGTAGAGCGGTGATGGGGTGGACGCGATGGGCGCGTTCAATGGTTGCCGGAGCAGCCTCTGAAAGGCCCAGAAAGCGGACCTTTCCCTCTTCGACGAGCCGTGCCATGGCGCCTACAGTTTCTTCGATGGGTGTCTTGGGATCGACGCGATGCTGGTAGTAGAGATCGATGGTTTCGATGCCGAGACGCCGCAAACTGCCCTCAGCTGACTTGCGAACGTAGGCCGGGCTGCCGTCCACGCCGCGGACGGCCGGATCGGCCGGATCGCGAACGATGCCGAACTTGGTAGCCAGGAAGACCTGCTGCCGCCGTCCTTTGATGGCTCTCCCGACCAGTTCCTCATTCTTGTGGGGCCCGTATGCGTCTGAAGTATCGAGGAAGTTGATGCCCAGTTCCAGCGCGCGGTCGATGGTGGCAAGCGACTCCTGTTCATCGCGGCCGCCGTAGAAATCGCTCATGCCCATGCAGCCGAGACCGATGGCTGAGACCTCCGGTCCGTTTTTTCCCAATCTTCGCGTCTTCATCATGGTCCTCGTTCCTCGCTCGTTTACCGTACGTCGTTGACCGGCCCTCCCGTCAAGCTGTTGCCTCCGCTCGGGCGACGGCGCATCGTAGCTTATCCTTTGGATACGAGGGCTCTCTTGGCGGATTCAGGGTTGTACGAACGGATGCTGGCGGTTGCGGTTGAAGAAGCGCGCGCGGGATTGGCGGAAGGCGGCATTCCCATTGGCGCTGCGCTGTTCCGGCGGTCGGGGGAACTTTTAAGCCGCGGGCACAATCGCCGCGTGCAGCAGAGCGACCCCAGCGTGCATGCCGAGACGGATGCCTTCCGGCGCGCGGGCCGGCAAAAGAGCTATCGCGACCTGGTAATGGTGACCACGCTGGCGCCGTGCTGGTATTGCAGCGGCCTGGTGAGGCAGTTTCGCATTGGCACGCTGGTAGTGGGCGAGAGCCGCACGTTTGCTGGCGGTCTGGACTGGCTGCGCGAAAACGGCATCGAGGTGATCGACCTGGATAGCGCCGAGTGCCGCGAGCTGCTTGAAGGGTATATTGCTGTTCATCCTGAAGTGTGGCATGAGGACATTGGGGAAGAGTGAGAAATGCGGGGATCAGGGACTAGGGGACAGGGATTAGGGGTTTAGATCACAGGCGGGCGGTAATGCCTGCTCCATCACACAAAAAGGGGCGTTCGCAGATTGTGCGAGCGCCCTTTCGGTTGGATGTGCCGCGGTGTTTTCTGTTCCCTGTTCCCTAATCCCTGTCCCCTGCATTTAGAAGTCCAGCCGCAGCGACATCTGGATCTGGCGGGGTGCGCCAATGGTGTGCGGGACGATGCCCAGGCTTGACGGGCAGTTGTAGAAGCTGGTGTTGGTTTGCGTGCCGGCGGCGGTGCAGCCGGTGGGCAGCGGTGTCAGGCTGGTGTTGGGATAGGCGCTGTAGTACTGGTTCTGGGCAACCTCGTTGCCGGGAACGTCGAAGCTGGTGGTGTTGGTGAGGTTGTAAACGTCGAATGTGTACTTGAGCTTGTAGCGCTCGTTGATGGGCAACTCCTTGACCAGCGAGGCATCGGCGCGCTTCTGCGCGGCCTGGCGAAAGATGTTGCGCTGACCGGTGGAGAATCCGGTCTCGTAGGGGTCGTTGCTGGGAATGGCGCCGCCCAGTCCGCCCGGCGGCAACAGAGGCAGGGTGAAGCACTGCGGATTTAAGGCGGCTTTTCCGCCGGCCGGGACCCATGCTCCGGAAGCGCCGGTTTTGGCAGTCTTGGCGGTGCATCCGTTGGCTAGCGGCACGACCGGATTGGTGATTCCGTCGGCGGTGGAGTAGAAGATGCTGCCCACAGCTCCGGAGAAGTCGATGATCGAGTAGGGCTGTCCGCTCTGGATGACGGCCAGCCCGACCAGCGACCATCCATCGATGACCTTTCCCACGACTGAGTTCTTGTTGGCAGCGTCGGGGATCTGGTAGCCGTAGTTGACGCTGACGACGTGGGTGCGGTCGAAGTCCGATGAGCCGTAGCTCGAGCGCAGATTGAGGGGATTGTTGCCGTTGTAGAAGAGGCCGAGGCCGCTCTGTTCGTCGAGGGCGTGCGACCAGGTATAGGAGACGCCCATTTGGATTCCGTGGCTCATGCGCTTCTCCAGGTGGGCCTGGAGGGCGTTGTAGGCATCGACGCCGGCGGCCCGGTAGGAGATGGACTCTGCCGCGTAGCCGATGTAGGGAACGCGGAGATCGACGTTTCCGCCCTCGTAATTAGCCAGATAGCCCGGGCCCGTGGCGGTGTTGGCGCCGCAGCCGGTGAGGTTCTCGCCGGAGAGGATATAGCCGTAGCTGCAGGTCTGCGCATAGGCAGTGCCAGCCAGTGTGGGGCTGGATGGAGAGGCGATTGTGGGCTGATTGAAAGGTACGGGGATGACCTGATGGCGGCCGACATTTCCGACGTAGCCCAGGTCGAAGGCCAGATCGGGGCGGGGCTGCCACTGGAAGTCCAGGGTGTAGTTGATGGTGTACGGCAGCTTGTTGGCCCGGTCGTAGACGCCCAGAGAAATCGGCTGGCCGTTGTTAATCACCCCGGGAAGCCCGGACCCGGTGTTCAGGATGCTGTAGGCGTTGGGAAGGTAATTGCTCAGATCGGAAGCCTTGGGGCTGGTGGGCGGAGCCAGCGGCGTCGTGCCATATGGATTCTCGAGGTTGCCCTCGGCCGCCGTGCCGCCGCAGGTGGCCAGGTAGCCCTCGTAGAAGTATTCCGTGGTCGTCGGGCAGGTTGTGACGTTGACGAAGGGAAGCTGCTGGTTGACGCCGAAGGGTCCGCCGGTGACGGTGCCGATGGCGTAGCCGGGGGAGAAGTAGCTGAACAGCTCGCCGCGGTCGTAGTAGATGCCGGCGCCGGTGCGGATGACTACCGTGTTGTGGTTGATCCCCGGCTGCCACGCCGCGCCCACGCGCGGCCCGATGCCCCACTGGCGGCCGGTCAGGGTCGTGTTGCTCACCCCGCTGGTGCCGTTGGCGTTGTTGCCGGCGATGATCAATCCCGGATTGGCAATGGTGTCGGAGCCGGAACTGTAGCTGTAGAGCGAGGGATCGAAGTTGAAGATGCGTCCGTACTTTTCGGTCATGCCGCCGTCCCAGTCGTAGCGCACGCCTCCGGTGAGCGAGAGCGTGGGGGTGATCTGCCACTTGTCCTGAACGTAGGTGCCGAGCTGGTTGGCGCGGTAGTAGCGGCTGGCGTTGCCTTGCAGGAACGATGTGACGTAAAACCCTGAAGCCGAGCTGCCGGGAATGACTTGCCCCTGGATCATCTGGCTTAAGTCTTCGGTCGCAATGGTTCCCTTGCCGGTGCGCTTGTCGATGGTATTCAGTTGCGTGTACGTGTAGCTGCCGCCAAAGCTGAGAGTGTGCTTGCCCAGCGTCCAGATGGCGTCGCCCGAGGGCGCCAGGCGATTCTGGAAGACGCCGGTGTTGGAAGCCTGCCCTTCTGCGTTGGGGCCGATATTCAGCACCGCCTGACCTTCGAGTCCGACCGGCTGATTGATCCCCAGCACGTCATAGATGGAAACGCCGGGGAAATAATTCGATCCGAACATATTGATCGAGCCGGTGCCTGCCGCCCCGCCAGGAATCGAGCTGGGACCGAAAGGCTGCTCGTTGTCGCCCCAGTTCTTCTCGCGCAGAATGCCCAGGGTCTCGGTGGTGCTCAGATTGGACTTGAGGATGAGAGTGTTGATGATGGATGCCACCTGTGCGCCGGAGTCAAGGTGCTCGGCGAAGCCAGGAACGCTGGAGTAAGAGTAGGGCGCGACAGTGGGGTCGTGCTGGAAGAAGTACTTCATCGCCAGGGTGTCTTTGGAAGTGGCGTTGTAGTCCAGGTTAGCCACCGCCAGGTCGGCGGTGAACCTGCCCGTGCCGGGGATGAAGGCATTGTCAAGATGCGCGGCGGTGGGAGTATTGGGGTAGAGCGAGTCGTTGGGGATGAGCCACTTGCCGGGCTCGCCAGGAAGCGAAGGGGAGTTGAACAGGATCAGGGCAAGCGGATCGACATTGGCGCTGGTGATATTTGGATTGCCGATGTTGGAACCGAAGGAGGCGTTGCTGACGGCTGCGAGGGCTCCGGCGGACCGGTCGTCGCTGAGCCCGACCGGCACGTCGAGGAACGAGTCGCCGAGCTCCGCGTCGGAGACGTGCACGTGCTGATAGCCGAGGAAGTAGAACAGCTTGTCTTTGATGAGGGTCCCGCCCGCAGTGCCGCCGGCCACGTAGCGGTGCAACTGCGGAACCTTGTCATTAGCCGGAACGTCGGGGTCCTGGTTGAAGAAGAAGGGAGCGGCGTTGATCCAGTTGGTGCCGCGATGCACATAGGCCGTGCCGTGGAAGGCGTTGGTGCCGGAGGCGGTGCTTAGATCGATGTGCGCGCCTGACGTGGAACCTTGCTGCGCATCGTACATGGAGGCGTTGACGCGGACCTCCGTGATGGTTTCAGGAGCGGGCGTGGGGATGGCGTTACCGATGGAGAGATAAATCGAGGCCGCCGAGGGAATCACACCGCCGCCGCCGCCGGGGCTTGTCTGGACTCCGGTGGAGTTGATCACGCGCGCCGAGGCCACCTGGCTGGTGCTCTTGCCATTGAACAGGTTGCTGGCATCGACGCCATTGAGCAGGAACGAGTTCGAGGTATCGCGCTGGCCATTCGCCCAGATGGGCGCATTGCCCAGGCCGGAGTTCGCGCCGGTGCCGCCGCCCAGTTCGGCGCTCACGCCGGCCGATTGCGTGGCCAGGCCGGTGAAGCTGCCCGTGGCCAGAGGCACGGATTCAATCTGCGCGGTGTCCATGACGTAGCCGTTGGTTGTGTCGACGGCATTCATCAGCGGCGAGGCTTCCACTTCCACCGTCTCGCTCGTCTTGCCAACCTTGAGGGTCGCATTGACGGTTGCCGTTCGGTTTGCCTGCACGGTGATGTGCTGGGTCTTCTGTACTTCGTAACCTTCGCTTGTATACGTCAGCGTGTATGCCCCGATAGGGAGGTTGACCAGAGTGTACTCGCCTGATGCGTTTGTTTTTACGGTGCGGGTGAGGGATGTTTGCTCGTCCACCACGGTCACCGTCGCGCCGGGAATCACGCCGCCTGACGAATCGGAAACCTCGCCGGTAATGCCGCCAAGAGTCTGCTGTGCCTGAACCGAACTCGAACACAGCGCAACGACTGCCAATACGGCCAGCAGCCGATGAATCGGAGAGGAAACGAATCGTATGAAATGTCTCACGTTGCACAGCCTCGAAAATAGAGATTTCCCCGGCGGTCTCAGTGAGGAAATCGAGAGACCCTGGAGTGAATAAGGATCGTGGAGCTCTTGTGTTAGAGCGGATTTCGAATTTATTCAGCCTTATTGGCTTTGTGGGAGATGGCTTCTTTCTTGAGAAAAAAGCCACTTGAGGCCAATGGTTCCGGACTAAAGCAATTCGAATTCCGCTATCGTCCCAAAAAAGAAAAAAGTTAGTAGCGTTAGAGTGGTTTTCGCCTACCGGATGGGTATGACTAGCAATGCGGGTTGGCAATAGCATACCTGTCTGAAGGCTTTTTCGAATGAGAAATTAGGCCAATTTTTATGGCGTCTTTATGTCTTTTTCCACGATCTTTGACTGCCCCTTGTGTAAAACTCGGTTGCAATTCTCGGTCTTGCAGATTGAGCGCGTATGTTTTTGAAGGGAAAAGCGCTTGTGGGATTTGCAAAACCGTCTCCTGCGTCGTCTTTTTGCCTGCGGCTTCGCCGCTCAATGGGACGGGCCGGCGATGTCCGGAAGCGATCAGCTTGAAAGAGCAGCAGTCTTGCGGCGGCGCACTAGATACCAGGCCAATCCGGCAGCAATGTAGACCAGGTAAATCCACGGGATTCGCGCATGGGTTGCGTCTGCCGCTGAGCGCAGATCGAAGAGGCAAATCAGGATCATGACCACCACCGTGACAATGCTGATGGCGGCGACCCAATGCGAGTGCTGGCCCAGGGCGCGGCGTGCAAAGGGAAGCGCGATGGCCACCAGCGCATACGCGGTTAGGAATCCGAAGACGGAGAGCGAGCCCAGCCAGTCGTACATGTCGGAGCCCTGAACGCCGCGGAGCGCGAGTGCGGCGGTGGTGACCAGCATGAGGCCGGCGGAGAGAGCGATAGCCGCTCCCGGCGTACCGTGGCGGCGGTTGGTGCGTTCGAGAATCCTGGGGAGCAGCCTGGAGTGCGCCATCTTCATCAGTACCCGCGCGGCGGCCGTGGTGCAGGCCAGCACGCAGGCAAACATGCTGATCGCCGCGCCAAAGTCGATGGCGATGCCCAGTGGCGAGATTCCGGCCTTGTTGGCCAGAAGATGCAGCGGGCTGGTGGAGTCGCTCAGTTGCGTTTGCTGGCCGCGGAAGCCGAGTACCTCGCTGTACGAACACAGCATGAAGAAAACGCCGGCGAGAATGGCGCACTGGATCACGGCGCGAGGGATGGTCTTGAGGGGCTCGCGGGCTTCGCCTCCCAGGGTAGTAGCGCTCTCGAAGCCGACAAAGCTGAACATGGAAAGCACCAGCGCGGGGCCGAGTGCAGAGACAGTGACGCCTTTGAGCCTGAACTGGTCCATGTCGAACTGGAAGCCGAAGCGGACGACCAGCATGGCGAGCACGATGAGGATGAGGCTGACGGAGATGACTTCGATCCACAGCATCAATTCCGCTGAGAGCTTCACGTCGCGGTAGGCGATCAATCCGGCAACGCTGCAAGCGATGGCGAGCGTGAGTAAAGCGGGAGGTGTCCAGTGAAAGAACTGTTGCGCCAGGACTCCCGCATAATAGAGCGCGCCGCCGGCCACCGAAGCGCCAGTGGCGATGTAGGCCATGAGCAGTCCCCATGCGGCTATGACGCCAAAAGTGGGCGGCAGTGTGTCTGCCGCATACGTGTAGAGCGAGCCCGGCGAAGCGGAGAGCTTCGCAAACCTGCTGACGCAGAAGCCCACCAGCAGCGTGGCTCCAGTGGCCAGCAAATACACAAACCAGGTAGCGTTGCCGGCCAGTGCAAAGACAAGTGGAATGGTGAGCGACGGCGAAGTGGAGGGCGCCATTGCAGAGACGGACTGCGCCAGGGTCTCCAGCGGGCCGAGCACGCCGGCGTGGAGGCCGTAGGTCTCTTTGGCGCCGTTTTGCGCGGACACTTCGACTGTTGTGTGGCTCGTCAATGCTCCGCCTTCCGCTCCACTGGACGAGGTTGATGGGTCAGTGGAGCGCCTGATTGTCTTCCGGTTGCTCTAGTCTTAGCTCAAGGCGGGGTTGCGGTCAAGGCGAGCCCATCATCACGAACTCCAATTAACCATGTCATCCTGAGCGAAGGTCGCCGCGGCGACCGGAGTCGAAAGCCTGCCCTGAGCGTAGTCGAAGGGGACCTGCTTCTCGTTCGTGATTGCTACGCCAGCGGAGAAATCCATTGAGGTGATTTTCGACACAGCTTGGTCCCCATTCTTGCGATCCGTCGCCGCGGATCGCAACAATGGAAGATCACAGACTTCAACTGTTTAGCAGGAGCATAGAAAAATGGATCGACGACCCAACCCAAACATTACTTGCCCGCCGCCCGCGCCTTGATCAACTCATCCAGATAGTCCGGCTTCTTGTCATCGCGGATCAGGTGCGGGTAACGAGAGCCGTCGTGGTAGTTGATGGTTGCGGTGCTGATGAACTCGTCATTCACGATGAGCAGCGTGATCGGCTGCGACGAATCCTTGGCCGATGCCTTGATCGCGTCTTCGAGCAAGTCGTGCGTGTACACGCGGCCATTGACGCCGATGACCTTCATGCCCGAAGTGATGCCGGCGTTGAAGGCTGGGCCGCCCACAATGGAATCGCCGACTGAGCCGTCGGGGCCGAGTTGAAGGCCGATGGAATAAATGTCCGATGCGCCGCCCCGGCGTCCACTCAGCTTGGAGGGTTCGCCAGTGAAGGTAACCTTCCAACCGCCATTTTCGATGCCGCCGGTGGGCGCCTCGGGCGCAGTGGAATCGAGACGGGTGTGAAAGAAGGTGGCCCAGTCAAACGGTGCGATGGCATTGAGCGCGGCCACCAATTCGTCGAAGGTGTATGTCTTGACCTCGGGGCCGTTGTTTGCGCCGCCGTGGAACGACTGGCAGAAATCGTCGATGGTCTTTTTTTCATGCGATTCCCGATGGATAATGGTGGCAACTTCAAGCCACAGCAGATCGCCTTCATCGTAATAGTCGGTACCGCGGCGCCAAGTGAACCAGCCTCTGCCGCCGAAGCCGAGATAGGGCTCTGCAACCGCGGTGTCGAGCAAGGGACGCCATGTGCGCCCCGGCCGTCCGGGGCCGAGTTGAGCAGCGATGCTCGCCAGGTATTCGTGATACTCCTCGGCGCTCCACAAGCCGCTGCGCGCAGCGAGCATGGGGCCTAGGTAATCGGTCAGTCCCTCGTAGCCCCACAGCAGATCGGTCTCCATGGGCTCTTCGTAGTAGGGGACGGTGAGATCGGCGGGGCGGCGGAACTTGCCGTTCCAGGAATGCACGAATTCGTGAGCCAGCAGGCCGCCGAGGGACATGCCCGAGCCCGGGCCGATTAGTGCGCGCTCGGGCAGGCGGCTGTCGTTGGACTCGTGGTGTTCAAGGCCGAAGTGGGCCACGTGATCGCTGAGCGTGAGCAGGAAATGGTAATCGCGATAATGGCGCGTGCCGAACAGCTTGCCCGACTCGGCTACCAAATTTGTCATTTCCTTCTTGTTGTCGTCGCTGATGTTGAGAGCGATTTCGCTGTCCGCGACGAGGTCCAATTCATGATGAATCGGCTCCCCCGCAGGGGTAATATCGATGGCGCGATAGTACTGGCCGGCGATGATCGGCGAATCGACGAGCAGATCAAGCGAGATAGGCTTGAACGTCACCTGGTTGCCTGATGCATTGTCGACGGGCAACGGCGTTCCCCACTTCCAGCCATCGGGCAAAATGAGCTTGGCTTCATAACTCAGTTGCTGCGCCGGGGTGCCCGCGGGATAGAGCACGACGTCGTTCCATTCCAGCACCATGAGCTTGTCCGTGGCGGAGTTCCCGTCGGGCTCGATGAAGTCGAAGTTTGCCTCGAGCTGCGTAACGCCGGCGGGAATATCGAGATGGAAGGTGAAGGCATCAAGAAGATCGCGCTTCCACGGAATGACTTTGCCTCCGCCTTCGAACTTGAGGCCGTTGACGCTGCTGATGGGGCCGTTGGGGCCGTGCTCGCCAGGAATCCACTTCGGATAGTAAAGGGTCAATGGACCTGGCTGCACCGGGATCACCTCGTGCGAGCGCAGCAGCTTTTTCTGGGTCTTGGTGGCATCGACGGTGAGCGAGATAGTTTCAGCGGCGAGCGCGACGGAGGCGGTGAGGACCAGAATCGAGGCAAGAAAAAGCCACGAACGAAGGCGGCAGCATTGCATGTGGATTGCTCCTTGAGAGGAAAGGGGGAATAACCCCGTTTGGCCATCATACCGCTGGAGGGTGTGGCTTGTTGACATGCGAAGGGCAGAATGTCAAGACGCGCAAGCAGAAGGCCGGACAGGATTGGTGCAGCTTTCCCCCGCAACCGTATTCCATTGCCGGACGTACCAGCGCTTGACGATGCCGCTGGTTACGTAGGGATCGACGCGGGCGAAGTTCTCCGCAACGGAAGGCGAGTCACCCTTGAAGAGAATGAGAGTGCCGTCGACGGGATCGGCCAGCGCGCCGCCCAAAATGAGTTCGCCCCGCGCGCTGGCTGCCCAGGCCAGTTCGAGATGAGCGCTTCGGAATTCAGCACGGCGGGCAACGTAGTCATCGCCGACTTCATAAAACAGGAGGTAATGCATGTGAGTGCCTGTGCCTTTCGTGAGGTTATGCCATGGCGGCTAACACGGCGTCGGCGAATTGCGTAGTTCCGGCCGTGCCGCCGACATCGCGAGTGAGGGTCTTGCGTTCTGCGTAAACGGCTTCAAGAGCCGCTTGCACCTTGTCGGCGGCGGCCATCTCATTCAAGTGACGAAGCATCAGGACGGCGGATTGCAACAAGGCAGTGGGGTTTGCAATGTCCTTGCCCGCGATGTCCGGCGCCGAGCCATGGACGGCTTCGAAGATGGCGCATTCCTGGCCCAGGTTGGCGCCGGGAACCAGGCCGAGCCCGCCCACAAGGCCGGCGCAGAGATCGCTGACAATGTCGCCGTAGAGGTTTTCAAGCAGTAGGGTGTCGTATTGGTAGGGATTCATCACCAGTTGCATGCAGGTGTTGTCGATGATGTGCTCACCATAGAAGATTTCCGGGAATCCTTCTGACACCTGGCGCGCGCAACGCAAGAACAATCCATCCGAAAGCTTCATGATGTTGGCCTTGTGGATGGAGTGAATCTTCTTGCGGCCGTGCTTGCGCGCATACTCAAATGCGAATTTTGCAATGCGCGTGGAACCTTTTTCGGTGATGACTTTGATGGCTTCAACTACGCCGGGGACGACTTCGTGCTCCAGGCCGACGTACTCGCCCTCAGTGTTTTCGCGGACGATGATCAGGTCCACGCCGGGCCAGTGGGTGGCCAGGCCGGGAAGGTTCCTGATGGGGCGAAAATTGGCGAAGAGATCGAACTTCTTGCGCAGGGTGACATTGATGCTCTTGAAGCCGCCACCGATGGGTGTGGTGACGGGACCCTTCAATGCAATCTTGTTACGCTCAATCGATTCGTAGAGCGCCGCGGGAATGTACTCGCCGAAGATCTCGAATGCCTCGGCGCCGGCGGCGAAGCGCTCCCAGTTGAATTTGACGCCGGTTGCTTCCAGAATGCGGACCACGGCCTGAGTTACTTCGGGGCCGATACCGTCGCCGGGAATGAGAGTTACTTTGTGGGTCTTTTGCTCCGACATTGTTTCCTTTCGAGCTAACAGCCTTTGTTACTTCTTTGCTTTGCTGCTGCTGTGGCCGCCGAGCAGGCCTTCGAGCTCTTCCTTGAATTCGCGCACATCCTTGAAGTCGCGGTAGACAGAGGCGAAGCGGATGTAGGCTACGGTATCGATGCCTTTCAGGTGCTGCATGATCAGCTCGCCCACTTCGCTGGTGGTGCGCTCGCGCTCGGGGGCGTCCATCAAGAAACTCTCAGTCGCGTCGACGATAGCTTCGAGCTTGCTGGCCGGAACAGGGCGCTTCTCGCAGGCGCGGAGCAGGCCGCTCAAGACTTTCTGGCGGTCGAAGCGCTCGCGGCGGCCGTCCTTCTTGACAACCATGTAGGGGATCTCGTCGATACGCTCGTAGGTCGTGAAGCGGCGGTTGCAGCTCTCGCATTCGCGGCGGCGGCGGATGGAGTCGGCTTCCTTGCTCTCGCGCGAGTCGACGACGCGATCCTGCGCAAAACCGCAATAGGGACATTTCATCTTAGCTAGATTTTAAATCAGTGGACAGTTGTCAGCGGTCAGTGCTCAGTTCAGGAGCGTTTGCGAGGTCAGGGCACTGAAACCAGGAGCGTCTTGCTGGCCAGGGCGGTGAGGCCGTCGAGGGTGCCGAGGAATGCGGAGGCGAGGAGCGGGGCGTCGGCTAGGTGAAAGAGCAACTCGGCGTTGTTCCAGGCGGCTTCGCGAGCGGCGGCCACGCTCCATGCAGCGAGGGTGTTGTCGAGCGCGGAGACCGGGGGGATGGAGTCGCCCAGGAGCCGCACACGCAGGGTGATTTTGGCGGCGTTGATGAGGCTGTCAAGCGTGGCGTTGAGGGCAGTGTAGTCGTTGTATTGAATCGTGCCGTGCTGGGGTGCGATGGACGTGGCCTGGCATGTGGAGAGAACGGCCTGGGGAAGATCGTGATTGATGTGGGCGTTCATACCGGCCATGGCGAACTGGATGCGTGCGAGGCTGGTCTGGTTGCGAAGATTAAAAAGCGCCTGCCAGCAGCCTGGAGTGGGCGCGGTGGAGAGCGAGGACTGAATAGCTGCGAAATAGTGGTTGGCGAAGGCGACGTCGAGGGCGGCAATCCAGGCTGGGTCAGTGAAGCTGCCGGGGCCGGAGGCGTTGACGCCAGCCTCGACAGCCTGGGTAACCTGGAGATAGAGCCAGTTGAACCACTTGAGGCCGTCTCCGTCAGCGCAGATAGACTCGATGGTTTCGAGGATCTGGACGACATCCGGTATAGATTGCGGGGTGGTTTGGACGGCGGCGAGCAGAGATGGGTCGTAAGGGAACATGGAGGGTGATTTTAGCTGGAAGCAATGGGAGTTGGGAAGTGTTGCAAAGCAGGCGGCTCAGCTCAAGAATTCGACAATGGCGGCGACTACGGTTCCCTGCTCGTCTTCGCGGAGTTCGGGGAAGATGGGTAGGGCCAGCACTTCGCGGGCGGCGCGCTCGGCTTCGTTCAACACTGGTCAGCTAAAATCACAGTTGTTGCACTTGTACCTTGAATCCGCCGTGCCCCATCCTTGGCAGGTTCTTGTTTTTCTGCCAAGGGTTGGATAGCACGAACCCGAATCCTCAACTTCTTCTGAAACAGAGCGCACCGGTACCCTTCTCAACCCTCGGCTGATAGCGATATCATGATCCCCGGCCGCAAAAGTGTTGGGGCTTCAGCCCCTAAGGGAATGCAAAGCCGAGGCGAAAAAACTCAAGCAAAACTCCAAATGCCCAAATCAGAAAGGCCCTGTATGTTAGCCACCTGCCTCCCCGCGGCCATCAAGTTCGGCATCGCCGCTCTCTTCGTCTTCGCTCCTGTGATTGTCCTCGCTCAAGCCGTGCCCCTGCCACATGGAATCTTCACCGATCACCAGGATGTGGGAACCGTACTCCATTCGGGTTCCGCCGTTTACGACACCGCCGCGCACACCTACACCATCAGCGGCAGCGGCGAAAACATGTGGTTCGGCATCGATGACTTTCACTTCGTCTGGAAGAAGGTCTCCGGCGACGTAGCGCTCACGACGGACATCGCCTTTCTCGGCACCGGCGGCAATCCCCATCGCAAGGCCGTGTTGATGATCCGCCAGTCGCTCGACGGCAACTCGCCCGCGGTCGATGTAGCCGTGCATGGATCGGGCCTGACCTCGCTGCAATTTCGCGATGCCCCCGGCGCCAACACACACGAAGTCGAGTCCAATATCTCCGCGCCCAGGACCGTCCGCATCGAGAAGCGCGGCGACTATTTTTACGCCTTCGTCTCCGGTAAAGACGGCAAGCTCGTGCCCGCCGGCGCGTCGACCAAGCTGGCCCTCAGTGGCGACTTCTACATCGGCATCGGCGTCTGCGCGCACGACAAGGACGCAGTCGAGAGGGCTGTCTTCTCGAACGTGATCTTTGAACAGCTTCCGCCCGCGTCCGGCAAAACTGTTCTGATCAGTTCCCTTGAAACCATCGCCATCGCGTCCACGGATCGACACGTGGAATACGCAGCCGCCGCGCACTTTGAAGCGCCCAACTGGTCGCGCGACGGAAAATACCTCATCTTCAACCAGGACGGAATCATACGCCGCCTCAACCTCGGCGAGAGCGTGCCCACGCTCATTTCCACAGCCCCACAGGTCCACTGCAACAACGACCACGGCATCTCGCCCGACGGGCAGTGGCTGGCCATCAGCGATCAATCGACCGACGACCACAAGTCGCACGTCTACATTGTGCCGATCACCGGGGGAACGCCGCGGCTGATCACGCCTAAGGCGCCATCTTACTGGCACGGCTGGTCGCCCGACGGAAAGACATTGGCCTTCACCGGCCAGCGTGGCGACAACTTCGACATCTATTCAATTCCTGCAGCCGGCGGAGAGGAAACGCGCCTGACCACCGCTCCCGGCCTCGACGACGGTCCAGATTACTCGCCCGACGGGGCAACCATCTACTTCAACTCCGAGCGCACCGGGCAGATGCAAATCTGGCGCATGAAGCCCGATGGCTCCGAGCAGGAGCAGGTCACCTTCGACGACAGCAACAACTGGTTCCCGCACCTCTCGCCTGACGGCCAGACGATGGTTTTCCTGGCGTATGAAAAAGGAGTCACCGGTCACCCTCCGGGCAAAGATGTTGAATTGCGGCTGATGACGCTGAAAGATAAGAAAGTGCGAGTGCTTGCCAAGCTCTTCGGCGGCCAGGGAACCATCAACGTGCCGTCCTGGTCTCCCGACGGCCTGAAACTGGCATTCGTCAGCTACCAGCAACTGCCCGAGGAGAGCCTCAACCTGAAATAGCGTGGGGATTCAACCTCTGGATTTTCCGGTGGTTCTTCACGGAGCCGGATTGGTCCGGCTCCAGGCGTCATCGTGTGGCTTTAAGCGCATCCTCGGCCCACACCACTGCCTCTGCATAGCAATTCATGAGCTGGCCCTGAGTAAGCCCGTGTGCTCGCACAACCTCATCGCACTTATCCCAATCCGCGCGTTCATGGCACTCCACCCAGGCCAGCAACTCGCGCTCGGCGTTCTGCACGCCGTTCAGCGCCAGGCGAATCTCATTCCGCAGAGGCAGCGCCGGTGTCAGGTCTTTCATCGGAATCCGCAACATGGCCGGCAACAGGCTCACCAGGCCCATCAGGTACTGCTCCGTCGCGTCCATCCTGCAAATCTCCGCTGCCAGTTCGCAGAAACGCGCCCGGACGAAGGTGATCCGCAAGATCTCCTGCGACTGATTGCCGTTCAGTTCGCTGGTAATGGCCAGCGTCGCAATGCGCCGGAAGCTTTTCTCGCCCACCGCCAGCAGCGCCGATTGGATCGACGTTACCTCGTGCCGCATTGCGCACATGAGCGAATTCACCAGCCGCAGCAGCCTGTAAGTGAGCGACGCATCGCGCTTGACAAGCCGCGTGAGCTCCCTGAAATCAAGGTCGTCGCTTCGCATCATGCGCAGAATCTCGAACTGGGAAAGCCGGTTGGCCGGCACCTTGCGATTCTCCAGCAACGTCGGACGGCAGAAAAAATATCCCTGGAACAAGGTGAACCCCTCGTCCTGGGCCTGCTGGTACTCCTCCGGGGTCTCCACCTTTTCGGCAAGAAGCGCAACCTTGACGCCACGCAATCTCTGCAGCAGCAACTTCCTTTCTGCCGGGCCGGTCAGGGAAAAATCCACTTTGATGTAGTCCGCCAGTTTCACCAGCGGCTCAAATTTCTCATGCCAGATGAAATCGTCCAGCGCCAGCCGGAATCCCGCGCACTTTAGCTTGCGGCAGGCTTCAATCAGGTCTGGCGTCGGCTCCAGGGTTTCCAGAATCTCCAGAACAGTCAAGCTCGGAGGCAGCACGCGCACCAAGTCGCCGGTGAGGGACTCGCGCGTGCAATTCACAAATGCCGGAAGGCCGCCAGTCAGCTTCTCCAGCCCGAACATCACGGTGTTGTCCAGCATGGTCCTGGTGGCCATGTCCCCATCCCCGCGAAACACCACCTCCGGGCCAGCCCGGAACAGCAATTCGTATGCATGCAGACGTCCGCGCGTGTCCAGAATCGGCTGGCGCGCCACATAGCGCAGCCCGCCGGCAATCTCCGCCGGCGCTGCCGCATACTCCTTTTCCGGCAAAGCCCTGGTCGCCATGCATACTGTCCCTCAAGGAACTATCGGGACTTCGCATGCTTAAATTTAGGGATTGCAGAAAATTACTACAGTTTGAGAGAGGTCGCGTGCCCTATCCCATGAACATCCCGCCATTCACGTCCAGAACGTGGCCGGTAATGTACCCCGCTCCCTCCGAAGCCAGAAACGCCACCGACAGCGCAATCTCCACGTCAGTACCCGCACGTCCCAGCGGGATCGCCGCCATCATGGCCGCGCGCTGCTTCTCGTCCAGCACCGCGGTCATGGCTGTCTCAATGTAACCCGGTGCAACCGCGTTCACCGTAATGCCGCGCGAGGCCACCTCCCGCGCCAGGGAGCGTGTGAGCCCAATCAGCCCGGCCTTCGACGCCGCATAGTTCACCTGCCCGCCCTGGCCTGTGCGTCCCACCACGCTCGATATGTTGATAATCCGGCCCCAGCGATTCTTCAGCATGGGCCGCAGCACGGCCTGCGTCAGCAGAAAAGCTCCGGTCAGATTGGTGCCCAGCACATCGTCCCAATCGGCCCGCTTCATGGCCATCATCAGCCCGTCGCGCGTGATGCCGGCGTTGTTGACCAGGATCTCCACCTTTCCGAATCGCTCCAGCGCTGCCTTGGCCCCGGCCTTAATGGATTCCTCACTGGCCACATCCAGCGCAAACGCCGCAGCCTGGCCGCCCGCCGACTCGATCTCCGCAACCACCTCGGCCAGTTTGGCCTGATTGCGCGCCGCTACGGCTACAGTTGCACCGGCCCGCGCAAGTTCCAGCGCCACGGCGCGGCCAATCCCCTGCGAAGCTCCCGTGACCAGCGCAATCCGTCCCTGCAAATTCCCCATGATTCTCTCTTTCCCTTGCTAATGCATTCCCCGTAAAGTGCAAGGCACGCGCACGCCGCACGTCCCTCATTATAGGGGCGCAGGGAGAACGGACCTGCTGATTCCCAATTCCCAAATCGAACGGATAAGATGAAGGGACCAGAGAACCCGAGGCTTTGAATGCCATCTCGTTTCCTTTCCCTGATCGCACTGCTGTGCCTTTCCTCCGTTCTGCACGCGCAACAGGAAGCACTCCCGCGCATCCAGATCTATGGCGGCTACAGTTACATTTCCAACTCTCTCGATGGAGTCACCGGGTCTCACAAAGGAATGAATGGATGGGATGCTTCGATTGCCTTCGCGCCCTGGCACGCGATCCGTTTCAAAATCGATGTTCCCGGATACCGCGGGACCAACCTGGGCGCGCAGGAAGACTTTTATGCAATCATGGGCGGCGCACAATACAGTCACCGGGTACGCAGGGAAACCGTGTATGTGGAGGGAGTGGCAGGAGACGCAGGCGCGAATAAATACTGGGGGCCGAACGGACTATTGGGCCAAACCGTGGCGTTCGCAGCCTTCGTCGGTGGCGGTCTTGATACACCGATCGCGAGGCACATCGCATTTCGGGTGGACGGCGGGTATCAGTACTTCTATTTCGCCCTCGACACGAATAAGACCCTCGTCCCGTACACGATCCCCGGCCTGCCCATCAACTTCGGTCGCGTCTCCAGCGGCCTGGTGTGGCAATTCTAAGGCAGGGATCAGGGATCAGTAAACCCTGATCCCTGATCCCTGTTCCCTGATCCCTGTTCCCTCAGTTCAAATCATCCACATAGTGAGCCAGCAGTACCGTGCTGCCATCCAGCGGGCTCTTGATCAGCAATCCGACCGCGCGCACGTTTTGCCCGTTGGCCAAATCGCCTATCCCTGTCAGGCCATCGCGGAAGCCGGTCTTGTCTGCGGTATAGACAGTCACAGTCTGCGGCACCAGCAGCCCGGCAAACCCGGTGATCTGCATCTGGAACGTCCCAGTCCCAAGGTTCGCGCTGTTCGCAACAACGGTGCCGTTGAAGCCCCAGTCGCGCAGAACCACGCGCTTCACCGTTACATCCTGCGCGTTGGTTGCGCCGGTCGCCGGTCCGCCTACGGAGACATGTTGACCAGCCAGCAGCCCGCTGGGGTTGAAGACGAATTCAGTCAGCGGATTGTGGAACCAGTAAATGAAGTACTTCTCGTTGCCGCTCAGTTCCACGGTGGCAATCTGCCCCAGCGACAGGCCGGTGGTGGTGGGCAACAGTCCGCGCACATAGAGATCGAAGCTCGAAGCGGGTCCTGAAGCCGGATTCACATACGTGATCTGTCCGCCGGCGTAGAACCCCTCCTGCGAAAGAATCGCCACATCGTCGGCATCAATGGTCGCATCGGCCCTGTCCAGCGTACCGGAGAGCGTCACAATGCTGCTGGTGGTCAGATCGCTGAGCCCTTCGTTATTCTCCCACTCCGTCTGGACGCTCACGTTGACGGTGAACTGCCTTCCATGCGGCCCCTGCACCACAAAGGACTGCGCATCCGCATTCACGCTTACCACTGCTGTATCGAAGCAATCGATGTAGGCGCCGGGATCGCTGTTGCTGACGCCGTTGGCATTGAAGGTCGGCGTCACCTCGCCGGTGATCGCGCCGGTCCCGTCCACGACGATGGATTTATGCAGATCGAAATCCAGGTGCAGTCCCGCGGGCGAGCCGTTTTGCGCAACCACGATCGCGTTGGCCAAAGTCGCCGTGTATGTGTAAGTGGAAGCCCCACCCGGATAGGTCACCGGCATGGTTGCAATCGTCGGCGCGCTGCCGGCCTGCGTTTGCAGATAGCCGATCGTCCCGCTGCCCAGCGTGACTGAAATATTGCTGTACGTGCCGGCGTTCACATCGTTCATGTCCAGCAGTGTCTGCAAACCATTGAAGCGCGCAAAGTCCACTGTGGGCGTGCCGCTGATCAGCGACACGCTGTTCCCGTTGCCGTCCGTTGCGGTTACGCTTTCCAGTTGCACCGAGAAGGAAACCACGCTCGCCATGGGAGCATCGGTACCCATCACAAACGATGGTCCCGTTTGGGCGCTTGGATTTGTCGGATTGCTTGCCGTTGAGCCGGCTCCGCTACATCCCGCCAAAACCAGCGCGGAGGCCAGCAGCGTAAATGCAAAGGTCACTGGTAAAAATTTCCCAAGTTTCTTCGAGTTCATATCGGTCGCATCCTCTCTATTGATGTCCCGCAAGGTGTCGGCACGCAGAGGGGTTCGCTTCATCGCGATACTCTGCAAGACAGGCAAAACAAACCGCCAATTGAAACGCAGACAGGCGCCATTCCGCATCGCCCACGCGTGCATTGGCAATGGGTGCGGCGATTTATTGGTGCGGCGCGCTCTTCGGAGTCGTCGCCGGAATTCGTGATGCTCAGTCTGAAAAGCGTGTCCTGCGCCAATGGCCTTTCATCGCCCATCAGGCTGAATAACCCCCGGAACACAGCCTCGCAGGCAAAGTTGCGCAAAAAGTTGCGGGATTCTGATCGAACACATTACCAAGGAGTAGACCGATTCAATCTGGATTGCGTTGCCGTATTTGGGACAGTTGCGCGCAGACGCACGGGCACCCGCCGGGGAAGGAACCTCATCGCGCGGGATGGACCCCCTCCGAGTTCGGCAAGTGCCTGACGTCCGTGAATTGAAACCACGCCGCCGCAAATCCAACGGAAAACTGCCGCTATCATCGAGCCCGCAAGCGCGGGTGCCAATGCCCATTTCGCGTCAGGGCATCACTCGTTCGTTACTTGACTGTCAATAGCAGAAAATGGAAGGTAGGAGGTCTTTCGGCTCTTTCACACCGAAGGAGTGGCTGCCACCGTAACCGGTCTTCCCGCCAGCGCCGGGCGCACCAGTTCCGTCGGCCACACGTAAACCGCCAGACGCCGCGAATAGTGCAGCACAGGCTCAATCTCCGGCAGTTCGATGCCGATCGACGCGGCCAGATCGTTGCGCTCGATCTCCGCTTCCGCCTCTTCCAGCGGCCAGGGAACATGATGCAGGTTGGCCCGCACCGCCTGCCCAGCCCGGTTGCGCGTAAAAAGGCTCGACCGCTCCATCAGAAAATATTCGAGCGACCCGCTCCTGGCGTCAGCCAGCTTGCGCGTCGGCCCCAGTCCCCGGTAGCGTGCATTGAAGATGACCGGCTGCGCTGTAAACCGCCTGCGGCTGTAGAAAGCAAACTCCCGCTCCGAGCGCTGGTCGAGGCGCATCTCCGCCCAGTGGTACGGCAGATGAAAGAACGTGTGTGCCAGCGCAACCGCGAGCAGGTTGGTGGCGTCCAGGCTGAAAAAGTACATGCCCGGCGTCCCCGTATTCTGGTCCCGGACATACGTCCGCACATTGAGGTCAGGAAAGCTGCGCATTCCCGGAATGGCAGGCAGCCCGCGAACCTTGAGCCGGTCTAGCCAGAACGGCACCACGCCCAGCCACGCCGATCCCTGGAAGACGTCCGGCTCCAAGCCCTCGGGCAAAAGCGGCGCAATGTCAGCGGCAGGCACCGGCCAGTGCGCGAACAGCAGGTCATTCCACCGCTGCGTCACCTGCCAGCGGCCTGAGGGCAACGGGCGCGGACTGTGCGAAGTGCGTACCAAGTATTCCCGCATTGGCTATTCCTTGAAGGCCCTGCTCATCAGAATCCTACTCCCAGCGGCCCCTTGCCGCACTTTTTCATTCGGTTATTTGAACAAACTTATGTACTCTGGAGTGGTTTGGAAGCCCAACCCTCCCACAGGGTTTGCGACAGATCCAGACCCCGATGCCGTATTCTGGTCGCGAGCCATCCTCCATGTCCAGCCAAAATTCTCTCCCTGCCGGCGCCCGCAATCAAACCGATGTCTTCGCCGTCCACGGCGCTGACCCTGAAGTCCTGGCCTACGCCATGGCCAAGTACTCCCGCTCAGCTCTTTCAATGCGCGAATCGCTCACCGAAATCAGCGCCCAGCGCGCCGAGCAGTTCCTCAATACCTTTTATTTTCAATACGGACACCGCTCCATCGCCGACCTGGCCCACATCGCCTTTGCCGTCGAACGGCTCAGCCTGCTCGCCGCCATTGTCCTGGTCGACGAGCAGCGCTGGGACGGCCAGGAGCGCTCGACAAGGTACCAGAACTTCCTCAAATCCGGCTGGTTCTTCCCCGATTTCGGCGCCGATTCCGCTTCTGCGCAGCTCTATTCCGAGACCATCAACAACTTGTTCGGTGCCTATCAGCGCACCACCGCAGCGGTCCATGACGCCCTGCGCAGCCGCGTTCCCTGCCCCGCCACCTTAAAGCCGGAGGCTTACGAACGCACCCTCAAAGCCCGGGCATTCGATGTAGCACGATACCTGCTGCCCCTGGCCACCAACACCTCTCTCGGCCAGATTGTCAATGCACGTACGCTTGAGACCCAGGTCTCGCGCTTGCTCTCAAGCCCCATCGCCGAAATCCGCGACCTCGGCCTCAAACTCCGCGAAGCCGCTACCGGCCCCGCGTTCAACGTCAACGCACAATCCGCGGCCGCATTCGTGGAGAAACTACGCGCCTCCGAAAACTCGGCATTCATGAGGAGTACGGGCTTTAGCGCGTACATCGACGACACTCAAAACGAAGGGGCTTCAGCCCCTGAGGGCCTGTGCGAAGAAGCCGCACAGCTCTTCGCGCGTGAAGTCCGCACGGCGCCAACGCTGGTGAAATACGCTGAGCCGAATCAGTACCTGATCCAGACGCAGGCCGATCTCGAACAGGCCGCGAACGAACTGCTGCAAGGCATCGCTCCGGCGTCCGCCCCGCTGGTCGATCTCGCCGAGCGCACCGAATCTCTGGAAGTCGAGTTGGCCGCGACGCTTCTTTATTCGGCAAGCCATCATCCTTACCGGCAGGTACGCGACCTGGTCGCAGCGCTCCCCGCTTCGCGCGTTGAAGAGATCATCGAGCTGGGTTTGCGCCACCGCGGCCGCCACGACGAAGCTCTGCGCGCCTTCCACGCCGGCGCCGCTCTCCGCTTCGACATTCTCATGGACATCGGCGGTTTCCGCGACATGCACCGCCATCGCCGCGTCACGCAGATCATGCAAGGATTCACAGCCCTGCACGGATACGATACTCCCACCTCGGGAGATCTTGCAGACGATGTCAACATCCTCGCCGAAGCCGGCATGGTGGCCGAATTTCAAGGCGCCATTGCAGCAGCCCACCAAGCCTGCGCCAACATCGCTGCCAGCCCGGCGCCCGAGTCCGCCCAATCCGCGCTTTACCTGTTGCCTCTGGCCACGCGCATCCGCTGCCTCTTCAAAATGGACTTCGCCGAAGCGCAATACATCTCTGAACTCCGCTCCGGCCCCGCCGGCCATTTCAGCTATCGCCGCGTAGCCTGGGAGATGTACAAAGCCCTGGAGCGCCAGCACCCCACCCTGGCCCGCCACATCCGCGTAACCGACTTCACCCAGCCCATTGATATTCTTCAGCGCTGAAAGAATCTCCAAGTTATTGACGGAATTGCCGAAGAGAAATTCTGCCCGGAATTCCACAGTCGCACCATGATTCGCAGAGTGCCCGCAGTCCGGACCGCCTGCTATTCTTCACCATCCCCCCGCGCATCGCGGCTGGGAGATGAAGGCTCATCGGAATTAGAATCAACTCAGCGGAGGACATCTTGGCGTCAAGCTCTCGGCTCACTGAAGGCCCTGCCCGCCGTGTCGGCGGCGAAGGCATTTTGCCCTCGCAGGATATCCGTCAATTCATCGATTCGGGAGTAATCCGCTCCGCCGCCGGAATCGCCGACGAGCAGGTGCAGCCCTCCAGCATCGACCTCCGCTTGTCTGAAGAGGCATACCGGGTCCGCGCCAGCTTTCTTCCCGGCAAGTCCACCACGCTGTTGAATAAAGCCAAGGCCAACGGGATGCTCGTCGAAACCATCGACATCTCCAAGCCCTCTCTGCTCGAACGGGACGCCATCTACATCATTCCTTTGCAGGAAAGTGTTGCGCTTCCGGCTGATGTCTACGGCATCGCCAATCCCAAGAGCACCACTGGCAGGCTGGATATTTTCACCCGCTTGATTACCGAATTCGGGAATGAGTTCGAGCGTGTGCCGCGTGGCTACAGCGGCAGGCTTTACGTCGAGGTGGTCTCGCAGACCTTCCCCATCATCGTGCGGGCGGGAATGAAGCTGAATCAGTTGCGCTTCGGGCGCGGCCGGTTCGCAGCGGCTGGCGATTCAAGGTTGAGACAACTCGACCAAAGCGATCCTCTCATCGATGCCGATGCGGCAGGCGATCAAGCCAATATCGATCGGGGTCTCCGCATCACCGTGGACCTTCAAGGCAACGGCTCAGGCATCGTGGGTTACCGCGCAAACAAATTCGCTCCGCCGGTGGATCTTTCCAAGCTCAATTACTACGATACGGCTGAGTTCTGGCACCCGATCCACAACGACGGCAAGCGCCAGTGCATTCTTGAGCCAGGAGAGTTTTACATTCTCGCTTCGAAGCAGCGTGTCCGCGTGCCACCTGACCTGGCTGCGGAGTTACTGCCCTATGATCTTGCATCGCAGGAGTTCCGCGTTCACTACGCCGGATTCTTCGATCCGGGGTTCGGCTACGGATGGGCCGGCGAGATCCCCGGAACCCGCGCCGTGCTCGAGGTCCGCGCCAGCCAGATGCCCATCTTCCTCGAAGACGATCAATTTGTCGGCCGGCTGAATTACTACAACATGGCCGCCACGCCGGACAAAGTCTACGGCGGCTCGATTGGATCGTCGTACCAACAGCAGGGATTGGCTCTCAGCAAGCAGTTCAAGCAGCAACCCTTCAACGCCGGTCCTGCTTCCGGCTCTGCCGCTATTGCGCGTGAAAGTGCGGAAACTGCAACAGAACCGGCCGATGACGAAGATGAGGGATCGATTCGCCGGCCGAACAGCTTGGAGAGCGTTGTGGTCCATCCCATCAGCGCAAGGAATTTCGAAGGGTGAGATAGGCGGTGCTTGCGCACGGCCTGTTTGCAGCGAATGCCACGGTTCCCTGTCTCGACAGTTCATACCAACCAATGAAGTGTCATCCTGAGCGAAGCGTACTTCAGCGGAGTCGAAGGATCCGCTTCTGACTTTCCGAAGCCAGGATTCTTTACAAACTTTCCTGTGGCGATACCACATATCCTGTGCGATACTGATGTGGCATGAACACAGGAGACGGGAATGGGCGAATCCAAACTTGATCTTTTGCAAGGGACTCTCGACCTGATGGTGCTGCAAACTCTGGCCGCCATGGGCCCGCAGCACGGCTACGGAATTGCCCGGCGCATCGAGCAGGCCAGCGGCGACGAGGTCCTGCTCAATCAGGGAACCATCTACGCTTCTCTCGTTCGCCTGCAGCAGCGGGGATGGATCGCCGCTGCGTGGGGCACCTCCGACAACAACCGAAAAGCCAAGTTCTACTCCATCACCCGCAGCGGGCGGAAGCAGTTGGCCAAGGACGCCGACCATTGGCAGCGCTTGTCTGACGTGATGGGCCGCCTGTTCGCGATGTCTGAAGAGGAGAGTCGCTGATGAGCGCGCTGCGGCGGGCCTGGGCTCGCACTCACTCCTTTTTTCACAAGCCTCCACTCGACGCCGACCTCGAAGCGGAGATCGCCACGCACATTGAACTAGCCGTCGAAGAGAATCTCAAGCGCGGCCTCACCCCGGTTGAAGCGCGCCGCCAGGCGCTTGTGCGCTTTGGCGGCATCGAACCGGCGAAATACCAACAACGTGAAGCGCGAGGAATTATGAAACTCGATATTCTTCTCCAGGATTGCCGCTATACCATCCGCACTCTCAGCCGCGACCGCGGATTCACTCTCGTCGCTATCCTGATTCTCGCTCTCGGCATCGGCGCCAACATTGCCGTCTTCAGCGTGGTTAATACGCTGCTGCTTCGGCCGCTGCCCTTCAATGCCGCCCAGCAACTGGTGTGGATTGCGCCTCCGCCCACCAAGTGCGGCCTGTCTTGCGCAACCTATTCCACCGATTCCTACGATACGTTTCGTGTGCATAGCCGGTCCTATCGGGACGTGACGGGATATTTTGCGTTCTCATCAGCCGACAATCTGAGTCTGAAGCTAGGCAACGGCGCGCCACTTACGGCGACAAGCATCGACGTCATCGCCAATTTCTTTCAGGTGCTGGGCGTGCAGCCGGCCATGGGCCGCGCCTTCACCGCTGACGACGCGCGCAACGGCGCAGCGCCCGTCATCCTGCTCAGCAACCCATGGTGGCGACGCCAGTTCAACGCCGATCCGGACATCGTGGGCAAGGCATTCGATATGAATGGCCAACAGACCACCGTTATCGGCGTGCTGCCCGCGAGCTTCGACTTCGGCGCGGTGTTTGCTCCCGGTACCAAAGTCGACGCCATCACGCCGCTTAATCTCTACGGCCCCCCGCGCGACTGGGGAAACATCATCACCTTCCTAGGACGCCTCAAGCCCGGCGTCACGCTCGCGCAGGCCGTGGGCGATGCGGCGTCCGTAGCGCCGCTGATGTGCTGGAACAATAAGTACCCGCTGTCCTGCGGCCAATACAAAGGCGGGGTGGTCCCGGTCCCGCTCAAGGACTACGTAAGCGGCAAGCTGCGCCGCTCGCTCGTCGTCCTCTGGTCCGCGGTCGGCGGCATTCTTCTCATCGCCTGCGTCAACCTCTCCAACCTCATGCTGGCCCGAGCCGCCGCGCGTACCAAGGAGTTCGCCATGCGCTCGGCTCTCGGCGCCAGCCGTGGCCGAATCGTGCGCCAGTTGCTCACTGAAAGCCTCATTCTTTCCAGCGTGGGAGCGCTCTGCGGCCTTGCCCTCGCTGCCATCCTTGTCGCCTGGCTCCGCCACCAGGGAGCCATCGCGCTTCCTCTGCTCAGCACCCTGCACATCGACGCCGCTGCCCTAGGATGGACTGTCCTCATCGCCGTTTTCGCCGCCGTCTTGTTTGGCCTCGTCCCTGGCCTTCGCATGGCTTCCAGCAATCTCCAGGATTCTCTCAAGGACTCCGGCGCAGGCGCGGGACAGAGCCGCAAACACGAGCGCCTCCGTTCCATCCTCGTCGTCACCGAAGTTGCTCTCGCCTGCGTGCTGCTGGTGGGCGCTGGGCTGCTGCTGCGCAGCTTCCTCAAGGTACTCGATGTCGATCTGGGATTCCAGCCCCAGCACGCCGCCGCCATCAAGGTCGATTATGACGACAACGCGCCCACCGGTCTGGCCAGTACGCTGAAACGCACCGCCATCTTCCAGCAAATTCTTGCCCGCGTCGGCGCTATTCCAGGAGTCGAGGCAACCGGAATGTCGGACTACCTGCCGCTCGGGCAAAATCGCGAATGGGGCACGCCTTTCCCCAAAGGCGTCAAGCCACCCGACAAGATGGAAACGGGTCCGCTGGTTTATGTCATCACGCCGGGATACATGCGCGCTATGGGCACTCGGATTCAGGGCCGCGACTTTACCTGGGATGACGGGCCAAAAAGCGAGAATGTCGTGATGATCGACAAGGCCTACGCCGACTTCATCGCCAAATACGCCAACTGGCCGGACGGCAGCGCGGTAGGCAAAATGCTCAGCAGCGGCAATCAGGATCTGCGCATCGTTGGCGTCGTCGACGATGTGCATGAAGAAAGCGTTGAGGGCGAAACCGGCTGGCAGATCTACTACCCACAGACCCAGGCAGGTCCAGTCGGAGCCCAACTCGTCGTCCGCACCACACTGCCCCCGGCAACCCTTGCAACCAGCGTTCTAATGGTGCTGCGCGAACTTAATCCCAAGCAGCCTGCTGCCGAGTTCCGGCCCATTCAAACACTGGTGGACCACGCCAACTCATCGCGCCAGTTCTTCATGATGCTGGTAGCTTCGTTTGCCACTCTGGGTCTGCTGCTCGCCGCCATCGGAATCTACGGCGTCATTTCGTATTCCGTAACCCAGCGCACCCAGGAGATCGGCATCCGCATGGCACTCGGCGCAACCACTGCGCAGGTGCAGCGCAGCGTTCTCGTCAAAACATTGCGCCTCGCCATAATCGGGATTGTGGCAGGAGGAATCGTGTCTCTGCTAGTCTCGCGGGCGATCGCCGCGCTGCTGTTCAACACCTCGCCCGGCGACCCCATCGCGTTTTCCGCCATGGTGGTGCTCATCGGGACGCTTGCGCTGCTGGCCGGCTATCTACCCGCTCGGCGCGCTTCGCGAATCAACCCCATGGTCGCCCTGCGTAACAACTGAGCCGGGAGCCAAACGGTGCGGCACGCAGAACTCGTGTTCTATTTCTGCGCGGCTTTTTCCGTTGCCTTGTCGTCCGAGTCCTTCTGCGATTCGGAATGTTCTTCGGCCTGCTGCTTTTGCTCCTGATGGAAGGCCTTGATAAAGGAGTGCATCACGTCGTCCAGCGTGCGGCCGGGCGCAAGCGAGCAGTTGTTGAACACGTCGGTGTCTTTGTTGGTGTCCATCTCCGGCGCAATACAGGTCAGGAGCAACCCTTTTTCATCGCGCACTGGGAAAAGATGCCGCGCGGCCGGTGAGGCCGGTACCGACAGGGTCGCCGGAGGCGTGTCGGAAATCTTCTTCTCAGATTGAGCAGTCTGCTTCGTGCTCGCCGAAATCGCCGGAACCGTCACCGCCGTAGCGGCCGCCGCCGTTGTGCCAGCCAAAGCAAGGGGAACTGCAACAGACACGAGTGCCCCAAGGACCTTCATGATCACCTTCACTTTCTTCGCTCGCGTTTGGGATGTGAATCCACTATCGGCCGAACCGGGAAAATTATCAACATGAAACTCGCAAAGCCCCGCATACATCGAATCAAGCCGTGAAATCGGCCGCCGGTTCAGAAGGCGCCGCAGATCAGAGCCTGGCTTCAAGTCTTATGCTTTCCCGCATCACAAGGTGCGTCTCCTGGCAGGACGCCAGCGAAAGACAACTCGTGGTGCCGCCCTGGGCATCCCGCACCCACAGGCGTTCTGGTTTGGACGACCGGATCAGGGTGACTTTGCCCCCCTCCTCGACCGTCATCACATGGTCTGCGCCATGAAGGATAATGGTTATCGTGTGCCGAGCCTGTTTACCCATGCCAAGGTATTAGCACGAGGCGTGCCAAACCCACGCGGAAGGACGGCAATAACGCGCCATTGAAAATAAAGGGTCTGCAGCCGGGAAGCCGAGCATCGTACCTGAGAAAATCACGAAAATGACGAATTTGCGGTGACGAAATCGCGTCAAGCCGGACTGCATTTCGTCGCTTTGCTTGCCCGGCTGCCAACCGGCAAGCACCCAACCGACCGCCAGCTTCACAGAAAGGAGGAGACCGCAATGATCTGGTACCACTACATTGCCTGTTTCTTCGCTGGATCGTTTCTCGCCAATACCGTGCCGCATTTTGTGCACGGCATCTCCGGCAACCGCTTCCCCACCCCTTTCGCACACCCGCCCGGCAAGGGATTATCGTCGCCTACCGTAAATGTCCTCTGGGCACTTCTGAACCTGGTTGCTGGGTACTTCCTGTTCCGGGCCGGAAAAGTCTGTAGCGGAGGCGGTCTGGCAGTTCTCGTTTTCTTTGCAGGCATCGCCGCCATCAGCATTCCGATGAGCGTGGGATTTCAAAAGAAACAGTCGAACTGACGCTGGGCTGAGGCCGGGCGGATCACCCGCATGTATTCGGCGAGGCAGAGACGACGGAGAATGTATTGATGCGCCTCCACGCCTGAAGGGCATATCTGGCTGTAATCTGAAATCAGCAACCTATCCTCTGAATCGGGGCTCCGCATGTTCGTCGTCGTCTGGCAGTTCGAGATTGCCGAAGAGAAAGTTCCCGCGTTTGAGGCCGCCTACGGGCCTGACGGTGTCTGGGCCCAGCTCTTCCGCAGTTCCCCTAACTATCTGGGAACAGAGCTGTTGCGCGACGCCTACATTCCCGGCTCTTACCTCACTATCGACCGCTGGGCCAGCGAAGGAGACTTTCGCGCCTTCCGTAAGGACCACGACGCCGAATACGAAACCCTGGACCGATCCTCGGACTCGCTCACCAGCCGCGAAACACGGATTGGCGCGTTTACCGTCTGAGCCGGCACGCTTCTCTTCACTCAAGGAGTAAAACGTTCTGACTGAATTCCGCGCCCGCCATGTATTGGATGCCCTTGTCGAAGGTGACCAGAACACTTTTCTCTTTGATTGCAAGTCCTAGGAGATAGGCATCGGTCACCTGTTGATGCCCGTTAATGCGCGCGGCGAAGGGAGCGGTAACTTCGACCCAACTCTTGTCGATCTCGCAATACCAGTAATCGGCATTTCCCTTGAGAATTTGCAAGATGGCGATAGTTTCTCCGAAGGTGCGCGGCTTGGGACGGTAAGCGGGGTTCGTTGTTACTCGGAGAAAACCTGCCTCCGTTAGCGGACAGAGGCCCAAGTGAAATTTCCGGGGAGAAATGAACCAGTCTTGAGCTTTTTGGTAATGCTGATGGGCGGAGTCTACCAGCGCTATCAGGACATTGAGATCAAGCAAATGCCTTGGGGTCAAACTCTTCCTCCTCAAGATTCTTCACCAGCGCTGCGGAGACGATTCCGCCACTTGGAGGAAACATAGGCAAGCCGCTGGGCGAATAACAGATCTCTGGCGGCGCCGGCGGCGCCTGCGCCTTGCGGATCAGCTCATCGATGGCCGCACTAAGCGTGAGCCCGCGTGCATGGGCGTAATGGCTGGCGAAAGTATGAGTCTCGTCGTTCAGTGTGATTGTGGTTCTCATCTTCTCATTCTACATCAATCTGAAAAATGATGCAGTCTATCATTATTGATGCAGAATGCGAAATTTGACCGATGGGCACGATCTTTTCCGTTTCTTCGCCATTTTCCCCTGTTCTTGCGTGCTCAGCCCTGCTACAATCCCATCGAAATGCATTCCATGCTGTTGTCTTATCTCACCCTTCCAGCAAGAGGAGAGACGGCTTGGACTGCTCTATAGGAGACAACCGAATGGCCATTGCCGATGACCGCACCAAAGCCGTGGAACTAGCCCTCGCTCAGATCGAAAAACAGTTTGGCAAAGGTTCCATCGTCCGGCTTGGCTCCAAGGAAGCCCTTCTGCCCATTGCGGTTATCTCCACCGGCTCCATCAGCTTCGACGCGGCGCTGGGTGTCGGCGGCATCCCCCGCGGCCGCGTGACGGAGATCTTCGGGCCCGAGTCTTCCGGTAAAACAACCATCACCCTTCAGGTCATCGCCGAGGCGCAGCGACTGGGCGGCCTGGCGGCCTTTGTCGATGCCGAGCATGCGCTCGACCCCGGCTATGCCAAGAAGCTCGGCGTGGATGTAGACAATCTGCTGGTTTCTCAACCGGATAGCGGCGAACAGGCCCTTGAGATCACGGAAGCCCTGGTCCGCTCCGGAGCCATCGATGTACTAGTTGTGGATTCCGTGGCCGCCCTCGTTCCCAAGGCTGAGCTCGACGGCGAAATGGGCGACTCGCACATGGGCCTGCAGGCGCGCCTCATGTCCCAGGCCCTGCGCAAGCTCACAGGCACAATTTCAAAGTCCCGCACCGCGCTCATCTTTATCAACCAGATCCGCGAGAAGATCGGCGTCATGTTCGGCAACCCTGAAACCACCACCGGCGGGCGCGCGCTCAAGTTCTACTCGTCGGTGCGCGTCGATATCCGCCGCATCGCCGCCATCAAGGATGGGGATGCAGTCACCGGCAACCGCACCAAAGTGAAGATCGTCAAGAACAAGGTCGCTGCACCGTTCCGCGAAGCCGAATTCGACATTCTTTACGGCGAAGGAATCAGCCGCGAGGGCGACGTGCTCGACCTAGCCGTGGCCAACAACATCGTGGAGAAGTCCGGCGCCTGGTACAGCTACGCCGGCGAGCGCATCGGCCAGGGCCGCGAAAACACCCGCACCTTCCTCAAAGACAATAAAGACATCTTCGCCAAGCTGGACGGAGAACTGCGCAAGAAGCTGGGCATCGGCGCCGCCAAAGTCGACGTTCCCGACGCCCCGCCCACCGGCCACATCGAAGCCAAGGAAGCTGTTCGCCCACGCCGGAGCTAAGCACGTCTAATTTTCGGATCAAGAAATGCGGCTTGGATACCAGGCCGCATTTCTTGACAGATATAAAGTAATGCATGTAACATCGTGAATGTGTAAATCGAGGACGGAATGAGACCTACTGAGCAGACCAAACGGCATGTAATTGCAACCTATGTAGAGCCAGCGCGCCAGAAAGGCGAGAAGACGATTCAAGTGAGAGTCGGAAGCGTTCAGAAAGAACTGGGCTGGACCAACCGGACTCCATCTGTATTCTCGACGTTGCTCTCCCGGGAATTCCAGCAAGAGGCGGGCGTCGAGTTGATCGAGAAGATCGGCGGGCCGCCCTCAGGAGGCCCTAGCACTACGGTGCAGTTCGTTTACCAAGTTCTCGGCGAGCGGAAGGAGGCGATCCCTGCGAAAAACGTGAACGCCAAAAGAAATGGACTGCGGGATCTCTATGGGCTTTGTGCCGAGACTTTCAAAGCGCTTGGAGGCGGGGAGGAATTCCTGCGCAGGGAGCGGGAATGGGGTCCGGACGCCTGGGAAAGATATCAAGCCGAAGAGATTGAGCGGAAGAATAGGGAGGAGGGCAAGTGAACCGGGTGTACTGGGACACGATGCTCTTTATTTATCTGTTGGAAGCAAACCCGATCTTCGGCGAACGGGTGGAGCGATTGCATGAGGCAATGCTGCGTCGCGGCGATGTTCTCTGCACCAGCATTCTTACCGTCGGTGAGCTGCTGACAGGGCCAAGAAAGTTGAACGACGTAACGGGAATCACCGGGTTGAAGAGGTTTTTTGGCGGTAATGATGTTGAGATTCTGCCTTTCACCATGTTGGTCGCGGACAGATACAGCATGATCCGGGCAGAGTCGCGCGTGAGCCAAGCAGATGGAATTCATCTGGCAACGGCAGCGGCGGCAGGAGTCGATCTTTTTGTCACAAACGACGAAGACCTTCAAGACCTTATGATTCCAGGGATACGATTCTTCGCTAACGTGGACGGCAAGGTGATTTGAAAGGGTTTTCAATGGAGGAATCAATTGAGCTACCACGTTTATCAGAACTGGCATCGTGAACGGACACGAGTACACCGAAGCACTTGTAGCAACTGCAACAACGGCAGAGGCAATCAACCCAAGGACAGCGGAGACAACGGTAAGTGGCATGGTCCAATCGACAGCCGAACCGCAGCGACTTCCTTGATGCAGGCTTTCATGTACACAGACAGCGGCTTCTGCAAGACTTGCAAGCCCTAATCTGAGTGGTGCCGCCGTCCGCCCGCGCTGCTAAAATCCTCTAGAGCAGCCCGATGAGCGTAAACGCCCTTTATCCCGGCACCTTCGACCCGCCGACGAACGGACATGTCGATCTGATAAATCGCGGCTCCAAACTCTTCGAACATCTAACTGTCGCCATCCTCAGCAACCCCGTCAAGAACCCCCTCTTCACAGTTGAAGAGCGAATGGAGATGCTCGAGGAGGCCACCAGCGCGCTCGGCAACGTCTCCATTGCCACCTTTGACGGCCTGATGGTCGAGTTTGCGCGCCAGCGAGGGGCGATGGCCGTCCTGCGCGGCATTCGCGCCATCTCCGATTATGAGCATGAGTTTCAAATGGCGCTGATGAACCGGCGCCTGGCTCCGGAGATCGAAACCGTATTTCTGCAGCCGGCCGGGCGCTATTCGTTCGTCAGCTCGCGCATGGTCAAGGAAGTCTTCAGCTTCGGCGGCGACATCTCCGGACTGGTTCCTCCCAATGTGCTCAAGCGTCTCCGCGCCCGCATCAGCAAGGGCTAGCTGCATGGACCGGAGGCATCATATCGTCGCCAAGGCATTCAACAGCTTTACGCCATCGGGAACGCCCCACCCGGAGACTGCATCGAAGCCGGGGCCGGCCGAGTAGCCTTTCCCGGGGTAAGGGCTGGATGCATTGTTCCCGACAGTAATATCGCGCGTGCAAGCCTGGCCGACGGTCTTTCCGCCGCTGCTGTTCTGGTAGAGCAGCGGGGTCAGGAAACGCTGCTGCTTTGCCGCCGGCAGGTTGGCGTTGATGCGTGCGATCAGCGATGCCCAGAGTGGGGCTGAGGCGCTGGTGCCGCCGTTGGGCGCGTCCTTCCCCACGAAGATGAGGTCGTAGTAGGGTGGCCCGGAGAGCGCTGCAATATCGGGTGCAACGCGGCCGTCGATGGAGCCTGGGTTGAGCGACTTCACGCGCACGTTCTGCCAACTGGGCCGCTGGAAGACGGTGCTGACGCCGCCTCCGGTGGCCCCTCCCCCACCGGCTCTTTCCCCTGGCTTTTGCCACCAGGTGACCTCGCTGATTTTTGCCCCCGCCTTGGTGAGCATAGTTCCGCCCACGCCCAGCGCGTTGGCGCTCGAACTGGGAAAGTCAATATGCGCCTTGCCGTCGTCGATCTGATCGCCTGAGCCGTCATCTCCTGAGGAGACGCAGGTCGTGATGCCGAGCAGGCGCGCTGCATTCAGGCGATCGTCGATGGCGGAGATGGCGTTTCCCGACCAGCTTGGATCGTCTTCGGCCAATCCCCAGCTGCAGGAAAGGGCGACCGGCCTGGCGCTGATAACGGCGTTAAGAAGATCGACCCAACCCTTTTGATCGAAGCTGGAAAAGTACACCGAGATGCTGGCGCCGGCGCAAAGGCCGGCAATGATCTCGACGTCCATCATGACTTCGCCGCTGTCACCGAGGGTCTGACGGCGCTGCTGCGGAGGAAGAGCGAGCACCTGTTGCAGGGTGTAGGCGGGAGCGTCGATGGAAACCGCCTGAATATTGGGAACCGGCCTCTGGAACTTGGCACAGTAGGTTGCGACGTCGTCAGAGAAATAACCGCCTCCGAATTCGGCGATCACGATGCTTTGTCCGGCGCAGTCTCCGGGGGGAAAGTTATATCGCTGCTCCAGACCTGCCGGCGCCAGCGGCGCCAGCGATGGCGCCGCAGCGGCCGCCCGGGCTGCCGATTTGCGGCGCGCCATGCGGCGCTGATCGATCCCGAAGATCCCGGTGACGATTCCCTGCAGTTCCGCCGGGATCTGCAGCGCTCCCGTGCGGCCGCGGTACTCGCCGTCGCGTACCGAGCGCATGATGACCATGCCCGGCTTGAAAGCTGCCTCAATGGCCTTGGCGGGTCCACTCACGCGCATGCTGCGCGTTGCAAGCGAAACGTCGTCGACCTTCAATCCGAATTTCTTGAGCGATTTTGTCACCTTGGCGGCGTCCTCCTTGCTGGCGGCAAACTTCTCAGCGAACTCCGCAGGGGTAAGCGTTTGACCGACGTACTCGTTTGGGGACGGCAGTTTGGGGCCTGCCAGGCCGATAGTGACGGCGACATGTTGGTTCGGATCGACTTTGCCGACCTGAGTGGAGTCCGCGTCTTTTCCACGTTTGCTGCCGCGAAGAACTACATGTGTCTTGTTTGCCATGGCCAACCATCCGATCTTGAAGGACTTTTAGGAGACATGCCGGGTGCGGCACGAATCATGGATCACCGGAACTGATTGATCGCGCCCTCTAGGCTGAGGAACCGCGTTGCGAATTAGGAAAGCGGATAAGTTAGGATGAGTTACTCAATGAAGAATGCAACAGAACTTATCAATAGAAGTTGACTTTGTAAAGTTATTTCTTCGAATAACTTCCGGTAACCACTTATATTTGCACACTAATCAACATCCGGATGAGGGGCGCCCGGTTCTAAAACTTCCATCATTCTCGGACTTCCATCGGACGCGCCATGCAGGCTCATGAGTGGGAACGCCGTTGCTTCGGCGGAGCTTCCCGGATCGCCGGCAGAAGAAGACTAGAGGGCCGGGTTATGCCATGGTGTAGCTTTCGAACGGCGGAATCCAGGTCCCCGGCAACTTCGCTGAGGGCTTGCTTTCGACTCGCTTTGCTCGCTTGATGTCGTCATAGACAGGATGACAGGTTTGTTTTAGCAGGAACATATCCAGAACCTCCATGTAAGTCATTGTCAAGGGAAAAGCACGAGCTTCCTGGGCGCGCTTGAGAGGGCGCGCATTGCACGTCTGATCGGCTGCAGCTGTGAGCGTTCACGAGCTGCCCGGCGTGCTGCGCCAGAGACGGAGCGAAGCCTTGCTGAGCGTAGCGGAGACGCAGGTGCAGCACGCGCCGACCACTCTCACTTGCAAGTCTCAGCCACTTTCTTGGATCAGAATTCCCCACGCGCAGCAGTTGCCTCTCGGCTGGTGGTCCCTGCATCCCGCAGGACCGGACATCCATTTGCTGTCTAAGACTCCGCAGAGTCCGCACAGAAGATTGAGTTTGTGTTCTCTGCCAGTCCCGAATCAATCCAAGAGAGCCTCTGGAGTTTCCTCCATCGCCCAGTCGCCAACCTGCGGGACCTGGCAGCCTGCGCATCGAATAATCCTGATGTTTTTTCATTCCAGAGGCAGCTCTTACGCTGCCGCTCTACCTGCGAAATCTTCTGCAGGCACGAAATCCCGTTTCCTGCGTTCCACAGCGAGCAAATAGGCCACCATTTTCCTGGCCACGGCGAGTGTAGCCCGGTTGCTGTTTCCTCGCTGCTTCTCCTTCTGATAGATCACAGCCAGCTCGTGGCACTGTCTGGGCGCCAGCTTCGCGGCCTCAACCAGGGCTCGCTGAATATGCTTGTTGCGTTGCTTGGAAATCGGCGTGCGCATAAGCTTGTCTGCCGAGCTCTTTTCCGCACTGCACAGTCCGCAATAGCTGATGGCCTGCTTGATCGACTCGAAACGCGTAACATCGCCGATCTCCAGGGCCCAGGTCAGAGCGGTGATCGGACCCACGCCGGGAACCGTTCTCAGCCGCTTCAGCCGTTCGGCCAGTAGGGGATCTCGCTCCAAAGAACTGACCAGGGCATAGTCTGTCTTCTGGCACCGTACGATCGTCTCCCGGCTGAGCTTCAGCAGCGGCCGGATACTCTGGTTGACCTCTTCGTTGGCGGAGAGCAGCTCGGCGAAGTAGCCCACCTTGTGCAGCCGGCACTTGTTATAGCTCACCCCGGTCTCCATCAACAGACCCGAGATCCGGTTCTTCATCTGCACCATCTGCCTTACCAGTAAGCCGCGGTAACGCAGCGTTCGGCGCCGTTGTCGAATCTCCGCAGATGCCATGTGGCACTCCGGCAAAAGGTCACAGCGCAGAAGATCGGTGATCTTACGGGCATCGATCCGGTCGTTCTTCTTCTTGGACGCGGCGATGGCCCGAAGCATCAGCGGATGCGCCACCTTCACCTTCTCAGCATGGGGAAGCAGGTGATCGTAAATCCAGCCAGTGAAGATCGTCGCTTCCATCGCGATCACCCGGGGTTGGGGTAACGTCTTGATCCAGGAGTCCAGTTCGCGCCGCGTCGAACCGATCTTCCCTTCCTGGTGCACACAACCAGCCGTGTCTTTCACGCAGAAACTGATCGTCTTCTTGTGAACGTCAAGTCCGATGTAGTACATATCGTCTCTGAGGAGCCTCCGAGGTAGTTCTCTGAATCAGCTTCGCCGCTGAGTTCAGCCTTTTGTAACACCTCGTGCTCCTCACTGACTTAACATTCAAACAATCCA
>JBKQNU010000170.1:0-5348 GCA_052145815.1 Occallatibacter sp.
CAAGTCCGATGTAGTACATATCGTCTCTGAGGAGCCTCCGAGGTAGTTCTCTGAATCAGCTTCGCCGCTGAGTTCAGCCTTTTGTAACACCTCGTGCTCCTCACTGACTTAACATTCAAACAATCCACTCGGAACAACGTTGCGGGGTAGGATTTGGGTGTGAAGTTCCAAGCCGAGCCAACTTACGGGTGAGGATTTCGCTATCTCTCCAGTGCACGAGTAGACAACGTACCCGGACCATTCAGTTTTGACGCGACCGTTACGGGATTCGCCAAAGCCTCTATCGATCCGACCTCGCAGAACTTCCACTCGGCTGGACGGCTGCAACTTTCCCCGAATGCATTTTTCGAGTTTGAACGGGTGGCGGCCATACAATCAGAGCCAAAAGGAGGCACGCATGATCCTTGACCCTCCGAGCGCAAAATACCCTGGCAAGCATGCTTGGTCTGTCGCAGCAGCTTTCACACTGATGCACTCGGGTTTTGTGATTGCCCGGTCTCCCAGGTACAGAAGTGACGAGCGCGATCGGCGGAATCTTCGAGACCTTGAAAAACCGGGCCGCACAAGGAATACCCAGATGCCGGGATCAAAATTGCGTTGGGGGATCGTCCCGTTCTCATTGTGGCGACCAGCCAGATCCGTGTGCACAGACCGAACCGAATGGCAGCGACCTCCCAGCCTGATTTTTACAGGATTGACGCACCGGGATCGTGTCATGTTCCCGCTCCGGCGCAGGCGGCTCTCTCTCTGCGTGTTGGGAATCGCGGCGTGTTTGAGCGGGACAGTCGTGGCAGCGCAAGATACAGCCGGGCAGGATCGCTCTGCAGAGCCCTCATCCGTGCTGACGCTGCATGTTGTAACCAACCTGGTCCGGATTCCAGTCCTGGTTCTGACGCCTCAGCGCGAAAGGTTGTCCTCGCCGATCGCGTCCGACCGATTCACGATTCAGTTCAGCGGTGGATCACCAATTCGGCCGAAGTATGTTCGCCGGGAGGGGGACGACCCGATCGACCTTGCGTTGGTGGTGGATACCCGGTTGCCGCAGGAAACTCTGCTGCCGAAGATCGACGAGGCCATTGCGGACCTTGCGCCCTCCTATTTGCGCGCTGGCGACCGCGTCTCCATTTATGCGATCGGCTGCTCGAAGATGAATGCAGTTGAAGATGTGCCCGCTGACCGGGTGCAATTGAAAAGTGCTGTTGACCTTGCGCTGAGCAGCTGGACGGAGCACCAGAGGCTCAAGAAGAAGCCTCCTTGCAGTGCGGAAACGCATCTTTGGGACGATCTGGCATACGTCGCCTCGAAACTTGCAAAGCAACCCGGATGGCGCGCCATCGTCGCAGTCACCGATGGAGATGATCGGAAGAGCAAGCTTAGTCCGCTGGAGCTGCTAAACGCGGCTGAAAATGGCCAGGTGGCCATCTTCGGTCTCGATCCTGTTCAAGAGTTTGGCCAAGGCTGGCTCTCAACAAATTCCGCGGCTACTCGACTGGCGACCCTATGTGAGTCGAGCGGAGGGATGAGGCTGAACCTCTATCAAAGCAGCGTCGCAAGAAGAATGCAGCAACTCATGCAAATGCTGCGCGAGCGATACATCCTGGAGTTTCCCCGCCCCGCCAACCTGAAACCTGGAGACATATCAATGTCTGTCCAGATTGATCACATCAAGGCGTTTATTCGCCCGGCGGGCGATGGAGTCCCTTTGAACGATGAGGCGGTTACGGCCCAATCGGAGCCGATCCCCGAGCCTTCGTCGGCTGCGTCGCAGGTGGAACACAATCCGAAGGCCGGCGCGTCCCCGGCAACGGAAGCGCTTCCGGCAGAGCAGTCCACCACCGAGCCGCCAGTTGTGCAACAGCCGACGCCAGCGGTGGCCATAGCGATACCACCTGCAGCCGCTCCGGCCGCGGCACCGCAACCGGAGACTCCTGCGCAGACTACCGCCAGTACACCCCTGTTCAAGGCTTCCGCCAGGCTCACCGTTGAGGATGTCACGGTGACCGACGCGCGGCACACGCCGGTGCATGGCCTGATGCAACCGGACTTTTTGATTGCGGAAGACGGCAAGCAGCAGGCGATCAGGAACTTTGAGGAATACGGAACCCAGAGGCTGTCGGAGCAGCCGGCCCCACCTCAGTTGCCGGCGGACGTCTACACCAACGAGAAACCGCCAGCCCCCACCACGAGCGCTGTCAACATTCTCCTGCTGGACGATGTGAACTCGGGCCTCGCGAACCACCTGGCAAGTGCGCCGGAAAACGTGGCTTATGCAAGGCAAAAGTCCATCAAGTATCTCGGATACATGACTCAGGGGACGCAAGTTGCCATCCTGCAGATGGGCCGAGCGCTGCAGGTCTTGCAGGACTTTACATCAGACAAGGCGGTTCTGCTTGCAGCCATGAAATCCGCATCGTACAAACCCGTCGAGGGCACTTTTGTGACGCGGGGGAGCGACATCGGTGTTGCGTGCGCAGCGGCAAATCTGCAGAGCCAACTGACGATAAATGCCCTTGCCCAGGTGGCCGCATTCCTCTCCGGCATCAAAGGGCGAAAAAACCTCATTTGGTTTACTCCCGGCACCCCCTGGCTCTTCGAATATCCAGCCTTCAGCGGTGTCGCTTGTCTCAACGACTACACGCAACAATTGCACAAGGCCTATGCCCTGTTGACCGCAGCCGAGATTGCGGTCTACCCCATTGATCCGCGCGGCCTCTTCGGCAATCCCGATCAGTCCGCTGTCTTTGCAGGGAATTTGAGTCCTCAGGCCGTTGCCATGCAGCAGGCGGCGTTCGGAGGCAATACAGCCGAAGAGCACAATTCGTTGCGGGATATTGCCGAAGCGACCGGCGGCGTACCTTTCTTCGATCGAAACGATCTGGATGCCGCGATGAGAGAGGCCGTTCAAACCGGGGAAGATTATTATTCACTTTCCTATGTTCCGCCTCTGTCAAAATATGACGGCAAGTACCACGCCATCGAGGTGAAAGTTGATCGTCCCAACCTCCATCTCCAGTACCGCGCCGGTTACACCTCGGTCGATCCTGCAAAGCCGCCGGAATTCGGAGGGAACAGTGCGACCAAGAGCGAGTCTGCGCCGGCGACGAAACTGCCTGCTGCAATGGGCCACGGCGAAGCCGCCTCAACCCAACTGCTCTTCGATGTCCGGGTGACGCCTTCCACGTCGCCGCCCAGACCTGGCGATCCAGAAGTGATTGGCACACTCAGCCCCGCGCTCACACACAGGCCTGTTGTCCGGTATGACTTTTTTTATTCAATGGCCCCGGATCAGATCGCATTGGTGGAGACGCCGGACGGGACGCGCAAGGGCTCGGTTGATTTCGCCTTCGTCGCCTACGATGGCGCAGGGCAGATGCTGAACTTTGTTGGCAAGACGGCCGAACTCACTCTCAGGCCGGATCAGGTATCAGGTTTTATGAAGCGGCCATTCCAAGTGACCCTGCAGTTCGACCTGCCGCCAGGCGAGGTCTTCGTGCGGCTTGGTGTCATGGATGCGGCCTCGGGGAAGACGGGCACATTGGAGTTTGCCGAGAAGGTTGCGAAATAAAACGGAATCATTCCTTTGGATGCGAGTGAGCTTTGCTCCTCCCGTCAGGTGCCGTACCAATTCGACATTCAGCCTCTGCATGCCCGACAATCCCGATTCCCGTTTGAACGCTCCAGCGGATGGCGTTGCGAGGTCATGACTCGCGAATTAGGGGTGTTGGGGTCGGATGACCGCCGCATCGGCTTCGTCTCCCTGCGGGAAGACTTCAGGCTATTCGAAAAACTGCTTTGCTTCTTCACGGGTCGACCTCCATCCTTCCGGATTGCACCTCGAGCGCGTTGATCACCGTAAGCTTATCGCTCGGCGATCGGGTCGACCTTCTCATCCCATCTATTCGGACATTGCCCAGAACGTGGGGTTATTTCCGGTTTGACGACGATCCAGGCAAAACCTTTTCCTGGACCTGGCCCCCGTGTCCTAGAATTACTTGCCAAGAGCCCGTTTGAAACGAGGCCACTACGGCGACACGCGATACAGGTAAGCTTTGGCCAACAACTCCCGCCGAAGATCTACTGCGGCGCGTCATTGATACTACTCCTGCGTTTCTGCACAGTTCTGACCCTGACGGCAATCTTGGTTTTTTCAATCACCGCTGGCTTGAGTACCTCGGCGTCAGCGAAGAAGATCTGCAGGGCTGGGCTTGGACTGCCTTCATTCATCCTGAAGATTTAGATGGAATGTTGACAAGGTGGCAGGCTTGCCGTGCCAGCGGAGAAGTGTTCCAGTACGAAACCCGCGTGCGGCGTGCCGACGGACAATATCTTTGGTTTCTGCATCGAAACGTTCCTCAGTGGGATGATCAAGGGAACGTCGTGATGTGGTATGGAGCGAGTATCGAGATCGACGATCGGAAGCGTGCAGAGGAAGCGCTCAAGAAGGCGTTTGACGAAATCCAAACGCTAAAAGACCAGCTTTACAATGAGAATCTGGCTCTCAAGGAAGAGATTGATCAGACATCCATGTTCGAAGAGATTGTGGGGGCATCGGATGCAATCAAGCAAGTTCTCGCTCTTCTGTGCAAGGTTGCGCCGACTGATTCCACCGTGCTGATTACGGGTGAAACGGGAACCGGGAAGGAACTTGCAGCACGTGCAATCCACAAACGCTCGCGCCGCGAACGGAACGCGTTTGTCGCAGTGAACTGTGCTGCCATTCCCCTTTCTCTCATCGCTTCCGAACTCTTCGGCCATGAAAAAGGAGCATTCACAGGTGCTACGCAACGGCGCCTGGGGCGGTTTGAACTTGCCGAGGGCGGATCGATCTTCCTGGACGAAGTGGGCGACCTCCCGGCTGAGACCCAGATCGCCTTGCTGCGAGTGTTGCAGGAGCGTGAGTTGGAGCGAGTTGGTGGCGCCCAGCCGGTCGCAATTGACGTGCGGGTGATTGCCGCCACAAACCGCGACCTGGAGGCTGCTGTCGAGGCGGGCTCATTCCGCAGCGACTTGTTTTATCGGTTGAACGTGTTCCCGATTCGCATGCCGTCGCTGCGCGAGCGCGTCGAAGATATTCCATTGCTCGTCGCATACCTTGTTCAGCGCTATGCCAGCAAGATGGGAAAAAAGATCAGCGGGATCGATCAGAAAACCTTGGAGCTGTTTCAGACCTATCATTGGCCTGGGAATGTACGGGAGCTGCAAAATGTGGTCGAACGAGCCGTCATCCTGTGCGAGGGATCAACGCTTGCTGTGGATGAGAGCTGGGGGGTGCGTGCCTCGCCTACATCTGCGCCGGCTGGAATTGGTCTCGCCTCTCTTGCCGACCAGGAAAAGGAAATGATCGAGAA
>JBKQNU010000171.1:0-45980 GCA_052145815.1 Occallatibacter sp.
GGGAAAGACGCGAATGGAGGCGCCACGCTCGGGAGCCTGCATCCAGCGGGTGATCTCGGGAGAATCGTTGACGGGGCGGGTGTTGGGCATGGCGGCTACGGAGGTAAAGCCGCCGGCTGCTGCCGCCGCTGTGCCGGTGGCGATGGTCTCTTTGTAGCCCTGCCCGGGTTCGCGGAGATGGACGTGGATATCGACGAGGCCGGGGGCGATGGTGAGGCCGGTGGCGTCGAGTATTTGTACTTCAGATCCGGCTGCACCATTGGCGTGCTTGAGCTTGCCTGGCGAGGCAATCTCGGCCACGCGGCCGTCTTTGAGCAGAATGTCTTTCAAGCCGTCGACGCCGGCGCCTGGATCGATAAGATGGCCGCCGCGGATGATCAGGGCCGTCATGCGCGGCCTCCTTGCTTATCGCCCGCAAGCAGCGCGCGTTCGACAACTGCCATGCGGATGGCCACGCCGTTGCGTACCTGCTCCAGGATGACGGATTGAACGCCGTCGGCTACGCCTGCCGTGACTTCGAGGCCGCGGATGATGGGGCCCGGATGCATGACAATGGCCTCCGGGGCCTGCGTTGCCAGCCGTTGCCCGGTGAGCTGGTAGTTGGCCTTGTACTCTTCGAGATCGAGTTGCAGGCCGGCAAGACGCTCGGCCTGGATGCGCAGCATCATGACGGCCTGCGACTGGCGCAGCGCCGCTTCAAAATTGCGCTCGATGGCGATTCCCGGGCCGGCTTGGGCGGCGATTTCCGGCAGCAGCTCTTTGGGGCCGCAAAGCAGTACGCGTGCACCCAGGCGCGGTAGCAAAAGCATATTAGAACGAGCGACGCGGCTGTGCAGAATGTCGCCGACGATGGAAACCGTCGCTCCCGCCAATGTCTCCGCAGTCATCCTCTCAATCCCCGGCCGCAGATGCGCGAGAATGGTGCGCAGGTCGAGCAAGGCCTGGGTGGGATGCTCGTGCATGCCGTCGCCGGCGTTGAGCACGGGAAGGCGAGTCTCGGCTTCCAGAAGCCACGCCGCGCCGGAGGAGTTGTGGCGCAGGATGATGGCTTCAGCGCCGAGCGCGCGCAGGGTCAGGCCGGTGTCCTTCAGCGTCTCGCCTTTTTCAATGCTTGAAGACAGGCTCGAAACCAGGGTGGTGTCCGCGCCCAGCGCCTTGGCCGCCAACTCAAAGCTGGTTCGGGTGCGGGTGGAGGACTCGTAAAAGAGAAGCGCAATGCGGCGCTTGGCCAAAATGCGATCGCGGGTAAGCGGGTACTGGTCTTCAAGTGCGGTAGCGCGGGCGAGGATGCGGCCGATCTCGTCCAGGCTCAGGTCGGACGCAGAAAGAAGCGATCCGGGATTGTAAGGGAACGGCGATGCGGGCGCGGGGGGGGGGTGAATCTGGCGGCGTGCGGCGGTTGCGGCGGGGTTCATAATTTCTAGCTTTCAGCCTTCAGCTTTCAGCTCTTAGCCCCTAGCTAAAAGCTGAGAGCTAATGGCTGAATGCTGCTTTCTTAGTCCACCCGCTCGACCAGCAGTACTTGCTCGTCGTTGTCGACTTCGCGAAATTTTACTTCGATGATCTCGCGGCTGCTGGTGGGCACATGTTTACCTACGTAGGTGGCTTCAATGGGTAGTTCGCGATGGCCACGGTCGATGAGCACGGCCAGTTGCACGCGGCGCGGACGGCCATGGTCAAAAAGCGCGTCGAGCGCGGCGCGGATGGTGCGTCCGGTGTAAAGCACGTCATCGCAGAGCACCACGTCGCGGCCTTCAATCTCGATGCCGATGGCTCCGGGAGTGACCACGGGACGGACGCCGGCAGTGGAAAGATCGTCGCGGTAAAACTGGATGTCGAGCATGCCGGTATCGACGGGATGCTTTTCGATGCCTGCAATCAGCTTGCCCAGGCGCTCGGCCAGCGGAATGCCGCGCCGCTTGATCCCCACCAATGCCAGGTCTTCGCTGCCATTGCTCTTTTCGACGATTTCATGTGCCAGGCGCACCAGGGTGCGCTCAACCTCGGAAGCGGACATCAAGCGGCCCTTCACGCGCAGGCTTGTCTTTTTCTCAGATTCGCTCATTGTTTATCTCTCGGGGATGATACGAGGGCTTGCCGGTCAAGAGCAAGTTGTGGAGAATTGGGCCGCATTGCAGAGCCTCCCGCCCGGTGGTGAAGCAGCTTGCACGGGACAGCGCGAGCCTGATTCAGACCTCGGGCCGACGGGTACGCGCCTGCAAGCGGGCGCCAAGAGCGCCGCCGCCAGCGGCGAAGAAAATCAACACGGCAACAAGAAAACAAATCGCGCTCAACATGGAACCGGCGCGCCCTTCGGGGCTGAGGAGCCAAGCCTTGTAGAGGTTGATGGTCTGCGCATCCACGCCAGCGGCCGACCACTGGCGGGCCACCTGGTCGCTGATGAGATTTGTCCAGGTTTCATCGAGCGATTTGCCTTGATGCAGGAAGAAACGCATTGCGAACAGGCTGATCCCTGAAACGGCCGCCGCGGTCCATGCGCCGAGCAGGCCGGTGACCAGGCCGATGCGCGCTCCGGCACCGGTGGTGATCCAGGCCGGCCGCTGGTTGCGCAGATACAGAGAGACCACCCAGGCCGCAGCCACCGTCATCCACAACAGGCCGAAGATGCTGACCGGCGAAAACAAGGAGCAGAGCACGCCTGCCGGAACCGCAAGCGCCAGGGCAGGGCGCATGGCCCGCTTCCAATCGACAATGCTCGCATCCTGCACAGGTTCCAGCCAGCGCTCCGGCGGAGCCTGTCCGGGGACGTTTTCCGCCGAATACTGAAGCTGCGGCAGACCGCACGTCGGGCAGTAGCAGTTGTCGGCCAGAACGGCCTGGTGGCAGCGGGTGCAGGTAATCTCCATACATCTACGAGCCTATAGCATTTCTTTGGGAATTTGGGACCTTCATCTCGGCCGAATGACGCCGGGCCTGAAGGCTAGTTCGATTTGCCGGTCCATTCAGAGGCATCAATGCCCCTGCTCCCTCCGAAAAGAACTTCAACCCCGGGAACTGCCGCATGACTCGCGCAGGGAAGTTCAAATGAGCCGCCTCTGGCGACCGGTTTTCATCGGAAAACCGGCTACACGAATGTTTATTGCTGTTGAACGGGCAAGTTCAACCGGGAAGCGACGATCTCCTCGGCTGCACGAACGGCTTCTTCCAGCGTCATGTGCGTGGAATCGAGCAGGATGGCGTCGGAGGCGGGCTTCAGGGGAGAATCGGCGCGGTTGCGGTCGCGTGCATCACGGGCGCGGAGATCGCGAATGACCTCGTCCGCCTGCACGGCAGGGCTGGGACCAAGCTGATCGAAGCGTCGCAATCCGCGGACCTCGGGGGCTGCATCGAGGAAGATCTTTACGTCTGCGTGGGGAAAAACAACGGTGCCGATGTCGCGGCCTTCCATCACTACGCCTCCCTCTGCGCCCAGCTGCTGCTGAAGGCGCACCATCCAGGCGCGGATGGCAGGGAAGACGCTCACCCTCGAAGCTGCGTCGGTGACGGTCTGGTTGCGGATGAGGCCGGTTACGTCCTCGTCGTCGAGCAGGACGCGATTCTCTTCTTCACCGGGTTCCAGGCGGATGCTGGTCTCGGCGGCAAGCGCTTCCAGGCCTTTGCTCTCATCCAACGGAAGTGCCGCGCGCAGAGCCTTCAGGCCGAAGGCACGATACATGGCGCCTGTTTCCAGGTTCAGCAGGCCAAAGTGCCGCGCCAAGTGGCGGGCGACGGTGCTCTTGCCCGCACCGGCTGGACCGTCGATGGCGACAATGACTTTCCGCTCTGCAGGGATGGGGAGCGACGGGCTTTCGTCCAGGCTCATCCGCGCTTTTTCTTCTCCTGCTTGGGCCGGGCGGTAAAGCCGTAGCGCTTGCTGTTCCCCGCCTTGGCGCCAGCCGTCAAGGCCGGCTTACGGCTGCCGGTCCGGGGAGGCCGCGCATCAGACCGGGCGCTGCTGCCGTTCCGAGCCAGACTGCCGGTACGTGCGCTGGTCTTGCCTGCGGGCTTGGCGCCGTTGCTGTGGCCGTTTCCGGTATGCCCGTTGTGCTGGGTCCAGGCCGGGGCGGACGACTTGGCGGTCCGTGCACCGGTTGCGGGGCGGGCGGAGCTGCCGTTTTTGCGTGATCCGTTTGCCGAGCCGTTAGCGGTGCGCGATCCACTTGCACCCTTGAGCTTCGCCTTGGCGGAAGCGCCATTCGCGCTCCAGCGTGTGCCTGCGGCGGGGCGGGAACCGCTTGCCGGGCGAGCAGATGCGGAGCGGGTATCGGCTGCCGGACGGCGAACGGAGCGGCTGCTCGCGGACGACTGGGCCGGCTTACGGTCGCGGGAGTGGGTCGACGGCCTGCTGAAGTGGGGGCGCGCAGCCACCGGCTTAACGTTGGAAGCGGGCTTGCGGGCCGAGGAGGTGCGGGTTGGCGATGTGCGGGGAGCGTGGGTCTCGGCAGCTATCGCCGGCTCAACTTCCACCGGGGGCGCACTGTAAACAGGCAGCGGCGCCTCGACCTCAAGAGTTTCCTCTTCGCGGTCATAGGAGCGCATGAAATACGCGGAAGCCGGCATCGCCGAACTGGCATACAAGGTGGCAGGAACAGAGAACTCGGGCAGCGTTCCGGCAACGTAGAAGTGTGGCGCATGGCCCATGGAGATGGTATGCACCTGGCGGGTGGCGACCAGGCCGCGGAGAACTTCGCGCACTTTGCTGCGGGCGGTAAGCGGGGCAAGGAACAGTTCCACTTCTTCCATGCTGGCGGCAATTACGGCCTGCAGGTAAATGGACGCAAGGACTGAAATTGCAGTGACTTGCGATGTGGATGCTCCCTCGGCAATGGCCTTCTGAAAGCGATGCCGGAGCAGTTGCCACTTGGCGGGCACTCCGGGAGCGGCGATCACCGGGATGATCCGCAACTGCTGCCAGAGCTCGGTAATGGCGCGCAAAACTGCGGTCTCGCTGACTTCCCGGCCCAGCGCATGCTTCAGGTCTGCAATGGTGGCGTCGCCGGCTTCCAAATGCTTGTAGGCTTGCACGGCCAGTTGCGAAACCTGGCGCGAGCCGGTAAGTTGCGGGCTGCGGCGCCAGTCCCGGTCGCCCCTGAGCGCATACACGTAGGGCAGGACCCAGCTGGCCACGACAAAGTCGGGCTGCTCACCGGGCTGCCCAAGCAGGTTCAGCCGGACGGCAACGTCATCCAATTCCAGGCGCACCAGCAGTTCTTCCGCGAGCTGAATGTGCTTGGGATCCGGGGTTGCATTCTGATGGCCGGCTACGGCCTCAACGAACGACGGTGCGATGGAGGACGAAAACTGCCGCCGAGGCAGAAAAAGACACAATCCGGTCTCTTCAATCCACGTCCGGGCGTCTTCCAGTGTGAGCGCTCCGTGTCCGTTCTGACGCATCCTTTCGGCGCGTGATGCTTCCAATTGCTCTGCTGTCAAAGAAAAACCTCACTTCCAGGTTGGCGAATCACGCCAGACAAATCTCCATTCCTGAGAACGGAGAGATTGCCACCTTTTTTATTTTACCTGCGAATTAAATACGATGGAAGGCCCGCTGAATCTCCTTCCAAGAATACAGCAAAGCTATTGGACGTCCATGCGGGCAACTCGTTGGGTGCCTGGTCTTGGCCAGCTCCAACAGTAACCATTCCATTCGAACCGGGTCAAGAGCGGTATTGACCTTAATGGCAGAATGGCAGGCGATGGAGGCGGCAATGCGTATACGGAGTGCCTTAAGATCCTCATTCTGCTTGACTTCATCGGAGACGGCACTGGACTGCTCGATGACTTCGGCGAGCATGCGCTCGAGAGCCGCTCCCTCCAGGCCCACGGGCGCAGCTTTCACCGCAAGTGTTTGTGGGCCAAAGGGTTCCACCTCAAAGCCGTTGCGCTCCAGTTCCTCGGCGATGCGCGCGAAAACCACCATCTGCGAGGGTTTGAGTTCCACCAGCATGGGCATCAGTAACCTCTGGCGCTGCACCTGCTCGACCTGGCGATCGCGCAAAATTTTTTCAAAAAGTATGCGCTCATGAGCAACATGCTGATCGATTATCCACAAACCGTCCTCGCCGGAAGCCAGAATGAAGGATTCGCGGAGCTGGCCTAGAGGGCGGAGGGAGCCGAGGTGGTTGAGGGTGGTGGCGGCTTGCTCGGCTTCGATCTGGGCAGTTGCCGTGGCTGGACTTAGTCCATTTACCGAAGCATCGGCAAGTGGATGCAAGCAGCCATCTGCTGTCGCGGTCGGTCCGGGCTGGAAGAGCGCTGCGGCCGCCTCACCCCAGGCCTGCTGGTCTCCCCATCCGCCGGGATTGAACCCTCGGGATTCAAAGGGAAGCTTGCCGGGAACGGGGGTTGGCAACCGTGGAGTCAGTTGAAAAGGCTGGGCTTCTTCCTCCCCGGCCGGAAAGGCGCCGGGTTCGGAGTCGGCGGGACGAGTGCCGTCGGGGGCGCCGGGGAGTGGAGATGCGGCTGGCGGCATCAGCGACGGGCTTGCCAGCGGTGCCGAGTCAATTGCGGCCAAAAACGCGGCGGCGGGGCGGGACTCGATCAGCGCCGTCCGCAGGCTATCTCGGACAAAATCGTGAATCAGGCTCTGCTGGCGGAAACGGACCTCGGTCTTGGCCGGGTGCACGTTGACGTCCACCTCTTCGGCTGGCATTTCGAGGAAGAGCAGCACCACCGGAAAGCAGGTGGGCGGAATGACGTTCCGGTAGGCTTCGGTGATCGCATGGATGAGCAGGCGGTCGCGGATAAGCCGCTTGTTCACAAAGATATAGATGGAGTTGCGGTTGAGCTTCTGGAGCTCAGGCTTGGAATAGAACCCAGTCAGGCGGAGGGTTCCGGGGTCGTGCGCCGGCTCTTCGGGGTCCTTCTTCCAAGGCGGCGGCTCGGGCAGGCCGCCGTGTGCCAGTGGCGTCTCGGCGGCTACGGGAAGCAGCGCGGCAAGCGTCTCCTTGCCGAAGATCTGATAGATGCGTTCGGCGGTGCGGGTGACCGGCGGCGCGGAGACGATGGCGTGCGTGGCGGAGATGAGCTCGAAATGCTTCTCGGGGTGGACGAGTGCGTAGTGGGTGACAAGGGCGGTAACGTGGGCCAGCTCTGTGCTTTCTGCGCGGAGAAATTTGCGCCGTGCCGGGGTGTTGAAGAAGAGATCGGCGACGGCGAGGGTGGTTCCGCGAGACAGGGCCGCGTCGTCGACGTGGAGAATTTTGCCGCCGGCGATCTCAATGCGGGTCCCGGAGGTGGCTTCCCGAATTGTCGATTCGACACCGGTTCCGGTTTCAGGTTCGGTTGCCGTTTCGAGCGTCACGCGGGAGACGGAGGCAATCGATGGCAGGGCCTCGCCTCGGAAACCTAGGGTCGCGATGGAGAGCAGGTCGTCGGCAGTGCGCAGTTTGGAGGTGGCGTGGCGCTCGAAGGCAAGCAGGGCGTCGTCGCGGTTCATGCCGTAGCCGTCGTCGGTAACGCGAATCAGCCGGCGGCCGCCTGCCTCGACTTCCACGCGAATGCGGCTGGCGCCGGCGTCCAGGGCATTCTCGAGCAACTCCTTGACCACGGATGCGGGCCGGTCGACCACCTCGCCGGCGGCGATCTGGTTGGCAACCTGGTCGGGAAGAATGCGGATGCGGCCCATACGACCTAAGGGTAACGCAAACAGGGGTCAGGGGTCAGGGGTTAGGGATCGGGGATCGCGGACTAGGAAAAACGGAGGACTGGGTGAGTTGAGCTGCGTGATTCCTCTCGACTCGATTTGCGGGATTTTCAAAATTGCGATTGAGCCGGAGGCTTGTCCTATACAGTCAAACGAACCGAAGCTCGCGCCCGGGAACGGCAGGTCGTGTTGGAGCGTATCTCTCGATGTCTGAGCTTCGCGCAATGTCTGTGCTTCGCGCGGATCATTCTTCTCTGCCGTCTTGTTCGTGGGTGGACATGCGTGTTCGAAAATGAACGGCGGCGGCACAGTTGCAATGCGGAATCCTGGCGATGTTCACGAATATGTGGAATGAATCGTTGAGGATGCGGTGAGGATGGCTGCCGGTGGTTGTGGCGAGTCGATTGCTGACAAGGTAAAGGTGCTCCTCTCTTCCCCGGAGGTCCGGTCGGAATGAAGCAGTTTGCGTGTTTTGGGCTGGACACGGCCAATCAATGCCTGTTGCGCGGCGGCGCGATCGTTGAACTGGCGCCCAAGCCCTTCGCGGTGCTGCGCTACCTGGTGGAGCACCCCGGTCGCCTGATTACCCACGACGAGTTATTGGACGCCCTTTGGCCGGAGACCTACGTGCAGCCGCAGGTGCTGCGAACCTACATGCTCGAATTGCGCAAAGTTCTGGGCGACGACGCGGCACAGCCGCGATTCATCCAGACGCTGCCCAAGCGCGGTTACCGTTTTGTGGCGCCGGTGACGGAGGGCAACGAGATGGAAGCGGGCGCTCCAATCGAGACCCCGAGCCCAGGGATAAGGGCCGGAAAAATTGTGGGGCGCGATGGGGAACTCGAGCGGTTGCAGGCGCAACTGCGGCAGCTCGAAAGCGGGCAGAGGAAAGTAGTGTTCGTCACAGGGGAGGCAGGGATCGGCAAGACCGCGCTGGTGGATGCATTCTGCCGGCAGATCGATCCGTCTATCGCGGCAAACATGGCGCGAGGCCAGTGTGTGCAGGGGGTTGGCGGGGTGGACGGGTATTACCCGGTGACGGAGGCGTTGAATCAGCTCTGCGCCGGACAGGCCGGTGAGCTGGCGTACCAGGTTCTGTCCCGAAGGGCGCCGGCATGGCTGGCGCTGGGGCGGGATGAGACGGCAGCATCGATTGCGGCGCGGTCCTCGGCGCTGGAACGGAAGCTGGGGGATCTTTGTGCAGCCCTGGAAGAGCTAGCTGCGGAGAGTCCGCTGATCCTTCTCTTCGAAGACCTGCACTGGGCGGATGATTGCACGCTCAACCTGATATCGGCCCTGGCGCGGCGGCGAGCGCAGGCGAGGCTGATGATTCTGGCAACCAATTGTCCGCTGAGCGGAGATAGCGGGGAAACCCTCAACGGGCTGAAGCAGGACCTGCTGCTGCGGCGGCTGTGCGTGGAGATGGAGCTCGCGCCACTCAAAAAGACAGCAGTCAGGGAGCTGATCGGGAGGGAGCTGGGGGAGGCGGAGCCGCCGGCAGGCCTGGCCGATTTTGTGTACATGCGCTCGGAGGGAAATCCGCTGTTTATAACCGCAGTGGTGGAGCACTTGATTGCGCAGCGTTTTCTGATGCGCACAAGTGAGGGGCAATGGGAGCGGCGCGCGCCTTTTGAGGAGATGGAAGCCAGCGTTCCCGATCAACTGGCGCGCATGATCGAGATGGAGATCGGCCGGCTGAGCGAGGATGACCAGCGTCTGCTGGAGGCGGCAAGCCTGATGCGCGTGGCTTTCCCGGCGTGGGCGGTGGCTGCGGCGCTCGAGAAGGACCCTGTGGAAACCGAGGAAGCGTGCGATGCACTGGGGCGGCGGCTGCATTTTGTGGTGCGCGCCGGGCAGGATGAACTGCCGGACGGAAGCCGGTCGGCATTCTATGTGCTGGCCCATGGGCTCTATCGCGAGGTGCTCTACCAGCGCCAGGCGGAAGCGCGCCGGGCGACGCGGCATATTCGCATTGCAGAGCGGCTGGCAGAGCTGTTTGCCGAGCGCGAAGCGGACGTGGCGCGCGAGAGGGCGATGCACTATGAGGCCGCGGGCGACCGGGAACGCGCAGCAAGTGTGCTGGATGCGGCCGCGATCGAGAGGCAGCAGGCAGGCGTTTGCTGACGCATGAAAAAATGCACAGCGAAAGTTTGACAGTTTCTGGACGGAGACTTGACGACTTTATTTTTGCGAATCGCTAGTGTGGGTTGCGTGGGAGGAATCAACTTCATGCGATCCAAACTCAGCACTTTCTTTCTGGCGTCGACAGCTTTGGCGGCAGCGGCATTGGCCACAATTCCAGCGGTGGCTGATACAACCACAAAACTGAATGTCCCCTTCAGCTTCACCGTGAACGGGCGAAGCCTTCCCGCCGGCATTTATTCGATTCACCGGGATAGCAACTTCGTGCGGCTCGTGGGCAAGGACGCGACGGAGAGCTTTACCTGGGTTGCCGCACCCTCAGCGGCCATGGGCGACAAGGTCATTCTCAGATTCGATCCGCAGGGCGTAACACACGCCTTGCAGTCGGTCCAATACGGGCCGTTGGTCACCACTACGCTTGACAGGAAGTCAAGGAAGAGCGAAGAGGTGTCTCCGCAGTACGTGCCCGGACAGTAGTCCGTTCGGTTGCGTGGAATCGAACGACAAAAAGGGAAGGGCATCCGCCGCCGGCGGATCCCTTCCCTTTTTGTTGAACTTTTAACTTGGAAATGGAATTTCCTGACTCGAAAATGCAAAATGCCGCCCTCTGGCGGCATCCGGTATACGAGTCAAGGAAGATAAACTAGATGCCCATCCCAAATTCGCTGGCCTGCTGTTCGGCCTTCGAGTAAAAGTCGTAAGGCGTGCGACGCTTGAACTTGTAGCGGCTGCGCAGCTCACTGCCAAGATAGATGCCCAATGCTGCCACAACCATCCCCACGGAGAACCAGCCGATCACGCGGAGCGTGCTGCGCTCTCCCGCCTGTTCGACGGCGGAATCTTCTGCGGATTCAACTTTTTCAGGTTCAGCGGACATAGGCTTGCAGCCTCCCTCTACGAACATGATACCCCAGTTTCCATTTGACCGGCAGGCGCGCGCGAAGGTTAGCCTACGACTTTTGGTTACTGAATGGAGTCGATTCGGGTGAGCCAGGCGACCTTTGCCAACTCGGGAAGAAAGCTGGCGCGAATGGAATTGGCGGCCAATTGGCGCAGCTCTTCGCGGGTAAAACCCTGCTCGGTGTGGGCGAGCAGGTACTCGTTGGCCAGGTTGGAGCCGAAGAAGGCTGGATCGTCGGAGTTGACGGTGATGAGCAGGCCGGCATCGAACAGGCGGCGTAGCGGATGTTCGGCAAAGGAGGGGCAAACGCCGGTGCGGACGTTGGAAGTAGGATTCAGCTCAAGGGGAATATTGCGCGCTTTCAAATGCTGCACGAGTTCTGGATCCTGAATGGCGGATAAGGCGTGGCCGATTCGCTCCGAGCCAATGGCAAGAGCTTCCCGAATCGCCTCGGGGCCGGTCGTTTCGCCGGCGTGGTTGGTGAGCCGCAGGCCGGCCCTCGCTGCCCGGTCATAGAAGGCCCGGAAAGGTTCGGAGCCGGCGCGGCGTTCATCGCCTCCCAGACCGATGCCGATGATGGAAGGGTAGTGCGGCCGCATCTCGGCGGCCTTGCGGAAGACGCGATCGGCTTCATCCACGGTGAAATGACGCACAGCGTCGAAGATCCAATAGAGTGAGAGGCCCAGTTCGCGTTCGCCACGCTTACGAGCTTCCTCCAGGCCTGCAAAGATGGGCTCGAATGCGCGCGGATCGAAGTTGCGCCACATGTAGATGACACCCACCGAGATGTAGACCTCGGCATGCACCACACCCTGTGCGGCAAGCTGCTGCATCATGCGCCAGGCGGTCAGCTCGTAGTCTTCCGGAGTGATGAGCCGCTTGGTAACGGCTTTGAAGCTCTCAATAAACGACGTGAAGTCATCGAAGCGATAGAGGGCCTCGGCTTCCGCAAGGGTGAAGGGGCGGGCATCGTGGCGGGTGCTCAGCTCCGTCAGCGTCGCGGGCAGAATGGTGCCTTCGAGATGCAGATGCAACTCGGCCTTGGGCAGCCGCCTGATAAAGTCTTCGATCCCCGCCATGTTTCGAGTGTAAATTGGGGCGGCTGAACGCTTGCCAATCGTCATTTGACTTATTTAAGTCGCCCGGCACACAATTGGATATGAAGCAGACTCCCATCCGCACCTCCATCGACCTGCCGCGGGACTTGCACCGCAAGCTGCACGAGGCTGCGGCACGCAAGGGATGCTCGGCGCGCAAGCTCATTCTGGCGGGGATCGAGCGAGCCGTTTCTGAGCCGGAGGCTTCCCGTCCGTCTCGCCGACTGACACTCGACAAGTCCCTTGTTCCGCCAGCGGGTCGCCGGATCGATCTAACTAACGAAGAGATTTATGACCTCATTGAGTTTCCCTGATTTGAATGTCTGGCTGGCGCTTGTTTCGCATGAGCACGTTCATAGCGCGGTTGCCCGGCGGTGGTGGAACTCCCATGAGGGCGGCATGGCTTTTTGCCGGATTTCGCAGCTTGGATTATTGCGTCTTCTGACGACAGCGGCGGTCATGGGGAACAAGCCGCTATCCGTGGATCGATCGTGGCGGATCTACGATGAATTGTTGGCCGATGATCGGGTGGTCTTCGTCTACGAGCGACCGGAGATGGACGCTGTGTTCCGCGCCAAAGCGACTGGCCTTGCCGCCTCTCCCAAGCTTTGGGCGGATGCATGGATGCTCGCTATGGCGAGCGCGGCTGGAGGCATCCTGATCACGTTTGACAAGGCGCTTGGCCCGCGCGGAGCGCATTGCCTTTTGCCCCGAAGCGGCTGAAGATCAGAAGCAATCGCAAAAGGCCTGCACGCTCTCAACGCTTGTGTGCGAACTCCGACCGATGCCGGCTGTAGAAGAAATAAATCACCAACCCGATGGCCAGCCAGATCAGGAAGCGCATCCAGGTGATGATGGGCAAACCCGCCATGAGCAGGAAGCAGAAGACAACGCTGAGGACGGGAATGATTGGCCCAAAAGGAACGCGGAAGCCGCGGCGGCGGTCTGGCTCGCGATAGCGCAGGACAATCACGCCGACGGAAACGAGCACAAACGCAAACAGCGTTCCGATGTTGGAGAGGTCGGCCAGCGTGCCGATGTCGAAAAGGCCGGAGGGGATGGCGACCACGATGCCCGCGACCCAGGTGGAAAAGGCCGGGGTGCGAAAGATGGGGTGCACATTCGAGAAGACCTTGGGCAGCAGGCCGTCCCTGGACATGGAGAACCATACCCGCGACTGGCCAAGCTGGTAGACCAGGATCGAAGACAGCATGCCCATGATGGCGCCGAAGAGGACGATGAGCCTGACCCAGTGGAGCGAATGGCCGCCGGGAAGAACGGAGAGCTTCTTGAGCGCGTTGACCACCGGCGCGGCGTCGCCGACCATAGACTGCCACGGCACCAGGCCGGTGAGGCACACGGCGACCGCGACGTAGAGCAAAGTGCAAACGACTAACGTGGCGATGATGCCGATGGGCAGGTCGCGCTGCGGGTTGCGGCACTCCTCGGCGGCTGTCGAAACGGAATCGAAGCCAATGTAGGTGAAAAAGATAATCGACCCGCCGGTCAGCACGCCGCTCCAGCCGTTGGGCATGAACGGATGCCAGTTGGAGGGATGGATAAAGCCGATCACGGCGAAGACAAAGATCAGGATGGCGATGAGTTTGATGCTCACCATCATGTTGTTGGTGGAGGCCGACTCGCGAATGCCGCGGACCAGGACGACGGTGAGCACAAGAACAATGAGGAACGCCGGAATGTTGAAGCCGAAGTGCCAGCCGGGTTGGTAGAGCCAGTTCCCGGCCAGGTCCTGCAGCCCGCCTGGCAAGTAGGCCGGCGAGATCCAATTGGCCGATGGATTGAGGCCGAACCAGTCGAGGAGATCCACCACGTGGGCTGCGAAGCCGACGCTGACGGTCATGTTGGAGCCGGCGTATTCGAGGATCAGGTCCCAACCGATGATCCAGGCGATCAGCTCGCCCATGGTTGCGTAGGTATAGGTGTAGGCCGAGCCGGCGATGGGGATCATGGACGCGAGTTCGGCATAACAGAGGCCGGTGAGCGCGCAGACAAAGGCCACCAGCACCAGCGATACAGCGATGGCCGGCCCGGCGCCAGGGCGTCCGTTGAGGACGGTGTGAGCAATGATGTAGTGGATCAGCGGTGTGTTCTTGATCGTGGCGTCAGGATTCAATTCCCCTGAGATGGCTGTGCCGATGACAGTGAAGATGCCTGAGCCGATGACGGCGCCAATGCCGAGAGCGGTGAGCGACCACGGCCCGAGAGTCTTTTTGAGCGCGTGCTCGGGTTCTTCCGAGTCGCGGATCAGCTTATCAATGGATTTTCGGGCAAGCAGTTGGCTGGGCAGGGCAGTTTTCCTCATCCATGGGATTGCGGGGCACTGTCAATTGCTGGCTTCCGCCGGTTGCGGCTCGATTCCGGTTCAGGATGCCTTCGCCGCAGTGTACAGGATGAGGTTCCCCGTTTGGAAAGAAACGTTAGGAACCAGTTTCATCCAGTTGGTCCGGCATCCAATGACGCGGCTTTGCTCGGGGGAGCGAAGAACCGCTTGGACCAGATGCAAGAGAAAAAGGGTTCCGGAGCGGCCATGGTGATGGACGCTCCGAAACCCCTCTTGTGCGTGCCGATGCTTAGCGCTTCGACTGGCCGCGAGCGAGCTTTTTGACCTTCTTCTTCTTCTCGCCTCGCGCTCCGGTGCGCTTGGCCTTGGGTGCGGCCTTCTTGCGGGCGGCGCGCTTCAGCTTCTTGCGTTCCAGCTTATCTTCAACCTTGGTGGTGTCTGCCACGTATAACCTCTTTCACTGCAATCTTTTCTAGTTTCCGCTCAGAGCGGGTCAATGCCATGTCAAGGATAACAGGGAAATCGAATGCGCGAAAGCGGGAATTCCCCCATGAATCGCGTGCTTCAAGCAAAATCAGGAGCGGCGTTGGACTGTTTTCAGCGTACAATCGGAATAGACACGCATCTGTGAAGAGACCAGCCTGCTCGGCTCCGGCCGTCCTACAGCTTCTGACGAGCTCCGCAACCCCACGCAACTACCAACCTGTTTGCCGGAGTACGTCATGCGTTCCGATAAAATACACCGCGCGCTCGCGCAGGGAATGAACCGTTTTGAAGTCTGCCAGCTGGTGGCAAAGGGCGTGAAGGCCACCCACAAAACCGGCTCTCGCTTTGAAGATTCGATCAACGATGTGCTGCAGTACCTGGGCACCCACGAAACGCTCAGGGAGAGCCTTCATCCGGCTGTTCCTCAAGTCAGCGTGAAGAGCCTGAAGCCGGCGGCGTAGAAGGCGCACGGACTAGGGACTGAGGGACTAGGGGCTGGGCCGAGTCTGAAGCGGATCTAAATCTTGAGACAAACGCAAAAGAGGGACGGCAGCTTTGCCGTCCCTCTTTTATTGATTCCCGAACTGATTGTCCGGCTTTATGCCTTAGACAACCTGAACGTTCTCAGCCTGCCAGCCCTTGGGGCCCTTGGTCACGTTGAACTGGACGCGCTGACCTTCTTGCAGCGAACGGAAGCCGTTCGACTGGATGGCGGTGTGATGGACGAACACGTCCTCGCCGTTTTCACGGCTCAGAAATCCAAAACCCTTGGCGTCATTAAACCACTTAACTGTTCCCTGTTCCATTTGGTGTTGCTCCTTCGATACTGATTTACCGCGAACGCAATGTGGAAGTTTGCGAGTAGGCGGTAACCGGAACAGGCAAGGACTTCAGATCGAATTCTACGATTGACTTCTATTCTAGCATGGATTTGGCAAAAGGGGCTAATGCACCTTTGGAGGGAGCAGGGGCATTCATGCCCCTGAACAGCCTTGAACAAGCGGTTGGCCTTCAGGCCCGGACGCACCTCGCCGGAATTTGAGAGCCTGTGGCTAAAGCCCTTTCGCTTCCGGCCTGCTCTCAGGGGCATCAATGCCCCTCCTCCCTCCGATAAAAGAGCAGCGCATGCCCTCAGGCTATCGCTCGAAGAACTCGCCATGCCCGCCGTTGGCCCATGGATCGTAGTGCGCGGCGAAGTTGGCGCGGTTCTTGACGCTGGGGTGGTTGTACTCCCAGAATTCGATGACAGGACTGGGGTTGGGGTCTTCGAGCCAGGCTTCGCCCAGGGCCTGGAAGCCGGCGACGGCGGTCTTCTGCGGGTCGGGAACGAGGGTGTGGATGGCCTCCTGACCATAGACGTCGGCCTGGTGTTCGAAATAGCGGCTGATGCCGTTGTTGCCGGGTTCAAGGATGAACCCGGCAATGGTAATAGCGAACAACAGGACCACAAAACCGGCGCGGGTGGAGAGCGGACGTTGCGGCTCCGCAAACATATCCGGCGTGAATAGACCCCAACTCGGCCCGAAGCGGTCAGCGAGCCAGCCGGCGAAGGCGGCGCAGGCCCAAAACACGAAAAATGTGCCAATTGCAGAGATGACCAGCATCTTGGGGATGTGGTTGAGAACGTAGTGCCCGCTCTCATGGCCGAACACGAACATGACTTCGTCGTCCGGAATGCGACCGGCGGTTGTGTCCCAGACGACAATGCGCTTGGTGGCGCCGATTCCGTTGACATAGGCGTTGAGGCCATTGGTCTTTTTGCTGGCCTCCATCAGGAACATGCGATCCGGCGGGATATTGGTGCCGGTGCGGGCGACTACGGTTTCCAGCTTGTCGACCAGAGCGGCATGGTTTTTCGAGAGCGGCTCGTATTTATTGAAGATCGGTTCGAAGAGCGGAGAGACAAAGAGAACGAGCACCATGAGCGGCAGCGTGACCAGCCAGATGCCGAACCAGTAGCGGCGCGGCCAGCGGCGGACGATCCAGTTTAAGAGCAGCATGACGGGTGCGCCGAAGAGCACCGTGAGGCCCAGGGCCTTGGCCTGGTCCACGAGCCAGCCGCCCCAGCCTTGAATGCTGATGCCATATTCTTTGCTGACGTGATGGCCGTAAATGTCGATGGGCAGGTTGGCAATGGTAATGATGACAAGAAGCATCGCGAAGAAGAGCAGGCCTTGCAGCCAGCGGCGGCGGAAGATGCCGCCGGCCCAAGCCTCCAGACTTGCTGCGATTTGGATCTCGAGCAGCAGCCACAGAACAGCGATGCCCCAAAGCCCGGCAACGAGGTCCAGGATGTTGCGTATGCGGTTCAGGGTGATGGCCTTTGCCAGCTTGTCCGGCGGCAGGGTGTACGCCTGGCCGGCCTGCGCGGCGGTAGCCAGCGCAGACTGGGTCTTGGCCGGCGGAGCGGAAGTCTTTTGGGCGGCGGAATGTTGCGGAGCCAGGCAGGCAACCAGCATAGCTAAACAGAGACAAAGGAACCAACGGGATCGAATCACGATGTGTTTTTCCTCTTCGGTGGGTAACTCTGCGACAATTCTCGCTAGACATGCTTTTACCCGAGCAATACCACCCTATGCCACAGAAATCTTTTGCCGTCTCAATGCAGACATCGTTTCAATTTGCTTTGCGATCGGGCCGGGTTGCGGCGATTGGCTTGGCGGCTGCTGTTCTGGCGCTGCCTTTCGCGGCAAGCGCACAGCAACCGGCGACGCCTGTCCTGCTGGACGCAATGACGACGGAGTTGCATCGCGCCTTCACCTCGCTGGGCAAGCAGGGCGACGACAAGCAATTGCCGCCTTACTTCCTCAGCTACGCCGTGAGTGAAGCCACCTATGTGGGGATTCGCGCCCAGTTCGGAGCGCTGGCGGATAGCACTTCCAACCATGTGCGCGTGGCCGACGTGCAGGTGCGGCTGGGCGATCCCAAGCTCGACAACACGCATGGCACGCATCGCGCTTCGGCCGTCAACAGCATGGAAATGCCGTTGACCGACGACCGCGAAGCGCTCGAGCGCGCACTGTGGCTGGCCACCAATACGGGCTACGGCACGGCGCTGGACAACTACCTGCGCGTCAAGACCGAGGCGCAGGTCCGCGCCAAGGAAGAGGACACGTCGCCCGACTTCAGCCAGGAGGCGCCGCAGACTCATATTGGCAAACCCGCTCCGCCGGTGGTGGTGGACAAGGCGGTGTGGGAGCGCCGGGTGACGGATCTCTCCAAGGTCTTTCGCGACTACCCAGACGTTTACCAGAACGTAGTGATGCTCACGGTGCAGAACGAGACCGACTACTTTGCCTCATCCGAGGGATCGAAGGTGGTAACGCTGCACCTGTCAGCGCGGCTGGTGGCGTTTGCGGCGACGCGCGCCGACGACGGCATGGACTTGTTCCGCGCTCAGACCTTTGAAGCCGAGACCGTGGATGGTTTGCCGGCGCAGCCTGAATTGGAAACGGCCATACGCGAACTGGGCAAGAGCCTTGAAGCGCTGCGCAAGGCGCCGGTAACCGAACCCTTCGACGGGCCGGCGATTTTGAGCGGGCGCGCGGCTGCGGTGTTCTTTCACGAGGTTCTCGGCCATCGGCTCGAAGGCCAGCGCCAGCGCGGCGATGAAGAGGGGCAGACGTTTACCAAGGAAGTGGGCAAGGATGTGTTGCCGGCGTTTCTTTCCGTTGCCGATGACCCCACGCGGACCAAGTTCGGCGGCACCTGGCTGAGCGGCAGCTACGAATACGACGACGAGGGCCAGAAGGCCCGCAAGGTTGACCTGATCGACGATGGCGTGTTGAAGACGTTTCTCATGTCGCGCCTGCCCATCGCCAACTTCGCCGAGTCGAACGGCCACGGTCGCGCCCAGTCAGGCCGTGTGCCGACGGGGCGCCAGGGCAACCTGATTGTGACTTCGACAAAGACCGAGCCGGAGAGCGAACTGCGCAAGCAGTTGATCGAGGAAGCGAAGAAGCAAGGGAAGCCGTTTGGTCTCTACTTCGAAGACATATCTTCAGGATTTGCAGTGACCGCGCGCAGTTCGCCGCAGGCGTTCCAGGTGATTCCGCTGGTGGTTTACCGGGTGTACGTCGATGGCCGTCCCGATGAGCTGGTGCGCGGTGTGAGCATTGTGGGCACGCCGCTGGCGGCATTGAAGCGGATCCAGGCGACAGGCGACAAGAGCGAAGTATTCAACGGCGAGTGCGGCGCGGAGTCGGGGACGATTCCGGTGAGCGCGGTGGCTCCGGCCATGCTGGTGAGCGAAATGGAGACGCAGAAGCAGGCGCAGGGAACGTCGAGGCCGCCGATTCTGCCCATTCCGCGGTAGGGCAGGGATTAGGGATTAGGGACTAGGGATTAGGGACTAGGGATTAGGGACTAGGGATTAGGGACTAGGCACTAGGGATTAGGGACTAGGCACTAGGGATTAGGACTCGTTATCAGGGATTCGCTGAGTTAGGTCATGGAGGCGCGGTGAGGTTGATTCGTCCTATTGCGGTGATGGCAGTTGTTGGATTCTTTGCAAGCTGTCTGATGGCGCCTGCGTTCGGTTCCGCGCAGCAGACACGCGCCGATGCGGAAAAAGATCCGCTGCTGAAGGCGATGCTCGCCGAGCTCGACCGCAGCATGAGCCAGCTGCAGTTGCCGGGGTTCGCCAAGCCGTTCTTCATCCAATACCGCATTGAAGAGGTAGACGATTACCAGACCAAGGCGGTGTTTGGCGCAACCGAAGGCGCCACGCACACTCACCAGCGCATTGCGCGCATCACCGTCCGCGTGGGCGACTACAAGACCGACAGCTCCGGCGGCCGCGGGGATGGAGCGCTTGAGCTGTCCAGCCTGGACGACGATCCCATTGCGGTGCGCTGTTCGCTTTGGTCAGGAACCGACCAGGCGTACAAGGCTGCGCTCGCGGCTTATGCGCAGAAGCAGGCGGAGCTGAAGCAAGTGCAGACGGCGCCGCAAGCGGACGACTTCAGCAAGGAGAAGCCGGTGATTTTTCTTGCCGCGCCGGAAAAACTCAAGCTGGACGAAGCCTACTGGGTGGAACGCGTCGCGCGCGCCAGCGGCCTCTATCGTACCGACTCCGGTGTCATGGCCACCCAGCGCGATGTGGAATATTCCAACGGGGAGTTTCATGCGCGGGTGACGACCACCTGGCTGGTGAACAGCGAAGGGACCATCGTGCGCAAGTCGGCCTCGGAGTACCAGGAGGCCATCGGCGTGGGTACGCAGGCCGCGGATGGGATGCGCCTGGACCGGTCGTATGCGTCGACGGGCAGCTCGCTGAGTGACCTGGATGCTCCGGACGTTTTCGACAAACATGCGCTGAAGCTGATTGCGTCGCTGACCGATTTGCGCAAGGCGCCGGTGGTGGAGGAGGAGTATCACGGGCCGGTTCTTTTCAGTTCCGACGCCAGCGCCGACACCATGCATTCGCTGGTAGCAACTGCGGTAGTCGCAACGCGGCCCAAGCTGGGAACCGAGGCGCGCACCAACGGCGTGTATTCGTCGAGCTATCACGCCAAGGTGCTGCCCTATCACATGGATGTTGTCGACGACCCGGGACTGAAGAGCTTCAACGGCAAGGGCCTGATCGGCGCTTATGCAATTGACGACGAGGGCGTGCCGGCGCAGGCGGTGACGCTGGTGACCGGGGGCACGCTGGAGAACTACCTGATCGGCCGCGAGCCGGTGCGGGATGTTCCCCAGTCGAACGGCCATGGCCGGGCGGGAGTGACCGGGGCGCCTCGGCCGGCGATCGGCGTGTTGAAGGTGACGTCGAGAGAAGGCCTGTCGGAGAGCGATCTGAACAAGAAGCTGCTGGACCTGGTGAAGAATCGCGGTCTCAAGAACATGTATTTTGTTGAGACGCTGGGCGGTGACGCGCCCCGCCTGCTTTACCGCATCACCCCCGACGGCACAACGGCCGGCAAGCGCGAACTGGTGCGCGGCGCAGTGTTCGACGACGTGGATCAGCGCGCGCTGCGTTCCAGCGTCGAGGCTGCGGGCAAGGATCTTTTTGTTGCCAGCTACTTTGGCGACGTGCCGCAGACCGTGATTGCCCCTGCGCTGCTGCTGGACGACGTGACAGTGAAGCGGGCCAACGAAAAGAATCAGAAGCTGCCCTTCTATCCGCCGCCGGATTAGCGCAGTGCCCGGCGAATCGACGGGGCGGCAGCCGATTTCGGCACTCGCTACTTCTTCTTCCAGCCCCCTACGATCGCGCCCATGATTGCCATGCCGAAAAACCAGAAGCCGGCGTTGATGCCAAGCAGGCTCCAGGGGCGAACTTCAAACACGTACTCGGTCGACCATGTGGTCAGCACAAATCCCAGCCACAGGAGCACGCCGGTCTTGATCCCGCGCAGGGCGGTCTGCGGACCGGTGAGTTGAGTGACACACGAAATGGCTGTCGCAATCACCGCGGCCGAGATCAGGGCAGTGGCATATTGCAGGGCAGGATTGACACCGGTTGCCATCAGCCACGCGCTTGTGCGGCCAATGCCGCTGAGCCAGGACTGAAGGAAGAAGGAGTACCATCCCGCCTCAAACAGAAAGCAGGCAATGGCGGCGACGACGATGGCCATGTAGTTTTGGCGCACCCTAGATGATGATGATCGGGTTGTCGACAGGGGCTGAGACTGCGCTTGGGTTCCCATTTTGGGCTCCTTTCTCGATTTCTGACCGATATTTTCCGACTGGGGGAAGGACGGGGAGCGGCACGACAGGCCGCAGGTGCACAGGGATGCTGTTGCACCTGATTGGCCCCAAGCTACACCGACCCCTTACAGTTGCGCAAGAAAGAAAAGCTGCAGATTAACGGGATCGTCGCCCGCGAGGTGAGGAAGAAGGCCTATTTCCCCAACTGCTTCACAAAGAAATCGGCCATCATGTGGTTGGCTTCCTGCGCCTCGGGCAGCATGGGGTCGTACCAGAACGCATGGGGGAGCGCATCGAAGACCACCAGGCGCGCATCCACGCTCGCGTTCAGATAGGCGCGGTGCAAATTCACCGTGCCGCTCAGCAGCAGGTCGCGCCCGCTGGTGATGAACAGCGTGGGCGGCAGGCCGTGCAGGTCGGAGTAGATGGGCGAGAGCACCGGATCTTTGAGATCGGTGGCGGCGGCGTACTCCTGATCGTGCACGCCGGGCTTGGGCGGGTCAAGATGGCCGGTGAATCCGCGCAGCGCGTAGAGGGATTGCGAATCACCCTCGCGCGCAAAATCGCCCATGCCGCTGAAGATGCCCAGCGCCGCCGGCTGCGGCAGTCCCAGTTGCTTCAGCTTCGCCGCCACTTCCGCGGTGAGAATGGCTCCGGCCGAGGTGCCATAGATGACGATGTGGTTGGGCGTGTACGTCTTCAGCAGTTCCTTGTAGACGGCCACCGAGTCATCCACAGCCGCGGGAAAGGGATATTCCGGCGCCAGGCGGTAGAGCACGGCGACAACCTTGATTCCGGTGTAGCTGGCGATGGGAATCGACTCAGTATAGGAACCTGAGTCGGAGTTGAAGCCGCCGCCGTGCAGGTTCAGAAGCACTTTGTCTTTGTTGGCGCCGGGCATTCCGTCGGGGGTGACAATGTGCACCGGCACTCCGGCGATGGTCGAGTCAACCAGTTGGTTGGGGCAGATGCGGGTCCATGCCACGCGGGCGCCGGCCGTATAGTTGTCGGTCATCTTGCGCCGGTTGGCGAGGGACTGGGGCGGTCCCTGGTCGGGCGCCGGATGGCCGAGCATCAGTTGCGCCTGGGGGCTTACGGTCTGCGGCACTGGAACCACGCGCGTGACATGCGCCGTGCCCTGGGCGTCGATATAGCTGGTGTCGCGATTGGGGGCTTCGGCAGCGGTGGTGGGCGTTGGCGCAGTCCCCTGGGCGGGTTCCTGTGCAGCCAGGGAGGCGGAGAAAAACAGCATCGCGATGCAGGCATGGCGGGTGATGGGTTGCATGGGATCGGCTCCTCAACGCGGATTGCATGGGGGATGGGTCGCTTTGACGCGGGCTCCGTAACAAACTGCCGGACCCCGTCCACAATAGCAGAAAACGGCGCGCCGAATCACCCGTTGTGACTCGGGCCGGTGCACGATTTCCGGGGCCCGTCCTGGCGGAAGAGAGCCGAATACTCCAGTCATGCTTGCGGAAGATGCAGCGCAGAAAAGGTGAGCGCTAAATCTGCACTCCCCTTTTCCGGATGTTTTTTTTCTGACTTGGATCAATAGGGCAAGACCAGCAGTCCGCTTGCCAGCAGCTTCTCTGTCAACAGGTCGAGGGCCATGGGGAATTTGTAGGAAACGGTGCGAACGCTCATCCCCAGCAAACTCGCTGTTTCTATCTGGGTGTACTCCTGGATCACGATCCGGCAAAGCATCTGACGGTCCAGCGAACCAAGTTGGTTGAGGCAGGTTTCAACATCGAGGACAAAAATCACGGCGTCCTCGAAAGTGCGCACCGGGCGGCTCGAAACCCATCCCCGCGCGACGGGCTCGCCCAGGATCGCGGGCGCCCTGCCTACCTGCATGGAGGCGTACAGATAGCGCCGCAGCATCTTCTCGGTGTGCTTTCTGTAGAATGCCAGATTGACAACCGGCCCTGCTTCCGGCTCCTTTATCGGAGGTTTCTGTTCGGGCTGTGAAGCAGGAAGCTCTTCCAGCCTCACGGGGCCTTGCCGACCGGCTTGCCGGGCATTGGCAGCTCCCCAAACCATGGGCAACTGAAGCGCCGCGCTCATTGCAGACTCCCGGTTTCCGCAGCCACCGCCCAGATTCTGGGAATGACCCTTCGGGATGGCCGTCCACGACGCTTGCGGGTTTCCGGCGTGGGGAAATCCTTGAGCTTTATCTCACACCTGTGACAGTACACACTCCCTTGAGTCTGGGCACGGTACCAAAGACAACCGCAACCCTCGCAAATTTTCAAGTGCACGCGCAATTCCATGACTGTATCTCCCTATGCGAGCCAGTTCCCGACGGCTGTTGTGGTCTCTTGCTCCGCGGGCTAAAGAGAACCAGGCAGGGCAACTCAGGTTTCTCATGTCCTGATGGGGGATTGCCGCCTGTGCTCTTTCGTTTTTTGTCATGTTCAAAGCGCGCAGATCCTGGAATTCTCTCGCCTCAGCTGTCCCCCGACGACTCTGCCGGGCGTTCAGGGGTACATATGGGAACCGGCATGGACTTTTCAGCCCTCCGGCAGGTTTGCTCAAGCGCCGCTGAACGGGACAGGGGATTGCGCCCCACACAGCCTTGCGCGCGCCAGGCGATTCTTAGAAGATCCCCACAAGCCGATGCAAGATTAAGTAAATCCAATCTAGAAATATGATTCTCCTGGGTCAATCTCCCCGAACGTTTTCCAAAAGTGCTATTCCCGCTCTGCCGCCAAGCCCTGACAATTGAGGCCAATCATGCCTAATAGCTTTTCCAGGAGCAAACACCGGCCATGCGCTCCTATTGCTGGTGGCGGATTTTCCACACATGAACTTTACGCCACTACTATTCACTTGACCAAAGTGAGGAAATGAGGTAAGTTCGAATGCGGAAATGGCCGCTTAGGAAAACAGTGCATCGCATCCCCAAGCGGGTTGCAAGGAGAAGCATGACCGTTTGCATTGCTGCCGCTTGTCTCGAAAATGATCTTGATCCACGGATAGTGCTTTGCCGAGATTGGCGCGGAGAACTGCCATATGTCGGAAGCAGCGACGAAGTATATAAACTGAAAAGGCTCTCTGATAAATGGGTCGCTCTGGTCGCTGGCACTTTGTGCCGTGCTGATGAGCTGTGTTTACGGCTGGAATACGGATTAAAGAAAACACCATTCACTGAAGAGAATATAGTTAATGAGATACGGAAAGTCTTCGGCGACTACAAGAGATCCCTGGCTGACAGTTTCCTTCGCAACAAATATGGCTTTTCATTCGACACGCTCATCGACAAAGGGAGAGACGCGTTTGGGGAATCGTTTGTCGCTGAATGTTTTAGCGACATAGAAAAACTCTCAATACCTGTCGAATTAATTGTTGCAGGATTTGTGGAAGCATATGACTACGACGAAAAGGAAGTTGGGATGCACCCGGTTCTTTGTAGCCTTTCGGAGGCAAATGATGGCGATCCGGTTGTCTTAGAAGATGAATTCTCGGTTATAGGGGCAGGAGCAAATACAGCAAGAACTATGATGTTTTCAAGAAATCAAAATGCAGCTAACTCGCTCTTGCAGACCGTCTACACAGTCTACGAGGCGAAGAGAATCAGCGAGACGGTCCCGGGGGTCGGCGATTCATACTCAATTGACATTCTCCACCTGGATGGTTCCCTGCACAACTTAACCGAAGTGGGGGCCAAACGCTTGAGGCAGATATTTGATCGGTTCGGGCCGCGCTCAATTGAGGAAAAACGTGATGCGAAGTGGTTTGAATTAGACAAACGTTATTTTGAACCGTGGAATGAGCCTACGCCGTCAACTTCTCAAACGTTAGAGGGTCAGCCGTGACCATGTGGCGCAGGGTGTCCAGAAATAGCGTACTAGAGTTGCGCCGATTGAAGCGAAAAGTCATTTCCTCAAGGTAGGCCAAAAGATGCTTGGCGCTCACCTTATGCCACGTTCCGATGATGCCGCGCTTAAGTAGAGAGAAAGCCGATTCGATGCTGTTTGTGTGAACCATACCCTCGACGTAAACCTTATCCGAATGCCTGATTGTGAAGTGCTTCGGGTCATGCCCTGTGGCCCGCATCGCAGGGGGATAGGATTTGAAATCGTCCGTAACTATTGCTTCTACGTCAGAGCTGATATTCTCGCGGATATATGCAGCGAGTGTGCCTGACTTCACATCTTCGGCATGGAAGTACCGGAGTTCTCCGCCGCGCTGCCGGATGCCGATTACGATCTGCTTATTGCCCTTCAACCGCCCATGCTCGCCGGGAGTTTTGCCACCCAAGTACGTTTCATCTATCTCCACAACGCCATCAAGCATTGGCTTTTCAGCGCAGGCCATAGCATGACGGATACGATGGCAGAGGTACCATGCCGTTTTGTAGCTGCCCTTATTCTTGTCCCACAACGTTCTCTTGATCTGCAAAGCGCTCATGCCTTTTTTCGATTCGCAGAGAAGATAAGTGGCCGTGAACCACTTGATGAGAGGCAGATGGGAGTCGTGGAACACCGTATTTGCTGTTACAGTGAACTGGTAATCGCAGTCTTTGCAGTACAGCAAATTCGCGTTGTTGACCAGTCGGACCACTGGACCCTTGCAGCGGAGGCACTCCGGGCCATTCGGCCAGCGCAGACGCTCAAGCAACTCGCGGCAACGGTCGTCATCGGAAAAGGCTGTGCAAAGGTCAATCAGCGTCATGGGAGCATCTCCAATGGATTCATTAAGCAAAAAAAAGGAACTAAAGAAGGTTCCGACCCGTACTCTTATCGCTTCGTTGAAACAGGACATTCGGCGGCAAATTCGCGCCTCTGCCTCTGCTCCCAAACCAAAGAAAAAGAGTTAATTAGCTCATCCATATAGATAAGATACTTCTACCTGATACTTTTGTCAAGTGAATAATCTTCCTTTACGCAGATGCACGATCGGCTCCGTCTGGAACTGCTGCGCAGGATCGAGCGGGGCACGCTCAGCGTCTCATTGCTGGCGCGCCAAACCGGCTTCGGCCAGTCGCACATGTCCAACTTTCTGCATCATCAGCGCCAGCTTTCTCTTGAAGCCATTGACCGCGTACTGGCCGCGCAGCATCTCACCGCCGCCGACCTGCTGCCGGTGCTGCAACTGCCCGGGTTTTTGCCCGTGGACGAGGAAGGAAGCTCCGTTCCGGTAGTCTCGCATCATGCGGCGCTGTTTGCGCCCAACATCCACTCGTCCCAGGCGCAGTTCCTGCTTCATCTGCCCGCCGGCGCGCTGCAGTCGATCCGCACCCGCGTCCCCACCACGCGCCGCTCCTGGCAGCGTTTTGTCGCCGTGCGCATTCCCGCCGGCGATGCTTTGCCCATGGACCCGCTTGTCCTTCCCGACGCCATCGCCCTGCTCGACCGCCATTACACTTTTCTCACTCAGTACCGGGTCAATCGCCCCAACCTCTATGCCGTCCGCCACGGCGCGCACCTGACCGTGCGTTACGTCGATTTCGTCTCGAAGCGCCTCGTCCTCCGTCCCCACAACATCGGCTATCCCGTAGAGTTGATCGAAGTAGACCCCGACGAATCCCCCTACGACCTGATCGTGGGCCGCGTGTCGCTGATATTGATTGAATGAGCTGTGATGAGCGGCGACCGTCAAAAAGCGGGGTTGGGGTCGGCACGCCGATTCCAGGATGAGTGCTTCGGCGATGATGCACTCAGCGAAGCAGTTCCGGCGCCACCAGCACCAGGTTACCAACCACCTGCCCGCCTTCCAGCAGTGCATTCGCCTGCGCCGCTTCGAGCAGTGGAAACCGGCCGCCGATGACAGGCTGGATTTTCCCTTCCTCAAGCAACCGGAACAGGATGGCCCAGTCTTCCAGGAATGGTTTGCGATGAAAGAGCGCGGCGCCAGCCCCGTAGCCCTTCAGCTTCCTGCCGCCGGGGAGAATATTGACCATCAGAGCCCTGGCCAAAAGGCGCAGCACGCCGCGCAAGCTCAGTGGGTTGCCGTATGTCACCAGCACACCGCCGCGCCGCAACAGCGGGAGAGCCCTGTCGATGTAGTCTCCACCCATCCCGTCGAAGACGAAATCCAGCCCATCCGGCTCGGCACGGCGCATCACCTCCACGAAATCGTCCTTCCGATAGTCGATCGGGATCGTGCCAAAATGCGTGAGAATGGAGCTCTTGCTCCCCGAGGCAAGGCCATACATCTTCAGGCCGGCGATCCTGCCCAGGTCGAGAAACGCCGTGCCGCATCCGCCGCTCGCACCGATGATCAGCACTCTGTTCCCGGTCTTGACCTTCGCGCTCCGGTGCAGCACCTGGTAGGCGGTCACGTAGTTCAGCACCACCGGGGCTGCTTCGGCTGGATCGACCGACAAAGGAACAGGAACAAGCCGGCTTTCCGGAAGATAGAGATACTCGGCGTATCCCCCGGACGACGGCCATGCCGCAACTCTCGTCCCCAGGACGACCCGCCGGACTTCCGATCCAACCGCATCTACGGCGCCCACGATTGCGCTTCCCGGTTCATAAGGCACTTTGGGCGGGAACGGGCTTAGTCCGTAGCGGTTTTGCACGTCAGGCTGGCAAACACCGCAAGCCAGCACTTTGATCCTGACCTCTTTCGCTGCGGGTTCGCGCAGATCGCACTCCTCAACGCGCAGGTTCTCCGGGGAACCCCGTTTCACAACGACGATATGTTTGTATTTCACGGTGTGCCTGGCGCTAGAGGACAAAGCTAACCGCCCGCAATTTAACCAAACTCTGATGAGCAGTCTGTGGCTCCGATCACGGAACTGTCTCAACTGGCGCCAACACGCCGTACCGCGTGTCGGGAACTGATTGGGCTGGATGCGGTAATCGGCGATTCAGTGCGAATCGAGAATCCCTCATCCATAACTCAGATTGCACATGACCGCGTCGGAGAATCTCTCACTTTTCGAAAACCGATACTACTGCCGATTTGCACACCCGGCAGCCGGTCAGCGAACGAAATGCAGGAAGATGGCGGAGATCATGGCCAGGTTGCAGGCGGCATGGGCCACCACGGCGCACCACAGGGAGCCGGTCCACAGGCGGCAGAGAGTGAAGATCGCGCCGAGACCCGCCAGGAGAAGCACCACGAGTGCGCCGGAAACCACCCGGAGATGGAAACCCGCGGCGTCGTGCCACAGGCCGTGGACGTGCAGAAGATGGATCAGGCCGTACCCGAAGCCGTTGACCAGCGTGGCGATCACGGCATTCCAACGCAACGTGAAGGATTGCTGGATCAGACCGCGAAAGAGGAACTCCTCGCCGATGGGCGTGAAGCTCATGGTCAATAGGGCGATTACGGCAAAAGCGACCGCGGGAGACATGACGGCGAGCATCTGACTCAGGTGGAAACTGTCGCGAATGCTGACGCACCAGTTGTCGGGCGAGTTGCCGTAGAGGGCCGTCCCGATCCAGAAAATCGAAAGACCGCCCAGCACCCCGGCCAGGCAGCAGAGGGCAAGGGCGCTCGGCGTAGCGCCCTGTCTCTGCAGGCCGATGTCGCGCCGGCCTGGGCGTGTGAGGAAGAGAAACGGCAACGCCCACATGACCAGGATATGAAGCAGAAACAGGTTGCTGGCCTGCGGGGGACCAAATGCAGAATAGAAGCGGGCGGCGGCCAGGACCACCAGCACCAGGAGCGAGAGCAGCCACGGTGGGATGGCGAGCCGGTTCCAGAACGGACGGAGGAATCTGGAGGTGCCAGAAGCTTCAGGGTTCATGAGAATCGGTCATTAATTACGGTGGGACGATCTGCGAAGCAGATGATGCGTCCGCCAGACGCGGGAGTCTGTGCGCGCAGTCACGGTGCGGTATGTATCCGCGTCGACTCATCGCCGCGGGGCTGTAATTGGAGTTGTGCGCGGATAACCCTTAGCCAGGCGAGTGCGTTGTCATCTGGCGCCAACAGCCCAATGCACTCATCCAAGATGGAATCGGCTTCACCCCTCATGCCCCATATCCGGGGCGTCGAACTGCGTAAACTTCCCAATAAAGTACAGGAACACCGTGTCCGCAGGCCGTATTGGCCGGCACAGTGCGGTGCTAGAATTCCGGGCTAGATGAGGAATCGACCGTCAGCGGGCATCGTACTGCTCTTCTCTGCCTTCACTCTCAGCGCACAGAATCCCCCAGTGGCCGTGCCCAAGCCGCTCGCGCAACCCTCTGTGCCGCATTTTCGAGACATTTCGACGGAGGCCGGACTTGGCACTGTTCCTCACACCGATCTCGACCGGCGCTACGTCATCGAAACCATGAGCGGCGGAGGAGTTGCCTTTCTGGATTGCGAGAACAACGGCAAATTGGACATCGCCGTGGTGAACGATTCCTCAATCGACCGCTACCTTGCCGGCGGCGATCCCATGATCACGCTCTACCGGCAGGACGGCGACGGGAAGACACTGCACTTCACTGACGTCACCGCAGCCGCCGGGTTGACAACCAAGGGATGGGCCACCGGGATTGCCGTCGCCGATTACGACAACGACGGCCTGCCCGATATTTATGTCACCGGCTACGGCCACAATGTGCTCTATCACAATCTGGGCGGCTGCAAATTCGCCGACGTCACCGCAAAGGCGGGCGTTGGCGGCGGAGGCTTTAGCGCCGGAGCCGCCTGGGCTGACTACGATCGTGACGGATTTGTGGATCTTTACGTAGCCCGCTATGTATCCACCGATCCCCGCCACCTTCCCGACCCTCGAAGGACGATCTACAAGAACGCACTCGCCGAACTGCCCGGCACGATGCCCGGCGAAACCAACCTCCTTTATCGCAATCGCGGCGACGGAACCTTCGAAGAGGCCGCGGCCCAAGCCGGTGTCCAGAACACCCAGAAGGCGCACGGCATGGGAATCTGCTGGGGAGACTTCGACGGCGATGGATGGCCCGATCTCTATGTCACTAACGATGGATACGCCAATTTTCTGTTTCACAACAAGAGGGTCGGAACGTTTGAGGAGATCGGCCTCTATTCCGGCACCGCCTACGGGGAAATGGGGCAAACCTACGGCAACATGGCATGCGATTTTGCCGACCTCGGCCACAACGGCAGGTTCGACCTGTTCGTGACCCGTTTTGCCGGCCAGCCGGCCAGCCTCTACATCAACGACGGCCACAACGAGTTTCACGATGTTGCCGATCACGCCGGAATCGCCGCTCCCACTTCACCGCTGGTCAAGTGGGGAGCAAGCTTCGCAGACTTCGACAATAGCGGCTGGCAGGATATTTTCATGGCCTCGGGTAACTTCTCCACTTTGCTCGATGGGGTGCCCGGTGAACCGCCTTTTGTCGAGCCGATCGAGCTTTTCCTTAATGAGACAAACGGCAAATTCCGCGAGGTTGCTGCCGCTACCGGCTTGAATGCTGGCCCTTTGCAATCCCGGCGGGGAACAGCCGTGGGAGATGTCAATAACGACGGACGGCTCGACGTCCTCGTCTTCAACGTGGGCGCTCTACCCTCGCTTTTTCTCAACGAAACCAGCAATGACAATCACTGGATCACGCTGCGCCTGGTGGGCACGAAGAGTAACCGGATGGCGATCGGAGCCCGGGTGACCGTCACCACCGGCAACGTCAAGCAAGTGGATGAAGTCCGCGGCGGAGGAAGCTATCTCTCCACCAGCGACCCGCGCCTCCACTTTGGACTCGGCTCCGCTGCCTCCTTCGACCGCATCGAAGTCCAATGGCCCAGCGGCTTGCGCGAACAATTCCCCGGAGGCCCTGGCGATCGATTTGTATCTTTGGTGGAAGGCAGTGGCGCCGCCCTGCCCTCAGGACAGGCTCCTCCGAAGGAGAAGTAAGATCCCCAAAGAACGCGCCCCATAACATGGGCTATCCCGTCGAGTTGATCGAAGTGGATCCCGACGAATCGCCCTACGAGCTGATCGTCGGCCGCGTATCGCTCATCCTGAATGACCCGTGATGCAGGAAAGTGGCGCATTCATCCTGGTATCTAGAGCTGTGCCCCGTTCATCGCGGCCTTATCGCGATGAGCGGGTCTTCGGCAAGGTCCGAGCGGAGTTACGATAGCACCATGCCATATGGCCTGAAGCGGTTCCAGAAAGCCGAAGCTCTTCACTTCATTACGTTCAGTTGATTCCACCGTCTTCCGTTTCTTGAAATGTCGGAACCCAAGGAAACGTTCGAAACCGTTCTGGAACAGACCCGCGCACGTCACCAGGCCAGGGTCTACGCTTACGTCCTGATGCCCGAACATATCCACTTGCTGATCAACGAGCCGCCGCTGATCCTGGTGGCCCAGTTTCTGAAGGCGCTCAAGCAGATCACTTCACGCAAGCTGCGAGGCAATCGCCGGCAGTTCTGGCAGGACCGTTATTTTGACTCGAACATCCGTGGCGAATCTGCCCGGTCCGAAGTGATCCGATATATCCACCGGAACCCGGTCAAACGAGGATTGGTCGCATCGCCCGAGCAGTACCGATGGAGCAGCTTCAACCACTACGTTACCGGAACCCGAGGAGTCGTTGAAATCGAGTCGGTGTGGGCGGCAAAAGCTCGCGGCCCACTCATCGCGATAAAGCCGCGATGAATGGGGCACAGACTTACCTGGTTGCGAATCACAGTCGGTTGGCTTGATCGGTGAGCGGGCCGCTCGCCTCATTTTCTTTGGAACCAGGCGATAATAATGTCGATCGCAGGGCTCAACAGCATAGCAATAACTGCTATTCCTATTGCCCATTTGGAAAAACGCAGGGCCTTACGGGAATTGGATAGGCTCTCCTCTGCTCGTGCCTCTGCCCGTTCAGACTCCACGGAGGATAGCCAATCTTTGACGTGCCCATAGATAACGTTCCCGGATTCTGGGTGCCCGTAATCACCTTTCAAGAGCCTCGCTCTTACTGTTTTTTCTCCTTGCTGTTCTAATTCCCTAATCAGATCGGTCGGCGTTCTCATAGTTTGAAATCGACACCTCACTTCGGAGCATTCCGCTTCTTTCTTCCCAACCAATTCTCTCTTGCTCGTTCAAACTCTTCTTTCGTTGGGCCAGAGGTATCGAGGCGATTAAGCAGCAGGATTGGATACCCCAAAAACCAAAGTCCGTAAAGAAATGGAGAAAGTGCATCTTTATCAGAAGGGGGTGTGGCCCCCGCGAGGATAAAAGCAAACGCCCAAAGCCCAAAGGAAGGCCAATTAAATCGTCCTATTCGAGTGCCAGAACGGTTCATTACGAGGAACGCCAGAAGCCAAAGAAACCCGCCCGATGTCTCCTTGAGCTGCGACATAGAGAACGCTAAACGCTGCCCAATCACCGGACCTCGCTGCCCACCTTTTGTCCCCTCCGGCAAATTCTTCGCGCTGCCCTCTTCCATGTGCAACCCCCCACTTGTAGCAGCCTGCAATCATAAACGACTCTGCTCATTGTCCGTGGGGCTTTCTGCTCACATTGACTGACGACAAAGGAACCCTCCCTGCTCTGTCCCTGTCAAGACAAGGGTTTCGACGCCTTTGGTGATTTGGATTAGATTCACTCATCCAAGATGGAATCGCCCTCACCCCTCATGCCCCATATCCGGGTTATCAAACCGCGTGAACTTGCCGATAAAGTTCAAAAACACCGTATCCGTAGGCCCGTTGCGCTGCTTGGCGATGATGATCTCCGACTTGGCCTTCTCGGCTTCCGACATCTCCTCGGTACGGTTGTAGTAGGACTCGCGGTGAATGAACGCCACCACGTCGGCGTCCTGCTCAATCGATCCGGACTCGCGCAAGTCGCTGAGCATGGGCCGCTTGTCGTCTTTGCGCTGCACACCGGCGCGGGAAAGCTGCGACAGCGCCACCACCGGCACGTGCAACTCCTTGGCCAGCCCCTTCAAGCCCCTCGAGATCGCCGACACCTCCTGCGTCCGGTTCTCGTAGCCTTTTTTGTTCGACGAAGGCAGCGTGGCCGACATCAGCTGCAGGTAGTCCACCACGATCAGATCCAGCCCGCCCGCGTTCTGCTTCAGCCGCCGCGCCTTGGCGCGCATCTCGGCCAGGGAAATGCCGGGCGTGTCGTCGATGAACACGCGCGACTCGACCAGTTGCCCCAGTGCATTCTGCAACTTGGCGTGGTCTTCGCGTCCCAGGAAGCCTTTTTGCAGCATCTGCTGGTCAACCCAGGCTTGCGAAGCCAACATGCGCCGCAGCAGCGACTCCTTGCTCATTTCCAGGCTGAAAATGGCCACGATGGCCTGGTGGTTGATGGCCGCGTTCTGGGCGATGTTGATGGCGAATGCGGTTTTCCCCATGGAAGGGCGGGCGGCAATGATGATCAGCTCGTCCTTCTGCAGGCCGCTGGTCATGCGGTCAAGCTCAGTGAAATCGGTCGCCAGGCCGGTAATTTCGCGGCTCTGCTTGTACAGGTTGTCAATGCTGCCAAAGGAATGCTGCACGATCTGGTCGAGCGACTGAAACCCCTGGGTCAGCCCCTTCTCGCTGACCTCCATCAACTGCGTCTCGGCCATCGAGAGCACGTCCAGCGCCGGCTCGGACTGGTCGGCGGCGCGGGCGATGGCCATGGAGCAGATTCCCATGAGCTTGCGCAGCAGGCTCTTGTCCTTGACGATGCGGATATACTCTTCGATCACGGGGCGGCGCGGCAGGCCCTCAGTCAGGGACGCGAGGTAAGCCACGCCGCCGACCGACTCGACCTCTTTGTAACGCGCCAGCTCGTGCGACAGGGTGACAATGTCGACCGCCCGCTGCTCATTCATCAACTCGCTCATACGCAAGAAGATACGGCGATGGGAATCGAGAGAGAAGTCTTCCGAATCGAGCTTTTCGGCGGCTTCAGAGTGAGCCGCATTGTCCAGCAGAATGGCGCCGAGGATGGTCTTCTCAGCCTCCACATTCGCGGGCATTCCTTGGTCCAGAGTCAGATCGGGGATGGTGGCCATATCAGGTGAGTTTAGGCCCGAGGCGGGTTCCGGAAAAGGACGCAAAACTAGGAAAAGACGGAAAAGGCGTCAAGATTAGCAAGGCACTCTGGACACCGAGATCGACAAGTACCCCTCAATGGTCTGCAGGCCGTTCGCTGAGGCTGCGTTGAACTCTGCCCTCGGCCAGCGGATCATGCAGTCGGCGGGTTTTCCATGGCCACAATCTGCGGTGATTGAGGAGCCGCAACCGGCGCTATCTCTGTCGGCCGCCAGCGGAGAATGGGCTTTCTTGCCGCCTGCACTTCATCGAGTCTTGAGACTCTCGTCGAATGCGGAGCTGACTTGACTAACTCCGGAGTTTCTGCCACTTCCTTGGCGATCGAACGCATAGCTGCAATGAATAAGTCGAGTTCTTCCAGAGACTCGCTCTCCGTGGGCTCGATCATAAGTGCGCCGTGCACGATCAAAGGGAAGCTGACCGTGTAAGGGTGGAAGCCGTAATCGATGAGGCGCTTGGCAATGTCGCCGGTCTTTACGCCCTTGGCAGCCTGGCGCTTGTCGCTGAAGACCACCTCGTGCATGGATGCGGTCTTGTAAGGCAGATCGTAGAGATCTTCCAGACCGTGGCGGATGTAGTTAGCATTGAGCACGGCGTCTTCGGTGGTCTGGCGCAGGCCGTCTGGGCCGTTGGCCAGAATATAGGCAAGCGCGCGGATGAACATGCCGGTGTTGCCATAGAACGCGCGAACACGGCCGATGGACTGGGGACGATTGTAGTCCCAGGTGAGTTGTCCGGCGGGTTGAGAGTCGTGGTCTCCTGCACGACCCGCTGTCTTTTCCTCGAAAAGCCGCGGAAAGGATGGGAATCCGATATCGGTGCGGACGGACGGTGGGTGGGATGGCGAAGCCGGGTCGTCTCCCGCCCTTTCGGCAGAAAGAACGCGCAAGGATGGGGCGCGGAGACTCGTCAGCTCATTGGCCGCGGGCATGCGCACCAGCACCGGCGTAGGCAGAAACGGCTCAAGGAATGCCTTGCAAGCCACCGGCCCCGAACCGGGGCCGCCGCCGCCATGGGGCGTTGAAAACGTCTTGTGCAGGTTGAGGTGCATCACGTCCACGCCGAAGTCGCCCGGTCGCGCCTTGCCGACAAGCGCGTTCATGTTGGCGCCGTCCATGTAAAGCAACGCGCCCTTGGCGTGGAGGATGTCGGCAATCTTGTGGATATGGCTTTCGAAGACGCCGATCGTCGAAGGATTGGTGAGCATCAGCGCGGCGGTTTCTTCGTCGACCTGGCGGGCGAGGGCTTCGAGATCGATGCCGCCTTCCGCATTCGACTTGAGATTCTCCACCGCATACCCGCAGATGGCCGCCGTGGCGGGATTGGTGCCGTGCGCAGAGTCGGGAATGAGGATCTTCTTGCGCGGATTTCCCTGCGACTCATGCCATGCGCGAACGAGCAGGATTCCGGTGAACTCGCCATGCGCGCCGGCCGCCGGCTGCAGCGTGATCGTGTCCATACCGGTGATTTCGATCAGGCAGCGCTGCAGCAAGGCGAAGACTTCGAGGATGCCCTGCGCGCGTGCGTCGGGGCGATAGGGGTGCGCCTCGGCCAGACCTTCAATGCGCGCCACCAGCTCATTCACGCGCGGGTTGTACTTCATCGTGCAGGAGCCCAGCGGATACATGCCCAGATCGATAGCGTAGTTCCACGTGGAGAGGCGCGTGAAGTGGCGGATGATCTCGATCTCGCTCAGCTCCGGCAGCAAGCCGGGAACCTTGCGGTGCGCATCGCCGAGCAGCGCCGCCGCATCAACCGCAGGCACGTCCAGCGGAGGCATCTTGTAGGCACGCTTGCCCGGAGAAGATTTCTCAAAGACCAGCGCTTCGTTTTGCGTCTGATGCGGACGGACTTTGCCGAGCGTGTGCGAGCCGGTGGAGTTTGTAGTCATTGCCATCTTCTATGCCTCAGTGCCTCGTTTTCGGAGTTGCTCTATATCTCAGAGCCTGGTTTTGTAACAAGGGCACGGCTTTAGCCGTGCCGCAAACCGATCAGGAAGAGACTCCGGGGCTTTAGCCCCTGCCGACTCTCGCTTTCCTATTTGACAGATACCCAAAACAAAACGCGTACTCGTCCACGGCCGTAGCCAACCCTGCCTTCACCGGATTCTCCGCGATATACCTGCTATGCGCGTCAAAACTCTCCCGGTTCATCACTTGCTCTTCTGCGAAACCCCTCTGCCAAACTTCGCCCTTGTATGCAAGCTCGTGTGACAACCGATGCGAGAATCTCCCCTTGATCAGTTGCATTGCCTTCTCAATCGTCATCGCGTCGGAAACGGTCAGCAGAAGATGGACATGATCGGGCATGATGACAAAGTCATGCAGCTTGAAGCAATGCTCTGCGACAAGCGAGCGGAGTACATCGATGAGCAGTCCGGCATTGCGCTCCGACTGCAGGATCCGCTTTCCCATGGCCGTCCTCGTCGTAACAAAGAATATCCGTACAGGGCTGAGGATGGAGACCGCAGATGCGTTTCTGCTGGGATGCGCCATAGCAGGGGCTGAAGCCCGACTCCTTGTTTTTGTTGCCTTTCGGCCCGGCTGAAGCCGTGCCCTTGTTACAAAGCCGTTGAACCCAATTGCGTTGAACCGGGCACATCGCTCGCAGCCGGCTTCGATGGAAGTCGAAATCGGCATTCACTCAAAAGCCATTCGCCCAACCCAACAACCAGAGCCCCTGAAAACCACCAGACAAGCCGCATATTGATGTCCAGGCCACCAATGGCTTGATGGTGGGCCAGCAGACTCCAGCAAATATCGAGAATCGTTGTAACTCCACCAAGACCGAGCGTGACAACGGTAACAAAGAGCGCGCATCCCAGCTTTCGATATGTTCCCCATCGACGTTTTGCCTCCGGACTCATCGGAGTTTTGTAGAGTGCGAGCCACCGCGGAACAAAGTCGAAAATCATTTCGAGCATCGACTGCCTCCAATCATCCTGGGATGTTCTCCCTATGCCTCCACCGGCGCAGCGGCGAGGATGTTGGCTGCGGCGTCGATCTGCTCTTTTGTAATAATTTCCGTCGTGCACCACAGCGTAGCGTTCGGCAACTCGGGATACCACCTGCTCAACGCCACACCGCCGACAATCTTTCCGTCGAGCAAACGCTGGCTCAGCGACGCCGGGTCTTCCTGTGTCTCGACTACAAATTCGTGGAAGCGCGGCGCGCCCTGAAACAGCACCTTGGCGCCGGGTTGCGTGGCAAAGGTCTTCGAAGCGTAGGCGGCCTTGGCGAGGTTGTGCTCGGCCAACTCGCGGATGCCTTCCTTGCCATAAATGGTCAGGAAGATGGTGGCCATCAGCGCTACCAGGGCCTGGTTGGTGCAAATGTTGGATGTAGCCTTCTCGCGGCGGATGTGCTGCTCGCGCGTTGAAAGCGTCAACACAAACCCGCGGTATCCATTCGAATCGACGGTCTGTCCGACCAGGCGGCCCGGCATCTGGCGAAGGTACTGCTCCTTGGCTGCGATCACCCCGCAGAACGGGCCGCCGTAGCTGAGGGCCACGCCAAACGACTGCGCCTCCATGCTGACGATGTCTGCCTCAACCGGCGGCTTCACCACGCCGAGAGAGATCGCCTCCGCGATGGACACGATGAGCAGAGCGCCCTTGGCGTGTGCAAGCTCGGCGATGGCGGGGATGTCTTCAATGACGCCGAAGAAGTTGGGGCTCTGCACCAGCACCGCGGCCGTCTCATTGGTGATCTGTGCTTCAAGCGCAGCCAGGTCGACGCGTCCCGTCTCGCGATCGTAGCCCACCAGCGTTGAGGGCAATCCCTGGTGTTTGGCATACGTCGCCATTACTTCGCGATACTCCGGATGCACGGTGGACGCGACCACTGCCTTGTGGCGCCCTGTAACGCGCACGGCCATCATTACCGCCTCTGCCGCACCCGTGGACCCGTCATACATGCTGGCGTTCGCCACGTCCATGCCAGTCAACTCGGCAATCATGGTCTGGAACTCGAAGATGGCCTGCAGCGTGCCTTGCGTGATCTCCGCCTGGTAGGGCGTGTAGCTGGTGAGAAACTCGCCGCGCTGCACCAGAGAATCGATGATCACAGGGCGGTAGTGGCGATAGGCGCCTGCGCCGAGGAAGCTGGGAAAGCGCGTGGCCGTCTGCTGCGCGGCGGCGCGGAAGAAGTCGATGATCTCGCTCTCCGCATGCTGGCGCGGCACATCCAGGTCGCGGTCGAGCCGGTACTCGGCGGGAATCACGGAAAACAGGTCATCGATGGAGGCAGCGCCGATCTCGGCGAGCATCTGTTTGCGTTCGGCGGGCGATTTTGGCAGGTAGCGCATGGGCGTCCTTTGGACTAGAGATCAGGGGTCAGAGATCAGAGATCAGACTTTGCCGAGCGAACGCGCCGCAACTGCGAGTCAAGTGAGCGCCGCCAAGATTGACGTGCCGTGCTGTCATTGGGCAATTGGATAGGTCCTTCTGAGTCGAAGATTCGAGACTGATCTCTGATCTCTGAACCCTGATCTCTGCATTTCAGCTTCCCGTTTCTTCCGAGATAAAAGCTTCATAAGCGGCCGCGTCCAGCAACTTTCCATACTCCGAAACATCGGCCAGCTCAACTTTGATGATCCAGGTTTCGTGGGGGGCTTCATTGATCTTGTCAGGCGAGGACTTCAGCGCTTCGTTGGTGGCGGTCACTGTGCCGGTCACGGGCGAGTACAGGTCGCTTACGGCCTTCACACTCTCAACCGAACCGAAGGTCGCATTGGCGGTCACCGCGTCACCCACCTTGGGCACGTCGACGTAAACAATGTCGCCAAGGGAGTTCTGCGCGTAGTCGGTGATGCCTATGGTGCCGATGTTGCCTTCGAGCGAGATCCACTCGTGTTCGCGGGTATAGCGGTAGTTAGTTGGGTAGGCCATGCGATCTTCTCCTTGAAGAAGTAGTTTACGTCAGAGAACAGGGAACAGGGATTAGGGGTTAGGGATCAGGGACGAGGGGATGCAGAGGTCTGTGCTATTGCGCGATCTCTGGGGCGCATTCCGTGGTGAGCCTGCGGAAGTCGATCAGCAGCTTGGCGCGCCAGCAGACGATCATGCCGAAGGCGAGAATGAAGAACAGGGCGGCGGTCTGCTGGGCGGAGAGCACGGTGTCGAAGTAGCCGCGGGCGAAGAAGCGGACCGCCGCCAGCACCAGAATGACGGCGAGGAAGGCGCTGGAGCGTTTCATCATGACCGCGTCGCCCTGGCGGATCAGTCGCGTGGTCAACAGCAGCGGCCAGGCCAGCGCCACCGCGCCAATGAGAAAAGCCAAACCCGCCCAGGCCCACGGAATGCGGAAGGCGGGAACGAAGAACATGCAGAATCCGGTGGCCATGCCCAGCGGCGGGATGACGATTTTGCGCAGGGACACAGCGGTGCGCGCCTCGCGCAGACGCCACGTGGTGACCGCGACCAGGCCGGCGAGCGAGACAAGGATGGACGCGCCGGAGGGGAAGACCATGAGGATAGTCTAAGCGATTTTGGGGTCGCTTGGGATTTTGAAAGGCATTTGCTGTGGCGATGGAAAGGTCTTGTGCGGGCGCGGGCGCACAGGGGAGGAGAAGCGCGCAGGAAAAGAAGGAGGAAAGCAGGCTCAGGAATCGAAACATGGAAGCTTCCTCTGCGTATATTCTTACCCAGGACAGAGAGGCACTCCCAGTGGCGGAGGACACGGGCCTTCCGCATGCCGTTCCCTCTGAATTGAACCCATGCGGTTAGGCCGTACATCTTCGAAGCCGAAAGCGCTCCTCGATGAGGCGGGGCTGTATGCCTATGCCGTCAAGGCTCTGGGGCGGCGGATGAGGACCGAGGCGGAACTGCGGCGGCTGATGAAGACGCGCGTGGAGCCGGATGCACGCGGCGACGTGGCGATTGCCGCAGTGCTTGCGCGGCTGAAGGAGCATGGCTATCTGAACGATGCGTCGTTCGCGGAGACCTATGCGCGGCTGCGGCAGGAGAATGAGAAGCTGGGCGCGCGGCGCGTGAGGCAGGACTTGCAGCAGAAGGGCGTTGGGAAAGAGCTGATTGCGGAAACGCTGGAAGCGCGCTATGGGCAGACGAACGAGGAGGCGCTGGCGCGGCAGCACCTGGAGCGGAAGCGCATCGGCAAGCCGCAAAACGAGAAACAGACGGCGCGGGTGATGCGGAGGCTGGTGGCGGCGGGGTTTTCGACCGGTACGATCTACAGGATTCTGCGCCAGTGGGACGTGCCGGACGAGGCGCTGGCGGCTCTGGAAAATATGGACGAAGAACGGCGCGAAGAGTGAGCCGGAAGAGTGCGGCGTGGCGTGGCCTGCAATTACACTGGTTAGGCCATGCAATCTCGATCTGGAAATGAAATTCGCGAGCTTTTTCTGCGCTTTTTTGAGTCGAAGGGGCACCGCCGGGTGCATTCTTCCTCCCTTGTGCCTGCCAACGACCCCACGCTGCTGTTTACCAACGCTGGAATGAACCAGTTCAAGGACCTGTTTCTGGGCGCGGAGAAACGCGAGTACGCTCGCGCGACGACCAGCCAGAAGTGCGTGCGCGCCGGCGGCAAGCATAACGACCTTGAGAACGTGGGCTTTACGCGTCGGCACCACACCTTCTTCGAGATGCTGGGCAACTTCAGCTTCGGCGACTACTTCAAGCGCGAGGCGATTCAGTTTGCCTGGGAACTCGTCACCAGTCCGGAGTGGTTCGGCATTCCCAAAGACCGCCTGTACGTGACGATCTTCGAGGGCGCAGATGGCGTTCCGCGCGACGATGAGGCGGAGGGCTACTGGATCGAGGCCGGCGTGCCGAAGGAGCGGATTTTCCAGTACGGATTGAAGGACAACTTCTGGCAGATGGGCGAGACCGGCCCGTGCGGCCCCTGCTCGGAGATCTTCTACGACATGGGCATGGAAGCGGCCGAGACGCCGGGCGTGGACCTGCCGTTCGGCCAGGACGACGCGCGCTATGTGGAGATCTGGAACCTGGTGTTCATGCAGTTCGACCGCTCGGCCATTGTGGAGGGCACGAAGACTATCGGCTACAAGCTGACTCCGCTGCCCAAGCCTTCGATCGATACCGGGATGGGCCTGGAGCGCGTAGCCGCGGTGCTGCAAGGGAAAGTGTCCAATTTTGAGACAGATTTGTTTACGCCGCTGATTGAGCGGGCGGCAGAGCTGACGAACTTTAAGTACAAGGAAGCGAACGCCTTCAGCAAGACAAAGGAGCCCGGCGTTCCAACCGAGGATGAGTGGAGGGATGCGAAGGCGAAAGAACGTATCAGTTCTGCTTCGTTGCGCATCATCGCTGACCATGCCAGGGCGGCCACATTCCTCATCAACGATGGCGTGCTCCCATCGAACGAAGGCCGCGGCTACGTCCTCCGCAAAATCCTTCGCCGCGGCATCCGCCACGGCCGTCTGCTCGGCCAGGAACAGCCGTTCCTCTACGAGATGGTCTACGCGGTTCGCGACTTGATGGCTGGGGCTTATCCGGAGCTGGATGATTCGGCCGCGCGTGTGGCTAAAGTGATCGGTGCGGAGGAGAAGCAGTTTGATCGCGTCCTGAAAATTGGGCTTACGCGGCTGGACGAAGAACTGAAGGGCGAATTCACGGGCGAGAAGGCATTTCATCTTTACGAGACTTTTGGCCTACCTCTGGATTTCATGGTCGATGCCGCGCGCGACGCCGGCGTGGTTTTCGGCGAAGCCGGCTTCGAGCGCGCCAAAGAGGCCGAACAGGCGCGCGCCCGCGCCAGTTGGAAAGGCGGCAGCCAAAAATCGGCGAGTCCCGCGTTTCGCGAGCTGCCGAAGACGGATTTCCTGGGCTACAAGCAGCTCGTCGCGACGGGGGCCGAGGTGCTGGCCATCGTGAAGGACGGCGTGGGGGTTCCGGCGGCGGCGGCGGGCGAGCATGTGGACGTGGTGCTGAACCAGACCAGCTTCTACGGTGACTCGGGCGGGCAGGTTGGCGACCAGGGGTGGTTCACTTCGGCGGATGGGAATACGACTGTTGCCGAAGTAACCGGCTGCGTGCTACCGGTGCAGGGGGTGCGGGCGCACAAGGCGCTGCTCAAGACGCCGCTGGCTGTGGGCGACCACGTTCGCACGGTGGTGGATGGCGAACGGCGCGATGCGATCAGGCGCAACCACACGGGGACGCACCTGCTGCACGCGGCGCTGCGGGCGGTGCTCGGGACGCATGTCAAACAGGCTGGCTCGTCGGTTGAGCCGGGACGGCTGCGCTTCGATTTCTCGCACTTTGCGCAGGTGGCGGATGAGGAACTCGAGGAGATTGAGGACATTGTGAATCGCGAGGTGCTGGCCAACGCCAAGGTGGAGACGTTGGAAGATGTGCCGATTGACGTGGCGGTGAACGAGTACCACGCCATGGCGCTGTTCGGCGAGAAGTACGGAGACAAGGTAAGGGTGGTCAAACTCTCGGACGGGTTTTCGACAGAGCTTTGCGGTGGCACTCACACCGGCGCGACGGGGGAGATTGGGCTGATCAAGATTGTGAGCGAGGGGTCGGTTTCCTCGGGGGTGCGGAGGCTGGAGGCAATCAGCGGGTTCGGTTCTCTGGATACGTTCCGGCAGGATTTTGCGCTTTCTCAAATAGCGACTCAGATTGCTCCGCCTCCCGCAGGGGGCAGCCCTTCTGAAGCGTTTCGAGCGAAACTAGCCGCGCAGGAAGAGGAGCTGAAGCGGCTGCGCAGGGAGCTCGAAGAGGTGCGGATGAAGTCAGCGGCCGGGGCTCTCGATGAGGCGCTGAGCCGGGCGGTCGAGGTGAAAGGCGTGCGGCTGGTGACGCTGAGAGCGGACTCGCTGGAGCGGGGACAGTTGCGGACGCTGGTCGACAATCTGAAGCAGAAGCTGGGCGAGGGCGTGGTGGTGCTGGCTTCAGCGCAGCCCGAGGGGAAAGTTGCCCTGATTGCCGGGGTTACGCCGGGACTGATCAAGCGAATTCAGGCGGGGAAGCTGGTGGGCGCGGTGGCTAAGCTGGTCGGCGGATCTGGCGGCGGGAAGCCGGAGATCGCGGAGGCAGGCGGGAAAGAGCAGGGGCAGATTGATGCGGCGCTGGGGGCTGCTCCGGGAATTGTCGGGGAGTTGCTGGGTTAGCTCTGCCAGTTGAGGTTCGTGGTTTCCCACCCTTGGGACAAGAATAAGAACGTCCTGCCCCGACCCAGAGGGTGCCCCGGCGCCCAGATGGGGCACCCAGCAGTCGGGGCCGGTCCGGAACACTGGACCGGTCTTTCTATTGGACCGAGCGCAGGCGGAAGCTGTAGGCTACGCCGGCGGAGACGATGGGGTAGGTCTTCAGGGGATTCAGGTCGCTTGTCCATTTGGCTTCCTGGGCGGCCAGGTTGCTCTGGACGGCGACGGCGATTGGATTGTTGGGATTGGAGATATCGGTGCATTCGGTCTGCGCCTGGTCGTAGCAGGCCCAACCGGTCAGATTCACTTTCACGCTGGGCGCTCCCCGGCGCATGAGCATCGCAAAGCTATCTGCCGCATTCAAAACGGCCAAGCTTAAAAACTCCTCATTCAGCGGGATACGAGAGTAACATTACCATGGTTACCTGCTTCGAAACCAACGAGTTTCTGCCACTTTTTGGTCACAAAGCACCCTTTCAGGAGACATTCCAATTCGGGACCGGCAATTGGGCCTGGAGCGCGAGAGACTGAGCGGTTCAGCTGGAGCGGAATGGATGCAGGGAGGGGAATGGCCTAGGGCGGAATTCGAAATTGTGTAGTGTCATTCGCTTTGTGGAGGGTGGCATTTCCTTGAGGGAGAAGCCACTTGGATCCATTGCCTCCCGGAAACAGCAATTCGAAATCCGCGTTAAGCTTGAGGCCATGGCGAAGCACGGCCTGGAAGCGGAAAAGACCGCCACGCTGCGGCGCGAGCTGCTGCAATGGTACGCGCGCAACCGCCGCGATTTACCGTGGCGGCGCAGCTCTGACCCATACGCGATCTGGGTCTCGGAGATCATGCTGCAGCAGACGCGGGTGGCGGTGGTGGTGGAGCGTTACCATGCCTTCTTGACGCGCTTTCCTACGCTGGTATCGCTGGCGTTGGGGAGCGAAGAGGATGTGCTGGCGCTGTGGAGCGGGCTGGGCTACTACCGGCGCGCGCGGATGCTGCACAAGGCGGCGCGGTTTGTGGCGGACAACCACCAGGGCAATCTGCCGTCAACATCGGTCGAACTCCGTACCCTTCCGGGCATTGGCGCGTATACGGCAGCGGCCATCGCCAGCATCGCTTACGGGGAGCCGGTGGCGGTGGTCGACGGCAATGTGGAGCGGGTGCTGTGCCGGCTGGAGGGCTGGGAAGCCGGCGGCAAGGGCGCAGCGGCTCTGCGGCAGAAGATTGAAGCGCGGGCGGCCGTGCTGGTGGATCCCGAGCAGCCGGGAGACTTTAACCAGGCGATGATGGAGCTGGGAGCGACGGTGTGTTTGCCGCGCAATCCGCAATGCCTGGTATGTCCGCTGGCCGTGAATTGCAAGACGCGGGGCGAACACAGGACGGCGCCGCGCGCAAAGATGATGAGCCGCGAAGTGGCGTATGCGCTGGCCGTACGGACGGGGCGCCAAGCGGACCAGCTCAGCCGGGAAGTGCTGCTGGAGAAGCGGCCGGAGACGCTGTCGGTGATGCCGGGGCTGTGGGAGCTGCCGGCGCTGAATGAGACGGCCGTGCCGGAGGATCAAGTCCGCATGACGGTGCGGCACGCCATTATGCAGGTGAACTACTACGCACGCATTCGCACCGTGTTCGAGGACGATGCGGAGGCAATGACGGTGACGGGCGGTGAACGGCGATGGGTTCCGCTGGGAGAGGCGGCGGGGATGGCGCTGACCGGGTTGGCGCGCAAGGTGCTGACGCGAGCGCACCTGCTGGCGGGCACGGCGCGGGATGCGATTTCGCCGCGGAGCGGGGACGAGTGAGTCAGTAGTAGTCGGCGCAGCTCAGGTAATAGCCGCACTGGGTGCATACCAGCTTGCAGTGGTGGCCGGTAAGGCGGTGAGAGCAGTTGGGGCAGATCTGGCAATGATGATCGGTGCGGCCTGCTTCCGATCCGGTGGTGCCGGGATGTGAAATTTCGGTGTCTAAACCGGCATCGAAGGCATGCGGGCGGTGCGGCAGCATGGTGGACAGATTAGCATAGAGAAAGCGGCAACCTTCAACGCGGAGATTCCGCAGGTGCCGGAAGCATCAACTCCTGGCGGCGGCTGTTCTTCCCCAAACGGCGCACCGGGCCAGGAGCGACAAAAATCCAACAACATCCGAGATCCGGATCCCCCAAGGAGGGACAATGGCGAGCAAGGCAAGTGCGGTTTGGACAGGTTCACTGAAGGAAGGCAAGGGCACGATCTCGACGGCGACGGGCGTGCTGAGCAACGCGAACTACTCTTTCGCCACGCGCTTTGAAGGCGCAGCCACGGGCACAACCCCCGAGGAACTGATTGCCGCGGCCCACGCCAGTTGCTTCTCAATGGCGCTGGGCGCGCAGTTGGGCGGCGCGGGGCTGACGCCCGCAAAGATCGAAACTCACGCGGCGGTCACCCTGGCTAAAACGGACGCGGGCTTTGCCGTCACCCGCATCGCGCTCACCACCACGGCCAGCGTTCCCGGCGCAACCAAGGAAGTCTTCGACAAGGCTGCCGCAGACGCCAAAGCCGGCTGCCCGATCTCGAAGCTCTTCGCCAACAACACCGAAATCACACTGGACGCGAAACTAGCCTGATTCCATGCGCCCCCGCGCCGGAACCGTCTGTCTCCATCGGTGTCCGGCGCAAACCTCGACTGCTGGAATAGATTCCGCTGGCGCGAAAGTGCCGGTTTGGAGTCTCACGTTCGGGA
>JBKQNU010000172.1:0-163779 GCA_052145815.1 Occallatibacter sp.
CGGTGCGAGTTGGCGGCGTTGCCGATGCCGTCGAACTGGAGGTAGACGTAACGCAAACCCGCCTCGGCGGCCGCTCGGCACAGCTCCTTGCTCTTGGCGAACTCAATTCCATTGGAAGCCGCCTGCACGCTGTTGTAGCCCACCTTGCGCGAGTAGTTCACCGCGTCCAGGAAGTACGGTGACAGGGTCGGCTCGCCGCCGGAGAACTGCACGCTCATCTGCCGCTTGGGCTTGATGGTGATGGCGTTGTCCAGCATGGTCTTGATCTCGTCCCACGTCAGCTCGTGGACGAAGCCCACCTGGTTGGCGTCCATGAAGCAGGGATCGCACATCATGTTGCAGCGGTTGGTCAGGTCGATGGTCAGCACCGAGCCGCGCCCGTGGGTCACAGTCGAAGTCCCGTGGTTGTGCAGCTTCTCGTCATTGTGGGCACGCATGTCGCGGCCGGGGAAGCTCTCTTCCAGATGCTTGAAGAAAGCGGTGTCGATCGACATCACGTCTTCAAAGTGGCCGTGCTTGGGGCAATCCTTCACCATCAGGATCTTGCCGTCGCGCTCGATGATCTGCGCCTTGATTTCGCCCACTTTTTCATTCAGCAGCACTTCGTGGGGCAGCTTGCCATCGAGAATCTGCTTGCGGATCTCGGGCACGCACTTGGGACAGAGCGAGTCCGTGGTGCGCGGCCAGCCGAGCGGCGGCTTCTCCTTTTGCCAGGACTTCTGCAGAGGCTTGTCTGACCATTTGGGAGTGAACGACGGGTTCGGGCTGATGCGGTTGAGCCGCTCATAGACCACCCACGCGCCTTTGGCTGCGTAGACGGCTGCTTTTTCGACGTACTTGATCGCTTTGGGCATTTGTTGCGGTCTCCTCTTAGCTTGGATGAAATCGCCGGCTCATGGTCGCTCGGCCCTGGCTTTCAGTTTTGTGGTTCATCCCGGTACCTGAAAGGCCGTTTCTAGGGTAACGTGCCCCCCTAGTCAACCCAACGAAGGTGCAGCGAATGGCGGAATGGGTGGCTGAATGGTCAATTGAGGACACCGAACGGCGCCGTCCCCTCAATGCCAACCCTGGAAAATCCTTGCACAAGCCAACTTCTCATAAGAAATCGCGACTACGCCATCTTCAATGAACCGTGTCCCGGCATTTTTCCCGACAGCTGTTCTGGATTTGTCGAAAGACAACAAAAAATTTCCTATTGCTTTCCAAAAGGAAGCATGCCATTATTCCTGTTGGAAACCTAAAGGTGGAACTCCCGATGAAAGAAAAGCCGGACGTCTTGCAAGGAACGCTTGCGCTGATGGTCCTGAAAACACTGGATGTCCTTGGGGCGCAGCACGGCTACGGTATCGCCCGGCGCATCGAGCAGATCAGCGGAGACCTTCTGGATGTGAATCAGGGCACGCTCTATCCCTTGCTTCTGAAGCTGGAGCATGAGGGCTCGATTGCTTCGCAATGGGGCGCATCGGAAAACAACCGCCGGGCCCGGTTCTATCGCCTCACGGCGGACGGGCGTAAGCAACTCCAGACGGAAACCCGCGATTGGGAGCAAACTGCGGCCATCATTGCGCGCTTCTTCAATGTCAAAGCGGAGGATCTGCCGTGAAATTCCTGCGACGCTTCTTGATACGTTTGTCGAATTTCGTAACCAGGCGGGGTGCCGACCAACGCCTGCGAGATGAGATCGCTGAACATCTCGCGTTGCAGATCGAGGAGAATCTGAACGCGGGAATGTCCCCGGCCGAGGCGAGGCGGCAGGCCGCACTGAAGCTTGGCGCGGCCCAGGCGATACGGGAGCGCCACCACGCCGAGCAAAGTCTTCCCCTCATCGAGAATCTGGTCTTCGACCTGCGGTACGCGGGCCGGATGCTTCTGAAATCTCCTGGATTTTCTTTCATTGCAATCGCCACGATGGCCCTGGGCGTCGGAGCCACAACCGCGATTTACAGCGTGATCGATGCAACACTGCTGCACCCTCTACCGTACCCAAACCCGCAGGAGTTGCTGCGCATCCACGACGATCTTCCCGGCGTTGGCGCCCGGGACGTGGGCATGTCCATCCCCGAGTTGAGAGACATTCAGGCTTCAGGAATCTTCCAATACGTGTCGATTTACGGCTTCGGGTCGGTAAACCTCACCGGCGCCGCGCAGCCCGCGCGTATCGCTTTCAGGCCGGTTACGCCCAATTACTTTGCGGTGCTCGGTGTTGATCCGCAGTTGGGCCGCACCTTCGATCCGAACGATACCACCCCCGGCTTCAACCTTGAGGTCGTCATCAGCGATGGGCTCTGGAAAAGGGCATTTGGAGCAGACCCGCATATTCTTGGCAAATCGTTGCGCCTCGACAACGATGTTTATCGTGTCGTCGGCGTCATGCCGCCCGGCTTTCGCGATCAGGGCACAACCAACGAGGAACGGAATACGGAACTGTGGGCGGCAACCGGTTTTGCGGGTGATCCGGCTCCGCCTCCGCTGCGTAGTTCGCGTTTGCTGCTGGGGGTCATCGCGCGCTTGAAACCTGGCCTCTCGATGGCGGCCGCGCGGGAACGCCTCGACACGCTGGTTGCTTCGTCGAAAAAGCAATTTCCAGAGGATTATCCTCCACAAGCCGCATGGACGATTCGCCTTGTCAGGCTCAGCGAATCCATGGTCGGCAGCATTCGCCAGTCTCTTATCCTGCTCTTTGGCGCGGTGGGATTAGTCCTCTTGATCAGCTGCGTCAACGTTGCCAATCTCCTCCTTGCCCGTGCCAGTGCGCGAAGCCGTGAAATCGCGGTTCGTCAAGCGCTGGGAGCCGCAAGAACACGTTTGGTCCGCCAGCTCCTCACTGAGAGTTTGTTGCTCTTTCTGCTCGGCGGGATCGCCGGTTTTGCCGTTCTTTTCTGCGCGGGGAAATTCCTTCTGCAGCTTGTTCCAGAGAGCCTCCCACGCCTCAATGACATATCGATCGGTTGGGGCGTGCTGGCGTTTGCCGTCGTGGCCTCTCTCGCAGCCGGAACCATCTTCGGACTTGCTCCCGCGTGGCTCGCGAGCCGTCTTGATCTCACCGGCATGCTCCGGCAGGAAGGACGCGGCTCAGGAGGTTCCAGGCAACGCTCCCGCGCGCGCCGTGCTCTGGTAATCAGTGAGCTGGCGCTCTCGTTGGTGTTGATGGTGGCGGCAGGCCTTTTGCTGCGCAGCTTCTGGGATCTATTCCAGGTGCGGCTCGGTTTCAATCCCAACCGCGTCATGGCGGTTGAAACCTGGCTGCCCGTGCCCAACGACCCTAAGACGGACATTTACGGAACCGTCACCCAGGAATCGGCGTTGTTGCGCGAGATGATTCGCCGCAATCGATCCCTGCCAGGCGTAGAAGAAACGGCCATCGGCAATATGGACTCTCTTCCCCTGGGGCACGGCTTCGACGACCTCAATATGAACCCATTGATCCGCGAAGGCCAGGAGACAAATATCAACCAGGCTCCGACGATCGATACTTCCACCGTTTCGCCCGAATACTTCCACCTGCTGGGCATTACGCTCTTGCGCGGACGCCTCTTCAGCAGCCAGGATGTTGCGGACACACCCCCGGTAGCGTTGATCAATGAGGCCGCGGCCCGCACCTACTGGCCCGGCCAGGACCCCATAGGCAAACGCATCCGGCTGGACCCTGGCAAGCCGGTCTGGAACACGATAGCCGGAGTGATTGCGGACGCTCGCACTGAATCGCTGGCAGATGCCGGCACTCCGCATGTCTACCTGAGCGTTTACCAGCACCGGGCCAATGACCTGGTCATCTTCCTGCGCGGACAACTCGATCCCGCCGCCATCGCCGCGCAGGTGCGAAGCCAGGTTCAGTCCATTGATGCGGAACTCCCGGTCTTCCACGCGGAGACGCTTGACGATGTGCTTTCCGATTCGCTTACCGTGAGACGATTCGCGATGGAAATAGTGGCGTTGTTTGCAGCCACTGCCTTGCTGCTCGCTGCACTTGGAATCTACGGAACCATATCCTACGTCGTCAATGAGCAAACGCGCGAGATCGCCATTCGCCTTGCGCTGGGCGCTACAAGAGGGAACATCCTCAAGCGGGTGCTGCGCCAGGGCCTCGTCCTTGCAACCGCTGGCGCCGGTGTGGGTCTGCTGGGAGCGCTCATTGTCTCTCATCTCATGTCCGGCCTGCTCTACGGCGTCTCGCCTACCGATCCGCCCACCTTCGCTGGCGTCACCCTGGTGCTCACGGCAGTCGCGCTAGCCGCCAGCTATATACCGGCGCTGCGCGCCATGCGCCTCGATCCAATCGCGACCCTCCACTCCGAATGACCTTTTGGTACCGCTCGATACTCGTCTTCGCAAGTTGTGGCCATTCCAATGACCGCCGTTCGGACGTTGATGAATTCACTCCACACCGGGTTCCAGAGGATGATTCCCCGGCCGGTGGCTCACCCTTGCACGGCCTATAAAGTGCGGGCGCCCCATCCTTCCCGCAGCCTCATCGCGGGAAGGGTGGGAGACCTCGCGGCTATGCTACCCCAATCGGGTTTTCCATGGATGCGACCCAGCATCACTTGGGCCGTTTCCCTCCGGCAGCGTTATACTCGCCACCCTTTGCAGAAAATTACCTAGCGCCAGCGCACAATGGAAAGTAGAAAGCTTACGCAGCAAGATCCACACCCGCCGTCGGACGGCACAACAGGTCGATCTTTGCTACTTATTCGCCCGCGAGTCCGACCGCAAAACCAAATGACCACCCACCCTACCCGGAAAACACCCGTTTTCTCAGACACTGCAAGCCTCGAACCGTAGACATAAGCATCTTATAATCATAATGATACATTCACGAATCGAACATATTTCTATTGCCTAAATAGTAAACATAACACCTCGAAAATCGCACATTTTGGGGCCATTTTTGATCCGAATTCCATTCGCTCAGGGCTGAAATCAGCCTTATCGCTTTGCAAAGCTCTTGAGGGTCCGCGCCCGCTAAGAACGTGGCCTAAGGCGCGCTGTTGGCGTCCTTGTTGGCGACCTCGTTGATGATCCGCTGAAACAGGACGACGCGGACGTGAATCTTGCGGGCGATGTCGGGGAGGAACTCGGTGATGGCGTTGTCAGTGGGGGCAAGGGCGAGGGTTACGGCATAGCGTTCGGCGGTGGCGCGGGAGTTGGTCTGGCGACCGGGGACGTAGAAGTTGGAAATCTCGTCGTCGATGCCGAAGCCGACAAGGTCCGCGTAGTTGAGCATGCCCTTGCCGTTGTCGCCCTGCGTCCAGACCACCTGGTAGATCACGTGGGCGATGCGGCGCTTGATGCTGGCGCCGGGCATGCGGTGGTAATGCGGATCCTGGTGGACGATGGAGGGGATCAGAAAAGTGCCGAAGAACTCGCCGGTCATGTCCTGGGTGTAGCTGACGCCGACATAGCGACCGAAGCCGGGCATTCCAGGGCCGTAGGCGGAGTGGGAATCGGCGCCGACGGCTATGGCAGAATTGCCCAGAATGGTGACGGCATTGAAGGGGTCCGCGACGTTGCGCACCGCGAGCCACGCCTTCTCCTTGGGCGTCATGCGCGTGACCTGGGGGCCATCGAGAAAGCGGGCGTACCCCTTGACTGCGGGCAGTTTCGAGACCTGCTGCCAATTCGCAAGGATGCGTTCAACCGCGGAGCATGGCACGAGCAAGGCATCGATATCGCCTGCAGGCCTGGGTAGCGGTTTGCCGATTGCAGCGGCTCCTGCCGCGGCGTCGTTCCCAGCGCCGCCGGGCGCGGCTTGCGCCGCGGCTCCGGCCGCGGCGTTGGCCATGCCGACACTGGCCCGCCGTACCAGGCACGGTGTGGGCGCAGCCGGCGCCTTCACCTGAGCCAGCGGCGAATCGGGCAGCGTCGCTGGCGGGCCCGACTGGCCGGCGCACAAGAGGCTTGCGCAGTCAAGAGACGCCGCCAGGGCGAATGCCAGCCTCCACCACCTCGATAGCCGCAGCCGATGCGCCCGCGCTGCCACCAATATGCGGACCTGATGACCAAAGTGGTTCTCGTTGACGGCCGTCCTCTCCCGGCTGGCGTGAATTCGCCGTCTAAACATTGGTCCGTTGCCTTTGCACACCGGCAGAAGTCCTTGGGAACTCACTCTCAAGGTCTGACGCAGATTCTAAAATAAAGGTCACATTTGGCGGACTGGAATTGAATGAATTGGCAAGCTGAGCGCGGAGCCTGTTCAAAACCGGCATATTGACCATTGCGGCACCTTCCGCGATTGGGTCATTGACGGGGGTGGCCGCTCCGCCCATGCTGTAGATTGAGCGACTGGTATTCCCTTCGCTGAGGTTACGTACTATGAGCAGTTATCCTCCTCCCGGGCCCGGAATGGGCAGTGTTGGACAACGCATTGAAGAAGCTATCGAGCTGATCGAAATGGAGCTGCGCCACGCGGCTGCCTATGTGAACCAGGCAGTCATTCCACAGGTGCGCAAGGAGTCGATCTTCGCGCTGCGGAACATGGCCAAGTCGCTGCACAGCTTTGCCGACCGGCTGGACCAACAACAAGCTCAGCAGCAGGTGCAGCAGCAAGGGCCGCCGCCTCCCAAGGATCCGCGGACCTGATGAGCGAAAGCCTTCAACTGGACGATGCGAGGCCCGCAAGGCATAGGAATGCGTGCGCCGTTGAAGCAGACATTCCCTCAGAGGCTAAAGCCCACGTCCATCTTGCGGCACTTGCGGCAAGACTGAATTCGTGCCCTGTTACAAAACTTCCATGGGTCCGAGGACCTGCGAAGCTGGCTCTGCCAATGGCGATTGCTGGGTCGGTTCTTCTCTTCGCTTCCGGCTGCGGGCATCGCCGCAACACCGTTCAGCCCACCGCGCAGCAGACCGCTCCGGCCGCGCAGGAGGAACCCCAGTACCCAAATTCGGCGCAGGAGCCGGCGCAGGAGTCGGCTGAGCAACCGGCGCGCATTCCCATCACTCCGGTGCCCCCGGGAGGGGTGAGCGAGGCCGACCTGGAATTCGTGCAGACGCACCGGCCCATCCTCTCTGAGGAAGGGCTGGCCACGTGGTATACCGCACCCTACAAAGGCCGCAGGGCTGCCAACGGGCAGATCTTCAGCGACCGCGCGCTGACGGCAGCGCATCGCACGCTTCCCATGGGCTCGTTGATCACTGTGACCAACTTGAGGACGGGCGAGTCGGCCGCCATGCGCATCACCGATCGCGGTCCCTTTGTCGACGGCAGAATACTCGACCTCACCATCGCTTCCGCAAAGGCCACGGGGATTTATCGCGTGGGCACGGCCGAGGTGCGCCTCGATGTGTACCAGACTCCCAAACCTATAGAGCGAGGCGGACGCTGGTGCGTGCAGATTGGCGCCTTCAAGTCGGAGCGCAAGGCGATGAAGCTCAAGGACGAATTACTGCGCAGATATCCTAATTCGAATGTGATCGAGTTTCCCGGCCAGGAAAGCTATTGGGTCCGCATCCGGCCGCAGGGAGATAATCGCGAGCAGGCTGAGTCGATCGCCCGGCATCTCCGGCCCGGCGATGCGGAGGCTGAAGCCTTTCTGACGCGGCTCGACTAAGGGCGGCGCGCGCAGCGGTCGATTGCGCATCAGCCGAAAGCAGCCATGCTTTTCCGCGCACGGTCCATGATGCCCAGGTAGTAGGCCAGGTTGTGTATGGTGTTCAGGGTTCCTGATAGCGCTTCGCCGGCCTGCATCAGGTGGCGCAAATAAGCGCGGGTGTAGCGGCGGCAGACCATGCAGTCGCACGCGGGGTCGGGCGGGCCCTGGTCTTCGGCGTAGCGCTTGCCCTTGATGTTGAGGCGTCCTTCGCTGGTGAAGAGCAGGCCATGGCGGGCCGCGCGAGTGGGGAGTACACAATCCATCATGTCCACGCCCATGCGGGCGTATTGCTCAATTTCGTCTGGGTAGCCGACGCCCATGAAGTAGCGCGGCTTGTCGGCGGGCAGCAGCGGCAGGACTTCGGAGATCATCTCCAGGGTCAGGTCGCGGGGCTCGCCCACGCTGAGGCCGCCGATGGCGTAGCCGTCAAAATCCATCTCCACCAGGCGCTCAGCGCCTTCGCGGCGCAGGTCGCTGTACATGCCACCCTGGACGATGCCGAACAGGCTTTGTGTGCGGCCGCCGAGTTCCTGATGCCATACCACCTCTTCGCGGTGAGCACGGAAATGATCGAGTGAGCGGCGAGCCCAGGCCATGGTCAGGCGCAGGCTTTCCTGGGCGCGGATTCGGTCGGCGGGGTATTCAGTGCATTCGTCGAAGGCCATGGCAATGTCTGCGCCGAGAGCGATTTGCACGTCCATCGAGTGCTCGGGCGTGAAGAAGTGGCTGCTGCCGTCGAGATGGGAGCGGAAGCGGACGCCTTCATCACTAACCTTACGGAGTTGACTGAGAGAAAAGACCTGAAAGCCGCCGGAATCGGTGAGCATGGCACGCGGCCAGCTGATAAAGCGGTGCAGGCCCCCCATGCAGCGGATGGATTCGTGGCCAGGACGGAGATAGAGGTGGTATGTGTTGCCGAGGATGATCTGGACGCCGAGGGTTTCGAGCACATCCTGCGGGACGGCTTTGACGGTACCGGCGGTGCCTACGGGCATGAAGACGGGGGTTTCGACCGCCTGGTGGGGAAGGACGAGCTGGGCGCGGCGACCGCCGGCTTCGGATTGATTGAGGAGGTTGAACTGGAGAGGCACTAGACGATTTTAGCGGGGCGGCGGGGCTATCCGCCCGTTGCGCCGAGCCGGATGAGAATGCCGGCGCGGCCAACTCTTGGCATGCCCAGCGTGGTCGTGGGCGTTTTGCCGATTTCAATCTGGCGATTGAGGAGGTTTTCGCCGGCGGCGAAGACTTCGAAGCGCTTGCCAAAGTCGTGCGAGGCGTATACGTCGAGGCGGAAGAAGCTGTGCAGCAGGTAGGTGTTGGCGTCATCGTCATATTGCCGCCCGCTTATGCGGCCTTGCAAATTTAGTGTCCCAATTGCTGGCCGGAAGGCGCGCACATTCATGGTGGCCAGGTTGCGGGCAACCTCGGGAATCCAGTTGCCCACGTCGCTGACGCCGTGAGTAACGGTTGCATGAGCGTACTGGTAGCCGCCATCCACGGCTAGCCAGCGCACTGGCGCGAGTTCGTAGTCGAGCGACAGGCCCTTGCTCTCGATCTGGCCGAGGTTTTCGCGCTTGAGCAGGATGGGGGAGGAATTGGGGTTGATGGTGACCGCGACAATGGGACGGTTGACCTGGGTGAGGAAGTAGCTGGAGCGAACGGCGCCCCAATGCCGCTCCGTAGCGATACCGGCTTCCCAGCCGGTGGCGCGCTCGCTGAGCAGGCTGCCGTTGGGGGTGGTGAGTTCGTTGCCGACCTGCGTGGAACGATAAAGCTCGTTGGGCGAAGGGGCGCGAAAGGCGCGGAACGCCGAAGCCGACGCAGCCCAGTGCTCGAAGAGCTTGCGGGAAAGGCCAATGCGGGGATCGAAGACACGCTGGCCGAGCTGCGGTGGCTGGCTGGCGGTGGGAACCCAGGTCGATCCATTCCACAGTACATCCTGGCCGTCGTAGTTCTGGAACCAGTCGAGACGGCTGGAGGCAGTGGCGGTCCAGGCCTTATGGACCCACATGGCCTCGGCGTAGCCGGCGGAGTCGCGCTGGTGATCGTGCAGATTGGTCAGCGCAGCGGTGGCGCCATAGGTCTGTTCGAGGTCCCAGACGCGGACATCGTGCGAATCTGCGCCCGCCACAATGACCAGGCCGGCGCCGAGCGGCTGCGTCCAATGAGCGACAGCCCCCAGTTCGTCTTCCGGTGTGTGGGAGAAGCGGGTAGGATTCTCGCCGCAGCGGTAAGAACAAGCTGGATTCGCGGCATTGGGCGTGCTGAGGATACTGGAAAAGACCTGGCGGTAGTGCTCGGTTGACCCGTAGAAGCGCACCCCAAGGACCCCGTCGTGAGGGCCGTGCCAATCGCCACCGGTTGCGTAACGCCAGATGCGCGTGGCGTTGGTTTGATCGGGAGTTCCATTGTTGCGGGCATCGTTGAATCCGTTGGTCCGGACGAAGAGGCGCAGCGGGCCCTCATCGTGTTCGGCAAGGACCAGGCCATTCTGGCTGTGGACGTTACTGGGAAGATCGACCGGACCGCGCTGGTAGGGAGCTTCCTGGATGTAGCCGTCCGTGCCCAGGACACCGCCGGCGGCGAGTAGGCCCCAGGGGCCAATCGTGGTCTGGAGCAGCAGGCTGTCGTCGTACGTCTCTTCCGCGCCATAGCTGGAGCGCAACTGGGCAGAGTTGTTGGTTGGCCGAACCGGGACGACGTTAACCACGCCGCCGATGGCGCTCGATCCGTAGAGGTCGCTGGCGCCTCCGCGAACAAGCTCGATGCGGTCGATGGAGAGCTCCGGCTGCTCCTGCCAGTGGATCCATCCGGCGAAGGGGTCGTTCAAGGGGACGTCGTCCTCGGTGATCAGGGTGCGGCTGGCAGCGGTCGAGCCGAGGGCGCGCAGACTGAGCCCCTGCGAGGAGGGATTTGCGACCAGCGAGCTTGAACGGCGATAGAGTTCGACGCCGGGAAGCTGGCGCATTTTGCCGTCGAGGGTGATTGAAGCAGTTGTGTTCAGCGCGCTTTGGGAGAGCTCGCGGGTGCTGGCCGGGCTCTCAAGGGAGCCAAGCGGGGTGCGATAAGCGGTGACGGTAACTTCCTCGGCATTGGCGGCGGGCGCAAGCTTGATGATCGTGGCCGCGCTAATCTGGACTGTTTTCTCTTCAAAGCCAGAAGCCGCCAGGTGCAAGGTGCAGGGAGCGGTGCATGCTACCGTCAGCTTGCCGTCGGCTTTGGAGCGTCCCAGGAGATTGCCCGCGGAGTCTTTCGCCGTGGCTCCGGCCAGGGCAGCGCCGCGACTGTCTTCGACGGTCACGGTCACAGCGGATTGTGCGTTAAGCGCGGGTGGAGTATGGGCCACCCAAGCCAGCACCAGCGCGCCAGCTATCGCTTTGAATTGGAACCACCGCATCGCCCCGGCTTCCGGCCTTCCTGTGCAACCTGTCCAGCAATTGTGACACGGTCATTCCGCTCTCGGCATCCACGATCTGCGGCGCAATCTCGTTGAGAGGGACGAGAACAAAGGGCCGTTCGCCGAGGCGGGGATGGGGAATCACCAGCAAGGGCTCGCGGATTTTCAGGTCCCCGAAGAGCAGAATGTCCAGGTCCAGCGTGCGCGGCCCATTGGCGATGCCCGCAGTCCTGTCGCGGCCGAATTCCTGCTCGATCGCAAGCAGGGCATTCAGCAGGTCGCGGGGCGCGAGCCCGGTTTCAAGTGCGATCACGGCGTTGACGAAGCGCGGCTGGGCTACGAATCCAACCGGCTCGGTGGAGTAGAGCGAGGATCGGTGCGTCACGTGTCCGATCGATTCGAGGCGATTGGCGGCAGCAGCCAGCGTTGCTTCGGGCGTTCCTACCCAACTGGGCAGGTTGGCGCCCATTCCGATGTAGGCAGTGTGCATGAGTCTAAGACTAGCGCGGGGAGGACTGTACCCGATCAATCGTGGTCCTGATAGAAGCTCTCGCGAGTGAATGCCTCGTCTAGAAGTTGAGGAATCTTGTCAGAATGCGCAGCCATCTCGCGAAGAAACGTCTCCATATCGATCTTCGGCTCTTTGGGTGGAATAGGGACGGGAGCCGTTCGCACCGCTTCCTCGATCAGGCTCCGCACGTAGCTTTCCGGCGTCAACCCGCGGGCCTTAGCCTGGGTGACCAAGTTATCCGGGATCTCGAGCGTGATCTGCATAAGGAAAGACTAGCAGGCACCGAGAGAATTCACACAGGCACGTGCGCTAGTCCTCCCGCAGGGCTTGCATCGGCTCGATGGAGGCGGCTTTGCGGGCAGGAAGGAGCGAGGCCGATAGCCCGATGACAGCGAGCGCGATGACCACGGCGGCATAAGTACCCAGGTCCAGGGGTTCGACCTGGTAGAGGAAGCTTTTGACCAGGCGGCCTGCGGCAAATGCGAGCACCAGGCCCACGCCGAGGCCCGCGCCCACCAGAACCGATCCCTGGCGCAGTACCAGTTGCGCAACACTTGCCCGGGTTGCGCCCAATGCCATGCGCACGCCGATTTCGCGCTTGCGGTAGCTCACCAGTTGCGACAACACGCCATACAAACCGGCGAATACCATAGCCACGGCAAGGCCCGCGAACGAGCCAACAAGATACAGCCCGAGCCGCTGGCTGAAGGTGTTGTTGTCGACCGCGTCTTGCATTGTCTGAAAGTTATCCAAGGCAAAGCCCGTCGCAACCTGGTGAAACACCGAACGCATCTCCACGGCCACCGGTATGTTGCCGCGCGTCTTGACCGCGAAGCTGACCACCGTTTTCAAAAGCGCTTGGTAGAAGAGCGACGTGGTGGGAATCTGTTGCTGCGGAACAAGGATGAGGGGTTGCGGCGCGCTGCCGACACTTGTGTCAACCTGGTCGCCGAGAACGCCGACGATGGTATAGGGCTTGATCATGCCGGTATCTTTACCGCCAAGATTCAACTGCTTTCCGAGCGGGTCGCTGCCGGAAAAGTACTTCTTCGAGAGCGTTTCGTTGATCGCGACGGCAAAGGGAGTGGAGAGTACGTCGCCGTCGCCTATCATGCGGCCACGCACAATCGGCGTTCCCAGCGTACGGGCGTAATCTCCGCTAACGGCTGTGACGCGGGCATCCATTGGGTTACTCGGATCCTTGGCCTGGCCGACGATTTCAAAGCTCGATCCAACGTTCATGCCAGACAAGGGCGGCGAAGTGACCAGCGCGGCGCTTTCCACGCCTGGCACCTGGCGGATGCGCTCCAGCACCGGTTCGTAAGTCAACGCGGCAACCGAAGGCGGAGCATTGCCGGTGTCTTCTGAGACAGCCATCGAGGAAAAGCCCGCTGCATCCGCAGGCATCGCGTTGAACGTGGTTACATGCGCTGTCTCAAAGCCAAGGTGCGCTTGTTCCAGATTCCAGAGGGTATGGAAGAGCAAGCCTGTCCCGACAAGAAGCAGCGTGGAAAGCGCGACCTCGCCTGCGACCAGCCCGCCGCTGAGTTTTCCGCTCACGGAGCGCGAACCGAGGCCACGCGAAGCCGCCTGCAACGCCGCCTGCGGGTTGGTGCGCGCTACCAGCAATGCTGGCAGCAGGGCGGAAAGCACAGTGGTCAGGATGGCGACGACAGCCAGCACCAGCAGGATGGTCCAGTGAATGGAAATGGATTCGGCGCGCGGAATGGTCCCATCGGGAAGCTTGCGGATACCCATCATCGCCAACTCCGCAAGGCCGACGCCAACACCGCAGCCAAGCAGGCTGAGCGCCAGGCCTTCCGAAAGCATTTGCCGGATCAGCCGCGACCGGCTTGCGCCCAGAGCTGCACGCACGGCAAACTCCTGCTGGCGGCCCAGGCAGCGCGCGATAAGCAGGTTCGACACATTCGCGCATGCAATCAGCAGGACCAGGGCAAGAGCCCCCAGCAGGCCGTAGAGAACCGGACGAACCGGTCCGGTGAGGATCTCCTGGTAAAGTCCGGAGCCGAATGCGATGGCGCTCTCTTCCTTGTTAGGGGGAATATGCGCGGCAATCGCATCCAGTTCGCGCTGCGCCTGCTCAGGGGTTACGCCGGGCCGAATCTCCGCGATCACGTTGAAGAATTTATATCCGCGATCCTTGAGCATCTCTGCCGTCGGCTGCAAGGGAAGCCAAACGCCCTTCTGAATATCCGATCCCATCGTTTCGGGAAAGCGGAATGAATTCGGCATGACGCCCACAACGGTGAGGTATTTTCCACCGATCTTCACTGTCTGCCCGACAATTCTCGGGTCGGCATGGAAGGTCTCGCGCCACAATCCCTCCGACAACACAACAACCTGAGGCCCGCCGGCCAGGCCCTCGGCTTCGACAAACGTGCGGCCCATCAGGGGCTGCGCTCCAAGCATGGAAAACAAATTTGTAGTTACACGCGGGGCAACCACGCTTTGCGAACCATCCCGGGTCTCGAGCACGCCTACGTCTTCCGAATAGCCGGCGACATCTTCCAGCAATTTCGACTGGGCGCGAACGTCGCGGTAGTTCATCCAGGAAGTGCTCTCGAAGCTTGGCTTGTCGCTCTTGGAGCCGATGTAGAGCAAGCGATCGGAGTGCGCGTAAGGCAGCGGGCGAAGCAACACGCTCTCAATCACCGTGAAGATGGCAGTATTGGCGCCAACGCCGAGGGCCAGGGTGAGAATGGCGAGCAGCGCCAGCCCAGGAGTTTTGCCCAATTGGCGCATGGCATAGCGCAGGTCATGGAACAAAGTCTGCATGAGAACCCTCCGGGCACACCTGTGAATGGAGAATAAAGCACTTTGACGGCCAAAACCAGATTTGGGTCAAGATCAATTTTCTCAAGCAGATTCTTGGAACTACCTCCGGTGGGAGTGGATTAAGATTGTGCGGAAGCGGAAGCGGGTGTTCGGGAATGAACAGAGACGGGAACAGGGATGGCGGCTTCAAAAGGACATGGAGCCGGCTCTTGAGAGGGTCGCTGGCGGACGTTTTCTGCTAGCATCCCTGTTGGAGACTTTTCTGCATGGACGCTCTGAACGGTGCGGGGCTTGGCGCCCGCCGCAATGAAGATATCGCGCTCGATCTGCTCAAGTTTGTGGCCGGGACGGCGGGCGTGGGCCGCCCGGCTGTTGCTTCAACTGGATTCAGCGGCGCCGCCGCGCCCAAGCCAGAGGAGCACGTGACGCAGTTGCTCGAACTCTATGGCCGCTGCCTGAAAGCGGTTGAAGGCAAGGGAGCCCAGGCGGGAGTTGCGCAATAGCAGGCGGGCCCATTCTGCGCGTGGCCGTTGCCGGGACAGGCGCTTTCGGGCGCAACCATCTTCGTGTCTATCGTGAACTGGAATCGGCGGGCCTCGGCGTGGCGCTGGTGGCGGCCGTCGAGCCGGATGCGGGCCGCGCTGCCGACACGGCTCAAAAGTACGCGATCCCCGTGTTCCCTTCCGTAGCCGAGTTGCTCGCCGCCGATCTTCACCTCGACGCAGCAACGGTTGCTGTTCCCACCGTCCATCATCATGCCGTCGCATCGCCGCTGCTGGATGCGGGGATCGACCTGCTGGTAGAAAAGCCGCTGGCTGCTTCGCTCCCCGAGGCTGACGATTTGCTTGAACGAGCAACCAGGGGTGGACGAATCTTGCAGCCCGGGCACCTGGAGCGCTTCAACCCCGCGGTGCTCGCTGTCGAGCCAAAGCTTCGGCGGCCGATGTTCTTTGAAGCGCACCGTCTCTCGGTGTTCACGCCACGCTCGCTCGACGTGGACGTGGTGCTCGACCTGATGATTCACGATCTTGACATTGTGCTCACATTTACGCGCTCGCCGGTGCGCGAGGTGCGGGCGGTGGGACTGCCGATTCTTTCGCCCAAGGTGGATATTGCCAATGTGCGAGTAGAGTTTGAGTCAGGCTGCGTAGCTAACTTCACGGCTTCGCGCGTGTCGACCGAACGAGTCCGCAAGCTGCGCTTCTTTGAGCCGCGGCAGTATGTCTCGATCGACTACGCGCGGCAGGATCTGCTGGTGATCCGTGTGGATTCGGGTGCGGCATCGCCGGCCGATCTGATCGCGTCGTTGCCGCCGCAGGTTGCAGCCATTCTGCCGGCGAGCATCGCCGAGGGAATCGCGTCGGGGAAAATCGACCTCAAGAAGATTGACCCGGCGATGATTGCCCAGTTTGCCGCGATGGCCAAGATTGATCCAGCCGTGCTGGCGCAGATCACCGGATCGGCGGATTCGAAGGCTGGTCTAAGTTTCTCCAAGCCGCCGGTAACGCCGGGCGAACCGCTGCGGCTGGAGATTGAGTCGTTCCTCGGTGCAGTGCGGACGCGCTGCGAGCCGCGGGTTACTGCGCGCCAGGGTCGCGATGCGCTGGCGCTGGCGCTGGAGATTCAATCGTCCATGGCGGCTCATGCCGTTCGCGCCGGACTCGAAGACTTCTTCACCCCGGGCGAGTAACGCGCTCTTAGGAAACGGCTCGTACGCGCGGCCACCAGCGCCTCACGCGATGGCAATACGCTTCGTAGTCTTGTCCAAAGGTTCGGCGCAGAGTGGGCTCTTCGTAGCCAACAACAAAGAGATGCGTGACCAAGAGAAAGATGGCTCCATAAACCAGAAGCATTGCTGACATGTAGAAGCATGCCGCCCCGGCAAGCGCCAGCGCCGCGCCCAGGTACATCGGATTCCGAACGAACCGGTAGGGTCCTTGGATCACCAGCCTGCGCGGCGGGTCGAATGGCGCGGGAGTGCCTCTTCCCTTCACCACAAAGGTGAATACACACCACAATGCGACCAGGGCTCCGGCGCTCCCGATTGTCATGCCGGCGAACTGCGGCCATGCAATCGCCACGGGCCTGACGATCCCGGCCGAGGACAGAATACGCGCCGGTAGAAAAATGAATAAGAACCCGATGAAGCAAGTGGCATAAGCGATGGCTCGGAATGCGACAAACATGTTTACCTCCCGATTGAAGCGAGAACCCGTTCAGAATAGGGAGTCCGTTCCATGGGCAATTCGTACCCTCAGAAATTTCTCTCAGGCAATGCCCAGCACACGGTTCAGATTGCCCACGATGTACTTCCACACCAGGTAATAGGCAGCCATGGCGAAGAGGAATCCCGGCGCTACGAGAAAGTACGGAACCGCGCAGGTCTGGAACCAGACGACGCCATGAGAGCCGATTTCCAGGACGTTGAGATGGGTGGCGACGAGTGCTCCGATGGGCGCCATCAGCAGCGGCAACACCGCGCCGTGCAACCCGATGGGGTGATGCACACTGGTGTGCGAAGCCAGATAGAGCATGTTCCACAGGCCGAAGAGCGAGGGCACAATGGCCATGGGAAAGATCATGACCTGTTCGATGGGCACTGGCACCTGGATAACGATGCGCGCCACGATGAAGACGGTGAGAAGAATTGGCAGCACCAGCGTGGGCAGGAAGATTCCGGCCAGGTAAGCGCGAAGAAAGGGATGAGTATTCATGGCGTTCTCCTTTATAGCGGGTTCGTCGGCGTGCGGATATACGCACGTGAAATTCAGAGGTAGTAGAGAAGCACCGGAATCGCAGAGGGAAACAGCGCGGCAATGCCGACCAATCCGGCCAGCAGCGCCCAGTCGAACCAGGGCGTGGCCGCAGGCTTTGCGTCGAGCCGGCGCAGCATCGTGGGCCACAAGTCCCGCCCTGGCTCATGTTCTGCGCCCACGGGCGGCAGCGATTGCTGCAAGAGCTTCTTCATACGGTCCTCTTCTTGTTCTTGTGCATTCATGGTCTGATTCCCCTTTGTTCCAGGTCCTTTCTCAGCAATCGAAGAGCGCGAAAGACGCGCAGCTTTACGGCGGCAACCGAGATGCCCAGCGCTTCGGCCACTTCCTTTTGCGGCTGCTCTTCCACTACCGCCAACACGGCCGCAATGCGCAGTTTAGGAGGCAGGCGTTCAAAGGCTGCCGCGGTCTTCTGCCGGATCTCCGCGGAGACGGCAGCATCGGCGAGATCCGGGGCGGCAGCATCTATTGAGAGTTCCGCAGTGAGTTCTCGTTCTGTCCGCCTGCTGCGCATCCAGTCAAGCGCCGCGTGCGTGGCGATGTGGCGCGCCCACCCCTCAAAGCCGCGCTCAGGATCAAATCGCGCGTGGGCGCGGTGGATGCGCCAAAAGGTTTCTACGGTCAGGTCTTCGGCCGTCGCAGGGTTGCGCACAATGCGCAGAATCCAGCCATAAACGCAGCGCTGATGCTGGCGGAAAAGGGTCTCGAAGGCGTCGATATCGCCATGGCGGAATCTGTTCAGAACATCGCTCGTCTCGTTTCGCGTCGGCTCTTCCCTTTGCAGGGATTCTGCCTGACGCGCGGCGCGCTGTCTAACTTCGAAATCGAATTTGGCCATCGCGGAGATCATCGGTCGCGTCCTTGCCATGGCGTGAGCCGCGGTATCCAGCGCGGGACGTTTGCAGTGAAGGCGGCGTAGTCGTCTGGAAACGATCTTCGCAGAGTTGGCTCCTCATAGAGCAGCACGAACAGATGCGTTGCAAGCCAGGCGCAAAGTCCGTAGACAAGGAGATGGATATCGCCGAAGAGCAGCGCCTGGCCGAGGACTAACGACACCACTGCGATGTACATCGGATTGCGGACGTACCGGTACGGTCCGGAAACAACAAGGCGCCTGGTCGGGTAAATGGGCGCGGGCGTACCGATGCCCTGCAATGCAAAGCGAGCGAAGGCGTCAAGCACCACGATCATGCCGGCGGCGATTAGAAGACCGCCGATTACCCGCACGGCCGCAAAGCCAGGAAACGACGAATGAATGCGCCAATGGCTTATCCACCAGGGAATGAAGGCTGCAAACGTGCCGGGAGCAACGATCAGGAAGATCGCGGTTCCCAGCGCTGCCGAGACTCGAGCTTTGGCCGTGACTGCTTGCATCGTCTCTCCCCAATCCCGATTGCTGAATTCCGATTTTCAAGCTCTATTCACTCTTACGGGTGCAGAAGAGGAAAGGTTACATCCATGGAGCATAGCCTTGGGCAGCAATCGATCCGGACAGACAAGTGCATGCGCCGGACCAGCATCGAGTTTGGCAGGCATGGCCTTGAATAAAGCGATTTTCTTGTCAAGGCAGGCCGCTTGACAGCCCGCTCCGGAGCAAAGTAAAGTTGCCGCGGTGGGCGGAACGAGTTTCCACCTTCGCGAAGATCTTTCGCGAGGTTGGACTCCCTGAGAGGAAAGCGATGAGAAGGTTTGGAATTAAGGTTGCAGCACTGAGTATGGCGTGTCTTGGAGCATGGTTGGGTGCGTGCGCACAAAATGCGGCAAAGCCGGCGTATCTCGATCCCGGTTTGCCGGCGGAGCAGCGGGCCGCGGACCTCGTGCACAGGATGACGCTCGAAGAGAAGGCCTCGCAACTGGTGAACCAGGCGCGCGCTATTCCGCGTCTCGACATTCCTGCCTATGACTGGTGGAGCGAGTCTCTGCATGGTGTAATGCGCGACGGAACCACGGAGTTTCCCGAGCCGATCGGTCTCGGAGCGACATTCGATACGGCCACAATTCACCGGATGGCGACCGTCATCGGCACCGAGGGCCGCATCAAGCATGTGCAGGCAGTGCGCGCGGGGCATAGCAATATTTTCGAGGGACTCGACTTCTGGGCGCCGAACATCAACATCTTTCGCGATCCGCGCTGGGGCCGCGGCCAGGAGACCTACGGCGAAGACCCGTTTCTGACGGCGCGCATGGGCGTGGCCTTTGTATCCGGCATGCAGGGTGACGATCCGCACTACTTCCGCGTCATCTCCACGCCCAAGCACTATGCAGTGCATAGCGGGCCGGAGCCGACACGTCATACGGCGGATGTGAAGGTGAGCAAGCACGACGAATTGGACACGTATCTGCCGGCATTTCGCGCCACTGTTACAGAGGCCAAGGCCGACTCTGTGATGTGCGCCTACAACAGCATCAACGGGCAGCCTGCCTGCGCCAACGAGTTTCTGCTAGAAGATCAGTTGCGCGGCAAGTGGGGCTTCAAGGGCTACGTTGTCTCAGACTGCGGTGCGGTGAGAGACATCTTTCACGGCCACAAATTCACATCCACGCAGGCTGAAGCCTCGGCGACATCGCTCAAGCGCGGCATGGACAACGAGTGCATCGACGGTACCTCCAAGGTGACTGACAACAACGACTACAAGCCTTATCTCGATGCGGTCGCGCAAGGCTTTCTCAAGGAAAGCGACATTGACGTGGCGGTCACACGGCTCTTTACCGCACGCATGAAGCTGGGCATGTTCGATCCGCCGGGGATGGTGCCCTACACAAAGATTGACGAGAAGCTTTTAGACAGCGCGGAGCATCGCGCGCTGGCGCGGAAGATCGCCAACGAGTCGATGGTGCTGCTGAAGAATGACGGCGTGTTGCCGCTGAAGACCGCGGGGATCAAGATTGCGGTCGTCGGTCCGCTTGCCGACCAGACTCGCGTTCTGCTGGGCAACTACAACGGCATTCCATCGCACACTGTGTCTGTGCTCGAAGGGGTGCGCCATGAGTTTCCTGCGGCCACGATCAACTATGTGCCGGGCACGCAGTTTCTGCGTAAGGATGCGGAGCCGATGCCGGCCGAGCTGCTGTCCACGGACGGCAAGCCGGGCGCAAAAGCTACCTATTCCAAAGCTGACCTGACATCCGACAATGGAAGAAGGCGGGTCCCGATCTTGACGCGCACCGAGCCCGGGATCGACGCCTCCGCGGCGCCGCTTCCGGCCGAGGCCACTGGGGTCAAGCCGCTGGCCATTCACTGGGAGACGACCCTCACTCCGAAAGAAAGCGGCGAATACAACCTGGGCGTGCAAGGGGATGGATTTTTCCGCATCTCCGTTGAAGGCAAGGAACTGACGTCGGCGTGGGATACGAACGGGGTGGAGACCAAGCTGGGGCGCATTCATCTGGAAGCAGGCAAGCCGGTGCATTTGGTGGTGGATTACGGCCAGGGCGAGAAGCCGAAGGCCGCGGCACGGCTGGTGTGGTCCAAGGTGGATTTGAAGCCCGACCCGGCTGCCGTTGAGGCGGCGAAGAACGCCGACGTAGTGGTGGCCGTGGTGGGAATTACAAGCGAGCTCGAGGGAGAAGAGATGCGGGTCACCGAAGAGGGCTTCAAGGGCGGCGACCGCACCAGCATTGACCTGCCCAAACCGGAGCGCGAGTTGCTGGAAGCAGTGGCCGGTACGGGCAAGCCGCTGGTGGTGGTTCTGACCAACGGCAGCGCGCTGGGCGTGAACTGGGCCAAGGCACACGCCAACGCGATTCTCGAAGCGTGGTACCCCGGAGAAGAGGGCGGGGCCGCTGTGGCTGAAACACTTTCCGGCAAAAACAATCCCGGCGGCAGATTGCCGGTAACATTCTACACGGATGTCAGCCAGTTGCCGCCCTTCGAGAGTTATGCAATGAAAGGGCGGACTTACAGGTATTTCGAAGGAATCCCGCTCTATCCTTTCGGTTACGGGCTGAGTTATACCTCATTTTCGTACAGCCGACTTACTGGACCTGCGGAACCTATTCAGGCAGGCAGCCCGGTGTCTTTCGATGTTACGGTGACCAATACCGGCGGCAAACCCGGGGACGAAGTCGCCGAGCTATATCTGGAGTTCCCCAAGGTCGCCGGCGCTCCGTTGCGGGCGCTGCGCGGATTTCAGCGGGTACACCTTGAAGCGGGAGCTTCCGAGAAGGTGCATTTCGAGCTGCAGCCGCGCGATTTGAGCATGGTTACGGAGGATGGGGAGCCGATTGTGGCGGAGGGTCCCTACGTGGTTTCGGTGGGTGGCGGTCAGCCGCATTCCGGGGCGCCTGTGGTCAGCACCACTTTCAGCGTCAAGGGCCAATTAACCTTGCCGGAATGACGGCGGTCGGCTTTCGAGGCGAATGCAGCGAGTTAGCTCCCGCTGCGTGGGGTAGCAAGTTGGCGAGTCAGCGAGAGCCATGGATCGATTACATTCCATGGCTCTCAACGATCTGCAATGCTAATTTGCCGGCCCTGCTGGCGCGGCACCTATGACTTCTTTCATTTTGAGATAGACGGCATTGCTCCAGCCAAAGCCGATCTGGTTGGCCTTGTATCCGGTGCTGACATGAACATCGGAGTTTCCGGCTACGACGTTATATTTCTCGACGATGGTCCCATCCCTCGCATAGCCCGCGTCGATGGTGGCGTCGAAGTGGCTGGCGATGCGGCGAGCATGGTCGCGGAAACCCATGGCCTCAAGCCCGGCGACAGCAACCCAGTTGGTGGGAGCCCAGCCAAAAGGTTCGTCCCATTGCATTCCTGAGTCGAAGTTGCTCATCGACAGGCCGCCGGGCCGCTCGAACAGATTCAGTTTGTCCACGATCTGCTTCGCCTCTTCGCGCGTGGCCACGCCGGCCCACAAGGGATAAAGCGACGAGATGTACGCATAACTCGATGGACGGGCGTGAGTGAAATCGTAGTCTGCAAACACGGCCTCTTTTTGCCGCCATAAATAGCGATGGATTGCGGCGTTGCGTGCCTTGGCGCTGCGCTCCCAGCGGGCTGCGTCCTGAGGCTTGGCGAGGAGGTGGGCGAAGTGCGCGAGGTCCTGCTCGTAGCGATAGAGCAGGCTGTTGAGGCAGACCGGCGCGTAATGGTGCGTGGCTCCATCGAAGGGACCGAAGCGAAAGCTGGGATCGAAGCCCGACTCGCGCATGGCGCGATCACCCTCATAGAAGTCCTGGCTGAGCCGATAACCGGCAGCCCATGCGCGCTCGCAAACCTTGCTTGCATCGACGTTGCAACTGGTCGCTTTGAGCCGCGCTGCTTCGGCTGCATCGGGGCGTTCCGATGCCCTGACAAGGTCGCCCGCACCCTCCTTGCCGGGATGTGCGAGCAGCCAACGAATTACGTCTGGATAATACGTGCTGTCATCGGCCATCTCCGGCACCGGGCCGTGGCCAAAGTCATAGTAGCGCGTTAGGCCGGTCGTGCCCGCCTTGTGCTCCGGACGAGTCCACGTGGAGTAGTCCTTCTCCGCCAGCGTGTAGGCGCGCTCCAGCCACGCACGTGCTCCGCTGCGTCCTGCGGGCGTAGCAGGAAAACTGGCTGGGTTTTCATACACGGCTCGGATCATGGATGTAAGAAATGGAGGCTGCGAGCGGGTGAGGTAGTAAGTGCGATTGGCGTTGAGCACCGCGCCATAATGCTCAATTTCAAAGAGGAAGTTATCCACCATGCCCTTGGCCAAAACTTCGCGGTGATCGGCTTCAAGTCCGATAACAATGAAGTAACTGTCCCAGCCGTACATCTCGTTGAAGCGCCCGCCGGGCACGACGTAGGGATTGGGCAAATAGAGCAGGCCGGCGGCATGCAGTTCTTCCGGACGCACGTCTGCCAGTTTCTCGATGCGCCGCGGCAGCGCCATCACTTGCACGTGGCACTTCTCTTTGAGGGCCGTGACCTCTGGCGGGGCGGGAGTTTCCGCAGGCATGTAGAGCACCGGGTTGGCCGTGACCTTGATGTCGACCAGAGAGTGGCAGTCGGTCATGGAGCGCGTGAGCGTGTCCCACGCAGAGTGGATATAGGTGAGGGTTGCGTCCGAATTCGGCGCAGGGTTGGGTCCGGCGCCTGCATCTTGCGCCTGGAGATTTGAATTCCCGATTGCGGCTGCTGCAAGGAAAAGCAAATGAAACAACTTCATAGCAACTCCGACGTCTAGGCGTTCTGGAATCCATTGGAGTGTAACGCATGGGACACAGGAATTGCTCCTTCCATTTTTGCAAGCCGGGAACAGTTCTTTCGCAAGCGGTGTCTACACAACCACAGTGGTTCCGAATGGGATGAACGGCGGACCGTGAAACCCGCTCCCTGCGCATGATCGCGCGTCGAGCGAACGAGCCCGCTTGCGCGCGCAAGTCTTACTGCATCCCTGCTGGCGCGGCTGATTTTGTCAGTCTGATTCAGGAAATCCTGATTCAGGAAAATGGGAGGCAGGCCATGTTTGAAGACTCGACCTTCGAATCCACGGGCAGAATCCGCACCCGCAGCCGCGGCTGGATGATTGCGGCTCTGGCCCTCAACAGCTCTATTCTGCTGGCGATGATCCTCGTGCCGCTGATCTATCCGGAGGCGCTGCCGCGGCAGGCGTATGCGTTTCTTATGGCGGTTCCGCCACCGCCACCAGCGACTCCGCCGGCTGCGCCGCATCCTATTGCGCGGACTTCGTCAACAACTTCCTCGGCGATGCAAGATCCGTTCGCAACGCCGCGCGTGATTCCGCCCACCATCGCCATGATCAGGGACTCGGGACCGGAACCTTCAAACCCCATTGGCAGTATTGACAACGGAAGCAGCGTTCCGGGCGGCATCGGCGATACGTTTGGACATGGGCCTGCGCCCAGAGTTGTTCACTCCCCTCCTGCCGGCCCGGTGCACGTTGCCTCCGAGCTTGCATCCGGGCTGTTGATCCGAAAAGTCATTCCGCACTATCCGCAACTGGCCATAGCAATGCATGCCGAGGGAACTGTAATCCTGGCGGCGACCATTGCAAAGGACGGAACCATCGCCAATCTACGCGTTGTAAGCGGGCCGCCGGTCCTGCAGCAGGCGGCGCTCGATGCGGTGAGCCAGTGGCGCTATCGGCCGTACTTGCTCAATGGCCAGCCGGTAGATGTTGAGACCACCGTTAATGTGATTTTTACGCTGAGCAGATGAGGCCTGCGGGAAAGCAGGTCAGGGCCTAGACGCCGGCGAGCTTCTCCCTGGTCAGCTCGTTCCATGTGGCGATGGATTCCGGCATGGGCGGGCTGGCCAGGCCGGGTGCGACGCGGTCAATCACGCTTTGCGGCTCCACGTTGCCGCGAGCATCGCGAAGAATGCCCTTGACCCAGCCCACCGCGGCCAATCCCTCGCTTGCGGTGAAGGTTTGCTCCATGTAGAACCAGCGCTCGTCCCAGCACACCATGCGCGAACTGAGCATGAAGGCGGAAAAGAGCGGCAGAGAGCGTCGATAAGTCATCCACACGGCTCCCAACAGCGGCTTCCAGCGGGAGCGGAGAATGTGATCGAGAAGCCGCGTGCGGGCAAGCAGGTGAGTGCGGGCGTAGTCCATCATGTTCAGGTAGCGGGCATTGTTGAGATGAAAGTTGAGATCGATGTCGTTAGGCCAAACATGCATGCGAAGCAGGTCTTCGTCGAGAACACCGAGCGGCGCAAGCGGCCACAGATGCTGGCGAATGGCCAGCGCCGGAATGCGAACGAAGCTGATAAAGTGCGACAATGCGGCCTCCCCTGCAGCGACCGGTATCAGTGTAGAAGGGAAGGCAATGGCGGTCTGTGATTGATGCCGCCTCTAATGCGACGACGCACTTGAGGACAAAGACAACCACAGATCCGCTTCGGCTCCGCTCAGGGCGGGCATTCGACTCCGCTGAAGGACGCTCCGCTCAGGATGACAGAGTTGAGGGATGAAAAAGGGTGTTTCACTGGCGCAGCCGTTGCCCCATCGGCGACAATCTCTGTTGCCATGGAAAAACTCTCTCGCCGCGACTTCCTGATTACCGCCTCCGCCGCCACACTCTCCGCTACTCCCACCCGCTCGCGTGCCGCAACCCCTATCGAGCGGGTCTTCGTCGGTTCGGGAAAGCCGGACGGAATTCTGGCCTATGACTGGGACCCGGTTGCCGGAGAACTGACTCCGGCAGGCGTCGCTGCCAAAATCTCAACCGTGGACTGGATCACGTTTTCGCCCGGCCGCGAATTCCTTTATGCTGCCGCCGAAGTGGACTCATTCAATGGCAAGCCGACCGGAGAAGTGGCAAGCTTCAGCGCCAGGGGCGGCGAACTGCAACCGCTCTCCGCACAGAACTCGGCCAGCCCGGGGACGTGCCATGTGGCCCTCGATCACACCGGCCGCGTGCTGCTCTCAGCGGATTACGGAGGCGGCAGCGCGGCCAGCTTTCTGGTCACGGATGGCAGACTCAGCCCGCTGGTGTGGAAGGAGCACTACACCGCGCATGGACCAAATAAAGATCGCCAGACGAGTGCCCATGCGCATTTCGCGTCGTTCTCGCCGGACAATCGCTTCGCTTACATCAACGACCTGGGCGGCGACATGATTCACATCTACAGGTTGAATGCGTCGACGGCCATGCTGACCCCCGCAGGCGCTTACCATGCGCGGCCCGGCGCGGGGTGTCGCACGCTGCATTTCAACCCCAACGAACGAACGGCCTACTGCCTGAACGAACTTGATTCAACCGTGGACGTGCTCAATTGGAGCAATGTTGACGGAAGACTGACCTTTGTTTCGCGAATCGAGCTGTTGCCCGACGGCTATCACGGGCCTACCCGCGGGTGCGACACCGTGATCTCAAAGGATGGACGATTTGTGTATTTCGCCAATCGCGACAACGATTTCCTCTACGGCTTCAATGCGGACGCGAAGACGGGAGCGCTGACGCCTATCGGACGCTCCAACTGCGGAGGAAAGATACCGCGCAACTTTGTGCTTGATCCAACGGAGCGGTGGATGCTGGTGGCTAACCAGGATTCAAACCTGATCAGCGTGTTTGCGCGGAACCCGGTGACGGGCGTGCTCGCGAACGAGGGTAAGAGCTTTCCAGCGGCTGCGCCGATGTGCATTCTGTTCTTGTAACCGAGGAGATCGTGGACGCGGCTATGCGCTCACAAGGGCCGGGCTGGAAAGTGCACCGACCTGCAGTGTTGCCTCCTCTGCATTTTCTGACGGAGCTTTTTGTACCGGCACGTGGGCCAGTTCCCAGGCGGAGCGATCTTTCAGCAGCCGAGAGACCAGCGCGGTGTGCATGGCGTGGCCGGCGCGTTCGGCGACGACGTGGCCTTCAATGCGGCGGCCGGCCAGTGCCAGGTCGCCAATCAGATCCAGCACCTTGTGGCGGACATACTCATCGTGAAAGCGCAGAGGACCGTTCTCCGGGCCGCGCGCTCCCAGAATGATGGCGTTGCGGGCGCTGGCGCCGCGAATCAGGCCCATGTCGCGCAGGCGCCGCTCGTCGGCCTTGTAGCCGAAGGTGCGCGCAGCGGCAATGAGCTCGCCGTAGGTTTCCGCAGCCAGGTCGATACTGGTTTTCTGCCTGCCGATGGGGGCGGGAAAATCGATGGTGTACTGGATGCTGTACCCGGAACCGGGATAAACGCCGATGAATTTGTTTCCTTCCCGGACTTCGATGGGCCGCAGAACGCGGATGGTTTCGCGACGGCGCCGCTGGGTGCGAATGCCCGCGATCTTGAAGGCTTCGACGTAGGGCAATGCGCTGCCATCCAGAATGGGGAGCTCGAGGTTGTCAAGCTCGACGATCACGTTATCGACGCCCATTCCCACCAGAGCCGATAGCAGATGTTCGGTGGTCGAGATCAGCACGCCCTGGCGCATGAGGCTGGTGGCGTAGCTCACCTTGGCCACGTTCCGGCCATTGGCGGGAATCTCGAAGTTGTCCAGATCGGTGCGGCGGAAGACAATGCCGGATCCCGCGGGCGCGGGGAGGAGACGCATGATGACCGGAGCACCGGAGTGAAGACCGATGCCCTCAAACTCGATGGGTTCTGCAATCGTTTGTTCCAGGTGGGCCAGACTCGCCAATCAACACTCCAACTGCGTCAAAATGAGGGTACTGGATAGATTAGACGCGAACTCAGCTACCCGTTGTGTGGCATTTTTGCCACACTCTGCTCTTCGGGGATCACCTTACACACCGGTGACGGCAAGCGGACGGGATGTATTTGAGACGCCTGTTGACGGGTTAACCATCGTAGAATCAAAGAATCGTGGGGCTTGGGGCCCTTCTAAACGCCTTGGAGAGGGTTTTTCATGCTCAGCGTCCCTGAATCTCCCATCGCAATACGCGCGCTGTTAGCCGGGGCACGGCGCAAGCAGGCTGGCTGGCTCGATCTGCTTCGCCGGCTGGTTCTGGCTGAATCGCCCTCCGACAATAAGGCTGCGGTGGACGCATGCGCGGAGGTGGCTGCGGCGCACGCCAACGAGCTTGGAGGGCGGGTAAGACTGCACCGCCAGCGGGCCTTCGGGAACGTGCTTGAGGTACGGTTTGGACCGCGAACGAGGAGAGAAGGTGCCGCGAAGCCAATTCTCCTGCTCGGCCATCTGGATACGGTTTGGCCGCCGGGCACACTGAAATCCATGCCGTTTCGCGTAGGAGACGGGCGCGTTTGGGGCCCCGGCACGCTGGACATGAAGGCAGGTGTCGCCATGGCCTTCACGGCGATTGAAATGCTTCTCGAAGTCGGCGGATTGAATCGGGAGCTGGTGCTGCTGGTCAATAGCGACGAAGAGGTCGGCAGCCCTGTTTCACGGCCCATTACGGAGCGGCTGGCTGCTGAGTGTAGCGCTGTCTACGTGCTGGAACCAGCACAAGGCCTGGCCTACAAGACGGCGCGCAAAGGCACAGGAAACTGGCGCATTGAAGTTGAAGGCGTCGCCGCGCACGCGGGGGTCGACTTCGAAAAAGGTGCGAGCGCGGTTCGCGAGTTGGCGCGGATCGTGGAGAAGGTGAGCAGTTGGACGGACCTCAAGCGCGGGCTGACGGTGAGTGTGGGTCTGATTGGCGGCGGATCGAAGACGAATGTGATTCCCGCCGAGGCGTGGGCGGAGGTGGATGTCCGCATCGCGCGCAAGGCGGACGGGGCTCGCATTGAGCGGAAGTTTGCCGCGCTAAAGCCGGTGGACAAACGATGCTCGTTGACCGTCACGGGCGGTATCAACCGGCCTCCCATGGAGCGCACGCGCGGAACCGTGCGGCTCTTCCACGAAGCAAGGGCGCTGGCAGCCGAGCTGGGATTTCAGCTGGATGAAGCTTCGACGGGCGGAGCGTCCGACGGCAACTTCACCTCGGCGATTGGAATTCCGACACTGGACGGCATGGGTGCTGTGGGTGAAGGGGCACATGCCCGGCATGAATCGGTTGTGCTGGAGCACGTCGCGCCCAGGACGGCGCTGTTAGCGGCGCTGCTGGCTAGGGATGCTGCAGATAGTTCTGCAGAAAGAAGTAGCCGGCAGTGACGAATCCGACGACGGCCACGGCCCAGCGCATGGCGCGCTGATTCACCTTGCGGCTGTAGTGCGCGCCGAAGTAGCCGCCCATCGCGGCAAGAATGGCCATGATGAGCCAGAAGCGCCATTGAACCCTTCCCGCAATAATGAAATTGATGGAGGGGATTCCGATGGAGACGGCGGCTGTGAGCACTTTGAGGGCGTTCATCTCGTGGATGTCGTGCACGCCGCAGATGCCGAAGAGCGCCATAACCAGGAAACCTCCGCCCGCGCCAAAATATCCCACGTACACGCTGACAACGATCATGCCGATGATGAGGGCGGTATTGTAGCGGCGTCCGCCGGAAAGCGTTGCCAGCCAGCGCCCGAGAGGAAAGCTGAGGACGAACATGACCGCCGCAAAGAGCAGCAGCCAGGGGAGTATTTCGCGGAATCGGCGGTTGCCGGTGTGCAGCAGCAGAAAGCCACCCAGCCAGCCGCCCGCTCCCGAGGCGAGTCCCAGAGGCAGCAACTCCCAGCGATAGGCGCGCAACTGCCTTCGGAAGGCAATCAGCGAGGTCAACTGGCCTGGCCAGAGCGCTACCGTATTGGTGGCCTGGGCTGAAACCGCGCCGACACCCGCAGCGGTGGTGCTGGCGAGGAGGGCGGGGAGCGACAAAAACGAGCCTCCACCGGCAATGGAATTGAGTACGCCTGCGAAAAACGAAGCCACGGGGAGCCAGCAGGCTCTCAGGAGATGAAGGATGATGGGCACGTTAGATCAGTGTAAGTGATGACGCATAAAGATTTATAAGGGTTGGATTCCACGCGAACCGGGTTGAATGCTTCTCTGCCGCAGCCGTCGAAATAGTGTGTTCATCCAAAGTGGCTGGGGCGCCTGATACACTCCGGTGAAGAACCTATGGAGCGTCAATCTGCAATGAAACACTCTGTTCTAGCCCTTCTGCTGGCAGCGAGTTCTGTTGCCGCGTTTGCACAAACCCCGCCCAAGCCCGCTGCCCCGGCTGCCCCTGTGCACCATCCGGCCGCCACGACTTCCGCCGTCAAGCTGCCCCCTGGCGTGCCTCCGGTGAAAGGGATTGTCAAAACGGCGCTTACGCTGCGCTACGAGGACATCAAGGTCGGCACCGGCGCCGACGCGGAACCCAACAAGATGTACAAAGTGTTCTACACAGGCTACCTCGGCAGCAATGGGCGTCCCGACGACGGCCACAAGTTCGACTCCTCCTGGGACCATCCAGGTCAGCCGGTTAAAGACAAGGATGGCAAGCCGGTAATGGGCGACGATGGCAAGCCCAAGCTGGGCGATCCGCAGCCCATGTCGTTCCCCCAGGGCATGGGGCGGCTGATTCCAGGCTTCGATCAGGGATTCTACGGTATGAAGATCGGCGGCAAGCGGCGCATCTTCATCCCCTGGCAACTGGCATACGGCGCAAAGGGGCGGCCCGGTCCGGATGCCGAGCATCCCGGCATTCCGCCCAAGGCCGATTTGATTTTCGACGTGGAGCTGGTTGACATAGCCGATCTGCCTGCGCCGCCAGCTCGTCCGGGTATGGGACAAATGCCGGGCGGACGTCCGATGCCCCCCGGGGGAATGAGCCGTCCAGGAACACCGCCATCACCGGGCCAGCCGGCAACCCCGGCGACGCCTCCGGCCCCTGGAGCTGCTGCGGCGGCGCCTGGGGCAGCCTCTGCGCCAGCGCCGCATGCTGCTCCTGCGGCTCCGGCGCCGTCGACACCCCCGCCGTCGAGTTCGCCCGCACCTCCGACGACGAAGGCACAACCGCAGTAGGGTCTTTTCTCTCTGCGCTTGTGCCTTCGGGTGAGCTTCTGTGGGCTCCCACCCTTTGTGCAGAAAACGCACAAAGGATGGGGCACCCAGGGTTCCGATGTATATCAGGCCACGCCGGCAGGCAGCTCTGGCGTGGCGTTGAGCAGTTGCCGCGTGTAGGCTTGCTGCGGGTAGGCACACAGCGATTCGGCCTCGCCTGTCTCCACCAGACGGCCTCGCTCCATGACGGCGATGCGTGTGCTGAGATAGCGCACCAGTGGCATGGAATGCGAGATGAACAGGTAAGTCAGGCCGAGCTCCCGCTGCAAGGTGCGCAGCAGATTGATAATCTGCGCTCCCACGCTCACATCGAGAGCCGAAACCGGCTCGTCGAGAATGAGCAGCTTGGGCCGCAGAGCCAGCGCGCGGGCAATATTGATGCGCTGTCGCTGGCCGCCGCTGAACTCGTGTGGATGGCGGTCAAGGGCTGACTCATCCAGCCCCACTTCCCGGAGCAACTCGATCGCCTTTGCGCGCAATGCAACGCGCCCCTGCACAACTCCAGCCTCGCTGCGGTGAATGACCAACGGCTCAGTGACGATCTGCAGCACTTTCATGCGTGGATTCAGTGCCGCGTAGGGGTCCTGAAACACCGGCTGCATCTGCCGCCGGAGCCGCCGCATTTCAGCACCGGAAGCCTGCGCCACGTCCGTTCCATCCACCCGCACCGCACCGCTCGAAGGCATTACCAAGCCCAGAATCATCCTTGCCAGCGTGGTCTTGCCGGAGCCGGACTCGCCAACCAGGCCCAGCGTATCGCCGGGCTCGATGGAAAGCGAAACATTTTCGACCACGAACTGCATTCGGTTACGCAATCCGGCCCGCCGGGGATAGCTTTTGGAGACCGCGTCCACCTCAACCAACGCCATGCCCAAATGGTACATGCGAGCCCTCTTTTCCCGGGCGGGCCGCGCCCGGAATCGCTCGGTGCGTTTTCGACAGAAGTATTTGCAGAAAGGAAGGCGACGCTACCGGAACAGCGACTCTTCGATTGAATCGTGCAAGAATTCGAGGGTTTTCGGGCTAAAAGTCGGCATTTTCAGGGCTGTCTGTTTACCATTTTGTCAACAGGGTGAGAGCTTGCCATCTTGCTTAAGCCATTGATTAATAATAGCTTATCTAGAAACGAACGTCATGACAGCCTCTCCAAAACCGGGGATTTTGGAAGGGGGTGGGTGGGGTCCGGGAATTTTGGGGTGTGTTCCGCCGCGCTTGAGTACCTGAAATGATTGGACGAAGTCTCGGCTCATGTTTATCCTGCGCCTTTGGTTCGAAATTATCTGCAAAGCGATTGAGGGAGATTCAATCGAGAGTGGGATGCAGCCTGTGGAAGCCGGTGGCTTGCTGATAGGCCCAGGCGAATGCGGCCAGCTTTGCGTCCTGGTAGTGGGCAGCTAAAAAGGTGAGCGAAACCGGCGTACCGGAGCCGCCGATGTCGTCATGGTCGCCGTCGTCGATGGCAGGCGGCTTGGGGGCTTCAGGGCCACGCAGGCCGTTGGGCACAATGAGCGCCGGATGGCCGGTTAGATTAGTAGCGATGAGCTGCGTATCGGTGCTGGGCGTCACGATGATGTCCACCTGCTCGAACAGCGCCGAGATTTGCTGGATAGCCAGCGTGCGCGCGCGGTTGGCCTGGATGTATTCGACCGCCGGATAGAAGCGCGCGATGCGGAAGGCGTTGGGCCAGTCTTCGATTCCCTGCTCAGTGAGAAGCGCGTCGCGGCCGGACATGGTGAGGTCGTCGAAGGATGCGGCGGCCTCTGCGGTGAGAAGCGAGGAAATTGGGCCGTAGGGGAGTTTGGGGAGTTCCACCGGGATGAGGTTGACGCCCATGGTGCGTAGCTTGTCGATGGCCGAAAGCAGAAAGCGGCGGTCGTAATCGCGGCGGGCTCGCCAGCCTTTTGCGTCGGCATTGTCGGCTTCGCGCTTGGATTTTTCTTCAGCGGTTTCGTGGGGCGCGGCTTCTTTCATCTTGAGTGGCTCGGGCGGGTCGAATTCGGATTTCAGATAGCCGATGCGGAGGGTTTTCCAATCCAGCCCAGCGTTCCATTGGAACGATGCTGGGTAGACCGAGGCGTCTTTGCCGTCCGGGCCACAGATGGCTTCGAGAACGAGGGCGCAATCCTCAGCCGAGCGGGTGATGGGGCCGAGCTTATCCATGGTCCAGCTCAGGGCCATGGCGCCGGTGCGGGGCACAAAGCCGAAGGTGGGACGAAGGCCGCTGCAGCCGCAGCGCGTGGAGGGGGACGAGATGGAGCCAAGCGTCTCCGACCCGATGGCGAAACCTACGCAACCGGCAGCTACGGCGCTGGCTGAGCCGGCCGAAGAGCCGCTTGAGCCGAGGGTCGGGTTCCAGGGATTGCGGGTGCGGCCGCCGAACCACTTGTCGCCCATGGCGAGAGCGCCGAGCGTGAACTTCGCTACGAGCACCGCGCCGGCTGCATCCAGGCGCTGGACTACGGTTGCGTCTTCGTCGAAAGATTGATGTTCGTATCCGCCTGCACCCCAGGTGGTGGGATAGCCTTTTACGGCGAGAAGGTCTTTCGCGCCCCAGGGGATTCCATGCAACGGGCCACGATAGTTTCCTGCGGCAATTTCTTCGTCGGCTTTCTTGGCTTGGGCCAGGGCGCGCTCTTCGGTGAGGGTGATGACGAAGTGGAGCTTGGGGTCGTAGCGCTTGAGGCGTTTCAAGTACATCTTCGTTAGCTCAACCGAGCTAACCAGACGGGCACGTAGCAAGCTTGCCAGATCGCTCACCGTTGAGAAGGCCAGGTCCGGACCGTTTACTGCCAGGTTGGGACGCCAACTGGCGACGGCTCGAGTCCCTTCAATCGCGCGGTTATCGGTAGCCTTCGCTGCCGGCTGCGGATGAAACACATACGCCGGCGCGACGGAGTTGGGCAGCTTGAGCGCGCGGATTGGGTCGTAGGAGGCGCGTTGGTCGTTGAGGCCGTCAAGCATCAGCTTTTTTTGCTCGGCGGTGAATGGGCCCACACCGGCTAGAGCAGACGCCTGGTCGATCATATCGGACGTGATCTTCGGCAGGTCCTTGTGATTGCCTTTCGATTCCGGGGATTGCGCTGCGAGGGTGTACAGGATTCCGGGCAGAAGCGCTGAAGTGATTCCGGCGCTGCTACAGGCGGTCAGAAATCCTCTGCGATCGAGTGTCATTGATTGATCCTTTGAACGAAACAATAACAAATGCGGCCCGGATTGGTGGTGAGGGGCGGGTTTCGCTTCGGCCCTACGGGACGAGGGGTCTGTGCGGGTCTCAGACCCAGGGCTCCGTCCGCTGCGCGGACTTCGGCCTGGGCTATTTTCGGTCTCTCCCTACGGGGAGAGATTCCCGGCGGTGCGAATCGCGGACCTTGCGCGGTTGGGTCCGGGGTTCCCATCCTTGTGCCAGGAAAAAGGCGCAAGGATGGGGCACGGAAGTTCCCGACGTTGCTCCGATGAGAACGGTTGGGTGGATCACTTCCCGGCTTCGTCGACTTGCATATGGGCTTTGGCTACGGCGTCGAGGCGGCGCTTGGATTCGGCTTCGTAATCGACGGGAACACCGAACGAGGGGCGAGCTTTCTCGCGCGTGATGTAGGCGTCGAGACGGGCGGCGAAACCGCTGTCGATGTCGGCAACCGCGGCCTGGGCCTTGGGAAGGACCTCGTGGAGATGTGCAATCTCTTCGACGGCGCGCTCCGGATGGTAGCCGAGACGGTCGCCGGTCTGCATGGCGTCAACGAGGATGTCCGGTGGGCCGACAACGGGCCACAGAGCATTCGTGGCGTCATAGGCACCGCGCAGACGGGTCATGATTCCGGCAAAGCCATCGAGTTCGCCGCGGCGTGCGGTGAGGCCGGCGGTCCGGCGGACTTCTACCGTCACCCTTTCAGCCGTGCTGCGGCTGGGGACGGGAATGACCGTGGTGAGCGTGTTGCCTTCAAAGGTCCAACCGCCTTTTCCGGCAACCTCGGCGTGCTTTACCGGGACTCCGTTGACGGTGACGGATGCGGGAGGCCAATCGGCGGGGAGACGGACTTCGAATCCGCGCGCTTTCAGCATTCCGGTGAAGCTGCCTTCGACGGGGCCAATTTCCACGTTGAGCGTGTCGCCGGTCTGCGTGGCCTTGATAGGCGTGCGCGTGTAGACGCCGTGCTGGTAGTCGACCGACACGCCGGAATCTTCATAGACCGAGTAACTGGAACTGGCGCCGGGCGCGAGCGGCCACACGTTGACGATGAGCGGGTCGACGGGCTTTTCGCCGGTGTAGCGCATGGGCGGCTGCATGGGGACGATCGCTCCGGCGCGAAGATAGACCGGCGTCTGGTCGAGAGAGAAAGTGCGCTCGACAGTGGTGGGGCCGGTGAAGCGCTTGCCGGTGGGCCACTCTATCCATTCGCCCCTCGGCAGCCATACTTTTTCTGTGGCCAGACCGCTCTTCTTGTCAGCAGGCGCGGTGACGGGCGCGGCCAGCATCTGGTCGCCGAAGAGGTATTCATTTTTGTTGTCGTAGGCTTCAGGCGCATCCGGCCAGTCGTAGTAGAGCGGGCGGAAAAAGGCCACACCGGTGTCGTAGGTGCGACGCGCCTCAGTGTAGAGATAGGGCTCCATGGCGTAACGCAATTGAAAGGTGGAACGCAGGATGGAGGAGTAGGGCTCGGGATAGGCCCAGATGCGGCGCTCCGTTTGGGGATTCTTGGTGGTGTGGGTGCGCAGAATGGGGCTGAATGCGCCGAACTCAACCCAGCGCGTGTAAAGCTCCGGCTCGACGGCGCCGGGCATGTGCCCGCCGATGTCGTGGCTCCAGTAAGCGTAGCCGACGTTGGCTGCAGTGGCCGTAAACCACGGTTGGAAGGCAAGCGAATCCCACACGGAAACCGTGTCGCCGGAGAAGCCGATCTGGTAGCGATGGTTTCCAAGTCCGCCCCAGCGATGGAATAATAGAGGCCGCTTGCCTTCGCGCTGCTGATCGGTGAAGTGGACGTAGTTGAGCCACCAGGTGGGCATTACGCCGGGCATTTCGGTTTGCTGCTCCTGCTGCCAATCGAGCCACCAGAAGTCGATGCCCTGCTTCTCCATGGGATGGTGGAGAAGGTTCACGTAGTTAGTAGCGAATTTTTTGTCGGTGATGTTGAAGGGCACATATTTTCTGGTGGCCGGGTCGATGCCCATGGCTTTGGCCATTGCCGGATAAGCCTGCTCCCACGGCTGCACTCCCGAGGCCGGATGCAGATTGAGCGTAGTCTTGAGGCCTTCGGCGTGAATGCGCGCGAGAAAATCGTCGGGATCGGGAAACAGCGTCTTGTTCCAGGTGTAGCCGCTCCATCCCAGGGAGTGATTTGATTGGTCCACCTCGCCCATTGCGGTGAGCTGCTCCCTGCTGATGTGCCAGCCCATGTCGATCACCAGCACATCGAGTGGAACATCGTTTTCGTGGAAGCCGCGCACCAGCTCATCGAGTTCCTGGTCGGTGTAATCCCAGTAGCGCGACCACCAGGCGCCGAAAGCAAAGCGCGGCGGAAGAGGAATGCGGCCGGCGACGCGGACATAGTCGCCCAGCGCCTTGCGGTAGTCGTGGCCGTAGCCGAAGAAGTACAAATCCTGACGCTCGCCAGCGGGACGCTCGATAACCCAGGGCCAGGGGCTCTTTTCGCCTTGCTTGAAGCTGAAGTCGGCGGAGTCGAAGAGAGGGCGCGTGGAGTCGTCGACGACGGCCCAGCCGGAGCGCGAAACAAGGCCCTCCTCGATGGGCTCGCGGGTCTGCGAACCGCGCGCGCCGTCGAGAGTGCGCGTGGTGCCTTTCAGGTTTTCCGGATCGGCGAGGCCGGGATGCCATGTGACCGGCTTGCCATCGACAGTGAATTCGATGGACAGGTTATTGGCGGTGAATCGTCCATCGCCCGTCTCGGCATAGGTGAGGGCAAGGGCACTGGTCTTGATGGTGTGAACCGCTTTCTGGTCGTCATTGCTCACCGTGGTTTCAAATTTCGGCACCGGCAGGCGGCGGTTGAGAAACACGAACGACGCGTGATCTTCAAACTTGCCGTCGGCGGCCCACTCCATGCGGATCAACTCCGGCGTGAGCACGGTGAATCGCGCATGGCCCAGGGTAACCACAGCTTTGGGGTCGGCGACTGGATCGTTGACTTCACCGGCAGACTGGGCGTGGGTAGCCGGACCGGCAGGCATTACGGAAACGTCGGGTTTTGCGGGCGGCGCCGGCACGCGGGGCGCAGTCTGCGCAGCTAATCCGGCACTGAGTACGGTTGCGATTCCGATTGCGGCAAGTCTTGCAAATGAATAGTGCACACTTCCCTCCTGTTTTTACTTCAACGGGAAGGCTAACACCGCAGAGCTAAGCAGGAAAGGCCAACATGAGTTCGCAAGCGGGGAATTCGACGCATCAAATGAACAATCCCCCGCACACTCGAGCAGGTTTCAGGCGCGCAGAGGTTCTCTTCACACGCCGGCTCTCCGCTCTGAGGCGGTACGGCTAGGTGCAATTGTTATTGGGACAAAGTGTGATGTTCTTCAGGCCGTTATTTACATCGTGAACCAGGACCGCGACGGTGATTCCGATAGCAGCCCCCGCGACGGCGACCACAATAATGACCTTTGTTCCAGTCCCCATCCTGTCGTTGTGCACCCCGGTCACCTGCGCGAACTGAATCTCCTGCGGCTGAGCCGCGCCCTTCGGCTTTACCGCGAAGGCCTGCTCGCCAATGCTGACGATGACGCCCTTGGTTTCGGTTTTATCGGCCAGCGTGACACGAACTCCCTGGCCGATGCCGCGCAACTGCACCTTTGCCTTCATCGCCGCTGGATCGGCGGGCTTTGCGGCCGCAGCAACAAGAGTGTTCAACCACAGAACGGAAATCAATAGCATGGCTGTAAACCGTACCAAACGAGAGAGCTTCATTTCCTTTCGACCTCCTGAGACGGGTTGCGAAATTGTTCGCCCGATTGAGCTGAGACGCAGGCCAATCAATGCTTCATGGATGCGCCGGGGAAGCGGTGCACACGCCGTAGTCTTTGTCCAGTTTGTCTACGACAAAGCTGGCCCTGTCGCTGACGCCATTGACTTTCTTCTTTCGCGCGCCGGTTACCTTGACCCGGTCGCCGGCCTTGATGCCTGTTGTGGCTCCGAGAAGCACGAAACTGCGGCTGTCCTCGGTCTGCAGTTCGAGACCGGCGCCATCGCCTGCCACACAGCCCTTTACGGTATGCGCATGATGAACGGCAAAATAGACTGCGACTCCGATAACGGCTACGACTGCAACCAGGGTGGCAACGACGAGGGTGGTCTTTGAGTCCGTGCCGAGACCGTCAAACGCGGCATGGGAAGTGGGTTTGGCGTGAGCATCGACCGCAATGAGAAAACCGCAGATGAGCAGAACAGCGATGGGACGGGACAACCCTTGCTTCATGGGAGCCTCAATCGTCTGAATCTGGGTTCTGGGAAGTGAGACTGCTGTTACAATCTGTGCGGCGCATGGCAATTGTCAAGAAGAATGAGGGCAATCGCGAGGCTCTTTTTTGCATCTTGCCTTTGGTTCGCTGGAGAATGTGAGGGAGGTTACTAGAACAACAATAAGCAAATGCGATCTGAAGCTACGGTCGCGACAGATGGAACTCTTTTCATGCCGAAACTCAGCGCTGGTTTGTTGATGTATCGAAATAGGAACAGCGAGTTGGAGGTGTTTCTCGTGCACCCAGGCGGCCCTTTCTGGGCGAAAAAGGACCTGGGATCGTGGTCGATTCCCAAGGGTGAATACGAGGAGGGCGAAGATCCTCGAGAGGCAGCGGCGCGCGAGTTCCAGGAGGAAACCGGTTTCGTCGCCACAAGCCCCATCCGAGAGCTTGGCGTGGTCAAACAAGCTGGCGGAAAGATCGTCTCGGCGTTTTGCTTCGAGGGCGACGCCGATCCGGCAGATCTGGTCAGCAATACATTTCAAATGGAATGGCCACCGCGCTCCGGACGCATGATGGATTTCCCGGAAGTGGATCGCGGCAGCTGGTTTTCAATGGCCGCTGCGCGAGAACATCTCCTCAAGAGCCAGGCGCCGTTTATCCAAATGCTTGAACGGCTATTGAATCATGAGCAGGTGTGATGCGAGCAAGCGCAACACAAAGAGCCTCGCGAGGCACGGAGACCATGCTTGTCTGCAACGCAGCCTGAGTTTTGCCGGAGACGCATGCGCATCGCGGCGAATATCATGCACCGAGTCCGCGCCGCTGGACTTAAGTGGAAGCGAAAAAGTGACAGTGGTCGCACTGACCACTTCTCATCGCGCTCCGACCGGGCCTGGCGCGGATCGTTCCTGCCTTGAATGACTCTAAGAGTTTGTGAGAGTTACGCCGATTCAGGATGCCTTCTGGCGCAATTCCTGCTCTGCACGGAACCAATCCTGTTCCGCATATCCATCCTGGTAACCGCGCTGCGCCCAATAATTACGAGCAAGTCTTTCAATCTCTTCACGAGACGGCATGGTCGCAACTGGCGTTGCAGGCGTAACAGGTGCTGCAGCTTCTGTCTCTCTTTTTGCCGCTGTTTTCCGCGGCTTCGCGGGTGCTTTTGTTTTCTTCACTGTATCTGCCATATTAGGAATCTCCTGCGTTGAATTCGCCACTTAGGTACGGGGCATCTATACCAGTTTACCTAACTATCACCTTTCGCGATACGCAATTCGTCTTGCCGTACCTTGTTATTTAACGCCTGGTTGAAGTACGGGCACTCTGCGACCGCCATGGGCCTCTGCAAGTCCGCATGGATACTGGACTTTGAAGTGCGAGTGCATGTCTCCGGAGCGCATATTGGAAACCTTTTCGCGCTGATGGTCAAAGTGATACGTTGCATAATATGAGATTGCAAGACGGACTTTGCAGTGGATATCTCGCCCGTAACATGGCCGGGCTGCCGCGATGCCAGAAATACACATAGAGGGATGCCGCTTCCGACGACGCAAAAGGGCGATGGCGACCACTTTGAATCCTTCTGATCTCAGTGCGCGTTGCACGAAATTGTCGGCTGCCGATTCAATTCCCTGGTATCTCTGGTGCACCGTGCTGGCGGAGACGTCGGTGACGATCGGCGCACACTGGCATGTGCCGTGGCAGCGTTCGATTGGGCGCGATTCGTTTTGGACTCCCGCGCACTTGGCGATTTACGCGTGCGGCGTGTTGGCAGCCATTTCCCCTACTCCGTGGTGTACCGGATTTCGAGCGTGCGGATGCGATAGCAGGAGTAGAACAGCACAGCCGCGATCAAGAGCATCAGCCCGACGGTCGCGGCCCATGCGGACACAGGCTCGGTCTGCACGGTGAGGAGCGCGAAGATACCGTCAGCGGCGACGGTGACCGGCATCAGGTGGCGGAGATAAGAAGCCACGCTCAGCTTTTGCAACAGCGATGGCAGGACTGGATTGATGGCCTCCCAGCCCAGCACCAGCATTGCTGCGGGCGTTGGATTCCTGAACATCATGCTCAACAGAAGAAACACCGCTCCATAGCCGAGGCAAGCGAGCACGATGATGGCGAGATATGCGCCCAACTGTCCCATGCCTGGACCGTTGAAAATGTAATCGCGTCCGGCCGCACCAAAGCCCAGATACATCAGCAAGAAATCGAGGACCGTCGCGCTCGCAAACAGCAAAACAGCGGTGATGGATCCGGCTGCGAACTTGGCCAGCAGAAGCACCTCGCGCCTTACCGGAGACAGGAGATAAAAGTGCAGGCTGCGCTCAATCATCTCTCCGCGAATAAGGCGCGAAAAAATGCCGAGACAGCCGAAGAAGACGCCCAGGCGGATGTAATAGAGCTGGATGATACCGGCGAGGACGTTGGTATCGTCACTCAATTGAAATGCGGGATGCGTGTCGGCCAGGAGGTGAATGAAGATGATGACAGTGGGAACGAAGGCAAGAAAGTAGATCCAGGTCACTTTCCAGGAGAAGAGATTCCGCCGCAGTTCAATGCGCGTGAGGCGATACGCCTGTATCCACCACAGTCCCCAAGGCTGTTGGGCGAGCTTTTCAAACAAGGCTGAGATTGACTGTGCCATCACGAAGCGCTCCCGTCTGTGCCGATCAGGTATTGGTAGATGGCGTTGGCATCGTCGTCCGCAGGGGCGACGGCTTCAATCTTGACCAGGCCATCCGCGGCGATGCCGTTGAGCTTGGAGTAGAACTCATCGATGTCGGAGGTGCGCAGGAACACGCCTTTTCCATCCGCATGCAACCTGGCTTCAACGCAGTGGTTGATGGAGAACATTTTCGACGCCAGCAGCTCCGGATGGTCGCAGCGGATCAGCACCTGCATGGGCTTTTCGTGTACTTCCTGCCGGACCTGGTGGATACTGCCTTCCGCGATCAGGTATCCGCCGGTGATAAGAATAACGCGATCGGAGATGCGGTCGACCTCATCGAGAATATGGCTGGAGATGATGACATGCATACCCTGGCGGCCAAGTTCTTCAAAGAGCGCAATCGATTCGGCGCGCGCCATCGGATCGAGACCGTTCAAGGGCTCATCGAGAACCAGAACGCGAGGATGATGCGCGATGGCCTGCGCCAGCCTGATCTTTTGGCGCATGCCCTTGCTATAGCCGGCGACTTTGCGGTGCGCCGCTTCTCCAAGCTGCACGCGTTCGAGAGCCTCGACGGTCAGGTCGATGGCCATTTCTTTTTCCATTCCATGGAGCATCAGGCTGTCGAGAATGAATTGCCATCCGGTGATGCCGCGGGGAAAGAAATCGAACTGGGCGCAATAGCCAACGGCGCTGAAGAATTCCAGCGCGTCGGTGGGAGCGAGGCCCAGCACTGAGAGATGACCGCTGGATGGTTGAATCAATCCCGTCATGAGATTCATGATGGTTGTTTTGCCGGCGCCATTGGGGCCTACGAGCGTAGTGATCCCGGGAGGGATGGACAGCGAGACGCGGTTGACGCCGAGAACTTCGCCGTAGAACTTCGATACATCTTCGAAAATGATTCGGTCATTCATCCGCGGACCACCTCACGCGCGCGGATGCGCTTGTCAAGCATGCCCAGGCAAAGAATGCAGGCTAGCACGAACATAGCCGCAATGGCGCCGGTGGGCAGCGAGAACCGGGAAGACTCCGGCGCGCCGAGCAGACGCTGCCAGAGCGTCGAAATCATGAACGGAATGTTGAGCAGGAATCCCCATTTTGTGCGCAGGACCGCGCTCACGATTGCTCCCACGCCGGCCGGAACAAATACTCCTGCGAAGATGATGCCGGTGGCGACAACTCTCCACTTGACCCAGGAAGAGAGCGCCAGGCCAAGAACGGATAGGAAGGCGATCCAGATGACGGAGCCGAAGAAGAGACCGCTCGCGATGTGAAGGTTGCCAGCAAACCAGGCTTGCGGCGCGGTGTAACCCTGATAGACAAAGAGCAGAAGGCACGGGATCCAGGTCACCGCGGAGAGGCACGTGAACAGCGCAATGAACTTGCCGGTAAGGTAGCCGACGCGCGAGATTGGATGGCTGAGCAGAATGGGGAGGGCGTTATCGGCAAGATCGAAACTGATCAGGCGGGGGGCGATCCACGAAGCGAGGACCAGCGCGAGCCAGCATTGGCCTTGCAAAATTTTCAGGAAGAATTGAGCGTCGATGGCGATGAACTGGCTGCCCTTGCTGCCGATGAGAAGGCGGGCCATGGGATTATTTGCGAGATAGATTCCGAACAAGGAGACGACGCAAGGCAGCAGGCAGAAGATGAAAAGGCCAACCGTGATCTTGGATGACCATGCTTCGGCAAAGGCATAGCGGGCGAGCACAACCACGCGCGTCCACGGCGGCGTTAGCTGGCCCGTATAGGTCGAGTAGCTGCGCTTATAGACGGCCATTGCCAACTCTTTCCATGTCATTGTCCATGGCTCTGAGGAAGATGTCTTCAAGCGAATCGCGGCGCTGATTCATGCGCCGGATCTGGACTCCCTGTTCGGAGGCAATGACATACAGGTCTCGGGCTTCAATGTTGTCGGGAATAACCAGCTTGATGCGGCCGCCGGGAAAGGTCGCGCATTCGCAGCCCAGGCCGCGGATGCTTACCGAGAAGCGCTCGGTGGCGCCGACGGTTTCGAGTTCCATGAAGCTGCGGTTGGAGCGGCGCTCTTCTTCGATGTTGCACAGAGCCGCAATGCGGCCGCTCTTGAGGATCAGCACTTCATCGCAGGTCTCATCGATGTCGCGCAGCAGGTGCGAGGAGATGAGCAGGCGGATGCTGCCTTCCTTGCGAATGTCCTTAATGAGCTGAATCATGCGCTGGCGGGCCACGGGATCGAGGCCGTTGGTGGGCTCATCCAGAATGAGCAGGCGCGGTCCGTGCGCCAGGGCCTGTGCCAGTTTAATGAGTTGCTTCATTCCCAGCGAATAGGTGTTGACCTTGCGGTAGCGAACTTCGCCGAGGCCGACGTAGAAAAGCGCTTCATGGGCGCGCTCCAGAGCAACACCGGGAGGCAGGCCGGCAAGTTCGGCCATGTAGCGAACGAAGCGCACACCGCTCATGTTTCCAATGAAGGAATCATTCTCAGGCATGTAGCCGATTCCGCCGCGGATCTCTGCCCGGTCGCGGTGTGAGTCGAGGCCGAAGACCTGGGCCGTTCCCTTGCAGGGAGAATGGAATCCCAACAGCGTATTGATCAGCGTGGACTTGCCCGCGCCGTTGGGGCCCAGCAGGCCGATAGCGTTGCCCTGCAATTCTCCCGTGAGCCCGTTCAGCACGACTCGATTCGCCAGCCGGACTTCTAGCCCATTGAGATCGATGATGCCCATGTCACTCTTTTACGCTAGCGCTTGCGTGATGGTTCCCGAGATTGAATAAAGTTCCGAGGGTAACAAAGTCGAAGCCGAACAAATGACTATCGCTGGCCGCTTCGATGCTGTTTTCTTCCCCGCGGGCGCAGATGGCTGTAGGCCGGGCGTCGGCAGCCAACTGGCGCAGCGCATCGGCTGCATCGCCCGAGAATTGCGAGAGCATCGGGGTCAATACCGGGGTCAGATTCTGATATGCGACGGCTGAGTAATTCTCATTTGCATCCTTGGGAAGCAGCGCTCTGAACGCCGCGGCGCGTCCCAGAGAATTCCCGGTCGCATTGGTTTGCAGAGCCTCCATGAGGAGGGCACGATTGGGCGCCACAATCATGTAGCCGTTTGAATACGTATATTGAGCAACGGTGTTGGCAGAGACCTGATCGACAATAGCGTAGAAGCGCTGACCGTTAACGTCGCTCGATTGAATGACGATGGAATGCGCAGGCTTGCCCTGGCTCAGTCCGCGAATTGCTTCCGTCAGCTTCTCCAGGGTTTGTTCCAGGTGCTCGGAATCGTTGACTTCGATCACGGCCTTCCATGAAGGCGTCGGCAGCACCGGGCCATCGAGGGACAAAAGGAACTCTCCGCCCAGGGTTGCGGCCAGATCTTCGCGGAAGTTGATTTGGAGTTTGGCCTCGGCTTCATTCAATTCCTGGTCCGCATTCGGATTACTTGCCGTAGCCATGGCCACGATGTCATCCGCGATGGCCTTGGGATCTTTCGAAAGTGCCGCCACCGCAATTGCGGCATTGGGGGTGATGAAATTGAGCGAGCCCATGGGAGCAGGCGCGGCCAGCCACGATGCGACACCGCGCCGGACTGCGGAGAACTGCAGGCTGACCTGATTCTGCGGCTGCCCATTGATCTCGCGGTGCTCGGCGATCAAATACTGCATGTCCTCCATCCCGCTGCTGGCGAGGGCCTTCGCTTCCTTCCCCGTTTCGTGCGCCGACGCAGCCTTGCTGGCGATCATCTGGTGGAGGTCCGCAGCCAGGAAGATGCCCGCGCCGCGGCTATACGCGGCCGCGATCTGCTTTCCAAAATCTCCCGATGCAAAGCCGCTGGCGCCGGAGTTCAATTGAGCATTGATGATCTTCAGGGTTGCGATGTTGTTGGAGAAGACGACCTCGCTGGGCCTGACCAGGGCGAACCCGCCGGGCTGGGCCTGAGAACCGGATTGAGCCTGAGAATTCAAAGGCGCGGCGAGCGACGCTTGGTCGAGCACGGTGAGGTGCGAATTTGGAAGCTGATTTTTCAGGAAGTCATCCAGGCCGCTGCGCTTTACATCCGCAATGATTGCGAAACCAGGATTGGCCGGCTGTTTGACGCCGGCAATCACGATTTCATCGCCGAGATATTGGCTCATTTGGTGAATCTTCTCGACCAGCGCGTCAAGGTCCGCCGAATTTTGAGCGTGCCCTTGATTCCACCACTGCTGCAGCACAGGGCTCTGCTTCAGTTGATCGTTGAAGATGGTGTTCGCTTCGCTGAGGAAGTCGCCGAGATTGGGAATGCTGATGTACATCAAAGTGTCAGCGGGAACACGCGCGAGCAGATCGCTCGAGTACCGGGGCTGGGGGAATGGAATCTGCACGATGCGCTTCTGGAGGGTTGCAAACTGCGCCAGCAGCGGCAGATATTTTTCGCGGTCATGGCTCCAGGCAATCTGTTCCTCAACGGGTGCAGGACTGAGATTGTCGTTGGTGGAAACCTGATCGCCGGCATGGATTACCGAATCTACGCCTGCATGCGAGACGTCGACTGTCCCTTCGAGCACCGCAACCCGCGAGCCTTTGATTCCGGAATCGACAGAGAACACGGTGCCTGTGACGGCGACGCGGCAGTCCGGAGTCTTGACATACAAGTGGCCGGAGGTTCGTTTGGCAGCCTGCACAATGACCGCTCCGTCGTCGAGCATCACAGTCATGTTGTTCCCTTGCGCTCCGAATCCCAGCACGCTGCGCTGGTTGACTTCAACGGTCGATCCATCGCTCAGGCGCAGAACGGCATGCGCCCCTCCGCTTGTCCGCAGGTGATCGCCTTCGGCAAGCTGATCGCCGGGCGCAAGCGGACGGTCGCCGGTTGCGGAGATGCGATAGGCGGAGCCATCAATCGATTGCACTTCGGCACGAACTCCAGGCGGAACCTGCCAGTAGGCCCTGTAGACAAACAGGCCGCTCACGAGCAGGGCGAGGGCGGCGGCGAACGACCAGCCGAAAGCGCGGGGATGCCACACGAATGCGCGCGCCGGCCGGGGAACGGACCAATCCAACACTTTTGCTCCCGATTGGAAGCGGCGGCTGCAGACACTGCACTCGTGCAGGTGGGCCTTGATCACAAGGGAACGCGCCGGGGAAAGATTTCCGGCGCGGTACGACGGCAGTAATTGCTGCACGTCGTCGCAGCTATGAATGGCGTCGATAGCTACGTTGCTCACGCCGTCAATCCCAAGCCGGTCAGCAACGCGCGTGGCGGAAGCGGCTACCTGCGTGGCATCGGGTTCATCGTCTTTGAGCGCCTGGACGGCCGTATTCAGAAGTGCTTCATCTCGTCTCATTGTTTTCCCCGTTCGATTTGCGTAAGTCGTTTCTTCAGCCTGGATCGGGCATGGTGCAGAGTGACAGCGACAACCGCCTGCGAGGTTCCCATCAATGCCGCGATCTCGCGATTTCCGAAATCTTCCAGATAGCGCAGGGTGAACATCTCGGCAGCGCGTGGAGGCAATTCGCCAATCGCGAGCCGCAGCCGGGCTCCGAGTTCCCTGCTGGTGGCCTCGGCTTCCGGCGAACTTCCGGGGCCGGTGGAGGCAATCTCCGCGGCACCCTCCAACGACTCAGTAGCGGCAGCCTTGCGCTTGCGCAACAGGTCGAGCGCCCCGTTGATGGCGGCGCGGTAGAGGTAGCTGGCCGCGTTCGTCACCGGTCCGTTGGCGCTGGACAGGCGCAGAAACACAGCCTGCGCGATATCTTCGGCGTCGGCCATGCTGCCGGTGATGCGGTAGGCTGCTGCGAGCACGCGCCTGTGGTGCTCCCCGAACAGCTGGGCGAGACCTTCTGTTACCGGCATGATTGCGCTGGCGGCTGCCACTGGTTCACCTTCTGGGCTCTTCATACGGATGACGCTCTGGCTGAACAATTATTAATCCGATACGGTTATTTTGCTGTTGTTCCTTGCGAACGGGTCGCTTCGTTTTTCGGGGCTGGGAGAGAATACGGGGATTGGAACAGTTTGTTCCAGGAAACAAAGGCAGGAAGCTACGAAGTTGCCCTCCAGAAATGTTCTCCTTGACAGTTTAGGAGAACAGCGCTATTCTCCTTACCAGCTTAGGAGTATCACCGTTGGATTCGGTTTGCGGCCGCATTTTCCGCCGCTCTCTCCCGGCAGCCGGAGGTACTATGAAGGTCCTCGATTCGCTTCGTTTCCGCATTGCCACGCTGTTTCGCCGTTCCCGGATGCATGCCGAGATGGAAGAGGAGCTTCGCTCCCACATTGCGCATCGCGCCGACGATCTGGAACGCTCCGGCTTGGATCGAGCGGAGGCAGAGCGGCGTGCCCGCGTCGAGTTCGGCGGACGCGAAAAGTTCAAAGAAAGAATCCACGAAGCATCGGGCGGCAGTTTTATCTTCTCGATTTTTCAGGATATGCGCTACAGCCTTCGCATTCTGCTTAAGTCTCCCGGATTCACCATCGTCGCTGTTTTGACGCTGGCCTTGGCCATTGGCGCGAACGCCATCGTCTTTGCCGTCTTGAATGGGCTGTTCCTGCGCCCGCTCAACGTCCCTGACGGACGAAGCCTCTACGCAATCCAGCGCGGCAACGACAATTACATCATCCAGTCGTATCCTGACTATCTCGATCTGCGCGATCGCAATCGCAGCTTCGATGCTCTAGCCGCTTACACCATCGTGCAAGGCGGCTTGGACACCGGCAAGGATCCATCTCACGTCTGGTTCTATGGAGTGAGCGGGAATTACTTCGACGCATTGGGGATCCAGCCCTGGCTTGGCCGGCTTATTCAACCATCCGATGAGCGCGGCCCCAACAGTGCCCCGTACATCGTGCTCTCCTACGCGTATTGGCACAGCCAGTTTCAAGACGATCGCCGTGTGCTTGGCCGCGTCGTCAACCTGAACAAGCACCCTTACACAATCCTCGGCGTGGCCCCGCCTCAGTTCCACGGCACCTTGTTGTTTTTCTCTCCCGATTTCTTTGTGCCCATGGTGAACGAGCAGCAGTTGGTTGGGTGGGCAGATCCGAATGCGCGCGGAAACCGCTGGGTCTTCGAGATCCTCGGACATCTGAAGGCAGGGGTCACTCCCGCGCAGGCGGCGGCCGATCTGAGCTCGGTCGGTTCCTACCTGCACCAGACCTATCCCAAAGACGATGACCAGTCGACGTTTTCCCTGGTGCGTCCCGGCTTGCATGGCAACTTTTTTGCTCCCGCGATGCGAGCATTCCTCGCCGGGCTAATGGTTCTGGCGGGGTTGATTCTGTTAGCTGCATGCGCCAACCTCGGCAGCCTGTTTGCCGCGCGCGCCGCTGACCGCGGACGTGAAGTTGCCCTGCGACTCGCGCTGGGCTCGAGCCGTACACGCATTCTGCGCCAACTGCTGACCGAAGCTCTGCTGATCTCGCTCGCAGGAGGCGGCTTGGGACTTGCGGGAAGCGTCGTGCTATTGCACCGCCTGAGCGCGTGGCAGCCTTTCCCGCAATTCCCCATGAATATTCCGGTGACCCCGGACGGAAATGTCTACCTGGTTGCATTGCTGCTTGCGCTGGTGAGTGGGTTCCTCTTCGGGATTGTTCCGGTGCGGCAGGTGCTGAGGTCCAATCCGTATGAGATTGTGAAAGCCGGTTCGAGCGCCAGGATCGGACGGAGGTTGACGGTGCGGGATGTGTTACTGGTGGTGCAGATAGCCATCTGCGCGGTCCTGGTGACTGCTTCGATGGTCGCCATGCGGGGCCTGGCGCGCTCAATGCACACCAGCTTAGGCTTCGATCCGCAGAACGTGATGCTGGTCAATACGGACTTGACCATGGCCGGCTACAGCGAAGACCGGATACCCGCAATGCAAAAGCGCATGATGGATGCGGTGAGGGCGATTCCCGGTGTCAGGTCGGTGGGATTGGTGGATACTCCACCGCTGCATATGGGCTGGGATGCCGAGAATGTTTTTGCAGAAACAACAACGGACCTGAAGCCATCGAATGCGGCAGCGCTGGCCATCGAATACAGAATATCTCCTGATTACCTGCAAGCCGCGGACACTGCGTTGCTGGCAGGAAGGGGCGTCTCATCGCAGGACGGCAAGAATGCACCGAGCGTAGCGGTGGTGAATCGTCAGTTTGCAAACAGAATTCTTGGCTCCGTCTCTGGCGCGGTGGGCAAGCATTACAAGATTTCGGATGGAACGCGCGTGGAAGTTGTGGGCATCGTTGAAGACGGAAAATACACGGCGAACCTGGCCGAAGATCCACAACCGGCGATGTTTCTCCCCATCCTGCAAAACCCCGCGAGCGACACCTGGCTGGTGGTGCGCTCAAATCGCGATCCGCAACAGCTTGTGGCGGCTATGCGAAGCAAACTACTGGGCCTGGATGCCGGACTGCCTGCTTTCATCCAGACATGGAACGAAGAGATGAACGGGGCCATGTTTGCTTCACGCATGGCGACGGTTTCGCTGGGTGTGCTGGGTATGATGGGCGCGATGCTGTCGATTACAGGGATCTTCGGGATGGCCGCTTATTCAGTGAGCAAGCGGCTGCGGGAGCTGGGAATCCGCATCGCTCTTGGCGCGCAGCGGAGGGAAGTGCTGCAATCGGCGTTGGGAAGGCCTTTGAAATTGCTGGCGCTTGGTTCCGCGGCTGGACTGATCCTGGGAATTCTGGCGACACGTGTGCTGGCTTACATCGTGTACCAGGCTACGCCGCGCGATCCGCTGGTGTTGGGCGGTGTGGTCTTAGCGATGCTGTTGCTGGGGATGGTGGCTACATGGATTCCGGCACAGCGGGCGCTTTCCATTGATCCGCTGGTGCTGCTGCGGGAGGAGTGAGAGATTCCCCCGCGAGACCGGGCAAGGTTCTAGGTCTCCCACCCTTTGTGCAAAGGACGCACAAAGGATGGGGCACCCTGAGTTCCGCCGGCACAGAGAACGAAAAGTGCTCTAAATGTCGAGGTTCTTGACGTCGAGGGCGTTGTCTTCAATGAATTTGCGGCGAGCTTCTACGTCTTCACCCATCAGCGTGGTGAAGATGGCCTCGGTTTCGGCGATGTCTTCAAGCTTGACCTGGAGCAGCGTGCGGCGCTCGGGGTCCATGGTGGTTTCCCAGAGTTGCGTGCTGGTCATTTCGCCCAGGCCCTTGTAGCGCTGCACGGAGTAGTCCTTCTTGCCCTGCTCGACAATGTGCGCGTAGAGTTCGCGGGCGGTCTGCTTCTCCACCGGCTCGCGGGCCATGCGGGCGGTGCGTCGGGCCTGCTTGGCCTCTGCCTGGGCTTCAGCAGCGTCGGGCGCATTTTCGACCTCGGCCGGCTCTGCCTCGTCTGCGGCCGGGTCCGCGGTGGTGGCTTTGGTCGCGTATTCGATGAGAAACGGCGGCTCGAGGAAGCTCTTGATGAGGATGTACTTCGACATCATCTGCTTGAATTCGGGACTGGAGGCCAGAGCCCAGTCGATGCAGCGATGGGCGCCTTGCGAATCGGTAAAGCAAATCGACCAGGTGTGATGCTCTTCGTCTTCAACCGGGGCGTTGATGGACTTGAATTGGAACTCGTCCTTCAGTTCGGTCAACTCTTCATGGAGCGCGACCAGCTTGGCGGGAACGTCGCTTTCGGCCTTGGAGGCGAAATCGGCGCGGTGCACTAGCTCGGCGCGGGCCAGCAGTTCGGTGAGCTTCTCGTTGCGAACGCGCTTGTCCACCTTTTCCAGAAAGTCGAGGTACTCCTTTAGAGTTCCCATGAAGCGGATCAGCTCGGCGCCTTCGATGCGGCTGGCGGCTTCGCCGTGGCGAACCACCATGCCCTCGGAGGCGCGATTGACCATGACTTTGTCGAACTCGCGCTCGTCCTTGATGTATTGCTCGAAACGGCCCTTCTTGATCTTGAATAGCGGCGGTTGCGCGATGTAGATGTTGTCCCGCTTTATGAGTTCCGTCATGTGGCGGAAGAAGAAGGTAAGCAGCAGGGTGCGGATGTGCGAGCCGTCGACATCGGCGTCGGTCATGAGAATGATCTTGCCGTAGCGAATCTTGGTGGCGTCGAAGTCGTCTTTGCCGATGCCGCAGCCGAGCGCGGTGATCATGGCGCGGATTTCCTCGTGGCCGAGCATCTTGTCGTAGCGGGCCTTTTCGACGTTGAGGATTTTGCCCTTGAGCGGCAGAATGGCCTGGAAGCGGCGATCGCGCCCCTGCTTGGCAGTGCCGCCGGCGCTTTCGCCCTCGACCAGGTAGAGCTCGCAGCGGTCGGGGTTGCGCTCGGAGCAGTCGGCCAGCTTGCCGGGCAATCCGCCGCCGTCGAGCGCGCCTTTGCGGCGGGTAAGGTCGCGGGCCTTGCGCGCGGCTTCACGGGCGCGGGCGGCTTCAATGGCTTTGTTGATGATCTTCTTGGCAATGGGCGGGTTCTGTTCCAGGAACATGCCCAGGCGCTCATTCACAAATGCCTGCACAGTGCCGGCAATGTCAGAGTTGAGCTTGCCCTTGGTCTGGCCTTCAAACTGCGGCTGGGGCAGCTTGACGCTGACCACGGCCACCAGGCCTTCGCGAACGTCGTCGCCGCTGAGATTTTCCTTCAGATCCTTAAACAGGCCCAACGACTGCCCAATGGCGTTGATGGTGCGGGTGAGCGAGGTGCGGAAGCCGGAGAGATGCGTGCCGCCGTCAACGGTGTTGATGTTGTTGGCGAAGCTGAACACGGTCTCAGAATAGCTGTCGTTGTATTGCAGGGCGATGTCGATATCGACGCCGTCGCGCATGGCTTCCATAACGATGGGCTTCTCGTGCAGCACCTGCTTGCCGCGGTTGAGGTGCTTGACGAACTCGGCGATTCCGCCGGCGTAGCGGAAAGTAGCGGTGCGCGGCTCACCGGTCTTGGCATCGGCCGTGCGCTCGTCTGTAAGGGTGATTTCGAGACCCTTGTTGAGAAAAGCCAGCTCGCGGAGGCGCTGGGCGAGTGTGTCGTAATTGAACTCGGTGGAAGTGAAGATGGTCTTGTCGGGAAGAAAATGCACCTTGGTGCCGCGACGCTTGCTGCTGCCGCCCTTGCGCAACTCGCTGGTGGCAACGCCGCAACTGAAGTCCATTTCCCACGTGTGGTCGTCGCGCCAAATCTCGACGTTGAGCTCCTGAGAGAGCGCGTTGACGCAGCTCACGCCCACGCCATGCAGCCCGCCCGAAACCTTGTAGCTCGACGAGTCGAACTTGCCGCCGGCGTTGAGCTTGGTGAGCACCACCTGCACCGCCGGCATCTGCTCGCCGTTGACCAGCGTCTTCATGTCGACAGGAATCCCGCGGCCGTCGTCTGTGACGGTGATCGAGTTGTCTACATGGATAACGACGTCGATCTTGGTGGCAAAGCCTGCCAGCGCCTCATCGACAGAGTTGTCGACAACTTCATAGACCAGGTGGTGCAGGCCCATCTCTCCGGTCGAGCCGATGTACATGGCCGGACGCAGGCGTACGTGCTCCATGCCTTCCAAGACGGTAATGTTCTCGCCGGTGTAGCTACCGTTGTTGCCGTTATCGTCGGGCAGGGGTATCTCCTCAGTTACATCAATCGCCATCGGGTTCCGTTCGCAAAATTTTCGCTTTGAGCTCCACGGCGATAGCGGCTCCCGACGATCGGAAACGGGATAGGATTTCCAGGATTAACCGCTTGAAACAGGGGGGCTTTACGCGAATTCTCCTGTGGTTATTTTAGCATGTTCCGCGGCATCTCCGCGCAGCGGAATACCCCGGAAAACCCGGCCCTTAGAGAGGAAAACCTTCTGTTTTTTCATTACCTTAGTAATGGGTACAGTTACTATCTTGCTATCTAAATGAAATAACTAGACTTAACTCAATTTCCATACTACCCTACAATGGTGCAGAGAGAAAGTCCTTCTGCGAACCCAAAATAGAGAGGTTACTAACAATGAAACTCGCCATTCGTCTTTTCGGGCTGCTGGTTGTTTTCGTCGGCGTTGCTGCTGCCTCGGTCTCGCATTCGTCCGCGCGCATTCTTCCCAGCCACCAATCGGCCACGGCCAGCAATCCGATTCCGCTGTGCGCGCCGGGATTGCCTGGCTGCCCGGACCTCCCACCCCCGGGAAAGTAACGGCAAACGGTAATGCCACAAAAGTGCCATTGGTGTAAACGGTTTTTCCGTTGTGAATTCACGGTGATCGGCTCTATCCTGAGGTAGTTCTCAGGATCGTGAGTGCACTTTGATGTCTTCACAACTGGCAATGAACTTGATGAGCACGGCTGAGTTCCTTCTCTCGGCCACCGTTGGTTTCCTGTTCTGGAAGAAAGGGCTGCAACGCCGCTTCCCGGCAATGGGAAGCTATTTAGCGCTGCGCGTTGCATCCGCACCGGTCCTATCGCTGCTTCTACTTGGCCAAACAGGTCATCTTATCGACTCTCGCCAATTCGAAGTGAGTTGCGCCCAGGCCTACTTCTTCACTTACTGGCCGGTCTACATGGCCAGCGCGGTGGTGCTGTACTTCGTATGCATGGAGGTTTTTCGCTCCGCGCTTTCGGCGCTGCCCGGGCTGTTGAAGTTCGGCGTCGTCGTGTTTCGCTGGGCGGTGCTGGTTTCGGTCATCGTGACCATCTCCTCAGTTTCCTTCGCGCATCGAGGCGTGATGGTCATTCCCGACCTGGCCATCGCTTTGATGCGGTCGGTGAGCCTGCTTGAGCTGTGCTTACTGGCCTTCCTCTGCCTCAGCATGAATGCACTGCGCCTCTCGGTGCGTGACTTGGCCTTTGGGATTGCATTGGGATTTGGGGTAATGGCGTCGAATGACTTCGTCACCGTATCGTTGATCTCCCGGTATGCATCGCTCACCGCACCTTTGCAGTTCGTCTATGAGTCGGTGATCCTGCTATCGCTGGGCACATGGGTTGCCTACTGCGCCCTTCCTGAGCCGGTGCGCAAGCCCGTGGTGATGCCGGTGAACTCGACCATCTATCGCTGGAACGAGATTGCCTCCGCGCTGGGGCACACGGGCACGCAGGTGGCCGTGCAGCAGCCGGCAAACAGCTTCTTCCTCACCGACGTAGAAAACGTGGTGGAGAAGGTGCTGAAACGGAATCTGCAGAACCGGGAATCGGAGTCGTAAGAGCAGGGGTCAGGGGTTAGGGATCAGGGATCAACAGAAAAGGCCACGGCGGGTGCCGTGGCCTTTTCTGTTGATTCCGACTGCGGTTACTCTGCAGCGACGGGTTCGATGGAGGCAAAGCGGCCGCGGTTACCGCGGTCGACAAACTTCACCCGACCGGTGACCTTGGCGAAGAGCGTATCGTCTGAGCCGATGCCCACGTTGACGCCCGGTTTAATTTTGGTGCCGCGCTGGCGAATGATGATGGTTCCGCCGGTTATGAGTTGGCCGGCGAAGGCCTTCACACCCAGCCGCTGTGCATTTGAGTCGCGTCCGTTTGTGGAGCTGCCTCCACCTTTCTTATGTGCCATTGCCGAATCTCCTTTTCCAGCTTTCAGCGATCAGCTATCAGCCTTCAGTTCTGCCCGTTTGGGCCAATGCTCTTCGTTCCCGCAATTCAAAAGCCAAAAACTGAAGGCTAACAGCTTCGTCTTATTGGGCGGCGGTGTAGGTGACGCCGTCAGCCTCGATGGCCTTGATGCGAACCTCGGTAAAGTTCTGCCGGTGCCCCTGCAGCTTCTTGTACTGCTTCTTGCGCTTGAGGTGGAAGACCAGGATCTTGTCGCCGCGGCCCTCGCCGAGAACTTCGGCAGTGACCTTGGCTGTGGCCGGCTTGGCCACTGTGCCCGCTTCACCGCTGACGGCCAGAACGTCACTGAATTCAATGGTTTTGTCCTGATCCGCGTCCTCTTGTGACGGGACGCTTTCGATCTTTACCACGTCACCTGGTGCAACCCGGTATTGCTTGCCACCGGTACGAATCACTGCGTACATAAACCCTCCTGCGCTCAACTCCCGCAGCGGCGGGTGCGCATATGCTTCAAATGAATAGCTCGGGCGGAAAACTTCTGGTCCGCAGAATAAGTACGCTCAAGCCCTGAATGCGGGCGAACGTCTGTCTCCACGGCGACAGGCAGGAATCGCCAAACTAGAGTAGTGTACCGGCTTTGCGGGGTGAAGGTCAATCTCGGCGGGAGATTCTGCTTCATGAGTGAGGCCGTGAGCTTTCCAGGCGCGCTAGCTGCTTGCCGATTAAGTGGAGGCGCCGAGAACCTTGAGTCGCATTTGAGCCAAGCGGTAGCTGGAAGTTGGAACGGCGAGAATCTCCTTGGGAACTTGCAGCTTGCGGTAGTCGGCGATGGCGGTTTCGCGCTCGCCGTACTGCTCGGCGATGCGGCCAAAGGCATACCAGTAATCGTCGTTGGGCTCATCGAGGTTGAGGTCGTCCATGCCGCGCAGGAGCAGGTCGCGCGCTTCTTTCGTCTTGCCGGTTTCGGCATAGAGGCAGGCGAGGGTGTGCAGGATGTGGGGATTGTCGTTGGCCAGTTGCGTGGCTTTGATGGCGGCGGCGATGTCGGCGTCGTTCACCTTGCCGGTGAACAGGGCGAACCAGGCAATCTCGTTGAATATCTCGGCATCCTGCTTTCCCTGATCGACCATCTTGCGGCCCAACGCGCTTGCGGCCGCATAGTTGCCGCGGGAGGATTCGATGACCATTTTCATGCGCAGGGCGTCGGGGTCGCCTTCAAGCAACTTGAGGCGCTCATCGGCGAGACCGATGGCTACATCGTAACGGCCGAGGCCCATCAGCGCCTGCGCGCTTTCAGAGAACGCGAGCTTGGACTCCGGCTCCTGCTTCAGCAAAGCTGAGGCGACTTCGAACAGTTTGGCGAAGTTATCCTGGACGGAGTAACCCAGGGCAAGAGCCAGCAGGATATTGGTCTTTTCGCGGTCAGACACTGCCTCTTTCTGAGCAGCCTCAAGGAGTGCAACACCTTGCGCCGCAGTGGGCTTGGTGCCAGCCAGGATGGAAGCCGCTGCAAGTTTCATTTTGCGGGCGTCGGCAGCCTGGCCCTTAGTCCAGAAGCGTGGGAACACGGGACCGCCGAGAGGATCGTCACCGCCCTGGAGATGGACGTCTTCGCGCAGCCAGTCGAGCAGCACCTTGGCTCCCTGCAGGTCTCCGGACTTGATGCGGTCGAGCATTTCAAGGGCGATGGAGTTGGGCTTGTCATTGGTGTCGAGAAGTTTGTATTCGCCGTTCTCCTTGACCACGAAAGCCGTCATCATAGCGCCACCGGGAATCTGGACCTTCTCGCGGTAGCCGGTGGCGTCGTTGCCTTCCGCCTTGGGATCGAAGGCCTGCAGGACGATGTCCACGGTCACGTCCAGCGACTGATCCTGGCGGGCCATCTGGCTGTTCAGTTTCCTGCCCGCCTCAATGCTCTTTTTCTTTTCCTCCGGATCCTCATTCTTGAGAACAACCAGGGCGTTGCGGCTCAGGATGGCTTCCATCTTGGCCTCGGTCACGTCCGGATCCATGGTGAGAAGGAAGGTGCGCTTTACCACATCGGTGGGGGTGTTTTGGAATTTCAGATCTTCGTGGTGCTTTGCGCCGCGCAGCATGGACGCCAGGCCCATGGTCTGGGCAGCGTTGTCGCCGGATGCGCCGGCCTCAAGAAAATCGGCCGCCAGCGGATACTGGCGAATGTTCATGAGCATTTCGCCGGCGGTTTTTGAAGCGGCCTTGAAAGCTGCGTCACCACTGGAGCGCTTGTTGACCTCATCCTGGCCAGCCTTGCTGCCGTGCAAGATGGCTTCGCTGGCCCCGAGCAGCGCGGTGGGCTCGGGGTTCAAGGTCTGCGCGGCTTCGATTGCGCCGTCCGGGACGCCGCCGTAAAAGAGCGCGAAGGCAAGATTGCCGGCGATGCCCATTTCCGCCAGCTTGTCCTGCCCGAGGCTCTGGTATTCGGCGATGGCTTCTTTCATCTTCGATTGGCCGCTATAACGGCGGCCGACTGCGTCGTACTCGAGGAGGATTGCCAGGTCGCCCGCCGTGGTGTGATCGTCGGGGTCAAGCTTGATGGCGGCGCGATAGGCTTCCGCGGCTCCAGCCAGATCGCTCCCGGCGCGCAGGTTGCGGCCCACCAGGTCGTGCCTGAGAATTTCAGCGAGGGTCTTTTCGGCAAGCGCAGAGGTTGGATCGAGCTTTACGGCCAAGCGGGCTTCGGCGCGGGCCGACTCGCCCATGCCTGCCTCAAGAAGAACAGAAGCAAGCTGCAGATGGTGAACCGCATCTTCGGGGTGACGCGCGATAAGGCCACGATAGGCGGCCAGCGCGTCGGCCACCTTGCCCTGATGCAGCAGCGCCTGGCCAACCGGCTCAAAGTTCACCAGGATTGCCGTGGCAGACGTCAGGTCGGCCACCTTGGTTCGCAACTCCGTTGCTTCCGCCACGGTGTAACGGCGCTTGACCGAATCGAACTTGAGATGCGCCAGGACGACTCCGTCATTTTCTGTCGAGAACTCTTCGGTGAGAAGTGCGGGGCCAAGAGGAATGCTGGCGTCCTTGGGCAACTCTTTGGGAACAAAACCTTCTGGCGGCACAATGCGGTAACGCCACTCGGCATTGAATAGCTCCCCGAGTTCCCAGTCTTCTGTGCGCGGCTTCCTGGGCGAATCCTTCTCCTGCTTTTTCTCTTCTTCCGAATCGTCCTTCCGTTTCAATTCGTTGGGCAGCTGGTTGAAGATCGCTTCGAGACGGATTGCCACCTGGGCGCTGTTCAGATCGGTGTAGCCGCGCCGCGCCTTCTGAGCAACCAGCGTGAGCGAAAACTGCTGCGCAAGGTCGGCCGGATCGGTGCGATCGACGCTGGCCAGCTTCTCCGCAACGTATTCTGCCTTGACGTAATTGGTCAGCGCATCGCGCATGTCCTTGTCTGGTTTGTCGGCGTAATAGGCGCGGTAATAGGCCTCGAAGACGCCTGTCGGTTCGGTCTTCTCAGAAATGGTTGCGGGGCCATTCTCGCTAAGCGTGACTTCGCGATACTCGCGCAGCGAGTTTTCGTTCGAGGAGGACTCGGAGATTTTGACGAGGGCGGTGCTTTCAGGGCTGGCGATGAGCGCGAGGCGTCCCTGATCGCCGCCGGGTAATTGGCCGAGGCGGGCGTAGGTGTCAGTGGCGTCGATCCATAACTCGGAGGTTTGGTTGGCGCGATCTGCGGGCACATAGACGATGGCGTGGTCAAACATGCCCATGCCGGGCAGATCGGTGGGCACATCCAGACGAGAGCCAGCGTTGAGCAAAGCAACATTGGCGGGGATGCCCGCAGCGCGCAGCATGGCAACCAGCAGCGTTGCCTTATCTTTGCAATCTCCGTATTTGTGGGTGAGCGTCTCGACGGGATCGTGAGGCACAATGGCTGCTTCGCCAAATTCGATGCCCGTGTAGCGGACCTCGCGATCGAGATAGTCGAGAATCTCCGCCTCTTTTTCCTCGACAGTTTTCTTGCCCTCGATGAGCTTGTCGACGATGGCCTGCACGGCGGCGGGACCGGCGTGGCTGTCAACGATCTTGGCGTAGTCTGTTGCAACGGCTTGCCAGGACTTGCCTGTCGAGAAGTCGATCTCCGGGAAGAGCACTGAGGCGCGGGGAAGATTGGGCTCAGGCGGTTCGATGCCTTCAAGCCGGCCGACTTCGTAGGTGAGCGTGACTTTTCCTTCGGCTTCGGTGCGAGTGGGCTTCAGGCCGGGAAGCAGCAGCGTCTGGGTGTGGAGCGGGAGCGAGACGGGCGCCTGGAGGACGGCGCGGCTATGCTCGACTGGCACACGCTCGTGACCGAAGCTGACGCGCCCGGCGCGTCCGGAGGCGAAGAAAGTCTCAGTGTCGTGTTCAACGAACTCAGCCTCAACCACGACGCCTGCGGAGATGGCCGGAAACGGCGCGCGCAGCGTTTTGCCGTCGCTGTAAATCTTGTAGTCGCCTCCGCGCGCGGGCGCTTCGGTCACGTTGTTGAGGTCGAGCGGGTGCTCGATGAAATCAGGCGTGATGACGCGCGCCCTGAGGGTTGGTCGGGCTTCATGCCACGGCTCCCAGCCTACGGTGAGATGATCCGCTCCTTCGGCGCCCTTCTGGGTGAGTATCTTGTAGACAAAATGCGATACGTGATCGATGCGGCCGGCTTCGTCGAAGCTGTAGGATTCATCGTCTTCGAGGATAGCGAGGTTCGCATCGTCAGGAACAGCAACTGCCGTTGCGGCTTCGTAGAGGGATTTGGGGTCGACGGAAAAATGAGGTGCATTCCAAGGCTCAACGGCTTGCTGGGCAATGCAAACATGGATGGCGGTTAGGAACAGTATTGAAGAAATTAACAGTATGAGATGAGTGCGGCGCAAGGAAGACAAGGTTACACCTGAGGTGTGGCGATGGAAACCACGATAAACGGAGCTGAGTGAATTCGCAAGGCGCGCGCAGCGCTGATTGAAGCGGAATCGGAGCTTGGTAAAAGGGCGAATTGGTTTCCTCCATTCAGACGGTCAACGGGCCGGCCAGATCTTGCGCAGGACCGGCAAAGAGAACCCCCAGCGCAGCTCGGCCTGCTGAAATAGATAGACTCCCAGGACTGTGATGAGCGGTTCAAGCTGGTGCCGGAAGCGCGCTGTGGATGCGACCGCGTAATAGAGGGCGGGGATTAAAAGGAAAGCGGCTGCGAACAGGCGTGAAGCGGGAATGCGACGCTTCAATGCGAGCGCCAGGCCCATCAGTCCCGCCAAAGAAGTAAGGCCGTAGTTGAGCGCACGGGCGAAGTCTGTTCCCGGCTTGCCGGAGGGATTGGGCACGCCAAACCAGAAGAAGTAGATGCGCGTGACGCAGAGATTTGCGAAACGCGGCAGGTCAGCGCGGATGATTTGCGCAGCCTGTTGGCCGCGCCACCGGGTATAAGCCAGTTCACCCATCTGCCGATAGAGTTGGAGCTGCTCTGGTGCTTCGCCGGGTTGGTTGTACTCCATGAGCAAACCAGTCGCGCCGGGGCCGTTGCCCAGGTAGAGTTCCGCACCGAAGTTCGACCGAAAGGGCACGAAAGCGTGGAAGACGATCGCGTTGCGTATGGCCCATGGGGCGGCGACGGCCATAAACAGGAGAGATGCGCAGAAGGCTTTTGCAAGCTGATGGGTCCAGAGCCGGCCGGAGCTCGCAAGGATCCAGATTCCGCAAACGGGAAGAAAGATCAGGAGCGCAGGGTTGGAGACGGCAATCAGTCCCCAGACCAGGCCGAAGGCAAGCCAGCGGCTCCAGGTGGGGCCGTCTCCAGCACGGTTGCCGATGCAGCCGGCGCGGAGCGCGATGACCAGCGCGAGTTGAAGAAGAAGCGTGGTGAGGGTTGTATCCCATACCCAACGCACGGCATATTGCATGGCAGCCGGGTAGAGCGCCCAAATCCAAACCGACCAGCGGGCCACGCGGGTGTCAAAGCATCGCACGCCGATCTCCCAGAGAAGCGGAATCATGAGCGCGTTGAGCAGGCTGTCAATGGCCAGGATGACCCAGCCGGAGAGATTGGTGTACACACCGAATACTTTGAAGACGCCAGCGAGAAGCAGCGGGTAGAGCGGCGCGATCCATGCGGTGGGACCGGTGTGGCCGTGGAAGGGATCCGCGTAGCCGCGGCCGGTGGCAAGAGCCTGGGCGATGCGGCCCATCTCGTATCCAAAGCGGAAGTGGTTCTCGATATTTGTGACGCGGTAGGCGTGGGAGACGGTGATGTAGACAAGGCGAACTGCGATAGCGGTGAAGAAGGCCGCCCGCGTGGCGCGAAAACTGTGGATAGCTGGGCTGGCGGGCTGGGTTTGCATGGACTCCTGCATTGTATTTGGCGACGGGCTGGTTGCGTGCAGGCAAGAGGATGTTCGCGCGAGCATGCTCTATGTTGCGCTGCTCAAGCTGAGCGCATGGCTTGTCGGCCAGAGCTCCCGAAGGACCGGGATCGAGAAGCCCCAGCGGCCCTGAGCCTGCTCAAAAAGATACACGATGAGAATGGCGAAGAAGGGCTCGAGCGGGTTGCGGAAACGCGAGCCTGGGATGATGAAGTAGTAGATGGCCGGAAGCAAGACGACGGCCCACGCGAAAAGCCCCGCGGCGGGGAGCTTGCGGCGCAGGGCGAGCAAGAGGCCGAGGATGCCTGCGATGGAAGTGAGGCAATGGGCAGCTTCGCGAACATCCTCTGCGAAGGACGGCGCGGCGGTGTGAGGCACGCCGGCCCAGAACATATAAAAGCGCCATGCGACGAGCTTCCAGAAATGCGCGGGATTGGCGCGGGCCCATTGCCATGCAAGTTGGCCGCGCATTTGGACGTAGGCGCGCTCGCCCATGCGCGCATAAAGCTGATGCTCGGGGGCGAGCTCGACGGTGGGCACGGTAGCTCCCCAGGGCATGCCGATTGAGTCCGGAGCCCAGGCCATGGCAGCTTCAGCACCGAAGTTGCCGCGCGTGGGGATGAAGGCGTGAAAGACGAGCCAGTTGCGGACTATCCAGGGCGCGCACACAGCGGCGCAGAGCGCGGCGGCGATAATGGCGAGGGCTGCTTGCTTGATGAGCGCTTTGCGCTGCGCGAGGCCCGCGAGAATCCAGATTCCCTGGACGGGCGCTAGAAGAAGCAGCGTCGGGTTGGTCATGGCTATGGCGCCCCACAACACGCCGAACAAAACCCAATCGCGCACACGTTGCATGGCCGGAGGCTGCGGGTCGCCGATGCCGCGCATGCGCATGCCGAGGACCAGCACCCATGCAAAGAGCATGGTGGAGAGCGAGGTCTCCCAGATCCACTTGACCCCATACTGAATGATGCCCGGATAAAGCGCCCATATCCAGGCCGCCCACAGCGCTGTGCGGCGGCCAGCAACGCGCACGCCCATCTCAAAAACAAGAGGCACGGTCAGAGCCTGAAAGAGGCTGTCGATGGACTGGATGACCCATGCGGAGAGAGGCGTGTAGACGCCAAAGACTTTGAATACGCCTGCAAGGAGAAGCGTGAAGCCGGGGACCATCCAGGCTGTGGGGCCGGTGTTGCCACTGAATGGCGAACTGTAGCCGTGACCCTGCGCCAGCGACGCGGCAACCCGGCCCGTCTCCCAGGCAAACTCGAAGTGGTTGTTGTGCGGAGTAATGCGGAAGGTGTGGCCAAGCGTGATGTAAGCTACGCGGACCAGAAATGCCGTCCAGAAGATTGCTCTCGGGGCGCGGAAGCGTTCTTCCAGAGGCGCGGATGACCGGCTCATGAAATCCACTTCAGCAGCCGCACAACCCCCATGTTCGCGGCCTTTGAATGGGCTGATACATTTTCTCGCGCCATGATTTCTGCGCGATTCTGCGCGTAATAGCGATAGGCAATGGCCAGCATTTCGCTGTTGGTGACGGTGGGCTTCCAGCCCATTGCCTGGCGGATGCGCGTGGTATCGAAGGTGAAGTCTTCCGCGATCATGCGGTAGTGATAAGGGCCGAGCGGAGAGATTTTGAGGATGTGCGCCAGCCGCATGGCAGCAAGGGTCGGCGCTTTCGGCAATGAACGAACGCGGGAACGGCTGCCTGCTGCGGCGATGACGGCTTCGTAACAAGCGCGCATGGTGGGCACGTTGTCGCTGCCAACATGGAAGGTGGCGGAGCCCGGGAAGTCAAGCGACTGGATGCAGGCCTGCGCGAGATCACCGGCATAGATGAACTGATAGCGGTTGGCGCCGGAGCCGACGACCCACACCGTCTTGTCTTCGCGAATGAATTCGAAGAGGATGGCAAGAAGGCCGAGGCGGCCACTGTCAATAATGGTGGGGCAGCGGAGAATTACGACGTTCAGGCTGTCAGTGAATTTGTGCAGCAGGCGCTCGCCTTCGAGCTTCGACTCGCCGTATAAGTCGGCGGGCGCGGGCGGATCGTCTTCGCGGACGGGGCGGCCCATGTTGCTGGCCCAGAGACAATTGCTTGAAGTAAATATTAGTTTCTTTACGCCCGCATCACGCGCGCACTGGGCAATTACTCGTGTTCCGTCGACGTTGCTGGACCACAGAAAATCACGGCTCAATTTGCCGTGTGCCAGTTGCGCGGCGATATGAAAAACAGCGTTGAAACGATGGGCCGCGAAGATTGCGCGCATGGCGCTTTCGTTGCGTATGTCGGCCTGAATGCTGATGAGGGAAGGATGCTGCGCTGGGTCTGGCACCAGGTCAACACTTACTACTTCAGAGCCGCCGGTGAGAAGGCGGTTTTTCAAAATGCCGCCAAAGAAGCCCGCACCGCCGGTTACCAGATACTTTGCCATTCTCACTTCCGTCCCGTGCCCCTGGCGACCCGCTCACACAATTCGCGTGGGACGCGCCTGGTGGGTTCGCATACCGTTTGCCTGTCGCTTCTTATTTTAACAATGCGCCATCGGCAATGCTGCTCAGGGATGTGCAGGAACAACATAGAACAGGATGGCGCAGTAGTGAGCGACGCTGCCGGCGAGCACAAACAGGTGCCATGTGGCGTGAAAGTAGCGCAAGCGGTCGAATGCGAAGAACACAATGCCCAGCGTGTAGGCGAGGCCGCCCGCCGCAAGCCACAGCACGCCATGCCAGCCGATTGCGTGGACCAGATGGCGCGTTGCAAACACTCCGAACCAGCCTTGAAAAAGATAGACCAGCGCCGATGCAACAGCGAATCGGCCGACTGCGAAGCTCTTGAAGATTACGCCGGTCACCGCGAGCGCCCACTCGAGGGCAAAGACAAACCAGCCGAGACGGCCGTGCAACGACACCAGCGTGAATGGTGTGTAAGTGCCGGCGATGAGCAAATAAATGGCGGAGTGGTCGAGCACCCGGAACACGTGGCGGGCGCGCGTGCGCACCAAGGAGTGATAAAGCGTGGAGCAGATGTAAACCAGCACCAGCGTGGCGCTGAAGACGCTGCAACAGACAACGATCAGGGGCGACCCGCGCGTGGATGCGGCGATGAGATAGACAGCGCCCACCAAGGCGAAGATGGCGCCGACGCCGTGCGTGATGGCATTGGCAAGAATGTCGCCAAGGTTTTGCTGAGCTTCCACAAGGGGGATGATAATGCGGGAGGACGGAGATCGCAGTGATAGGAGGTCGCAATGAAGGCGGTGCGCCTGCGCGATGCGGGTAAGCTTGGTCACGCGGCCAATGTGATTCCAGTCAGAGCCGTAGATGTTGGCTTGCTGATCGATGTGGCATCCGTGATTGCTACGGCCGCTTCGAACGGCTTTGAATTGGGTATTTCCTGTCCCGTCTATCCCACTTCTGTGCCACCGTGATGGCGAAAAAGGAAAATCTTTGGAAAGTGTATGTGCAAGCAATTGCGCATGTTTTGTATCTTGATTTGCAAACCGATGAAAATAAAGCAGATTAGTTTGGCACGGTGTTTGCATATAGAGAGGCGAGCGGTAGGAAGAGTGTGGTGGGAGCTGCATAGCTATCCCTATGCAGCTGTTACTCCAGTTTCCTTCGGTCCGGGATCGGCGAATTTGCGCCGATTGCAATGAACAGATTCTCGGGGCGAAGGTCTGCCGCAGGCACCGCACGTTGTGCGAGATTCGTAAAGCAAACCAATGAAACCCGCAGGCCCTTCCCTCTGGCCAGGACTTCGCAGAGGGTCTGGGCAGGACAAAAATCCCGCAAGGGTGACTCTAGGAGGAACGATGAAGAGATTTGCATTTGCTCTACTCGCAGCGGCAACGGCCCTTGCGATCGCGCCGAGTGCCTTGGCCACGCCGATCACCGGCACCATTGCAATCGACGGTTCCAACGACACGTGGACCCTGACCCAGATCAAGTTCACGACAAAGGCTGGAAATGCCACAGTCCAAGGCGCCCCGGCCACAAGCGGCACGTTGGCAGCGGTTATTGGCGATGCCGTGACATTTAACACCAATCCGCTGAAATTTGCCAGCGCCGTAGGAGACGAAATGTTCTCTACGGGCGATGGCGTCACGTTTTGGATTACGGGCCTCACCGTCGATGTTGACACCGCAGGGTTCCTGGATCTGAACGGAACCGGCACGATTTCCGAAAACGGCTATACGGTGACGAACGCAACCTGGAGCTTGAGCAGCACCAAAACTGGTGGCACGACCTTCGGAATCGACGCAGCGCCCTTGAGTTCGACTCCTGAACCGAGCAGCCTGATTCTGCTTGGCACAGGGCTCTTCGGTCTGGCGTTCGTTGCCTTCCGGAAGTCCAAGTCGTCTGGCCTGGTTCTGCACTCGTAAGACCCTTTGCTCCTCCGCGAAGTGGTTTGCAGGGGATCATTGGTAGCGCTGAAACGCTTTAGCACGCACGGCGGGTAAATCTGTTCTTGCCCGCCGTAGCCGGGGTCATGGAAGACTGGAGAGTGCTTCATCTTTCCCGTCTTCCATGACCCCGTTTTCTCTTGGCCGCCCCTCTTGCGGCACAAGAAGGAACAACAAGACCGATCGGCAGGCAAGCTGCTGGGGGAAAGCGACGACCGATTCGACCCGGCAAGCACCAGGCTACACGTCCGGATAACGTTAATGGTCTCAGTCAGTTCCCGGACCCTCCAACGCGGACGACAAGCCCGCGTTGGAAGCGGCCCGATCGAAGTGCACAACTTCTACCACTGAATGTGCATACAATTGCGCATTCACGATCTGAAAATCACGTATCCTCAACGTTTCTCGTGAAAAATGTTCGGCCCTTCGATTGCAATAGTATTCAAGTAATCAATGAGGAGCCGTTGTCAGATGTATTGACGGCATCTTTTGCGCTGCGATTCCAGTGGACGTTCAGAGTTCGCAGGGTTGGCCAATGCCACAAATCGTAAATCACCGAAGCGATGGCATCCTAACCGATGTCTTGAGGTCAAACTTGATAGACGACCGGCGAATCCGGCAGCGATTCAGCATCAACGCCCCCCTCACTCTGTTCGTTGGAGACAGGCAGATTTCAGCCTACACTCGCAACTTGAGCAACCGCGGCGTTTATTTTTATCTTTCTCTTTGCGACAGCGAACTGGTCGACACCGATCTTGAGTTCGTCGTCGAACTGCCTCCCGAGATAACGCTTTCAACCTGTTGCCGCATTCGATGTCGGGGGCGGGTGGTCCGCAAAGAGAAAACGTCAAACACCTTGACCGGTATAGCCGCAGAGATTCTGGATTACTCGATTCTGCGGGGGGCGACGGCCACCGTCTAGAGTTTGCGCAAACCCAGGACGCGGTGATCTACAAGCCAGCTCTTCAACACATAGACCAGTTTATTGTTGCTGCCAGGGTCAGTCGGGAGCAGGAAGAACCCCGGATCGACAAGATAGCGTAAGGAGTTATATACGATGCCTTCCATGACTTCTCCGTCGCGAAACTGGCAGCGCATCCAGATTCCATGAACTATGGGCGCCCGCGTATGAAAGTTCAGTTGGCTGTGGTCCGAGTTTCCATCGAAGCTTTCCACGTAGAAGATAGCTTTGACGTCCTTGACCAAGATATCTTCGACAACACCCGATTCGAGGCTGCGAACACGGAAGGTCTCCGGAGAGCCCTGGGGCGCGTTGCTCAGCAACTCTTCAATGGTGTTCCAGGCCGGGGATTCCAAATAGCCCTTGAGCGTGCGGGTACCGAACTGGATCACGACTTTTTCCAAACTGGGGGCCTTGGTCTCAATCATCATGGGGGCTTTCTCACTACCGGACCGCCGCAGCAAGCTCAGCAATGTTCCTTCATGATCGTGATTTGCCAGCAATGAAGCCATTCCTTTTTGGTGCTAGGACCAGTGGCGGGTTAGTAATTGGTTTTTGGGTTACCTGCTTTAGAACTCCGAGATGTGACATAACCACACGGGTGCGCGAATGCACTGGATTAGCCGTCCAGCACTCCATTTTTAGGCTCACCACAGTACGGCTGTGAGCCATTCAAAGCATTCAGTTTGATGCAGTTGAGCTCCAAGATAGAAACTCGACAACTTCGGGCTTTACTCCCACGGTCGCCAGGGTGAACTCGAGCGTGCCAGTTCTGAACGGGATTGAGTCCGATCGCACCCGACCGAAGAACGGTCGTTAAATGACAGAAATCGCGCTTTTTTGTTCCTGTCCGAGACCTTGCCGCTTGTACGGCGGACTGAGGCTATACTGTTTGATCTTGTACAACAGGGCCTTGTAACTAATCTGCAGGTCGCTTGCCGCGGCCTTTCTGTTCCATCCAGTCTCCTCCAAAGTTTGTGCGATTGCCGCGGCTTCCGCGCCACCCTTCAAATTCCGCACCAGGAACTTGAGTCCGCCGGTTCCGATTGTCTCTTCTCCGCTTGCCGCTATCGAAGTTGTGGGTTGCAATGGAATCAACTCGTTGATGATTGCTTGCTCGTCACCCAGCACCAGGTAGCGCTTGATTGTATTCTCGAGTTCGCGGAGGTTGCCTGGCCAAGCGTGACCGGTGAAGGCCTGCATGAGAGCAGGGGAAATGAGCAACGGGTTGCATCCGTATTTTGCGGACACCTTGCGCATGAAGTGTTGAGACAGGATGGGGATTTCATCGATGCGCTCGCGAAGCGGAGGCATTTTGACGGTAAAGCCGTTTAGCCGGTAATACAGATCTTCACGAAACAGCTTTTGCGCCATCGCCGCCTTGATGTCGATGTTTGTGGCGGCAATCACACGGACATCGACTTTGATACTGGCGCGACTACCCAGACGGGAGAAACTTCCGTCCTGAAGGACCTGTAAGAGCTTGGCCTGCAGTGCATTCGGCATTTCGCCAATCTCATCCAGAAAGATGGTTCCGTTATTGCATACCTCGAATTTCCCTGGTTTGGCTTTGAGCGCCCCGGTAAAGGCGCCCTGCTCGTAGCCGAACAGTTCGCTTTCCAGCAGATCGGCAGGCATGGCCGCGCAATTCACCTTCAGGAAGGTGCGCTTGCTTCTCGCCGACATCTTGTGGATCAACATGGCCGCGACTTCCTTGCCAGTGCCGCTCTCACCAAGAAGAAGAACAGGAAGGTCCGCACGCGCTACGAGGACGCACTGCGATTCGATTTCACGCATGCGCTTGCTGGACCTGACGAAGGAAGTGTTTTCGTCAAGGGGAATTTCCTTGACGTCGTCGGAGATTTGTGTGTCAGGCTGCTTGAGGCATTGTTCAACTGCGAGATCGATATCGCTTTTCTTGAAGGGCTTCAGAATGACATCGGCAGCGCCCATACGGGTGGCTGCAACAACCTCTTTAAGCTCCGCCGTGCAGGCGAGCATGATGATGGGGAGGGTGGGCTTGGCAGCATGGATTTTTGCCAGGAGACCGAGCGCGTTCTCTTCCCCTTTCCCTTCAGCGATATGCCAGTCCATTAGAAGCAGATCGGGGACCGGAGGCTCCGCCAGGCTCCTGGTCAGTTCCTCGGCTTCGGTGAACAGAGTGACCCGGAAGCGGTCAGCCAGAATACGGTGGAGATAATCGAGGACGCCCCGATCTGCGTCGAGAATAGTGATGTGTGGGTTGCGTTTACCCGGTGCCTTCACTGAAGTTCCCCCAAGAGAGCTTGCCATTTTCGAACCTCCCGGACTGCAAGAATGCGTACAAACCACTTCGCTCTTAGTTTTTAGGCGACGATAACGGGGAAGCTTGAACATCAAGCTTGGTGATGCCCCAGGACGGTCGACCGCAGTTTTGCTGTGTGGGATCCAACCCACTTGAATGAGGATGTGGAAAAGGGCGGTTTGTTTTTCTACCGAGAGGCCATCTTACCACCATAAGTGGAAAAATATTCGCTAGATGTGCAAGAATTTACACACTGGAAGTAATCGTTTGGGTATAACTAGCGATAAAGCTACCTGTGGTTACCTTAAATTCACGTAATCATTACCTAAGATCATAAGAAAGTTACCGTTAGGGGATAGTTTTTTTCAAGCAACTCATGAGTATGGCCCGAAAGTTGCATGATGAGACGTAAAACGCCGACTACGAGATGGAATAGCTATGGCTCTTAGGCGCACCACCGAGTTTGTCGACATACACCAATTGCCCCCGCTGGATGTGATCTTCGGGCAATCGCCCATGATGGCAGCTGCTCGCGAGAAGGTGGAACGGGCCGCGGAGACGACTGTTCCGATTCTGCTGCAAGGGGAGAGCGGGACGGGTAAGGACATCTTCGCCCGTTTGCTGCATACCCGCTCCAACCGGTCGAGTGGCTCCTGGGTTAAGGTGACCTGCCCGGCTATTCCGCATTCTTTGATCGAATCTGAGCTTTTTGGGTATGAGAAGGGGGCATTCACCGGTGCCTATGCCACCAAACGCGGCCGCGTGGAGCTTGCACACCTTGGAACCCTGTTCCTGGATGAAGTGGGGAGCCTGGAAATGGGTGTTCAGGCCAAGCTGCTTCAAGTGCTTCAGGACGGCAGCTTCATGCGGATCGGGGCGCAGGAGCCGCGGAGGGTCGACACACGGCTTGTTTGCGCCTCGAATGGCGATCTCCGGCAGCAGACAGAGGACGGGAGTTTCCGCCTCGATTTTTTTTATCGGATAAACGCCGTGACCATCGATCTGCCTCCTTTGCGTCACCGAACAGCGGATATCCCTATCCTGATCGATTACTTTCTTGGTCTGCACTCCAGAGCATATCGTCGCAATCCGAAGCCGCTTTCGCACGAGATAATGAGCATGATGCAGCGCCATAACTGGCCCGGCAACATTCGTCAGCTGGAGAACATGATTCGCAGCTACGTCCTGATGGGGAACGAAGATGATCTGGCCGCAGACCTGGTTCCCCCTGCTCCTACCGCAATCATCCCCGAGATCGACCTTGCCAACCCCGTTTCCTTGAAAGAGATTACCAAGGCCGCAACGCAGGAGTTGGAGCGGGAGATAATTCTAAAAGTTCTGCGGGCAAACGATTGGAGCCGCCGTAGGACGGCTAAGTGGCTCAACATCAGTTATAGGTCGCTACTTTACAAGCTGCAGGAATCGAATGTCAGCAGCATCCCGGGGCGGAGACTCAGGAGCCGGGTTTAGAGCCGGCTCCGGATGGGCAGGAGCTTCCCCGGATATGCAAGGGCGGAGCATGCCATTGGGCGAATGGAACCTCCACTGTACCTTCTCTCGGACCGCGTACAGAGAGCGGCGGCCCGTCAAGAATTGATATGGCTCATCTTGCCAAGGCTCTGAAATTTGGACAATATCCGTGCCGCAGCGCGGATCGGGCCACGCTGCTCAACATCTCACGATATTCGCGGCATCGATTCCCTTGGTGGCGTTGCGCGTGTCCACGACCAGCCTCGCGTTCTTGACGATGCTCGGGTAGTCGTACAGGGTGTGGTCAGTGATGATCACCACGCAATCGAACTCGGGAATTCGTTCCAGGGGCGTGCAGGTCATATTGAGCGCGTACTTGCGGCCCTGACCGACGGATGCAAAGAAGGGATCGTTGTATTCGACGCTCGCACCCCGCTTGCGCAGCAATTCGATAATGGTGAGCGATGGCGACTCGCGCAGATCGTCGATGTCGCGTTTATAAGCCAGCCCGAGCACCAGGATTCGTGCCCCGTGAAGGGCCTTTCCTTGCTGGCTCATAGCCTCGATGATGTTCTCGACAACGAAGTAAGGCATGGCTATATTCACTTGACCGGCGAGTTCAATGAACCGGGTGTTGAAGTCGAACTCCTTGGCCTTCCACGACAGGTAGAACGGGTCGATCGGGATGCAATGACCGCCAAGGCCGGGGCCCGGATAGAACGCCTGGAAACCGAAGGGCTTGGTCTTTGCGGCGTCGATCACCTCGAACAAGTCAATATCCATACGCATGCAAAGTTGCTTTAGCTCGTTCACGAGGGCGATATTAACGCAACGATATATGTTCTCGAGAAGCTTGGTCATCTCGGCGACGGCCGGCGAAGATACGGGGACGATGCGATTAAAGATGGTTGCGTAAACGGCGGATGCCAGTTCGCGCGCAACTGGCCCGCAACCGCCCACGACCTTGGGAATATCCCGCCGGGCAACTGTATCGTTGCCTGGGTCTTCACGCTCCGGAGAAAAAGCGACATAGAATCCCTTACTGGAAGCGTCACGCGCCACGCGAAGACCGGATCGATTGCCTTGCTCCAGCAGTGGAGCGACGATTTCTTCTGTGGTACCTGGATATGTGGTGCTTTCCAGGATCACGAGCTGACCTTCTTTGAGGTGAGGCGCAATGCCATTCACGGTGCTGGTCACAAAACTGAGGTCTGGTTCATGGTGCTCATTCAGAGGGGTGGGCACACAGATGATGATCACGTCCATCTCGGCAATCCGGCCGTAACCGGTGGTGGCGCTGAAGCCTGCCTTCCTGGCAGCCCCGATCTCGTCGCCGGAGATCCGGACGATGTACGAATCGCCCCGGTTCAGCGTCTGCACTTTTCGGTCATCGATATCGAATCCGGTGGTTGCAAAGCGCTCACCGCTGAATAGGAGCGCAAGGGGAAGGCCTACATACCCCATGCCGACAATCCCGATGCGGGCTTCTCGAGTTTCAATCTTGCGTTTGGTCTCTGCTACTCGATCGAACGAAGAAATAATCACAGGTCACTCCCAGCGTGTGAATTGGCGAAACTGGCAACTGTCTTGTACCAGGCAACTGTGCGATCGATGCCTTCAGTGAACTCGACAAGCGGTTCGTAATCGAAGCATTCCTTGGCGCGGCTGATGTCGGCGAGCGAATGCCGGACATCGCCGCTGCGCTCATTTGCATACCGCACTTCCCCTCTGTACCCGGTGGCGCGGCGCAGCATTTCAACAGCCTGATTGAGGCTGATCCGTTTGCCTGTCGCCACATTGAATACCTTGCCTGATACTTTTTCTGCAAGGGCTTCGGAAGCGAGCAGATTCGCGTGGACCACATTTTGAATGAAAGTGAAGTCGCGACTCTGTTCCCCATCTCCATAGATGGTGGGGATTTCACCGGCCAGCATCTTGAGGGTAAAGAGAGCCAGAACACCGGAGTATTGCGAGGTAGGATCCTGGCAAGGGCCGAAAACGTTGAAATAGCGAATGGTCACGGTTTCCAGGCCATATACCCTTGAAAAAGATTGCATATAAAGTTCGCCGGCAAGCTTGGCAACCGCGTACGGTGAAACGGGACAGGGCTGCATATGCTCGGACTTGGGCAAGGTGGGAGTGTTGCCGTAGACGGACGAAGAGCCGGCGTAAATTACTCGTCGCACCTTGGCGTTTTTGGCAGCAAGAAGCAATTGAACGGTGCCTGAAACGCTGGCGTGATTTGTGGCTACCGGGTCTTCGATAGAGCGTGGAACTGATGGAATCGCTGCCTCGTGAAAGATGCACTCCACACCGCGGCATGCATCGCCTACGGCTTGCGCATCGTTGATATCGGCCTCAATGAAATCCATCGCCTCCAATCCGCGGAGGTTTTCGCGCTTCCCGGTGGCAAAATTGTCGATGCCACGAACTCTCTTGCCGCGAGCGAGCAGTTCCGCAGCAATCGATCTGCCGATAAATCCCGCTGCTCCGGTGACCAGGTATGTTTCCATTTCAGCCTTTCAGAATGTTGACGGTTGTCATTGTGTACTTTCGGCAATTGTAGATTGGGATTCCTTCGCCGGAGCCCGATGCAAGACCTGAACATGGGTTTGAGGTTGTCATTGAGCGCCTCTTCGCAGGATGATCGTCTTGATGGTCTCGAACATGATAAGGAGGTCAAGGCCTACCGACAGGTGCTTGACGTAGTAGAGATCGTATTCAAGCTTTTGCTTTGACTCCTCCAGGCTCGCACCGTACTGATAGCGCACCTGTGCCCACCCTGTTATGCCTGGGCGAATCATGTGGCGAAGCTCATAGAAAGGGATTTCGCTGGTCAGCCACTGCACAAACTCGGGCCGCTCCGGCCGGGGACCGACAAATCCCATTTCTCCACGGAGGACGTTCCAGAGTTGTGGAATCTCGTCGAGGCGCGTCTTTCTCATGAATCTGCCCAGCGGCGTAACGCGGGGGTCGTTCTTGGTAGCCCAAACGGCGCCTTGCGCTTCAGCATCCTGCCGCATGGTCCGGAACTTGATTACCGAAAAGTGACGGCCTCGTAAGCCAACGCGCGTCTGGCGGAAAAAGATCGGACCAGGCGAAGAGAGGCGGACGGCAAGAATGATAAACGGGATGAAGGGCAGGCAAATGGCCAGTCCAATAAACGAGACGGTCATGGAGATGAGGCGGCGAATAATCTGCTGCGATGCCTTCACGTTGAAACCGTGGGTAAAGATGAGCATGCTTGGATTGAGTCCCTCGAGTGGGAGCCTACCTAGAAGCCGCTCCATAAGGGAAGCCGCATCTTCTACGATCACGCCATTCAGGCGCAGATCGAGAAGCTCGCGAACCGGCATTGCGCCGCGTCGATTTTCCATGGCAACGATGACGCGATCGATTTTCGGCTTCGGAATGCGGAGGGCGCGCAGGTCCGCGGCGAATCGCTCGAGATCCGATTTGTCTTCTGCATTGCCCACGCCCTCAACCACTTCAATACCCGCATCGCGCCGATTGCGCAGAGTATTCACGATCGTGCGTGCCCGCTCGCCGTTCCCCAATACGTAGATACGTTCACGGAATGCGGAAAGGGAGATGAGCCATTCATAGGACCGCCTCCAGAGAACGAGGACAATGGCGAGGATCGCGATGCCGACGGTCAGAACATGAGGGCCGATGTATAAATCAGGAAAGAAATAGATGACTCCGGCAAGAACAAAAGAAAGAACGCTCAGGACCAGCAACAGCCGAAAGTAGATTTCCCATCGGCCAGACATGCGATGGGGTTCATAGAGATCGAAGTAATAAGACAGGAGCAAGGTAAGAATTGTCGTGGCAACGATCTTCGAGATTCCATTTTCATACACCAGGGCGATATAAGTATCCGGACCAAAGAGAAACGTGGTGGCGAGCAGAAACGAGCCACCGACGAGGAGCGCTTCGCAGAGAAGCAGAACCAGCGTCCTGGTTGGATAGTAGACATTGAAAAGCCTGACCATGCCTGCGGATCCTTTATCTACTTGGCTCTGTTCGCGGCCGCCGAGGCACCATAGTAGTCGTAGTAATTGTACCCGCCACGAGGCATTTCCTTGACGTCGTTGAGCACGAAGCCGAGGATGCGGGAGCTGCCGAATGCCGCCTGGGTCCTCTGCGCAACATCGTAGGGAGTGCGTCCACCGCGAGCGATGAGCAATACGGCATCGGCAGCGTGGGCAAGTTCCACAGCGTCAGTAACCGCAAGCACTGGCGGGGAGTCGATCAAAATCCAGTCGAAATGCGGCGAGACAGTGGCAATCAGCTCTTCTATACGATGATTGGCCACGAGTTCTGAAGAGTTGTCACCGCAATCGCCGGAAGGAATGAAGGTGAGGTTGGAGATACTGCCCACGTTCAGTGGATCGGCGGGTTTGGGAGCGCGATCGCGCTGCAGGATGTCCTTCACTTCCACAGTTCCTCCCAGATATTCATAAAGCCCGGGAACATTGGGAGCGCCCAGAAGCTTGTGAAGCGAGGGACGGCGCAAATCCGCGTCGATTAGAAGGATGTTGTTCACGCTGTTGCGCGCCAGGTTCATGGCGAGGTTCGCCGTGATAAAGCTCTTTCCCTCGGAAGGCATGCCGCTGGAGACAAGGATGGTTTTCAGCGGAAGCTCATAGCGAGCCTGGTAGATGCGCGAGCGAAGACTGCGAAACTGCTCCACACCTGCGCCTCGGTCGGCCAAGGTTGGGAAGGATTCAGTCGACGGTTTCCAAGCATAACGCGCAATATCGTCAAGGACAATATCAGCCTTGGCTGGTGGCGGCTGCTCAATTTCGGAGATAACTTCCGGATCGACAAGCTGATCGACATCTGGTTCAGGCGTTGTCTTCCGCTCCAGGTCTGCTCTTTGAAGTGCTTCGTAGAGGCGGCTCATAGTTCACTTTCCTTCAGGGGATTATTGGTTTCCGCGAGGGGATTCAGGTTGCGGGACATTGCGGTCGGCATTCCTGACTGGGGCAAACCCGACATGGCGATGGGCGATATAACAAAAGGCTGCGGGTTCAGATCGAGTTCAATGCTTACCGATTCAATGATTCGCTCCGGGATGGGCTTGATCTGCTCCACATATGCGCTGATCATGGCATGCTCGCAGATGAGGTTGATGATTCGAGGTATGCCACTGGAATATTGATGGACAAGCTCGATCGCTTCAGGCGACAAGGCCGGCTCAGTCGCGCCCGCAATACGCAATCTCTCCCGAATGTAGGTCTGCGTCTGTTCGGCGGTCAGCGGCTGCGTTCTGCACCAGATTGAAATGCGCTGGCGAAGCTGACGGACGCTGGGATCACGAAGCTTCTCTTCCAGTTCAGGCTGGCCGGAAAGAACAATCTGCAGCAATTTCTCCGACGAAGTTTCCAGATTGGTCAGCAGGCGAATCTCTTCAAGCAGTTCCCAGGAAAGATTCTGCGCTTCGTCGACGACAATGACGCACAACCCACGATTGCGGAAGCGCTCGATGAGCCAGCGATTCAGCTGCAACAGCATGCCTGATTTGGTTCGCGTCTTGGGCGGAATGCCGAAATCGGTGAGCACGAATTCAAGAAAATCGAGTACATCGAGACGCGGATTGAACACGAATGCCGACGAAACGCGGTCTTTGGAGAATGTACTCAGGACTGTCTTGAGAAGGGTCGTCTTTCCGGTCCCCACTTCCCCCGTCATGACGACGAATCCCTTGCGTGTCGCAATACCGTATTGCAGGCACGCGAGCGCCTCCCGGATTTGCGGCATCATACAGAGAAACCGCGGATCGGGGCTGGCGCCGAAGGGAAGGATGCGAAGACCGAAGAAGGATTTGTACATGGCTAGACGCCCACGCTTTCAATGGGCTTGCTGGAACGCGAAAACGGGTTCCAGAACTTGCGCTCTTTAGGCGCACTGGGAAGGCCATTGACGTGGGAGATGATGGCCAGTGTGGGGAGCTTGGTGAATGCCCAGATGTCTCTCTCGTTGCGCAGAGACGTATCGCGATACTCAAGCAATGCCGCGATGCCGAGGCCGAGAAACAGTCCGAGCGCAAAGCCGCCGCCGGCGAAGATCGCGGGCTTCGGGAAGGTCGGTTCGTCGGGGAGATTGGCGGCATCCATTATTGTGAACTGCTCGCCCTGCTGGCGATGTTCAAGAGCCGTGGCCATGGACGACTCGTTCATCTTGGCGAGCAGGCTGTTATAGAACTGCAGAGCTGTTTCATGGTCGCGCGTGATCTGCTTGTACTCTTCCTCGACCGCCGGGGTGGATTCAATCCTCTCTTCGTAGGTGCGCACCTGCTGCTCGATATGCGCCTGGTCCGCCTTTGCAGAAGCGATGTTTTGCTGCACGGCGCGGAGTTGGGCCTTCAGCTGCTGAAGCTGCGGCGAGTCAGGATGGTTGGCAAGGCCTGCTTCCGAGGACGGAGCATGCACGGAGGAACGCGCAATCTTCTCCTGCAGATCGGTGATCTTGCGCTGGATGGCAACCACGTCAGGATAGTCAGGCGTGTAGGTTGCCTCCAACGCCTGCTTCTGCTCGATAAGGTCGTTGAGCTCCTTGCGGCGCGCATCTACAGAAACCGCGGTGACCGGGTCGACTCCCTGCTGGTCATGCGACTGCTGAGAAATCAACGCTTCGAGAAAGGTCTCGTTCTGCTGCATCCGGTTGAGAGACTGGGTAGAGGCATCGAGTTGCGTGGTGAGCGCCTGCAGTGTATTCGCGTTCGACGGTTCCTGCTCCGGAAGCTTGCCGAAGTACTTTTGCTGGAATGCCGCGAGCTTGGCATCCTGATCGTCAAGATTCCGTTTCGAGTCGGCGAGCTGCTGCTTGAGAAAGTCGGTCGTGCCCTCAGCATGCTGCTCGCGCTCACTCAGGTTTTCACTTACAAACAGCGAAGTGATGTCGCCGCACACCTGTTGTGCGATATGCGCATCCTGCGCCTTGAACGAAACGAAGAAGCCCGGCATTCCCTTCGCCTGTCCGGATTGAATCTGCTGAATGCCGATCGCCTTCTGCGTCATCTGGATGCGGTCGTCCATGGTGGGCGCTTTGGTGAACAGGTTGTAGCGCTCGATGATCGGCTGCAGGCGCGAACGGCTCAGAATCTGCTCTCTCATGGACGCCAGACGCGCGCCAAGATCTTCATCGACGACAGGCCTCACGTAGCTTTCGGGGATCTTCTGCTGCTCGATGAGGATCAGCGTCTGCGATACGTATTGCGGCGGCAGGGTACGGGTCAGGACGACGCCCACGCCGAGTAGAACGATTGCGCAGCCGAGAATCAGCCACAACCTGCGCTTCAATATTCCCAGGTAGTCCTGGACTGTCAATTCACGATGGCCTAGCATACGACTCCTTCAAGACTCAGTGCTTGAACAGGCGGGTCTTCCGAGGGGTATACCCGATTCCGAACCCTATGACCTGGTTCAATTCGTTGAGGACGTTGGATTGAAGAGCGAGACTCGACGACTGGTCGATGGCAGTGTAGCTTGCAAACACGCTGAAACTGCGACCAAGATGTCTGCTAACCTGCGCTCCACCATACTTTCCATTGGTAACTCCATTGTTGATGAGCCCGGCGGTGCGGCGGTACGCTGCTTCGCATCCAACGGTATAATTCGGCCTGAATTCGCGCTCGAAGCCTGCGGTTACCGCGTCGACCTCTGCTCCAAGGAGAAATCCTCCGCCGCTTCCCTTTCCATGGGTGTAGCCCAAGCTAGCGACGCCGAAGCGGAGCCGATCGGCGATGCTCACGCTCGCTGCAACGCCCGTCGAGTCAGGCACCACCGAGGTATTTGAGCTTTGCGTCCACTGCGGTCCTACGGAAGCGTGTGTAGTGATCTGGCGGTTCCAAATACGGCTCAAGCCAATCATGGCGGTGTCGGTTGTGAAGGTATCGGGTGACCCTAAATAGCTATACTGACCAAAACCGTACTGCCCGATGAGTGAATTGCGCGCACTGAGCCGCCGGCTGAATTGGGCATTGGCCGACTGCTTGTTGTTATCCGTGCCGCCTCCGTCAGGGAATCTCATAATCTCCGTACTACCTCCGAAACTGATCCTGGTGGCGCGGTTGACGGTGATGGAGAATTCGCCACTCGCGACGTTCGTGACAACGGGCGTATCGATGGTCAGAACCGACTCAGAGGACGGCTCGGAGGAACCTGCCCCGCCAACCGGTTCCCCTGTCCCCGGAACTCCTGAATAGCCGACGGTGGAGGATTGAGGCAGATAGGAGACATTGTCAGTGAAGATGGCGTTCCACCTGGCTCCGATGAAGCCTTGCGTAAGGGTCATATGCTGAAAGAACCGAGATCCGTAATCGGGTCCGGCGATGGTCCAGCTATAGCCGCCGCCGTAGGTCAATGTGAACGGCAAACGTTCGGCCCCGTTGGCATATGACACATTTCCTGATGCGATGGCCTTCTGCTGGTCACGGCCCGAGTCGCCATTGTAGAAACCCGCGGTCTCCGCGTAGCGCGCAGAAAAGCGAAAATAGGCAGGGCCCGCCGTCGCAGCGGGCGCAACCTGAGCGCTTGCCGAGGCGGCAGCGGTGAGGAGAAACGCGAGAATGGTGAGAATCTTCTTCATCAAATGCCTTAGGGAACCACAATTGTATCGCCAGACTTGAGAGCCAGGTCTTGCGTGCTGTCGCCCTTCAATGCCTGCTTGTAATGCACGGGAATCTTGAGGTGTTTTCCGCCTTCATTGCGCAGGATATAGATCTTCTTTTCGTTGGCGTATTCCGAAAGCCCGCCGGCGCTGCCAATGGCTTCCAGTAATGTCATGCCGGGCGTCATCTCGATCGGGCCCTTTTTCCCCACTTCGCCGAGCAGGTAAATGACTTTGCTGTGTATCTGGCTCACCACAACAGAGACGTTCGGGTCCTGAACGAATTTTTGGAGCTTGACGGTGATCTGATCCCTCAACTGCAGAGGCGTGAAGCCGGAAGCTTGCACATCTCCGAGCAGAGGCAACGAGATCATGCCGTCGGGCCGGACAAGAATACTTCCCGAGAGGGTTTGTTCCTTCCAAACAGTCACAGCAAGCACGTCGGATGGACCGATGACATAGGTGTTGGCCGCTGCTCCCGCAGCCATTGCCGGGGGAACCGGAGCCGGTGTGGCCGGAGCAGGTTCAGTTTGCGCGGGCACCTCCGGCGGGGCTGGGGTGGGATCGGCCGAGGCTTGCTTCGTTGAATCCGCTGCAGTAGGGGTTGGCGCGGTCTGGGCTGGCGGGGCGACCTCAGCAGGCTTGCTGGCAGGCGCCTGGTCCTGGGCACAACAGATAAGGCATGGCACAAAGAATGCCAGAATGGAAAGTTTTACAGATTTCATAGTACGACTCCATTCCTGTGGGACGCAGGCTGGTGCTCTGCCCCGACCTGTTTGAGCTTATAGAGCAGGGCCTTGTAACTAATTCCCAATTCGTCCGCTGCGCGCTTACGATTGCCGCCGGTTGCAACGAGGACTTCAGAGATCAACTGGCGCTCGACCTGAATTGAAGCGGCGCGCGTAGCTTCCTTCAGCGAGAGAGACTTGCGATGTCCATTCCCTTTCACTGACGGGGATGCCGCCTTGAGGGCTGCGAGTGAGATCGACTGGTCGCCGATAGCAACAAACGTCTTGATCGCAGTCTGAAGCTCAGACAGGTTATCGGGCCAGGTGTGTTCCATCAGGAATCCAATGATCTCCTCTCTCAAAACCGGTTTAGGGCGGTCAAACTGTTTGGAATACTGCGTCAAGAGGTCATCGGCTATGGAAAGAATTTCAGACTTCCTGCAACGCAGCGGTGAAAGCCTAAGCGTAACTGCGGAAACCAGATAATAGAAATCTTCTCTCATTCGCCAGGTTTTGACTTCCTCCAAAAGTTCGCGGCTCGTACCACAAAGGAGGCGGCAGCCTTGCGCCTGCCCGGAGTGAAAATAGGTATCGATGATCAGTTCCTGAAGGGGGAGACCCAAATCACCGATTTCCTCCAGGTAGACGGTACCTTGGGTAGAAAGAGCCGCCAGCAGGGTCTGGGCATCGGCTTCGGCACTGCGAATCTCGGTATAAATGCTTCGGGACCGATGGGACTGGGCATGGATCTGTATCGAAATGGAGCGCTTTCCAACGCCGCGCTCGCCCACAATCAGAACCGGGCAATCGCTCTCGGCGATGCGGGAAATGGCGCGCTGGACCTGCGCCTCAATAGGGGCAAATGGCTTCGCTGGTGCGAAGGGCTTTGCCTGTCGTTTCACGCCTTGAATGGTTGAACTGGCTGCCATGAAGGGTCCTGGGTGCACGCCCATGCTTTAGCAATGCTGGTTCCAAACTCTTGCGCAGCTTGTGGAACATGCTTTCCATGGGGTAAAGCCATTCTTGGGGGCGCTTCCTGGAGCGTCAGTTTCTGATGGGAAGGAAAAGTTTTTCCCTTTCGATGGAAAGAATTGTAGCATCGATTTCCCTGGAAAGTGGAAACTGTTTTCCACTTGGACGGGAAAGCGAATTCCCGAAACGGGCAATTCAAGGAGAATATCCCGTTGATTAAAGGGTTCCACTTTCGGCATTCGGATTGCTAAGCAAAGGGCAACGTGTTCAAATGCTCCAGGTCCCTGATAGGGAAAATATGGCCCAGGAATTAGAGACGCCAGCCATTCCTTGGAATGGCCCGTCTTTCAAAAACGCTCACTTTGCATGGGGCGCCATACTCATTGGCGCACTCATTGCGGCGATTTACTTCCGTGTGCTGGCGAAACTGGTTCTCGACTGGTGGGAGATTCCCGACTTCTCTCACGGCTTTCTGGTCCCAGTTTTTGCCGCCTACCTGGTCTGGGCGAAGAAGGATACCCTTTTCAAGACGAAAATTGCTCCCACATGGAGCGGAATCGCAGTAGTTGCGTTGGGACTTGTGGTTCTACTCCTGGGAATCTACGGCGCCGAGCTGTTCCTGTCGCGAGTTTCGCTAGTGATCCTGCTGGTGGGACTGGTGCTTTGTTTTGGCGGGTGGGCACTTCTGAAGGAGTTGCGCTTCGCTTTACTGGTCCTGCTGCTGGCGATCCCGATTCCAGCCATTATCTTCAACGAGATTACCCTTCCTTTGCAGACTCTGGCCGCAAAGCTCGCCAGCGCCCTGTTACCTATATTTGGCGTGCCGGTTCTGCGGGAGGGAAACATCATTGAACTGCCAGCAATGAGGCTGGAAGTGGCAGAGGCCTGCAGCGGCATCCGTTCCCTGCTGAGCCTGTTCACGCTTTCGGTCTTCTATGGATACTTCCTTGAGAAATCGACTCTCCGCCGGGTCATTCTCGCCCTGGCGAGCATCCCGATTGCGATTGCTGCCAACGCGGTGCGTATTCTCGGGACCGGGTTATGCGTTCAGTATTGGGATCCGGATAAGGCCCTTGGCTTCTTTCATGAGTTTTCCGGCTGGGTGATGTTCCTGGTATCGCTCGGATGCCTTTTCATCATTCACCGCATGATGCGTTTGGTACCGTCCCGAAGGGGGCATGCATGAAAAACCTCCGTTTCTGGATGGTTGTGGCTTTGCTTGCCGGAACGGCGCTTCTGCTGTTCGCCCGGGGCAACAAGGATCTGATTCCGGCGAGCGAACCGCTTTCGCAGGTTCCGGAAACAATCGCTGGATGGTCGGGACGAGATATCCAGATCGATCAGGCATCGCTCGACGTTCTTGGGCCCGGAGACTTTCTGTCGCGCGTTTACGGCCATGAGGGACAGGCCGCGCCGATCGGGCTTTTTATCGGCTATTTCCCTACCCAGAGAACAGGCGTTACCATTCACTCGCCAAAGAACTGTCTGCCGGGCGCGGGCTGGGTATTTGAGTCGTCAAAATACACCAACTTGACCGACGCGGATGGCAAAGTGCACCGCGTAGGCGAGTACATAATTGGCGACGGGGAAGAACGACAGTTCGTTATCTATTGGTACCAGGCGCACGGGCGCAGCGTGGCCAATGAGTACATGGCCAAGATTTACCTGGTAACCGACGCAATGAGGCTGAACCGTACCGACGGAGCACTGGTGCGGGTGATTACGCCGATCAGCCCCAAAGAAGACACGGAGACGGCAGCCGCCCGCGCCGAGGCATTTACCGCGCAGCTTGCGCCGATGCTGCCGCGGTTTATTCCAAACTAGGCGGGCTGGACTTGATTTGACGGGAAAGACGAAGTAATTTGCAAGCGATTTCGGGCTGCAGTCGCAGGACGGGCAGCCGGCAAGGACGGAGATTATGACAGGTTCGTACAAGGCGGTTCAATTGCGATTCGATGGCGGGTGGAGACGAATGAATCGGCTGGGTTCTCTTTGGATGGTCGTGCTTATTTTCGCGGTGGGTCTATTGGCGGGATGCCATACCGATCCAAACGTCAAGAAGCAGAAATACCTTGAAAGCGGAAAGCGGTACAGCTCAGAAGGCAAGTACAGGGAAGCTTCCATCCAGTTTCAAAACGCGATCAAGATCGACAAGGGCTTTGCCGACGCTCATTATGAGCTGGCACAAACATATGTGCACCTGAAGCAGTACAACCAGGCGTACGGCGAGCTCATGCGCACAGTGGACTTGCAGCCGACGAACTACAAGGCACGCATTGATCTTGGCAACCTCCTTCTGGCTGCAGGCAAGATCGATGGCGCGCAGGCACAGGCCAATGTTGTGATGGCGGCGCAGCCGAACAATCCTGATGTTCACGCGATGCTCGCCGCCATTGCGGTAAAGAGCGGCCACAAGGACCAGGCCATGGTCGAGATCCACCGCGCCCTGGAACTGGAACCGAACCGGGCAGTATTCCACGAGGACCTGGCGTTCCTTCAGGCGGCGGATCCGACCCAGACGTCATCGGTGGAGGATGAGCTGAAGAAGTCTGTCGCTCTGGACCCGAAGTCTGTGAACGCCAAGATGCTGCTTTCGTCGTTTTATGTGCGGGGCGGCCAATGGCCGCAGGCCGAGCAGGCAAGCCGCGATGCCATAGCTACGGACCCGAAGAGTCTTGCTGCCCGGGCAAGCCTTGCCCAGGTGTTTCTGAAGCAGGGCAATCAGGCAATGGCCGAAGAAGTGCTCCGCCAGGCATCGCAGGATCTTGCCAGCGATCCCCAGGGAGTGCGCTTGCTGGCGGACTACTACGCCGGCTCGGGACAGACGGACAAGGCCAAAGCTGAATTCGCAAGCCTTGTGGCGAAAACCCCCAAGAGCTTTTCTCTACGAAAGGCTTATATTCGCATTCTTCTGCAGGACAAGGATTACGCGACCGCGCGAACAATCGTGGCAGGGTTAATGAAGGACGACCCGAAGGATCCGGAAGCGGAGGGATTGAATGGAATTGTGCTTTTGAATGATGGCAAGACAAATGACGCGGTGAACGCCCTCATGGGTGCGACCAAGGATTATCCGAAGGACGCGTTCCTGCAGTATTGGCTGGGTAGAGCCGCGCTGGCGAAAGGCGATAACGACCTGGCGGAAAAGAGCCTGCGCCAGGCTGCCTACCTGAACCCTTCGAAGCTGGACGCGGAGGAGGAACTGGCGCGGATCGCGGGACAACGCGGCGACCTGGACATGCTGAACGATGTGGCAGCCAAGACCATTGCCGCAGCGCCCGGGTTTCCGGGCGGGTATGTGTGGCGTGCCGCCGTAGAGATGAACCGCGACGCGCAGGACAAGGCTGAAGCCGACCTCAAGACCGCAATCAGCGTTGCCCCGCAAGCTCCCCAAGCCTATTTGGAATTTGGGAAATTGCGTTTCGCGCAGAAGCGCTTTCCTGAGGGAGTGACGCTGCTGCAGCAGGCACTGCAGAATGACCCAAACTCTGTTGAAGCGGTACGTCTTCTGGTCAGCTACGATCTTTTCCAGAAAAAGCCGGCGGACGGCCTGGCTCGCCTGAAGGCGCAGATCGAGAAGAGCCCGAAGAACAGCGGCATGTACGATCTTCTCGCCCAGTTGCTGGCGCAGACCAATAACTTTGATCAGGCCGCGGATACAGCCCAGAAAGCCATCCAGTTGAATCCCAGCGATGGCGAGGCGGTGATGCTGTTCGCGCAGATTCAGGTTAAGCGCGGCCAGACGGCCAACGCTGTTGCCGTTTGGCAGCAGTGGCTGAATGCGCATCCAAACGACGCCGGAGCCATCGCGGTTCTGGGAACCCTCGAAGAGTCGCGCGGAGACCATGCGAAGGCGGAAGAGTACTACAAGAAGGCTCTGCAGATCCAGCCGAAGAACGCAATTGCCGCGAACAACCTGGCCTATATCATGCTTCAGAATGGCGAAAACGTGGATGTGGCTTTGTCATTGGCGCAAACCGCCCGCCAGGCCATGCCCAACTCGTCCAACACCGCCGACACGCTTGCGTTGGCCTACTACCACAAGGGAACCTACTCGTTTGCTCGCGATCTGCTGGAAGAAGCGATCAAAACCAATCCAAACGATGCTTCGATGCAATATCACCTGGGAATGGTGTACAGCAAGCTTTCCGACAGGACCAACGCGGTGGCCCACTTCAAGAAGGCAGTGGCGCTGGCGCCGGATTCGCCGGAAGGAAAGAGCGCCAAGGCTGCACTGCAGGGGATGAGCTAAGCGACAGTTTGGCAGCCGGCATCAGCTTCCATTTGCGCGGCGCAGGTCCTTTAACAGTTTCCTGGTTTAATAACGATTGGCGCGATTCGTAAGACATTGGCCAGACAGCAGGAGAAAAAATCAATTGCAAGGGGACGATGGCATGGAGGCACGGGAGACGCACGTTCCCTTTTCCCGGAAGCAAGATGAAACGGATGACCGTGGCTGGGTACGAACCTTGGCCCAGGCATTATTTGCCGGCATAAGCGCTGAAGCAGTTTTCTCCATACCGTATCGGAGCGTCTACCTTGCCCGATATTCGGTACCGCTGGCAGCGTCTGTCGCAATTTGCGTGGTTGCAATCATCGGTGTCTGCTTCGCGTTTCGCCAAGTCATTTTGCAAAGGCTTGGCCGTCTGCTGCGAACCCTGCCAATTGGGAACAATGGCTGGCTGGCGTTCTGGCTTATACTCGGCCTCGCCATCAGGCTGGCGTGGATTCTACGCTTCCCCGTAACGCTCAAGTCAGACCACCTTACCTACTTTCAAAATGCCGCGGTAATGGCCGCCGGACAAAACCCACACGGCGCATTCTTCCCCCCCGGGTTTTCGTTGTTCCTGACGCCATTTTTTATGGTCTTCGGGGCACACCTGTGGGTATGCGCGGGATGCGCCCTGCTGCTCTTCACGGCAACTTACTTTCTTACTTATGCACTGGCCCGACGAATTCAGGGCGGGATGGCATCACGCATAGCGCCCGTGCTGGTTGCTGTATGGCCCGGCTATTTCACGCTCGCAGGAATCAACTGCAAGGAGAACTTTCTTGCCGTTCTCGTGCCAGCTTCGATTCTGCTTTACCTGAAAGCCAGCGACACCAGTCCACTTGATAGGCCGGGAGCGAACAACTCCACATTCCGCTGGAGCTTCGCGGTCGCCGCGGGCTTGTGCATTGGACTTACGGCTTTGACCCAGCCCGGTTATATGCTGTTTCCCGCGGTCATCTTCGGACTGGAGATCGTGCGGAGGACCGGTCTTCTGATTTCAGTTGCAAGAACCGCGGTGTTTTCGATTGCCGTAGTCGCTGCAATTCTACCCTGGACTTACCGAAACTACCTGGTCTTCCATCACCTCGTACTCATATCTACCAATGGCGGGAGCGTCTTTTATCGCGCCAATAATCCTCTTGCCAACGCGCATTTTGAGGCACAAGGGGAACTGCCGCTGCCTAAGGACGAATTTGCAGCGGACAAGGAGGGCTACAGGATGGCGGATGAATGGATTACACACCACACTGGTGACTTCGCGGTTTTGATGGTGAAAAAGCAGATTGTATTCCTGGGGGATGACGCGCTGGGCTCTTACGAAACCTTGAAGCGCGAACTTACTCCATCCGTTGCGCTGTACGCTTCAGTCAAGGCGATATCAAACTTATTTTGGCTTGTCATATGGACGCTGTTGCTACTGGGTTTCCCGCTGCTGTTCAGGATTAGAAACTGGCGGCTATGGTATGGCGCTCTGTTTCTTCCCCTACTTTATCAGTGGGTGATCGACAGCGTATTCGAAAGCGGGCCTCGCCATCATGTACCTTATGTTGCGCTGATCAGCATCCTGGTCGGCCTGGTGTTCGAAACTTCAGAATTGACCGCGCTGAGTCAAGTCCCGTCCAGGTTCGAAGCATGCAGAGCCACCAGGTAAGGAGCCGTGCAGCTAGACCGGCTTATTCTCTAGAACGGGGCGCGCACGGCGATAGAGCCAGTAAGAATTCCAGATGTAGATCGTCCACCACAGGGCCGCTCGCGGGACGGACAGGTTGGAGAATTGGCGATAGATCTTCCATGTATCAGTAATCGCCCGGCGCTTATTGGACGAACGGCTTTGCGCCGACAGGCGGTAACGACCCAGATCAAGGGGGAGCCGGTGTCCAATTTCGCCTCGCTGGATGATGCTCATCCAACCAATGAAGTCTTCGTGGGTTAGACGATAGCCTTTGGGAAAGTGGAAGCCGGGAACCCGTTCGAGATCAATGACGATGCTTAAGCAACCGCCAGTGCCGCGCCGCACGTGTAGAGTACGAAAGTCCAGCACCTCAGGCCCGGTGATGAGGGGGCCAATGAGAGCGCCATCGTGGGACATATGTCGATAGTCGTGATAGATGAAGCCGTAGCCGTGCGTGGTCATCCAGTCCACAGCGCGGGCAAGTTTTTCAGGGTGCCACAGATCGTCCGCGTCGAGGAAGGCGACAAATCGTCCACGCGCCGCATCGAGGGCCAGGTTTCGTGCCGCCGAGGGGCCTTGGCGTCCGGCGGATTGCAACACGCGAAAACGTGGATCTTCGGCCGCCGCGGCTTGAATAATCTCCAGCGAGTTGTCCGTCGAGCCGTCGTCGACAAAGATCTGCTCCCAGTCGGTGAACGTCTGGGCCCGGACCGTGGCGAGGGTCTCGGGCAGCCAGCGCGCTGCGTTGTAAACCGGGGTGACGATTGAAACCAGAGGCATGAAACAGCCTTTCAATGGGCGCGACAATCTTGCGGAGCGTCCGACCGGGTCGTGCGGCTAGAGAAAGTATTTCGGTTCTATGAACAGATGGAGGTCAAATGCGGCGCGATCCGAATTGCGAATCTCGATACCTGACGCACCGACCCACAGTCAGTATATTCTCACTGCGAGCAGGGGTATTACATCGTTCTATTGACCAGAAATATACCCTAGCTCGATCAGTCAAACGTTCGTCTGCTGGAGGCCCGACGCCGCGCATTGCCGTTGGCAGGCCACTACGCAGATTTGATTTTCAGGCAGAGTTCTGCAGCAGCTTGCGTCGATTCATCCTGGTGCACCAGAGGCTGATAAACTACGCTAGCGGTAGCCTCATAAAAACTTCACATGAACCGCTTTAAGAGGGGGTTGAACTTTGCGAGCTGAATCAGTTTCCGGGGAAAGGGTGGAACAGTCTGCGCAAAGATTTCACTTTCTTTACCATGAACTGAGGATCGGCGAGAGCAAGTACTCGTATGTGCTGGAAAAGGATGCGTTCGAACGGCAGATTGAGCTGTTTGTCCAGATGCGAATGGCAGAGAATCCTGGCTTTTGGCCGGAGGTGACCTTCGACGATGGGCACAATTCAGATTATGAGTATGCATTGCCCATTCTTCAATCGCGAGGGATCGTCGCGCGATTCTTTATCACAGTTGGCTGGACCGGGACCAGGCAAGGTTATATGGGATGGCGCGAGTTGCGATCGCTGCATGAGGCCGGTCAGATGATTGGCGCACATGGGTGGTCGCATACGTTGCTTACTCATTGCGGTGCGGGCGCGCTGGATAAGGAACTGCGCGGCGCGCGTGAGTTGCTGGAGGATAGGCTCGGCGGCTCCATCACCACGATGTCGTTGCCCGGGGGCCGCTCGGACCGGCGAGTGATCGCTGCCTGCCGAGAGGCGGGATACACGCAGATTTTTACTTCAGTGCCAAGAGCTGAGCGGACAACTTCGGAATTTATGGTTGGCCGGCTGAATATTCGTGGAGACATGACGCTCGAGTGGATCCGCAACTTGCTCGAGCCGGGGAGCGGCACATTGCGAAGGCTAGAGCGCCAATATGCGATCAAGCAGGCTGCGAAGGGCCTGCTCGGAGACCGGCTCTATGACAAGCTGTGGGCAGTCCTGAATCGCAAAGAGCCAACGACCGGCGAGGATTACGCGGGATGAAGATTCTGCACGTCATCAGCAGCGGCGGAATGTACGGCGCAGAGGCCGTTATCCTGAATATGTCGCGCACACTGAATGAGGGACCGCATCGCAGTCTTCTCGGCGTGTTCCTGAATTCCTCCCGTCCAAATTTGCAGCTTCATGAAAGCGCGGCCAGGGAAGGCATCGAGTCACATCTGATTCCATGTGGCGGACAGATCGATCGAGCGGTGATTGCGCGCATTCGAGAGCTGGTATCGAAGACGGAAGTCGATGTTGTTCATGCGCATGGCTACAAGGCTGACATCTACGTCTACCTGGCATTGCGTGGGCAGGGAATTCCGCTGGTATCGACATGCCACACATGGTATGACAACGACCTGATGGTTCGGCTCTACGGCGCGGCAGATCGATATGTGCTGCGCAAGTATTCTCGCGTCGTAGCCGTTTCCGATGACGTGAAGCAGAGGCTGCTGCATGCGGGTGTGCGCGAAGAGAATATCTGCCTGATCAAGAATGGCATTGATTTACGGCCCTTTGACAGCGCCGTTCCATCGCTTCGCAAGAATCAGGTGGAGCAGGGCATTGCGGTTGTTGGCCTGGTTGGACGGTTGGCTCCGGAGAAGGGAGTCGATGTCTTTCTCACCGCGGCTGAGCGTGTGCTGTCGCAGCGGAAGGACGTAAAGTTTGTGGTGGCCGGGGATGGGCCGGACCGGACCGAACTGGAGTCGTTGATCGATAAGCTTGGCATTCGAGCCGGTGTGACAATGCTGGGGCGGTGTGACGACATGCCCTCTTTCTATGCTTCTTTGGACATTATGGTTTCTTCATCGCGCCATGAGGGGCTGCCGATTGCCATTTTGGAAGGGATGGCGAGCCGCCTGCCGCTGATCGCAACGCCAGTCGGTGCAATTCCAACCGTCATCAAGGATGGCCTCACCGGCGCGCTGGTACCCGCGGAGAATCCAGAGCTGCTTGCGATGGCGATCATGGATCTGCTGCGGGATTCAATAAAACGGGAGAAGCTTGGCGGCGCGGCAAGACGATTGATCGAAGCGGATTTCTCCGCAGCTCGGATGGCAGCGGATTATCTGCGTGTATATGAGGATGCGGTCGCTGCTTCTGAGATTGGCACCGGCCACCGGGTTGGCAGTTCGCTTGCGCCGCGGGGCACGGCAAAGTGAGCGACCGCCGAATCCGTGTTTTCATGATGGACCTGTGGGCGACTGTTCCCTATTACACGGCATATCTCTCCAAAGCGCTGCTCGAAGACGGTATGGACGTGATGGTCGGGTCGATCTCCTACTATCTCGATCCGGAATGCTTCACGAGCCGCGGCATAAAGCTCGATCCGGGACTCCTGGATGTAGTGGGGAAGTTTCCTCTACCGAAATTGCCGCGCAGGGCGCTGAAACTGACGGAAGCGCTGGTAAACCTGGCTGCGCTGACATTGCGGTTTCTGGCGTCTCCTCCCGATGTGATCCATGTCCAATTCCTGCCCATGTTGAAATGGCGTCTTCCGCTGGATTTCTGGTTTCTGGAGTTCTGTGGTAAACGCGGCTCGAAGATTGTTGTCACCATACACGATGTGCTCCCTCACGACACGGGTGAGACTCACAAGAAGACCTTTGACGCACTGTATCGAATGGCGGATCGGCTCATATGCCACTCCGACCACATAAAGACAAGGCTGGGGGCGGAGTTTTCCGTATCTGAAGAAAGGGTCTCTGTGATTCCGCACGGGCCGTTCTTTTATGACGTTCCTTCAACCGGTGAGGAGCGGACGCTGCTTGGTTTCGAGGTTCAGCCGGGCCAGATTCTGGTGCTTTGGCAGGGGCTTATCTTTCCGTACAAAGGGGTGGATCTCTTGCTGCGCGCCTGGCAGCGCGTTGAGGCCGGGAACGACAATTGCCGTCTGGCGATTGTCGGCACGGGCGCACCCGAGTTGCTAGAACAGATTCGGGAAACGGTGAAAAGCCTGGGTCTGAAGCGTGTGCAACTGTGCCTTCGTTTCGTCTCTGCCCGCGAACTGGTTGCGATTTATCGAGCCGCTGATGTGGTGGTCTATCCTTATCGTGCAATTACCACCAGTGGCGCCATTGCCACCGGGCTCGCGCTTGGAAAGACAATTGTGGCAAGTGATCTGCCTGTGTTTCGGGAACTCCTGATTCACAGCGAGAATGCGCTGCTCGTAGATCCGGAAGATGCCGTCGCGCTTGCGGGTGCGCTGATTCAGTTGGCACAGAATGCGGGTCTTCGGGAGAGCCTAGCCAGCGGGGTGCGCGCCATGGACTTTGGCGGGCAAGCGTGGCTCTCGATTGCGAAGCAAACCGAGCATGCTTATGACCTCGCATTAATGTAGCCTTTCACTCTTCTTTCATTTTTCTTAATCGGCATGCATACTTTTTGTCCTGGCGTATTGCGCGGAGAAAACCTGCGTCTTCCGCCGGCCAAGGGGGAAAATCCGGGACGGATGCTGGTCGGCAATAACTACTCCGAAGATTGTAAGAATTACAGGGCTCATCGCCCGCCGAAGGTGGCAAGAGCCTTCTTAGATTTTGAAAATCTCTCCGCAAATAACAGATTCCAGATATCTTCTGTCTTCTCCATAGTAGGCGGGCAAGTTCGGCACCGGGATTGCATAGTAGCGGGCAATTCACAATTTCTTTGCACGGAGACGCATGTTCAATCGCCCGGAAATCCACGGGCGAAACATCGACAGGAGATCCCTGTGCCTGTTCGGGGACGTAGTGGAGCCGGTCGTCGGTGGCCAAGGATAGCCGAATTCATTTGCAGAAACTTAACCTTTCGATTGTACACTCGGCGTCATGCCGGCTTCATTTCAGCTGTTCCAGGCTCAAGTTGGCGAGCATCCTGCCGAAATACAAATCAGCAGACTAACCAATTAGTGTTATCCCAATTAACACCGATGGTGCTTGCGGGTCACATTGAAATGGTTACGCTAGGAATATCGCGCAGCCAACGTATCCACTTGAGCCGGTTTTCGATACGTATTGAAAACCGCCATCCCATGGAGTTGTATGAAAAAGCTGTTATTCGTTCTTTCTTGCATGATCTTGTTCGCGGTACCAACGTATGCCGCAGCGCCAGTATGCCTGTTTACAGATGTTCTTTCCGGGCCTGCATCGGGCGGCGAAGGCGGGAATGGAATCTATCTAACCATCTTCGGAAAGAACTTCGGATCGACCCAGGGCACATCGACGGTAACTGTCAACGGGAAACCTGTGACGCAGTATCTGATGTGGACGCATGATTATAATTCGACTGCGCAAGACGCAATCGGCGTTCAAATAGCGAATGGGACAACTGGAACCGGTCCGATTGTAGTGACAACGCCGGATGGCTCATGCAGCAACCTGAGTTTTACCGTGCGGCCGGGCAAGATCTATTTCATCGGCGCCACTGCTGACAATTCCAAGCCGGGAAGCTGCTCGTCCATGATCGCCTCGAACTCGTATTCGGCGCCGTGGGGACTGACGAATTATGCGAGCACAGACGAATCCAACTACTCCTTCGCGAAGATGCGAACCCCGTACACCTATTACCAATGCATGTCGCCCGGGGACACTCTCGTCTTTCTGAATGGCGCCTCCTATCGCTACTTCGATGGGCGCGGATGGCACGCCGCATTGACAATCGACAATAGCAATGCAACTTCAACCAGTTTCTTTACGTTCATGGCGCGTCCGGGTGCGACCGTGCAATTGGGCGCGGAAGGGTATGCTCTTGGAATCCGCAGTGCCGGAACCTCATCCTACGACGTTTACTCGGAGTTTACACTTTCGGGCAATGACGCATATGGAGCCAGCGCGCTTGAGACTTCTCCTTACGACCGCGCGGTGGGCAACATAATTGTGTGTCCAGGATGCGCTGGGGAAGCGGGTGCTTTCTCAGGCACCGATGGCACTGTGGCTCTGGGCAATGTGTTGACATCGATATCCACCAACACGACGATTCTTCCCAACGGTTCAAACAAGGAATACCACGCTGCCTATTTTGCGGGAAACAACATTGAATTTGGATGGAATCGGATTTACAACACGGCCGCCTACAATGGCTTCCAGATCAATCACGACGGCTCGACGGGATTTTATAATCTCAATATTCATGACAACGATATTGCCGATGTGAACGGCTCGGGAATCAACCTCTCGACGATCGATCCTTCCTCGGGATTCGTGAAGGTTTACAACAACATCATCCACCACACCGGGTTGAAGGAACCGAGCGACGGCGACGGAGCGGATCCGCATAATTGCATCGCAGTGAAAGGATATTACGGTTCTGCCGGATTGGGCACGGCCGAGATTTACAACAACACGATGTACGATTGCAGTTCTTATCTGAATGTTAATCCAAACGACCAATCATCGTGCGCAGTCCTTATAGCACCGAACGCCTGGAAAAGCGTCACAACGAACCTCGACAATAACGTCGTCTATCAACCTGCTTATTCAGGAACGGGCTCGAGAAACGTGTATCTTTGCGGCAACCCAAGCAACATCGTTACCGGGTCAAACAACATCTGGTACAGCGCCAGCACCCCGAAGAGCACGGAATATGCGACGACGATCGGGACGATTGAGAACCCTAAGTATGTCAATCCCGCCAATGGAGACTGGAGCAACTACGCATTGCAAGGCAACAGTCCGGCAATCGGCGCTGGGAGCGTTTCCCAGTATCCGGTGATGGACTTTAACGGAGTCACCCGTCCGCGTCCGTCAGCCGTGGGCGCACTCGAGAACCGCAGCACATCGTCGGGCACGCAGATCACCACCAGCGCCACGCCTAATCCCGCAACCGCGGACACACCTGTGACGTTGACTGCTACAGTGGCCGAAACGGGAGGTTCGATTCCGACAGGCAGCATCGAGTTTATGAATGGGACCACATCTCTGGGACAGGCTCCACTCAACAACAATGGCACTGCGAGTTTGGAGCTTTCATCGCTTTCTGCTGGCACCTACGATGTGGTTGCTTCCTATGCGGGTGACTCGCGTTATCCGGCGGGTGAGTCTTCTGACGTTTTTCTGCAAGTGCAGTCCCCCACGACCACAAGCCTGACTACTTCTCCGAATGCAATGATCGCAGGCCAGGCCATCGCGTTGATCGCAACCGTCGAAGCCAGCGGCGACACTTTCCCGAGTGGTACCGTCAACTTCCTAAATGGCTCTACCGTTTTAGGAACGGGCACTTTGAATTCTTCCGGCGTAAGTACGATGTCCACCTCGACTCTGGCAGCCGGGACCTATAACCTCATCGCTCAATATGCGGGCAATGGAAACTTTCTCTCGAGCATTTCGCCTGCGGTTTCGGTGAAAGTCACAGCAGGTGCTCAATCGGCCACAACAACAATCCTGGCTGCGACTCCGAATCCGGTGGTTGATGGCAACGCACTGGGGCTGACCGCGACCGTGAAAGGAATTGGCACTGGGATTCCGAGGGGAACGGTGAACTTCATGAGCGGCGCGACGCTGCTGGGAAGCGGCACGCTGAATTCCTCCGGCATCGCCACGCTGTCCACTTCGTCTTTGGCTGTCGGCACATACAGTCTGACCGCGCGGTATTTGGCGAGTGGGAGTTTTCTCACGAGCACTTCAACTGCGGTTTCGGTAGAGGTGGTAGCAGCGGGTGTTCAAGCCGCAACGACGACGAAACTGACTGCATCTCCCAACACGGTCATGCCGGGCGCGATGCTCACTTTGTTCGCGACCGTAAATGGGAGCGGCAGCAAAGCTCCGAATGGAACGGTGAGCTTCGCGAGCGGCTCTACTTTGATCGGCGCAGCTACGCTGAATTTCTCCGGCAGCGCGACACTCAACATCGATTCTCTGCCTGCCGGAACGTATGAAGTGACTGCCAAGTATGCGGGCAACGGCACTTATGCGGCCAGTTCCTCAGCCGTGGTTTCCGTCACGGTAAAGGCTCAATCCACGACGACAAGTCTGGTTGCGTCCCCGAGTACAGCCATACTAGGCCAGGTGCTGACCCTGTCTGCAACTGTGAAGGGCACCACCATCGGACCGGGCGGTATTGTCAGTTTCTTCAGGGGCTCGACCCTTCTGGGAACAGCTAATGTGAATTCCTCTGGGTTATCCACCCTAACCACCAAAGCTCTGGTTGCCGGGACGTACAGTCTGACGGCCAGGTATAGCGGCGATGGGGCTTCTTTCCCCAGCGATTCGTCTCCGGTTTCGGTAACAGTAGCAGCTCAATCGACAACGACAAGCATTGCAGCGTCTTCGAATACGGTGACTGCCGGGGAAGCGCTGTCTTTGACGGCGACCGTCAAGGGGGGAGACAAAGCCTTGCCGACGGGTTCGGTAAAGTTCATAAGCGGCTCCACGCTGCTGGGCACTGGAACTCTCAATTCCTCTGGCGTGGCCACCCTGTCCACCACGTCATTCGCTGCGGGAACATATAATCTGGCGGCCGAATATGTGGGAAATGCCAGTTCCCTGTCGAGTAAGTCGGGCACAGTTTCCGTCACGGTGACCCCAAAAGCTGCGTCCACGGCCACGAGTCTTGCGGCTTCTCCGAGCGCCGTGACCGCAGGCGAAGCTTTAGTTCTGAGCGCAACCGTGCAAGCGCAGGGTGCCACCAAGCCGTCGGGGGAGGTAACCTTCCTGAACGGATCAACTCCGCTGGGAACGGCAACCCTCGATTCGTCGGGCGTGGCCATGCTGGCAACGATATCTCTGAACGTTGGAACGCATACTCTGACAGCCCAATATGCCGGCAATCCCAGCTCGCTGAGCAGCAAGTCGGCTGGCATTATCGTCACGGTGAAAACAAAAGCTCAAGCTACCGCGACAAGTCTTGCGACTACTACAAATGATCTGACCGTTGGCGACGCGCTAGTCTTGACCGCAACCGTGCGAGCGGATGGAGCGACCAAGCCATCGGGGATGGTGACGTTCCTGAATGGGACAACGGTTCTGGGAACCGCCACTTTGAACTCCTCAGGTGTGGCCAAACTTTCTTCCGCATCGCTGCCAATCGGCACGCTTAACCTGACGGCTCGATTCTCAGGCAATTCAAGCTTCGCATCCAGCGCTTCGCCTGAAGCTTCTGTAACGGTTAAGGCTGAGGCTCCGGCAATTGTTCGAGGATTCCTTTTGAACGCACCGGCTAGAGACCAATCGGAGCCAAAGCAGGCTAGTGGGACCACACTCTGCAAATTGCCCGTTCCGGGCTCCGATTCTCAAGCCGGAGCCACGGTGACCTATATAGGTGAAGGCGGGTCTTGCGGGCAAGGGCCAGCGTCGCGCTGAGACCTCCGGCAGAAGCCGATGATGTGAAGAGTGATTGCGGCGGTCGGACAAGGGCGTTCGTAATGCAGCTACTAACATTCCTGCAAAACGAATGAATGCCTATCAGGCGACATAGTGTAAACATCAATCCTGGCGCCAGTGCTCTGCTCTTGCAGGTCAGTGGCCGATCACGTATATTAAACATTCCCGAGCGCAGGACTTAAGTCCCTTTTGAAAACCAAGGTCAAACACTGTGAGAGCTTCTTCCATCGGCCGCCTTAGATACTTTCTCTTCGTGACGATCGCCCTTGCGCTGCTTGCCTTTGTCGCGAGAGCCGGTGCAATTTTCACCGGGCAGAATCATAGTACATCTGCATCCGGTTCCTCGAAGGCCACAACGCAAAGTGAATCACCGCCCGTCATTCTGTACACGGACATCACTTCCGGGCCGAATTCCGGCGGCGAAGGCAACAACGGGACCTATCTAACGATCTTTGGAAATCACTTCGGCACCACCCAAAGCAAATCAAAAGTAACCATCAATGGCAAAGCGGTGGCCAGGTACCTTTTGTGGTCGGATAACAAGATCGGGGTCCAGATCGGCCCCGTTTCTTCCGGACCAATCGTTGTGACGGTAGGCGGCACCGCGAGCAATTCCGATCTGACGTTTAAAGTTCGGTCCGGCCATATCTATTACATCGGCCCAGCTGCAGATAATTCCGCGCCTGGAAGCTGTTCAAGTATGATGGCCGCCAATTCTTTTTCGAGCCCATGGGGATTGACGAACATCGCAAGCACAACCGAATCCAGTTATAACTTCGCCAAGATGAGGACACCTTACACATATTACAAATGCCTTTCGTTCGGCGATACGCTGGTTTTTCTAAATGGCGTCGCCTATCACTACTACGATGGCCGCGGATGGCACGCATCGCTGACTCCGGACAAAAAAGGCGCGAGCGCAGACAGTTTCATCACGTTCATGGCGCGGCCAGGAGCGCGGGTGCAGCTGGGTGGTGAAGGCGGGGCGATGTTTCCGGTGCGTGATATATCGGACGGGTATGACGTCTTCTCAGGGTTCACGCTGACCGGGCGGGGCAAGAGCGGCGGAGCCGAGTTCAGAACAAATGTGAGGCTTGTTGGCAATGAGATCACCTGTCCGGACTGTTCAGGCCCAGCGGGAACAGTGTCGGGCGGAGACGGTCTGACCATGTATGGGAACAGCGTTCACGATGTCGGTGTGCTGGAACCCGGGGGATCTGGCAAGCTGTATCATGCCGTCTATGTGGCGGGTAATAACATTGATATTGGTTGGAACAGGATCTATAACACCAAGGCATACAACGGCATCCAGGTCAACCACGATGGATCTCCCGGGTTTTACAACCTGGCCTGGCACGATAACGACATCTCCGACGTAAACGGGAGCGGCATTAATCTCTCCACGATCGATCCCTCCTCGGGCTACGTGAAGGTGTACAACAACGTGATTCACCATGTTGGCCTGAATATCGCCAGCGATGGCAGCACCAGCGATCCGCATTCCTGCATCGCCGTGAAAGGGTATGGACGTTCAACCGGCAGCGGCACTGTGGAGATTTTTAACAACACGATGTACGACTGCAGTTCGTATCTCGACGTCAATCCAGCAAGTCAAGTTTCGTGTGCGATCATCGAACCGTTCAGGCAGTTGAACGTAAAGACGAACCTGGTCAACAACATTGTCTACCAGCCGGCCTACGCAGGGACGGCAAAACAAAGCGTCTTTATCTGCGGCGGCGTTTCCGCGGCCACGATTTCCGGGTCGAACAATCTCTGGTACAGCGAGAGCCCTGCGCGGAGTGCGGCGGCGACCAGCTACGGGATTAATGCGAACCCTTCGTTCCTTTCGTCGAAGGATCTTCACGTGAGGAGAGGGAGCCCTGCCGTTGGTCATGGTGCTTCCATTGGCGACTTGAAACGGGATCATGACGGGATACCTCGGGCAAATCCTCCCACAATCGGCGCCTATGAGTAGTCCTAAACACAGTTCACGCAACTGCGCATGGTTCGCGTCCCGAAGACGCCGAGTAGAATATGTCAACCTTGCTGCGCCGTTTGGATGCAGGGTAAGGAGAATCTATGTTTTCCAGAATCAAATGGCGTGTTCTAAGAGCGATAAAGGGCGGTGAATATGTCGCTCGTGCTCAAGGTGCAAGAGTCGGTGAAGGTTGCCGGATATTAAACACAACCTTCGGACCGGATCCTTGGCTGATTTCGATTGGGGATCGCGTGACGGTGACAGCAGGAGTGCAATTCATCACCCACGACGGTTCCACTTGGCTTCTTCGAGACGAAAAGGGCCGGCGATACCGCTTTGCGCCAATCGAGATTGGAAACGATGTTTTCATTGGGATGAACACTCTTATCCTGCCCGGAGTAAAGATCGGCAATCGTGTAATCGTAGGCGCAGGCAGCGTCGTCAACCGGTCAATACCGGACAATTGTATTGTTGCAGGCGTGCCGGCAAGGTTTATCGGAACATTCGATCAGTATGAACGTCGTGGGCTGGCGGAGTTCCATACCCAATCAGACCTGAGGGGTAAGAGTGCAGACCTGGAGGGTAAAAGCCGACGTGAGCAAATCGAGGGCATCGTCGATAAGAGAATGGCGCCTGAGATTGCTGTGCCTGCGCGCACGAAGACTGAGAGCGGGGATTAGGTGCAGTCAAGATCGATTGAGCATTGAAAGCGTGGCTGCACAAGCGCGCGAGCATCGCCAGCGCGGTCGCAGAAAATACGGATGCAAACGGGAGAACGTGTTCGCGGAGATTCCGGCAGCCTATTTCGGTTCCGCTTGAAAATAAGATCTGATACGGGGAAGCACCAGACGCTTGACGCTGTTTTGAAACATCCATCCCACTGAGACAACAAAAACAGGCAGCAGAGCTGCGGTCTGAAGAACAAACATGGCCATGTTGTGCGCGGGAAAGTATATGTCCACCGCGTAAGAGGCTCCGGCAAACGGCAGGGCACAGAGAAAGACCGGTCCCCAAACTTTCAGGAAGACCTCGCGATAATGAATGCCCACGAGCTGGGAAACGTATCTCGGCCAGAAATACAGGTTCACTACAAGGCTCGGTATAAGTGTTCCAATTGCAACGCCGTAAATGCCTAATTTGATCGCCAACACAACGCTGAGGGTCAGGTTTGCGATTGCTTCGCCGATCGCCCATTTGGCAACGGTTTTATGCTTTTCAATTCCTAATGCGATGGATGAGGAAGGGGTATTCTGCAGGGAAAACAAGAGTGCAGTCGCCAGGATTGCCAGCACGGTTCCCGATACCCGAGAATACTGAGGGCCCATCCATACTCCGATGAAGTTATCACCACGCGTGATGAGCGTAATGAGTATTGGCAGCGACAAGGCCATTGTCGCGCGCGTACCGTTGTAGTAAAGAGCGCGCAGGCTGGTTGTATCGCCGGCCGCCTCGTATGTGCTCGCAGCGGGCGTAAACGTCGCCGTCATTGAGAAAAGAAGTTGTTGCGTGTACCGGCACAGTGAATTTCCGATGGAGTAGAAGGTGACCGCTGAAGCCGAAACGAAGGCGCCCACGACAAGGTTATCAGTCTGATAAACCAGCTGGACTGCAATCATGAGAAGGAAGACGTAGACGCTATAGGACCAGATCTTTTTGAGAACGTCCCAACCCGGTTTCTTCAGCCGGACTCTCAGCTCGGGATAGATTCTCCGCGCCACATAGAGAAACAGGGCGTTACCGACCGTGGCGGCGAAAAGCTCACAGCAGGCAATGGCAACAATCCCGTAGCCTGCGCGCAGCACCGCGATCACTCCCACGAGACGCAAGGCCAACTGCACCAGCGTCACAACGGTGTACAGGTCATACCGGTTCAACGCGGACAACACGCCGCCGAAGACTCCTATCGACATATAAATTGCGAAATTCAGACCCATGAGCAGAATGACGATGCGGGCATCGAATGCCATTGCCGCAGGGACGTGGAAGAAATATGGGAACACCGCCGCGAGAGCTACCGTGAGCACCAGAACCAATGCTGCAATCTGTATCCGAACCCAAAGTGCCGCCGAAAGCACTTCAGAGGCTCCTTCATGATCCCCTGTGGTGTGCCCCTTGGAGACAAACCTGGTCACGGAGTTCCGCAAACCTAGATCGAGCAGGCCAAAATAACTGACCGAAGAGCTCGCCAGGACCCAAACGCCATAAACAACATTTCCGAGCTTGTGGACAATAAACGGTGACAAAAAGAACGCAACCGCCATCATTGCGGCCATCGCGAACCAGTTGGACAGAACGCTCCGTGCTATATGCCTTCCACGCAGCTTCAAGCGAGTCTCCTAGGCGCAGAATTCAGCGGAAATTGAATCTAATTATGGATTGCTCTTGAGCTCAAGAAAACCCGAAATCTGCGGACTTGAACCTGCGGTTGCATGTCGGTGTGCCGGTGGGACGCCGTGGGTCAAACTCGGGACAAAACGGCTTGCCAGAAATCGGGACTTCCACCCCCAATGTTATATCAACTCACCACGCTGTTCCTCCGGCTGAATGACGAATCGCCGGCACACGTCACATGTGCCCGGTACGGCTGCCTTGCCGCAGTCCCGCGCAGTTGACAAATGGATTAGAGGTTGAGGAGGAGGGCCGGCGAGCCCGGACAACCATCACCATGAATGAGGGTTACTATTGCCAGACAGATTCAGCATTTTCAAGGCAGTGCGCGCCCTTGCGTTCTATAATCTTATCGCAGGACAGGTTAAAATCCGGGCTCCGAAAAGTACGCTTCGGTAACGCGGACGCGCCTGTCGATACTCTTTCAGAAGCCACTGAGGTAATGCATGTTTGGGTTTGGAGCCGAACACTTCGTTCCGTTGTACTTGTACATCGGCTTCTGGGTCATGTGCGTTGTCTCTTTGGCCAAACGCCCTCTTTGGGGCTTGTATTACATGATTCCATTCCTGCCCTTTCGCAACATGCGAGTCCGTATGGACACCTATCCGCTTGGGGCAAACATGATGAGCATCCTGGTGATTGCCGTGATTGCCGGAGCTCTGATTCACGGCAAACATCTTCCGAAATCAAAGCTCTACCTGATCTGGCTGATCTATGGTGTTTATCTCTATTTTTCGATGTGGCTGGCCTTTGGGCTGGGCAATACCCCGGCGCCACTCTGGCTTTCCGACAGAAACTTCGAAGTCTGGAAAGACTACATGGTCGTTCCCATGATTTTTGTCGCGGCGAGCATGCTTGTCGAAGACCGGAAGACCATCCGGACGATCATCATTCTAACCGCGATTACAGTTTTGGCCATCGATTGGATGAGCCTCCATTCGCTCGCGGCCGGAGCCTCGCAAAGCTTCGACGAGTCCAAGCGCGGCCGAGGCCCGCTTGCCGCTGGACCCAACGGAACGGCCGCATATCTGGCCCAGTCCGCCATGTTTTACTGGGGATTCCTCCAGTTCGTCAAGACCTGGAAATATAAACTGATCGGCTATGGATTGGTTGCATATTCAATCGCCGCCGCCATGTTTACATTTTCGCGTGGAGGGTATGCTGCATTACTGGTGAGTATTCTTGTCCTCGGTATTCTGAAGGACCGCAAGCTGCTGTTGGTTCTTGGAGTTTTCCTGCTGTCATGGCAACTGGTTGTGCCAAACTCCGTTCGGGAACGCGTCACCATGACTAAGGATGCCAATGGGCAACTCGAATCCTCTGCCGCAGAGCGCGTGGCATTGTGGGAGGAATCATGGGACTCGTTTCTTCATAGCCCGATCGTGGGAAACGGGTTTGCGAGCTTTCAGTATGGCCACCACGTTATTGAAAATCTGAAAGATACCCACAACTTGTATGTCAAGGTGATGGTGGAGACCGGCATCATCGGACTCATTATGATTTTCATCCTCCTGCAGCAAATGCTCGCACTGGGATACCGCCTTTTCAAGCGCGCAACCGACCCCATGTACCGGGGCCTCGGTCTTGGTCTTCTCCTCGCAATCTGTTCCTGCATGGTGGCCAACTGCTTTGGCGACCGATGGACTTATCTTGAAATTTCAGGCCCCCTGTGGGTGCTGATTGCGGTTGGAGTGCGCGCGATTCAGCTCATGGCAAATGAACAGGCGCCAGAACTCGCTCCAGTTGAGGAACGTGTCCCAATGTCCTCGCTTGCTGGTTAGACAGGCTTCAAGTAGTACGCATCGTCAAATGCTATCCGGAACTTGTACGAGGCGATTAGCCGATGCGAACTCGGCATCCTCAGGCCGGCCCTTAAACCTGTAGCAGCCAGGATGGACGAGGAATACGCGGATCTCGTGCCGCTCGGCCAGGCCCGCCAGGAGATTCCGCACAACCAGATTGACGCCGGCACCAGGTGAGATATCGCGGACAATGACTGCACTGAAAGAACTTCCTGTCAATGCATGGGGGCTTCCCTGCCGTTCGCCCCATTCCCCCGCAGCATGGCCAACCCACACCGGAACGCTTGCGACACCGCCCCCCTTGCCTCCTTGCGCAGCTTTAGCATTGGCCACACCTGGGGAAAGAATCTTGGCGTGGGCCTGCTGTTCGCGTTGGCCGTCGCCATCAAGCTCACGGCACTGGTTTTGATCGTTCCCTTGATTGCCTGGCGCGACTAGAAGGCACTGCGCGCCGTGGCCTTGTGGGGCGCGGCTATTCTTGCCGCGCTTTTGGCCATCAACGGCTGGCGGTCTTTAGCCAACTTTGCTTTGAAGGTGCTCCATACACTCGTCAAAAAGCAGCAACCCAGCAAAAGCAGAATTGGCTCGATCGGGAGACGGTGACGCGCGGATCCTGCGATGATTAAATAAACCGCCGAGTAAAAGATCGGAACTACGATAAACATCCAGAATGCGAGGAGATTTCGTTTCAACAGGCTGAATAGCCCGCCCATCGCAAGCAGCGTCACTAGAGCCTCCGCAGTGGTTTGCCACCATCGGACCATGGAAGGAAACCAAAAGAAAAAGATGCGCTGAGCTGTGAGCTGAGCGAAACCCGCCGGATGGTCATGTATCCACAACAGAGCCTCGTCCTTATTGACTTGTTGGTAAGCCAGCTCTCCCATCCGGCGATAGCGTCTATTCTCATTCCGGTTTGATAATGGATGGGCGAAGTTCGGCGACGCTGTATTCTCTCCAGCATTGGCCGTCGCATGATCGTTGTTGGACAGGTGTAGTTCCAGGCCGAAGTTGGAACGAGTCCAGATCACCTTCCCGAATGCTCTCGAATTCCTGTACGCCCATGGAGATAAGCAGACTACGATCATCAGGGCAACGGTCGCCATGAACCTCGAAAACGCCCAGCGCTGCCTGGCAAAGCAAAGTATACCAACGAGATACCAGCCGGCAAGAATCTGCAAGATGGTTGGATTCATCAGACATTGCACCCCTGCCACAAGGCCCAGAACAACTGCGCCCCGCAAAGGAAAACATTCCTGAATCCAGTAACTGCTCAAGAGCACACACAATCCGGTTATGCCAAGCATTGTGTAAGGTGCATCCCATACGCCCGCGGTCTGTGCCCAGAAATTCACCGGAGCCGCGGCACCGACCAATCCTCCGATGACGCCGGGCAGGATGCCCAACTGGCACCTGACCGACAATATCGGCAAGAGAGCAAAGGCCGCAGACGCCGCGGCGGCGGCGAGAACGGCCTGCACGAATTCTCCGGCGAACCCGATCCCGGCTACACGAATAATCATCGCCAGTATGATTGGCAGGAGAGGCGCTGTATGGGCAGTCGGCCCCGAGCCGGGGCCGAAGACGTCCGCATAAATGCCATGGTAGGCAAGAGATCGGGCTATGAAATAGGTCTCTGGACGCGTAGCCCAATCGAGACCGTAACTGTGTAACATGACCAGGGCCAAGCTCACCCGCATTACGAGGCCGATGCCGAAGATAATCGCCATCCACCATCGTGTGTTATCCGGAACCCCAGCCGCGTGCTGCGTAAGTATCTGCGCAGCCTTCTCCTCAGAGATTTCACGCGTTTCCATTGCGAAGCCTCTTCAAAGTCGGCGATTATGCTGCCCTTATAATAGACCTAATTCTGCAGTCCCCGGGCTCGAAGTCGCCAGTGGGTCGCAAGCGGAGAGGAGAAACGACTTCGTCGGCTCTCGATGGGATATTGACGGCAATTCGCCCTGCTTTCCACCAGGACCGTTTGGTCTTTCACGTCAAACGTTCTTTTAGCGTCGCAATCTTCCTGCGGGACGATACAATTCCATGGAACCGGCGCTGAAAAAGGAGATTCCGGTTCATACAGGAGCGCAAAGGATTTGGCACACGAAGAGATAAGTCAGGTGGGCGTTCTTCCCCAACCGCGAGCAGGGGCAGGATCTCGACTTCCAAGCGACGCCATAGTTGTCCGCTTGCCCCATTTCCGGTTGCAGGGGGATTCGCTGTTTTTCCTGATCTCGAAAAATGCCTTCGCGGCTTTGTCCCCGGCGGAACAGAATTTGTGGCTCGCGCTGGAGAAAGAGGCGACGGTCGGGGAGCTCGAAGCGCGGCTGGGTGCGCCGGCATGTGAAGACATACGCCGGCTCGTGGCGCTCGGTGTTGCCGAAGTGCTGACGCCTGCCCCGACAGGGAAACGGCGGCGCGTCATGGTTATCGAGCCGCACATGGACGACGCGGCTTTGAGCGTTGGCGGGCTGATGTTGCAGCGGCGGGCCGAATGCGAATTCCTGCTTGTCACGGTGGCCACCCGGAGCGTGGCTACTTCCTACCGGGGGAGGAACCGCGACTTCTTCGATATCCAAACCATCTCGAATCTCCGCAAGGCCGAATCAGAGATCGTTGCCCGGATGGTTTGGGGACGCCACATTCCCCTCGGCCTGGTCGAGGCCACTTTGCGCTACAACCCGCAGAATTGGACGCTCGACTGGTTCCAACGGCACGAGCAGGCAGTTTATGCGTATCTGGAACATGCCGCCGGGCAAGGCGAACTGGAACTGTGGACCTCGACCATTGCCAAGGCAATCGAGGATTTCGAGCCGGAGGAGATCTGGATGCCCTTGGGCATCGGCGTGCACGTGGACCACCAGTTGACGCGTCACGCCTGTCTCAATATTCTGCGGACCAATCCGAAACTTGTGGAGCAACGCGTCTGCCGGTTCTTCCAGGATGTTCCCTATGCGGCAAACTTTCCGCATCACACGGCCATCGTGGTGGAAGCGATGCGGGGCGCCGGCGTGAAGCTCGAAGAGGAACGCATGGACGTTTCGGACGTGAAGCAGGAAAAAATACGCCTGCTTGCCATCTACTTATCGCAATGGAAGACCGAGGCCATCCTGGCGAGGGTGGAGATGTGCTCGAACGCTCTTGGCGGGCCGCCGGGAAGTTCTAACGAACTTTGGTATCGCGTGGCGGGCGCGCCCGCGGAAAACATCGAGATGATCGACACCTCGGCGATGAAAGAGCCTATTTATCGCGTCGCGCGGGACGTTGCGCCCTGGTTGCGCCGCAACCGGAATGCCCCGAAGATCGGCATTTTGCTGGCCGCGCCCATGGGCCGCTGGGCAGACGATCTGAAGTATCTGCTCGATTGCTTTCCCAACGCTCAATTCGAGGTGCACACGCAGACAAAATTTGCGGGGCATGCCGAGATGTTCGTGTCGCCCAGGGTCGAGGTGCGGCTGGGGGGCGATCGCTGGCGTTGGATTGTTGGCGACGCGCTGGCGACCATCCTCGGGCGGCGGCTGCCGCTGGTGATTGTTACAGGAAGGCAGAGAGAGAAGCACGGCCGGTGGCTGGCCCGCTTCGGTCTGCTCTCGGACCCGGTGGTTGCGGCGACTATGAGCGATTTTGTTCAGGCGCTTCAATACGCCATCAAGAAAGACGAATAGTTTTTCCCCTCCACGCTGGGGCCTAACACACCCAGGGCCGTGTCGGGCCCAAGTGCGACCCGACCGCTCGGTTGCCGGCTAGTTATTTGCCGTTACGTTGTTAGCTTGAAGTGCATATTTCAAGCTTAGGGTTGTTCCAAATAGTTGGCATTTCTTTAGAGATTTTTGCTAGAATCTTGAGACCGAAGCAGGTAAGCATAGTATTTGGTGGATAACGCAGGGCAAGCTTTCACAAAGAAACGATTCAACCAACCACGCTCGACTTACTGAAATACTCGAAGACGTATTCGATGAAGAAGCACACTATCTGACACCCGAGTCAGGGGCCAAGGACGTCGGCGCGCGGGATCGCCTTACTCATATCCACCATATTCTTACCCTCGAGAGGGTGTTAAGGGCCAAGTTTTCTGCCGCGGCGAACGGCGTTCGGTAAACTGGAAAACCTTGATCTTATCGCGCTGATTAAAACGCGCGCCTCACTATAAGATCCTGGCCTATAACATCCTTGCCCGTTCGAAGGATAAAGGATGGCGCCAAAGGCAGAAAAGTTTCGATTCCCGATCTCCGAAACACCGCCTGGAGCCGGAGCGATCGGGTTGGTGGAGTGAAAAGGTGCCAAATCGCAGAGTGCGGCTATGAAGGTGATTTCGAAGGGTTTTGTACCAACGAAGGGGATCACTTGCATGACGGGACCAAATGATTCCAACTCGAAGATCATTGACGAAGAGAAACTGCCGCGGCGGGACTGGTTTTTGCTGCCGTTGCTCAGCCTGCTGACAATCTGTTCCCTGATAGCAGGTTCGGAGCTAACTGCGCGGCATTTGTTTCCGTGGAGGCCAGGGGTCCAGTCCTGCGTGGTGTTGGATGATCCATTGGGTCAGCACGGAATTCCTAATTCAGTTTGCCGGGAAAAGGAGCCTGAAACCTCCACCGTCGAGTACAGGTTCAATAGCTGCGGGCATCGAGCGGGAATGGAATGCGGTCCGAAACCGGATGAGAGCTACAGAATTGTAATGACCGGTTCCTCCCTGGCCATGGGGCTCAGAGTGAAACGCGAAGAGACGTTTGCCGCGCTGCTGCCGAAGAAACTCTCACTCCGAACGGGCCGCAGGATTGAGCTCTATAACACCGCCGTGGCAGTAATGGAGGGGGGGACGCCGCGCACCGTTGCGCTACGCTTCAATGATGTTCTCGCCGCCAAACCCGACATGGTTCTATGGATTCTTGGTCCGTGGGACATCGAGCACGTTTCAACTTTGTATGTTGAGCAGAAGCGCTCCTCAGCTGAAAAGCCGGGGAGCCTGGTGCAAAAGGTACTGCAGTATCGAGACCAGGTAGAAAGCTTGTCTCCGCAGGCAATTAATGATGCGATAACCGACATGTTCCATCGTTCCAGGACCGCCCTTATGCTGCAGCACTACATGTATCAGAACCAAAGCTTGTATGTGAAGCATTTCCTGATCGGTTCCGACGAGTCGGCAGGTTTCCTGAAAGCTGAGCCGAGTGCTGCGCTCAAGAGCAAAATGCAGGAATTCGACCGTTATACCGCCGAGATTGCTGCACGGGCCCAAAAAGCTGGCGTGCCATTGGTTGCCGTGCTTTTGCCGAGTCGCGCCCAGGCGGCCTTGATCTCCATGGGTGAGTGGCCCGATGGTTTCAATCCCTTCGAGTTGGATAACGCGGTTCGTGACATCGTAACCAGGCACGGTGGAATTTACGTCGATGTATTGCCGGATTTCCGAAACGTACCAAATCCCGAGGGGCACTATTTTCCGGTGGACGGCCATCCGAACGCGAGCGGACACGCAGTTATCTCGGAGATGCTAGCCAAGGAACTCACAAATGGCGCAATACCGGAGCTCAAAGCCGTTAGCCCGCCGCCGACCGAAGCCGAGAAGCGTAATTGACGATGGACACAGCATCCTTTCAATTCGTCTTCCTTGGTCTGGCCGCGGCGGTCGTGTCGAACTTGCGCAGTTCGGCTGCCTGGCGTTCGATTGTGCTTTTCCTGACCAGCGTTATCTTCCTTGGGCTGCTTTCGCATAACCCCGTTCTGCTTCTGCCTCTGCTGGGTTTTCTGCTGTTGGGTTACGCCGGCCTAATCCTGATCAGACGTGGCTGGTCCAGGGCCGCCGTGTGGAGCATTCTGGCCGTCATCCTGGTCTATGTGTGGCTGAAGAGGTATTCATTTTTGCCCGAAGAGACGATCCTGCATGTCCCCTATTTCACGATGGGACTCTCCTACATTTTCTTTCGCGTGCTGCAGCTGTTGATCAGAGCCGGAGACGGAAGCGAGAAACTGCAGGTCGGATTCGGCGCTTACCTGCTTTACACACTGAACTTTACGACGCTTGTTTCCGGCCCGATTCAGCGCTACGATGAGTTTGCACGCGATCAGTTCAACCCTGTGCCTATTGCGCTGGGACCCCGCACGATTGGTTTGCAACTGGAGCGCATTGTTCGCGGCTTTTTCAAGGTGAATGTGCTGGCTATGCTGCTGCAGGCGGTTCATGAAGATGCGCTCGCGCAGTTGTCCCAGCCGGTGCCGCTGACAGCCAGGCTTTTCGCGGCCTTCAGACTGGCTGTCGCCTACCCGTTCTTTCTCTACTCGAATTTCTCCGGCTACATTGATATCGTGATTGCATTGGCGCGGCTGATGCGCGTGCGGCTGCCGGAGAACTTCGATCGCCCATTCTCTGCTTCCTCGTTTCTCGATTTCTGGAACCGGTGGCATATTACGCTCTCAACATGGCTCAAGAATTATGTCTATAACCCTCTGCTGCTGGCGCTGACGCGAAGAACATCATCCAAAGCGCTGACGCCGTTTTTCGGAGTCTTGAGCTTTTTTGTGACATTCTTTCTGGTTGGCGTCTGGCACGGCCGTACCTCGGAGTTCGCTTTCTTCGGCATACTGCAGGGCGGAGGAGTTGCGATAAACAAGCTATGGCAGATAGGAATGGCGCGCGCCCTGGGACGCAACGGCTACAAGACACTGGCGAAGAATCCCATTTATGTAGCGTTTGGACGCGGGTTGACCTTCAGTTGGTTTGCCCTTTCCCTTATCTGGTTCTGGGGCAACTGGAGGGAAATCGATAAAGTCTTCCGTTCGATACCGGCCGCGCAGTGGGTGAGTGTGTGGCTGGCAGTGTGGCTGTGCGCGACAGTCGTACTGGCGCTATTGGAAGAGCTGAGGAAGGGACTTCTATCCATCAAAGCCGCAGGGATGCCTGTGCTTACTCACCGCTATGCACGCGTGATATATGCGTCAGCGTTGGGCCTGGTTTCTTTTGTCATGACGGTTCTGCTCAATCAGCCTGCCCCGGACATCGTCTACAAGGCGTTCTAAGGGCGGAGATGTTTTCGCATCATCGACTTCCTTGATCAACGGAAGCTGGGTAGTTGTCCGTTCTGAATCCACTGATTTATTCGCGCATTGATAGTCGCGACGACTTGCCGCGCAGACTCATTGGTCAGGTGAACGCCGTCTTTGAAGTTACCTGGATTGCTTCGGAAATCCACAAACTCATCGGAAGTAAAATCAATCACTTGATCCCCTTCCCTCTTGTTTTCCATGGCAGCGCGGGAGTAATTTGCGAAGGCAGCGGCCTTGGAGAGGTAGATGGACTGGAGCACAGGCGGGATGACGTAGATGATGCGGATGTTTGACGCATGGAACTCGTCGACGAGAGCTCTGTAACTCGCCATTGCCGGCTCATCAATCGTGAACTCTGTACCTGGAGTCATGAGTTTTTGTAAGTGTGGATTCATCTTCTGCGGAATATCGCCGAAGTCGTCTGTGCCAAATTCGTCGAGCTCCGGCCTCTCAAGATGGAGCTTGATGCGGACATCGGATTTGTAGGCGTCGAGAAGGCTTTGCGAGCCAAGCGCTGCCAGATTCTCACGCGGCGTGAGTTGAACCGTCTCGAATTCATGGGAGGACGTGAGATAGGGATGAACGATGAGCAGGACAGCGCGGATACGTGAAGATGGCAAAGCCTGATCTGCAACGGCCTTCTCTTCAACGATGTTTCCGCCATTGATGGACTCGTTGTAGACGCGGAGTGCCTCGATTCCGCTGGTATTCCAATTGGCAGAGACAGACGATCCGATAAGCAGCGCGTTGAAGTTTGCGGGTACGTATCTTTCGCTCAAAAGATACTTTGCGACGCGCTCGTCTCCGTAAACAACGAGGTGACGGCCTTGAGGATTGCGAAAAATGCCGTAGATATCGAGCGACATATTCAGCAACGCGACGGCAATCAGCAATAACACTGTAACGCCGATGGCCTCCATCAGCCAGATGCGCGCGGACATGGGCTGCTTATCAGAATGCAAAGTAGACAAACTCCTTTGCCGCTGAAGAGTTCATAAAAAACACACAGACCAGCATGAGCGCGGCCGTAGCGAAGGCAGTGAAGTGAGTAGGGCGGAACTTCTCGGCAAGCTGCTGAGAGGATTTGAAAAAGAACGCAAGCACGACGCCGATTGTGACAGGGCGAAGTATGAGGTAGGGCGTGAAGGGAAGCGCGGTCTTGAGAGCCTCGTGGCTCAACAGATCCGCGTGCGGGAGCATGGCTTTGAGCAAGTGCAATGCCAGCGGAATATTGGGCGAGCGAAAGAAGACAAAGCTGACGTTTACGAAAGCGTAGGTGACAAGCCATCCCAGCCAGGGCGGCATCTTCTTCTTGCGCCTCTTCCAAATTTGATTGGCTGCCAGCGCCAAGCCGTGAAGTGCGCCAAAGATGACGAATGTCCATGCCGGGCCGTGCCACAGTCCGGCAATGGTCATGGCAATAAGAATGGCGATGACCGACGTGGTGATGCTCGCCCTGCCCATGGAACGCAAGATGGGAGTGTAGAGGTAGTTGGTGATGAAATTGGAGAGCGATATGTGCCAGCGCTGCCAGAATTCGCTGATGGATTTGGAAATGTAAGGAGCATTGAAATTCTGGGGGATGTCGATGCCGAGCATCCAGGCGCAGCCAACCGCCATATCCGAATACCCGCTGAAGTCGTAGTAGAGTTGGAAGCCGTAGGAGAATGCGAAGACCCAGGCTTCGAGAGTGGAAAAGTCTTGATAGGAGCCAAAGCCCACATCGGCGATGCGAGCGAAGGAGTCGGCCAGAATTACTTTCTTGGCAAGGCCGAGAGTCAGCAGCCACAGGCCTCGACAGGCGAGGTCAAGGCGGCTGATGGGCATTTTGTACTGGCTGAATTGTGGCACGATGGCGCGGGCGCGCACAAGCGGACCGGACTCTACGTAGGGAAATAGGGACACCAGAGTTGCGTGGTCGAAAAGCGAACTGGCTGGATTGAGGCCCTGATAGGTGTCGACCAGATACATGATCTGGGTGAGAGTGAAGAAACTGATTCCGAGAGGAAACTCCCAGTCTGGAAGAGTGAATTTCGGACCAGTCAAGAAGGCGAGATGATGGAGAAAGAAGTTAATGTATTTGAAGCTGCTGAGTAGACCGATGTTGGCGGCAAGTCCAATCCAGAGGATTATTTTACGGCGCGATGCACTTCGCGGAGATTCTCCGTCCTTGACTACTAGCAGAGTTGAAATTGCCCAGTTAAATAGAATGGACGCGAGCAAGAGCGGAACATATTTGGGCTTGGCATAGCCATAGAAGAAGAGGGATGAAAGAAGGAGAAAGGCCTGTGCGGCGCGCTGGCCGAGGTATCGGCGCGCGGCTGCGTAGGCGAGGACAACGATGGGAAGAAACAGGAAAAGGAACGGAAAGGAATTGAAAAGCATCAGCGCCCTCTCACTGCTGCGAGAGCCGTTCGCTTGTTCGCGCATGCTGCGATCGATGCGTCGCCTCTTGCAGCAACGCGCATAGCATCGAGTGGGCCGTGCTTCAAGATTGCTCCTGCTGACATTGTGATTCGGGGTATGCCGTAGTATAAATCATTTGCTGATCCGGGAAGCGCTGAATTTGCCCAAGCCCGAGCGGCAGATGAGAACGCCGATTGCTCATCAATCTTGATGAGCCAAGCCAGGCAAGCAGAGATCGTCGTCGTCTCTTCGCTCCACCAATTCAATCGGTAGGGGGTCTTCACCTACCAACCAGCAGATTCTTCGGCCACCGAACGCAACCCCCGGCTTGGGTTCCGAGATCAACCGCATGCCGGAACCCTCGAGTTGCGCGATCGCATCGTCAAGCGGCCCCGCAATGAAGCAAAGGTGGTTGAGCCCACCGCGCTTGGACGCGTTTGTCAGCTTGCTCTCAGGGCCGTCAGGGGCAACGAACTCAAGATACGTGCTGTCGCCGGGGAGCTTGAGAAACTGCACAAAAGCTGTTTGCAGCGGGTCATGAATCACTGGGGTTGAAACATCGTATCCATAACGCCCGGCATACGTCGCGGCAATCGGGTCGATCAGCTTGACGGCATAACCAACATGGTGAAGATGCAGCCCGAGATTCGTGTCCATTCAGAAGCACCTTCGGATTATTTCGCTGCAAGTTTCATCTTGATGAGATCGACCATGTCGCCAACGTTTTTCAAGTCCTGGAGTTCGCCAAGCGCAAACTTGATCTTATAGTGCTTTTCGATGGATGTAACAAGATTGATGTGGGCCAGCGAATCCCAGTCGTCAACGCTTTGCGCATTCGACTCACGCGTCAGTTCCAGATCGGGCTGGTCGAGAATATCGCGGAAGATCGATTGCAGTTCTTCGAGGATGCTATCCATGAACGGGCTCCAAAATCTTTATGTGCTTGTTGCGTGGGGTGTAAGCGGAGATATCCAGAGACCACAATGATGCGTTGTTGTCCGGGTCCTTTGTCTCCAATTGAAACCCGAGTTTATCATAATGATCGGCGACCATCCCGTTCTTCTTCGTGGGTAGGTAGGATCCCCGCAAAGTTCTGATATTTACAGCCTTTGCGTGATCGACCAGGGAATCCAGCATGGCCAATTCCACGTCGCGTTTGAGCACGCGGCAGCTCATCAGCCACAGATCGAGATGGAGCACTTCGTGTTCCCGCCTGCCAAGCACAATCGAGATCAACCCGTTATCACCGAAGCGGTCACTGAGCTTGCCGTAGAGTCCGATGTAGCGATCGTCCTGCATGATCGCTTCCAGTTCGGCAAGCGTGTAGCGCCGCGTGGTCAGGTTAAATTGATTTGACTTGTTTGTCAGTTGCGCAATCCGTTCCAGGTAGAGGGATTTGAACTTCCCGATCTCAGCGAACATTTCGAGAGAATCCAGGTATTCGCCGTAGTTCGCGAATTTGGCCTCGAGGTTAGTGCGCTCGGAGTTGGCCTTATAGAGAGCGGTTCGCGATAGATCCTCTGCCGACATGGAGACTGGTTCAAAGTAGCGGCCTTCCTCAATGATTGCGGCGTATCGGGTGACTTCATTTCCGATGTCGGGAACAGCGATGCCGGGTACCTGTGCTTCTACAATGGCGCGCTCAGCGGGATTGTCATCGACGAAGACGAAACTGTCGACGCCCAGATTCAACTCCTGTGCAATCGCGAGGACGTTCTCGTGCTTCGGCTCCCAGTTGGCCTTAAAGCACGAGATGTGTTCGAGCTTGAGCACGGAGTCCGGATGTTCGAATCCCTGCTTCGCAATCTCCTCATTGTTTTTGGAGCAGACTGCCAGGAGAATTCCACGCTTGTAGAGGGAGAGACAATACTCCTGAAATGCGGTGTAGGCTTCGGCAAGAGGCGTTTCACGCCCGATCTGGATCTTATCGACGCCATCATCTCCGATAACTCCACCCCATAAGGTGTTATCAAGATCGAGCACCAGAACTTTGCGGCTCTTCCCGTAGATGGCACGGATGATGGAGGCGAGTGAGCGCGCCAGTGCGCAGTTACCTTCGGTTGTCATGAGGATCTTGTAACTGAAGTACCTGTCCCAATCAAACCAGTGATTGAGGCCGATCCTGGCCGAGATGCTGTGAATATCCTGGAGGAGCAGCCTTGGATTCCCTGCCGCGGCGCGGGCAAACTCCGCATTGAGGGCAAGAAAGAAGCGTGACGCTCCTCCCAAGGAGACAGCGTCAAGGTTTCCGAGTACTGCGACGGGCGGGAGCTCGAAGTTATTCTGGATGATCTGCGCGGAAAGGTTGCGCTCGATCGATTCCCAAATCTGCCTGTAGTGCCCGACTTCCGCTTCAACATGCTGGTGAAATTCCTGCTCGGAGCAGTGGACAGGAGGAAAGGACTGCACGTTCAGGCAGGATGTGTGCACGTAGACGATTGCGGGACCGAACTCGATCAGGTCGGACGGGTCAAGCACTGCGTCCTCGTAATAGCGGCCGTATTCCGATTGATGGAACACGGGTTGAAATCCGGAGGCGAGGAGGAATATCTCCAGCAAGTCAGCTACCTCATTGGTGGTCGATCCGCCCAAGATAGCGATGCGAACCGGCTGCAGCCCTTCAACGGCTGAGAGCTGCCGACGCAGGCTCTTCCGTTTCAACATCAGTTCGTCGATGGAGATTTGCTCGATGTTCATGACAGTAGGCTATTAAGACTACAATAACAGGCTACGGCGCAGTTAGCTCATTTTCCGAAAGCGCCAATAAACAACGCATGAAAGATGGCCGGCCGGCATCGTATTCTTGAGTGGGCTTCACGCTGTTTAGCCCTTCAAAGGTGGGCAGATGATTGAACTCGTTGCTTCAGCGCCGCAACCGGCAGGTATTACACATGCGGCGCACGGTGATGAGCCGCATGTGCTGCTGGTGGTGGATCAGTTGGCCAAGACGCTGGGCGGGGGAGAACGTATTGCTCTCAAGATTGCTGCGCTTCTTCCGAAGTATGGATACCGGGCTTCCATCCTGACTCTTTTTGCAGATCCGGCCAGCCCGGCCTTGAAGTCCCCGCCCTGTCCGATCTACTTGCTTGCCTTGCACAACTCCTACGACCTTGCAGCACTTCGAGGTGCTTTCGAGTTCAAACGATTCCTCAAGCGGGAAAGAATCGGGATTGTCCAGACTTTTTTTGAGAGTTCAGATATCTGGGCAGGATTTTTTACGAAGGCGTTGTCAAGGGCGAAGCTGATATGGTCCCGCAGAGACATGGGAATTCTCAGGACCCGGAAGCATCACATTGCCTATCGACTCCTGGCATGGGCTCCCGATGCGGTGTTTGCGGTTTCTGAACAAGTCCGGAAGCATTCAATCGAGGTAGACCGAATTCAACCCGCTCTCGTCCAGGCCATTTATAACGGCCTGGACCTTGGCGATTGGAATCCGACTCCCAGGCCTGCAGACGCGGCGGGTGAGTTCCTGATCGCGACGGTTGGCAATATCCGCCGGGTGAAGGGACACGATGTGTTCATCCGGGCAGCCGCAATGGTAGTGGAGCAGTTCCCCATGGCTCGCTTCAGCATTGGCGGCGCAGTTTTGGAGCAGGACTTTTTCTCGGAACTTCAGGCTCTGGTTCAGGAATTGAACCTTGCCGGCAAATTCCATTTCGACGGCGAAGTCACGAATCTGCATCAGTATCTCGCCGCAGCCGACATCTTTGTGCTTCCCTCGCGGAGCGAAGGATTCTCTAACGCGATTGTCGAGGCCATGGCTGCATCTCTTCCGGTGGTCGCAACCGACGTGGGTGGGAACGCTGAGGCAGTGGAAGACGGCATCAGCGGATTCCTGGTTCCATCGGATGATCCGGACGCCCTCTCGGCGGCCATCCTTCGGATGCTTTCGGATCCATCTCAGGCGCACGCAATGGGCGTGGCGGGAAGGAATCTGGTGGCGGAAAAATTCACTACCGAGGCCATGATGAACCGAATTACCACCGCCTACGCGAAGCTCCTCTCCACGCAGTGAGGCAGGGCAGCGCGTTCAGGTTTACAGTACCTTTGGTGTCCGCGTTGAAGCACTTAGGTACTTTTCTAATCATAGAATTGCAGCCAAGTATCAGGGCAGCATGATCTTGCGCTAGCGATGCGCAAGAACTCGAGGAGCCAGGACTAGAAAGCGAACTTAACCGCTGCTTGCAGGAGCCGCGGGGCGTCCGCGCTGTTGATCTGACCGAATGCCGTGCTGTTGACATCTCCGTTGACCACGGTTGAACCAAAGAACTGGGCGTGATTGAACACGTTAAATGCTTCCAGCCGGAACTCGACGCGACTGGATTCGGTGACTCGCACAATCTTCTGCAACGCCATGTCGAAGTTCTCGATTCCCGGACCGAAGAAGTAGCGCGGGGCGGTGTTTCCAACCTGCCCGAGCGGCTGCAGGCTAAACAGAGACGTGTTGAAATAGGGCTTTCCATTGCGCGGATTGTGATTCAATTGCAAAGGTCCAGGCTGGACTTGCGGCAAGTCCACGGCGAACGGGTTCACGCCATTGGGCCGAGTGCCGAGAAGCGAGTTATCGCTGGAGTTCTGCATGGTGACCGGAAAGCCGGTGCTGAACCGCGCAATCCCGGAAAGCATCCATCCCTCGGTAAGTCTGTTCTCCCTGCGCAGAAGCATGTCGATGGGAAGGTTGTAGTTATAACTTCCCACAAAGCTATGCTCAACGTCGAAGGCAGACAAGCCATAAGTCCGGTGATCGTCTCCAGGGACTAACTCGTCCGCGATGCTGGACGATATGTCGAGAGACTTCCCATAAGTGTAGCCAGCCAGAATCTGCATTCTTCCACTTACGTGGCGCAGGGTGACTTCAAGCGCGTTGAAATTTGAATTGCCTACCGACTTCTCGAGATCCACGCTGCCGAAATCTGCGCCGAAGGGGCCTCTGCCCTGAACCACCTGGCCGGATGCCTTGGTGAATGTTCCCGTCTCGCTGAACGGTCCGCAGGTTGCGGTCCCCGGAGCGACCTGACTTGGCTGGCTCACGCTGAGGCAATTGGCCGGGACGCCGGGATTGGCTTCCACAAGCACGAGAAGATGATGGCCTTCACTGCCGATGTAATTCACGCTGAGCACAGAATCCCGCCCCAACTGCCGCTGCAGAGACAGGTTGTACTGGATGGCGTACGGACTCACATCTCCAGGGGCGTAACCAGGCAGACCCGAGATGGGAAGAAACGGCGTCCAGTTCACGGAGGTATTGGGGTTGCTGGGAGACGCGCCGAATGCGGGGAACGTCAACGGAAAGCGCTGCCCTTCGTTAGAGCCTGTGCCCGCATCGATAAACGGATTGGAGAAGAGCGGAGAAACCGGGCTCACATATGTGCTGCCGTAAGGCGCGTCGCCCGCCATCACCCCTGAACTAATGCCTTCCACCGCGGAGAAGAAGCGTCCGGCTCCTAAACGAATGCTGGTATCGCCGGGATTGCCCAGGAGCTTGCTTAGGACGCCGCTGTGGCCGGCGGGCGAATAAGCCATCCCAAGCCGCGGCGAAAAGTTGTTCCAGCGCGTGGATCCAAGTGAACGGGAGATACCGGGATCACCTGGAAACACAAGACCGGTGGGCGCACCTGGATAAACGAGCGACTGCTCTCCGGCTACGAGTGTCTGGATCTGGTTGAACTTCTCGTAGAAAGGCATTTCCTCATCCCAGCGAAGGCCGTAATTGAAGGTCAGGTTGGGCCGCACGCGCCAGCTGTCCTCAAGGAACAGCGCGCCGTAACGGTTGCGCATGTAGAAGGGTTGAGCATTCCCCTGCTCATACTGGCTGGGAGCGCCGATCAGGAAGTCGGCAAAATCCGAGCCGGTTTCCGATCCGAAGAAGGCGAAGAGACCATTCGACTGTACATCGGCATTGGCATTCACTTGGTTGTAGCGCAACTCGCCGCCAAGCTTCAACGTGTGCGCCGCGATGACGCGTGAGAACGTGTCAGAGTATTGAAAGATATTGTCGTACTGATTGAGGCCGGTGACGGTGGAACCGATGACGTAGTTGTTGAAGATGATGTTTTCGACGCCTTGAATGGCAGGCCGCTGCGGAAGAATGCTCGGGCTCCCGGTGCTCGTGACGAACCCCTGCGAAGCGAGCGTGGTTCCGACAGTGCCGACGGGCGTGCCCAGGACGTTGACATCGCGCAGGTAAGAGACTTCGAATTGGTTCACCGTCCTGGACCCGAAGGTCATGGTGTCTGAAGCGCTCACAAGCTGGGACCGGCCGTTGGTGAGCGCATTGAATCCCGGAACCGTTGCTCCGCCCTGCTGCGTGGGGTAAGGATTGTTCAGGGCGTAATCGTCGATCGCGTAATAGCCGGAGATTTTGCCCCAGCGGGAATTCGCATCGAGACGAAGTGCGCCTTTGTTATCCCCAAGCGTTTCGTTCTGGGCAGAGGTTGAAAACCTGCCGTCGGAAAGGTTAGGCGATGGAATGTATTTCAACAGGGCCTGCGCCGGACCCGACCAGGCTGCTTGCGGAACCGTCGCATTTGAGAAGACGCATTGGGAGGACGAGGTGCAGCTCTGCGAATAAGTGCCGACTGCCCCGGAGATAGGATCAATGTAGTTTTCGCCCTGCGTAAAGTAATATGGCTCCCCTTCGCTGACGGGGTAGCCAAACTGTGGAGCGAGGACCTGAGAAGCGAGATAAGGACCGCTGACCGTAGTTGGAACGGTGACACCCTGGACGGTGGTGGTAAGCGAGCCAGCCAGATCGCTTAAATTGCCGGTATGATCCTGCGCTGACGGCACGAGGATTTGCCCGCTGTCCACGCCTTGCGTCATCTTTGTGCCCTGATAGTCACCGAAAACGAAGAGCCTGTCCTTTACAATTGGGCCGCCGCCGGTGCCGCCGTACTGGTTCTGCTCAAACGTGCCGCGATCCGGAGAGAAGTAATTGCGGGCGTCGAGTGCTGTATTGCGAACGAATTCGAAGACGCCGCCGTGAAACTGGTTCGAGCCGGATTTCGTAACGACGCTGATCTGGCCGCCGCTGTAGTTGCCGTATTCCGCATCGACATTGCTCGATTGAATGCGGAACTCTGCGATGGAGTCGAGGTTAGGGATCAAGCCGGCTCCCATCGTGAAAGGCTCTTCCACGCTGGCACCGTTCACGGAAAAACCGTTGGCGAACTCTCTCTGGCCATTGATCGAAATCGTGCCGGGGTTCAGATCCCCGGATGGCGAAATCACGCTGGCGCCGGCGGCAGTCAGCGATCCGGCTGTGAAGGAAGCGGCGGGGGCAACTCCGGGCTGAAGCGCAAGCAGGTCAGTAAAGCTGCGCCCGTTCAGCGGCACGGCGGTGGCTTCAAAGTTCTCAATGACTTCGCCGAGCTGGGTATCGACGCTTTCCACATGTACGTTTGAAGATTCTACGGTGACGGTCTCGGTTGTTCCGCCCACCAGCAATGAAGCATCCACCAGCAATGAGCCGCTCGCGTTCAAGACCAGGTTTGTTTCTTTGAATTGCTTGAATCCGGGCGTGTCGATGCTGACTTCGTAGCGGCCTACGGCAAGTTCCGTCAGAGAATAGAACCCCTTCGAATCGGTGGCAGTGCTTTGCCTGACGTTTGTGTTGAGTTCTGTGACTGTGACTTTTGCGCCACCAACCGCCAGGCCTTTGGGGTCGGTTACGGTTCCGGAGATGCTGCCGCCGGTTGCTGCCCAGATTCTGGGAGCAAGCATGGTCACGAGCAGAAGCAGACCGCACCAGCTCCTGGGGAAGAACCAAGCGCGGTTCTTGCGATTCGTTTCGAATCGAAACGCCCGACCTCCCCTAAGGAACATGTTCGACCCTCACTTCATTGCCTACTGCCGGCACTCGTTCCGTTCGCCGGCGCTTCTGTTAGGGGCAGCAGCACCGACGCCGGAATCGAACATTCGAGTCTATGTATAGCCGAAGGGATTTAGCCCGAGAGGGCGGTGGCTCCCGGCTGCGTACGGCTATGCAGCTTGGAAGTTCCCGTATCCTTCGGGGTCCAGCATTACCAGACAGTTGCAATCGGTGTGCCAATAGTGCTTAATCTAACCCGCCGATAATGAGTAAGTTATGAAAAACGGCTTAACAGCTAAGTGCAAACACTTGCATAATGATGGAGAATTTTGTCACCAATTTGTACGGATTCTGTCATCGAAATCGTCGTCCTACGCGTGCGGTTTCTGCGAGAAAACCAATGGTTGTACAATTGAGGCCTCGGCCGCCAAATGAAGTTACTCATCGTTGAAGATGAAGCGAAGACAGCCAGTTTCCTGAAGCGCGGCTTCGGCGAAGCGGGATTCGTGGTGCATGTTGCATCCGACGGCTTCGAGGCGAGACGGGAAATCGAATCCGGGTCGTTTGAGTTGATCGTGCTCGATATTCTGCTGCCCGGAATGGACGGGTGGGAAATTCTGACCTGGGCCCGCAGCGCCGGAATCCAAATTCCCATCTTGCTGCTGACGGCGCGGGATTCGGTGGCGGACCGGGTGCGCGGCCTGGAACTCGGCGCCGACGACTACCTGGTAAAGCCATTCGCTTTTTCTGAGCTTCTGGCACGGGTGCGGACGATCCTGCGCCGGCCCCCAGTGCGGGAGACATCGAGGATTCGGGTCGCGGATCTGGAACTTGATCTGGCAGGCCATCGTGCCACTCGCGGCGGCCAATCGCTCGATCTGACAGCGCGGGAATTTACGCTGCTTTCCCTGCTCGGACGGCGAGCCGGTGAAGTGCTGACGCGAACTTTGATTGCCGAGACGGTTTGGGGAATGAAATCAGAGGGAGATACGAATGTAGTCGATGTGAACCTGCGGCGGCTTCGCACCAAGCTAGATGACCCCTTCCCGCGAAAGCTGCTGCGTACGGTCCGGGGGGTGGGTTATGTCCTCGAAGACCCCGATCGCCAGTAAGCCGAGCAAACGCGGATGGGGCGGCGCGTCGCTTGCGTCGCTGCTTACCGCCTGGTATACCGCAGCATCCTTCGCCGTGGTGGCCGCGGCTACCGGGTTGCTCTACCTGGCGCTGGCGGACAACCTGAGAAAGATCTCGGAACAGTCGCTGCTGGATGAGTTGGATGTGTGCCGCGCCCTGGTGAGCGGAACAAATGGTGATCAGCATGCCCTGGACGAAGAGGTGGAGGTTGATTCGGCTGTCCGTCGATATCAGAAATTCTACATCCGCGTGCTTGATGCGAGCGGTACGGAATTGTCGGCGACACCTGGCATGGAAAGGGATCTGAGCGCTTCTCTTGTTGCGCGGGAGGCGGAAAGGCACCATGGCATCTTCAAGATCGATTCACCTGGAGGAGCATCGTATCGAACGATCGTGGCCTCGGTGCCGCGCGACGCCAATGGAATTGAAGTCTGGACGCTGCAGGTGGCCGTCGATCTTACACAGGAACAGGTTGTGCTTGGCCGGCAACGGGTTTGGGTATGGACGTTGCTGGCCGCGGCTCTGGTCTTTTGTCCGGCCATGGGATTCGCAATTGCCCGGAGGAGCACGCGACCTTTGCGCGAGGTGGCCAAGACCGCCCGCCAGATCGGCTCCAGTACGCTCAACGAGCGTATCAATGCCGAGGGATATCCGGTGGAGATCCGCGTATTGGCGGACGCCTTTAACGCCATGCTGGAGCGGTTGGAGGAATCGTTCGCGCGCCTCTCGCGGTTCTCCGCCGACATTGCTCACGAGCTGCGAACCCCGGTAAACAACATACGCGGCGAAGCGGAGGTGGCGCTGGCCCACACGCGTACCGCGGAAGAGTACATGGAGGTGGTTGGATCGTGCCTGGAAGAATCGGTGCGGCTTTCGGAACTGATCGAGTCGCTCCTGTTTCTGGCGCGTACCGAGAGCCCGGGCGATCATCTCAAGCGCACGCAGGAGGATATTGGGCAACTTCTCGCAGACCTTCGCGACTACTACGAAGCTACGGCCGCTGAGATTGGCGCGACATTATCGCTTAGCGGGGAAGGCGGCGAAATCGTGGCAAATGTGGACCGCGCTCTGCTGATGCGCGCGATCGGCAATCTGATATCGAACGCGCTGGCGCATTGCTCGGCAGGCGGCGTTGTCGATTTGAGCGTGCAGCGGCAGGGCAAGCAGATTTGCATTGAGGTTCGCGACACTGGCTCGGGAATCTCCGCGACTGCCCTGCCCCATGTGTTTGACCGATTCTTCCGCGCTGACCCGGCACGTTCGCGCAACTCGGGAGGCGTCGGACTGGGTCTGGCAATCGTTCAGCAGATCTCGCTCATGCACGGAGGACAGGTCAAGATCGACAGCAATCCTGGAGCCGGCACAAGGGCGTCGATCCTTCTGCCGGCGGATTAGCACAATTCGATTGCGGGTTCTTCAGCCCCCGATCAACTGTCAGAATGACAGGCGAGCCGCGAACTGCAGCTGGCGCGGATCGCTTGCCGACGAGATTACGCCGAAGTTCGACTCGGCCTGGAAGGCCCCGGGCAAAGCAAAGTTGGGGCGGTTGAACAGATTGAAGGCCTGCGCCTCTACGGTGAGCGTGGCCCGTTCCGGCAGCGTAAACCGGCGCAATAGGGAGATATCGAAGGAGCCGTATCTGGGTCCAAGCAGCGAGTTGCGGCCAGCATTTCCATACATATTCGCTGGCGCTGTTTCAAATGCACAAGGATTGAACCACTGTGCAACAGTGTGGGTCGATCCCGAAGGAGCCACACATGAGGGATTTGCTGTAATGGAACCGGTTTGATAGGGATTGCCAACTATGTTGGGCCGGTCCGATCCAGCCTGCTGTCCGGTGTTTCCAGTGTTGCTGTTGTCGTCGCCCAACGGGAGCGTCGTGGTGAATGGCTGTCCGCTCTCCGCGGTGGCGATGCCTTGAAATTCAGTGTTCCGGGTCCAGCGATTGCCATGCGGCAAGGCGAGAACATAGGCCGCAACAAAGCGTTGTCTCATGTCGAAGCTCGATGGACCGCGCTCGGCTGGCAGATTGTGGCTGTTCTGAGGGAAGTTGGGATCCGCGGTATCGCCCAGGAACGCCGATTGATCGTCAATGGAGTGAGAGTAGGTGTATGCGCCCCAGACCGAGATTGACGGAGTGATGTGTCCTGTAAACCGCACTTCCATCGCATTGAAGTCGGACGAGCCTTCGCTCTCGACATAGAAGATGCTGCTGTACTGCGGATACGGCCGGCGCGATTGCAGATTCGCCTGGCTCCCTGTGGATGAAAGCAGGGGTTGGTTCAGATCGCGATCCCGAATCAGGTGCGAACCGTTGGAGCCAACGTAACTGAGAGTCAGCGTGCCCCGCTTGCCAAGAGTGCCTTCTGTGGTGAAATTCCATTGTTGCAGATAGGGCGTAATGGTGCTGGGGTTGAGGACGCTGAGAGATGCGGGCGGAGTATACCCGCCGTTGGTCGGAAAGGGATCCTGCAATGTCAACAGGCCTGCGGCCGAGGGGAAGAACACACTCAATGTGAACTGCGGCGGGTTGAAGTAAGCTACCGAGCCGGTAATAAACATCCCGGCGTCGTAGAAGACGCCGTAGCCGGCGCGAACGACGAAATCCGGAGCAGCATGCCAGGCAATACCCACGCGGGGAGCAAAATTCTTGTAGTCGGGATTGATGCCGGAGGCGGTCACTCCATCGGTACCGACAGGGACAAGTTGGCCGGTCTGGAGGTTGAGTTCCGTCATGTCGTTGGTCGGGTCGGTTGCGGGGCTGTTGAACTCATAACGGCCGCCCAGGGTGAGAACCAGATTCTGGCGCAGTCTCCAATCGTCCTGAAAGTAGGCGTTAGTGCTCGTGGAACGAAGACGAATGGGGTTATTCGCATATGCCTGGATGCCCAGTGTGGGATAACCGAGCAGCAAGTCGCCGAGGGAAGAACCGGATATGGCCCCTGAGAAGGTCAGCGATCCCCGCACCAGCTCATCGAGACGCCCGTTCAATTGCAGCTTGCGAAGATCCACGCCGGTCTTGAACGTGTTCTTTCCGCGGATAAACGTGAAGCTATCGGCAATCTGAAACGTGTTGGTATGCCTGAGATTGGGGAATGCACCATCGTCTCCGACTTGAGAATACCCGGTGACCGAAATCGTGGGGTAACCATAATCCCGCGGGGGAAGATTCAACCAGTCCACTCCCCACAGGGCGCCCACATTGGTCTGGCTATTCTGCACGACAAAGTCGCGAGAGAAGCGATTGAATGCAATCAAAAGTGAATTGATTGCATTGGCGCCGAAAGTGTGCTGCTCGCGAATCATCGCGTTATGGGTGTGATCGTAGTCGTGGTCCCCGAAACCGGGCACAGCTCCGTCGACGGACACGCCCTCTGGATAAGGTTGAAAGATGTTGACGATGCCCATGGAATACCTGAGCGTGAGGTTATCGTTGGGCGTGAGCTGATGATCGCCTCGGAAGGTATTCTGAACGTGATTCTCCGGCTGGGACGGCTGGCCAAGGTAGTTGTTCACCGATCCTGTCAGGTTCGGTTCCGGATATAGCTTCAGGATGTCGGTTGCAATGGGCGAGATGCTGCCGGCAGGAATCGTGTCATTCGGGAATGGAAGTCCGGTCAAAGGATTTACAGCAATTACACCCGTGTCGGTCAGATTTCCGGCGCGATCAGCGTCCGTGGGTACCACGGCCTGCACGCTCTGCGCCTCCCGTTGGCGGAAGAAATCGGTGTTGGCAAAGAAAAATGTCTTGTCCCGGCGAATTGGCCCGCTAGCGGCTGCGCCAAACTGATTGCGAATAAACGGAGGCTTGATGAAGCCATCCTGATCGAAGTAATTGCGCGCATCCAGCACCTTGTTGCGCAGGTATTCGTACGCGGTACCGTGAAATTCGTTGGTTCCCCGGCGGGTGATGACGTTGACCTGGCCAGCCGCGCTGCGCCCATATTCGGCGTCGTAGCTGCTCGTCACCATCTTGAACTCCTGTACGCTGTCTACAGAAGGTTCGACGACATAACCATTGATATAAGGGTCGTTGTTATCAGCGCCGTCCAACAGAAAGTTGTTGTATTCTTCTCTGCCTCCATTCACTTCCAGCGAATTGCCCCCGTTGGAGGACAATTGGGACCCTTCCACAGGCGGAAACGCGCCAGGCGCCAGCAGAGCAAGCTGCAGGAAATTGCGCGCATTGAGCGGAAGTGTCTGGGTGAACTGCTGATCGATCACAGCTCCAAGGTCAGCAGTTTCTGTCTGCAAAGCCGAGGTCGGTGCAGTAACTTCAATGCGTGTCTCCGGACCTCCCACGGAGAGACCGAAGTCGAGATCCAAGGCTGTGTCCACGTCGAGAGACAACTCGGGCCGGGTCAGCTTGGAAAATCCCGATGCATTCACGGAAATCGAGTAGACAGTCGGTGTCAGGCCGATGAAGGAATAGCGTCCGGTCGCGTCAGCAGATGCCTTCCGGACCGTACCATCCAGCTTGTTTGTGAGCGTGACTTGCGCCCCAGGAATGACTCTTCGCGCAGCGTCAAAGACATGACCAGAGATGGAACTGCTGGTAACCTGGGCCGACAGGATGCCGGCACAGGCCAGAACCAGCAGGAATGCGATAAGGATGCCAGCGTATTTGAATTTGGCGTTCATTTAAACCTCGTCAAATTTGCGCAGTTACCAGTCGTATTTTGGATTTAACCATGCTTTCTAAAAGGTCAGCGTAAGAATTCGCCTGGGATAATAACCTATCGAGTACCGGTTGAAGTTACCTCGGGGGTATGCAGCGGGGCGGGCTTAGCCGTCCATGTCGCTCCTATATCCTCCATCACACGCGTCCTCGGAAATACCGAGGAGACGACGGGTGTCATGTAAGTCATTCTCACTTTGAGTTTTGCATCCTGAGTGGGAGCGACTAACGCCTCCGCCATGAGACGCAGGAACTGGGCCGCGTTGATCGTAGTTCCGTCGACAGTAACGAGACTCGGCACGGTGTTGTTCGGCATTGGATAGCCTGCATCGTCATGCAACCCACCGTCTATTCCTGCGCAAGCTTTCGCCACTGAAGCAACGGTGGCTTCGCCGACATTCGGGCCGTGGCCCAGAGCCACTTTGAGCGGTCCGTACACCTTCACGACCTTGACCGACTGCGGAAGCTTTCCCGAACGGGAGAGTTCAGCCAAGGCGTCGGTCATGACCTGAAATGACTCCGCCAGGCTCAGGTAATGGCTTCCCACCTGAAGGTACGAGGGCGGATAGGTGCCAATACCCCACTTTTCGATCGCATCCTTGAGCGCGGTGCGCAACTCGTCCACGGAGACATCGAATCCGGTGCTTTCTCCCGCCATCCGCTTCAGATCGCCATTGGAGACAAAACGGCCGCCTGGATTTGTATTGAAAATGTTCGTAATCACCCAATTCAATGAAGATTCTTCCTTGGCGAACGCTTGGTTCACTTCATTCGGGCTCAAGCGGTCCTCCGCCGGCACCTTGGGACTGTCTGGATGTGCATAGGCATAAGTCAGTGCCGGGTTGAGCGGAGCCTTGGCAAAGTCGGGCTTGAGATAGTCGTTCTCGCTGGCCAGCTCCATGTGAATGATGCGCAGCTTCGACCGATCCAGTTTCTTGACGAAGACATCAAGGTTCTCCGGCCCGTCATAGCCATGGAAGATCCTGGCGCCGTTCCCTCCCGACTCTGAAAAACGGAGAACGCCGTCCTCCCAGAAGAGCTCCGGTGAGGCCTGGAGAACGGGGCTCATCAATCTTCCGATTTCCGCCGACCCACCGCCGAAGCCGGGGATATGGGCTGGATTGGAAGCCGGAACACCGCCGAGGATGGCGTCAGTGTTGTAGCGGCGAAGTATGGGCACGACCTCCCAGTCGCCGATCTCCGGAGTGATGGTAGGAATGGCGCCCGCGCCAGGCATGGTGGGGTGTGTGGATCCATCTGGATGTTCCATCCCCACACTTACGCCGGTAATGTACGCGGCCTTACCGAATACCTCCTGCATCGCCTTGAGTCCCCCGACAGTCCCCGGCTGCGGAGCGCCCGTGAGCGGATCTCTGCCTTCAGTCAGAAACTTCTCGTCTTCGCTTGCCCGCGCCGACCAGCGCTCCTTATAAGGCTGCTCATTGAGCGTGCGCGGGAGCATCGGACGGTTGGTGTAGGTGGGTTCGTCGGTTCCGTCGTAGCCAATCTCGATAATGCCCCGCTTCTTATACCCGAGGACGAAATCCCTGATATGGGTCTGGGCATTTCTCTTCGCCAGGGCCTCGCTGGATGCTCCGGTGAACAGAATCGTGGTCGATACGTGGGCCTCGGGATGCTCCTTGCGGAACTTCTCGACCACGGGCAGCAATCGGCGCAGACGATCTTCAGTGATATCCAGGTTCACCTGGTCGGTAATCTCCGAATAAAGATAGATGTAGACCGGCTGCGGCGGAGGGAGCGGGCGCTCTGGAAAAGGAGGAGGAGGGGGAGGGGGGGGTGCGGGGACCCCGGGGACTTGAGTTACGTGAGCGGGCTGTGCGGGAGTCGTCGCTGTGGTCTGTGCTGCGAGAAGCGGAGCGATTGACAGGAAAAGAGCAAAACTGCAATAAAAGCGTTTCATTACTTTCTCCGGATAGGCCAGGTTGCCAAGCCGCAAAATTGGCTGATTCTAATTTGCAAAGCTTACCAGCTTTGTTGTTCGATCTTCAATGTTTACGAGGTGGAATGGCAACTCGAAAGTACCCCATTCGCCAACAAGCCTTCGGGATGACCCGAAGGCTTGTCAGGCGGGTTAGATGGCAAGCAACTAGCGCGGCTTGGGTACCGTGACAGTTGCCTGGTTCGATTGGCATACCGCGCCGGCAGCGTTGACGGGCTGCAGGACGTAGTAGTAGGTGTCTCCGTTCGTCAGTCCGGTCCGATCCGAGTAGGCAGTATTGGTTGTGCTGCCAACCTGGGTGTAAGGACCACCGGGTGAGGTGCCGCGCAACACGTCGTACGCAGTCACGTTCGGAATTCCAGTCCAGGTGAGGTCAACTCGGGCTTGGCTCGCACCGCTTGCCGTTCCCGCGCCAGTAAGGTTGTTGACGCAGTTGACGAACACGGTCCGCTGCAACATGATGATCGACCAGGCGGTTTCATAGTAATTCTGGTAGCTGTAGTAGTTGTCATAGAACCAGAAGCCCGGTGTCGTCGTGGAGTAGTTTTGACCATAGGCGTTGGGGGCGTTGTTGGGCCCGTACTGCCTTTGGATGATGGTCTGGGCGATACCATCGCATGGATCGGAACCGCCGTTGGTGGCCGACAGTGCCGCATACCAGTCGATGGTATTCGCTGGAACGCTGGCATTTGTGGTGAACACGCCCGGTGTCTGGGTGCGGAGATATTGGATGGGGGTCAGCGCGCCGAGCGGATTGTGGAGCAGCATGGACTTGGTGAACGAGAACATGCCATAGGTGTAAGCTCGCGGAGCCTCAACAGGGCCATCGCTCGTGGGGTTGCAGAAGTTGTCCGCATAGAAAGTTTCTGCATTGTTGAAGCGTTGGTCTGGGGCGTTCGATGCGGCGCCAAACGCAGTATTTGCGGTCCTGCCAACGCCGTCCAACGACATCTGCACCATCCCGGAAGGAGTCAGGGCATACGGTCCCCAGGGGTCGGAGTAGTAAAGCGATCCGTTGTACCCATAGGCTCCGTAAGCATCAGTGTAGCTGTTGCCGCTCGGATTATTGACTTCAGGTGCGGAAGCCTGCACGTCCTGGCTGGCTGTGATCCACATATTGTTGGCGTCGGTAACGATCTTCGGAATGGATAGGCCGAAACCGCGCTGCGCGCCGATCAGCCCGATGGATGCCCATTGGGAGACGGAATTGTCGCCACCCTGCTGGCAGCCGTACCACCAGCCGCCACCCTGATATGCATTGCTCCCGCGTGTGTAGCCGTTTTCGACATCGTCGCTATCGCCCGGATACTGGCAATAGGCAGCGGCATCGGCGATATCCTGAACGATATCCTTGTAGGTCTCGCCGCTTACGGAGCCTGCAGTGGCCACACCGGCCGGGTTGCCGCTGGCAACGATAGCATCGGCGTACTGGCCATCTTCATAGCCCCAAGTATTGCCCGACTGATATGCGTAGATGGCCTTCCCATTGCTGTTTCCGTCAAAGGTGTAGGTGCCACCGTTGATGCCGCCGGGGTTGTAGTAGACCTTGGTCGCCGTGCCGTCGCACGCACCGCTGGTCAGCGGAGCTGTTCCGTCACTGCAGCCATAGTTATTCGTCGCGGTGTTGTAAGTATAGGTCTTGGACGCAACCGCTTCAGGGGTCAGATAGGTCCAGATCGAAGCCAGACCTTCTGCAACGTCGGACGTGTAAGGGTCCGTCGCTGGTCCGGTAGCCAGGTGCCCGTTGACTTCGAAGGCCTGGACATTGGAGGCGGTTACCGAGCCATATCCAAGGCCGCAGGCATAGTTGTATCCGCTGGCGCAATTCGCCCAATTGCCTTGACCGGCGGCTGGGTGATACATGCTCTGATGCAAGAACCAGAGACCCCAGTCGATGGCCACGTTGACCCGCCACTGAAGTTGCGTAAGGTTGGGGGATTGCGCAGGGTTGGTGGGGGGGGGTTCCCAAATGACCAGGTAGTTTCCGCTATATTGGGCGCTGGTCGTAGTGTCTGTCACCGTAACGACCGCCGTCCAGGTTTGGCCGGCAGACGTTCCAGCATAGATGTGCCTTGACGAGATGTCGTTTGGGTTCGTGAGAGCAGTCGCGCTGCCTACCGGAGTCCCATCTCCATAGTTCCATACATAGGTGAACGAGTCGGCTGAACCGGCCGGATTGAAGATTGCCCCCAGGACAATGGTAGCTCCAGGGTAGGCGGTGTGCGGAGCGGCGGGATTGGTTGGGTCCCACGGCACCGTGTTCACCGACTGGGCGCTCGCAAACGGCACGATGACCAGCCCGGCGATCAGCACTGCTAGACCTGAAAGGAGCTTGCCGGGAACCTTGAACTGGAAACGGCGACGCAACCGCACCGCGCCAGCTGCCAGACCCGTAAGCATCAACAGCCATGTGCTTGGCTCAGGAGTCGGCGGCGGTTGATTGCCGGTCGGCTGCTGCGTGGCGCTCAGGCTGAAATAGACGTTCCCGATAACGCCGTTACCGTCTTCGTTCGGATTCGTCTGCTGCAGGTAGAATCCGCTGCTCGGCGCCGTTTGGGAGACCTTGAGAGTGACGATCTCTTCGTCGCCGGACGACACATTGAACGAGTAGCCCAACGCCGTGGTTGCGTCGCCATTGCATCCCGTGGAGTCCGTCTGCACTCCACCGGACCAGGTTCCGCAATCGGCGCCGAAGTCGCTGGCGCCTTCCGGCAGAAGGTTGCTATCCAGAAGAGCACCCGCCGCGGCATCGCCAAATATGGATGAGGAGTAGTTTCCGCCGATCTCCCAGCTTTCGTTGGGATCACTCAGAACGCCGCCGGTAGATCCGAACTCGTTGTAGAACGGAACGCCGACTTCCTCGTCCCACCAAGTATTGAAGTACCCGGCGCCGACGTTCAGGTCAGTGAACGTGATCGTGCCGAGGCCGGTCGACGAATTGTATCCACCGAGGTTGACCCCCGGGGCCGAAAGTTCTGTTTGTGAGCCGTTGACGTTGAACCAAATATCCTGCAGCGATGGAGTGTCTTGAGCAAGCGCTCTTGACGCACCCATACCTAGAAGCAGGAACACCGCACACATGAGAAGCAAGTTCCTTTTCACCGTTTCACCTCCCCTAAAGGTGGTTAATTACGTCACGACGCCGGCTGCATCAAGCCCGGCCAGCCAGAGGTACCAGCTCAATTGGGCATCCCCACCCGAGAAGGTACTAGATTCGAAATTCCAGAGCCCGAACAAGCAAGTGAACCGAAACCAAACCGCCTAGACCTGAGCAACATCTTTGTTGGATCGGTCATCTCAGCGGATTGAGTGCTGCGGCAGGGCCCAGACAAATCCTGAGGGAGCGGGAAGCGGCCTGCGCAGACACCAACTACATCGCAACACTGTGCAATCCATTGGCCATTCCTGTGGAAAGATAAATATTGTGAAATCACTCGTTTATGGATTTAGCTTTTTTGACAAAGTGCAATTTCCTGCACAATTCGGGTGGCAATAATGTTCCATTCGGGGCATCTGCTCTAACACCTTCTCGCCACTTTCATACGGTGTTCGACAATTCAGAAGAGAGCGACTCTGACGTCTCATTGAATTTGAGGAAAAATCTGTCCTGATCGACTTATTCTAAGGTAACTGCCTGGCTATCTGAATAGATTCCCGTATTTGTGTGCGCTTCGGGAAGCAGTCCTAATTCGACCAAAACTGAAAGCCATTCACCCACCTGGGTCGGCAGCGTTCATCATGCGCACTCTGTTGGGTGGCAGACCGAGCTAAAAATATAGCCAGCAGCTGGAGGTTTTGCGGTGACAGGAACAACAACGAGGGGCATAATAGGCAAATCCCGCCGGCCAGCCGGGCAAAAAGCTAGGATGCTGGATAGCCTTCTCTGCAGGTCGGGGGCATTAGAGAATTGACAACTTGCTCGTTTGTAAGTCAATTTGAAGGGACGTGAATCTTCCCCATCCGTCGCTTTCAGGTTGCGGTGAAGGATAACTGTGTCGACGCGAACCCTGCGCAAGACGAAAACCTCCGTCCGGTTGCTGGCGCTTCCAATCATTCTGGCAGCGGCCCTGGGCGTCTTTTGCCTGCTGCCCCGAGCCTTGGCGAATCGATCCCTGGAGTTGTCGATAGGGCTGGCTGTCGCGGCTCTGATGGTGTTTGCGAGGCTGCTGTGGCGGCGGGTCATTGCTTTGGGTCGCGAACTGAAACTTGAGTTCCTCCCCAAGCATGTGCATTATGTGCAATTGATTATGCACTCCTGCCTCTACGCCTATTGGGGCTGGTATTGGCGGGAAGTCTACGGCTATGTTCCTTTGATTTTGGCGCAGATCATCTTTGCCTATGCGCTGGATATGCTGGTGTGCTGGTCGCGGCGCGACAAATGGATTCTGGGATTCGGGCCAATTCCCATCATCCTGAGCACCAACTTGTTTCTGTGGTTTCGAGACGACTGGTTTTTTCTGCAGTTCATCATGATCGCCATCGGGGTGGTGGCGAAGGAATACGTGCTTTGGAACCGGGAAGGGCGACGCACGCATATCTTCAATCCTTCCGCGGTGGGTCTGTTCATTTTCTCCGTCATCCTGATTGCTACCCATAGCACGAATATCAGCTGGGGCGCCGAGATTGCGGAGACACTGCACCGTCCGCCCAATATGTATCTGGAGATCTTTGTGCTGGGGCTGGTGGTGCAGGCGCTGTTTTCGGTAACGCTGGTCACGCTGTCCGCGGGTGCAATGCTTTACCTGCTGAATCTCTGGTATACGCAGACGTTTGGAGTCTACCAGTTCGTCGACTCGGGAATTCCAGTCTCGGTTTTTATCGGGATTCATCTTCTGGTGACCGACCCGGCAACTTCGCCGCGAAGCAACAGCGGCAAGATCATTTTTGGAGGACTGTACGGCAGCTGTGTCTTCGGACTCTATAGCTTGTTGTCGTGGATGGATGCGCCACGCTTCTACGACAAACTGCTGTGCGTTCCTGCGCTGAATCTGAGTGTTCGCGTACTCGACCGAATTGGATACTCGCTGGATCGACGCGCGGTGGATCTCTTCAAGAAGCTGCGCGCACCGCATTTCGTGTGGGCGGCTTCTCCGTGGCTGGCCAACTTCAGTTTCATGTCCATCTGGATCGTGCTGTTTGGTGTGATGGCGGCGACCGGATTCATAACTACCGAGGTCGTAGGCATTCCACATCCCGGCGCCGATCCGGCATTCTGGGAACAGGCCTGCGACGCGCACCGGCACAATGCATGTCCAACCTGGGTGGGAATTTTGAATGTGGAGTGTGAAGCAGGGTCGGGTAGCGCGTGCTTCACCATGGGCAATGTCACCAATCTCGGCTTGGTGGTGCCCCGGGAGCCGGCGGCGGCGGCGCGGGGATTCGGCCGAGCGTGCGATCTGGCTGAACCAGAATCTTGCGAGGCTTTCGCGAACTTTGTGCGCAACGGAGGCGATCAGACGCTGGCGCAATCGTGCGATCGAGGTGACGCCATCAGCTGCTTTTTCCTTGGAACCGTGCTGCAGGTTGGCAAGGGCATAGCCCAGGACGATGAGCGTGCGATCAGGGTGTTCGAACAATCGTGCAAGGACGGGTACGTACGCGCATGCGGGGTGCTAGGAGATATGTATCTAACGGGCAAGGGCACGCCGGTGAACACCGCAAAAGCGCTGGCAAACTTCGACCGATCATGCGCCGGCCATTGGGGAGAAAGCTGCGCGGCGGCTGCGATGCTCTACCATCGCGGCTCAGCCGGGACGAACGATGAGGCACTCTCGCAGAAGAGATTCGAACAAGGGTGCGAATTCGGCTACCAGCCGGCGTGTAGGTTTCTTCAAGGTTCGGCGTCTGCCGATCCGCTGTTGCGCTAAGGCCTGACTTAAGCCATTCCCAATTCGGATTAGGTATTGCCACCTGCACCACCAGTTCGTAATCTCCTCCCAGGAGCGCTCCGCCCATGCAGAAAAAGTACGGATACTGGATATGCACCGGCTTGCTGGTTCTGTGGCTCATCCCGAACGGAGTGCTCGACCTGATGCGAATTCCCGGCGTCATTGCCGGCCTGCAACATCTGGGATACCCACCTTACCTCGCACTGATTCTTGGAACATGGAAGCTGCTCGCCGTGGCTGCGCTGCTTTATCCGCGCACCCGTTTTGTGCGGGAGTGGGCTTACGCCGGGATCACGTTCGATATGTTCGACGCGTTCCTGTCGCACTTGGCGGTTCACGATCCGATCGCCGTCGCGCTGGCGCCGATTGTCATCCTGGCGTTCGCTGCGGGAAGCTATTTTTTGCGACCGGCCAGTTTCAGGTTGTCCGCTGCGGAATAGCGTTCAAAGCTAATTCACAGTGACAACGAACGTGGTTGTGACCGCGGTGGAAACCGCAGGATCTCCGGTGCCCGTGACAGTGAAGGTATAGTTTCCGGTGGTGGTTCCTGCCGCAGTGTTTCCAGTGGGCGCTTCCCAGAAGTCTCCGCAGCCGGCCAACAAGCCCAGGGCAGCCAACAGCACAAGCGCGCCCAGCGTCGACCTCCACGCGCGCCGCCGCGCCGGAATCCCGAAGAAGACGAGCAAAGCCAGTACAGCGCCGCCTCCCATCCACTCCCTGCCCTTGCCGCGCGTTTCAGGGCGGACAAGCTGAGATGTGGTGGCTGCGGTGGTGGCCACTGTAGCGGTGACCGTCCCGCTTGTGGAGGTGGAACTCAAGACGACTGATGTGGGTGAGAGCGAACAGGTGGGCAAATCCACTGCGCCGGAAGGCGAATTCGTGAGAGCGCAAGTAAGCGAGGCAGTCCCTGAGTAACTGTTCGCGGTGCTGACGGTGATGGTTGACGTGGCCGACGTGCCCGGCGCGACGGCTGCCGGAGTGGTTGCCGACAGCGTAAAAGTGCCGGAGGAAGTGGCAGATGTGACCGTAACCGTGGCTGCACCGGTGGCTGGGGCGTAGGTCGTGTCGCCACTGTAAGAGACGGTAAGAACATCGGACCCAGCGGCGAGGCTATCGGCTGGAATGGTAAAGGTGTACGCGCCCGACGTCAGCGTCTCAGCCGTTGACGTGTAGCCGCCGCCAGAGAGTGTGACCGTTCCCGTGGGAGTGGCGCCGCTGGTTGCAGCGGCCACGGTAACGGGAACACTCAGGGAACTGCTCGCGCTCAGGCTGGATTGCGCTGGCGACACGGTCACGGTGGCTGTTGCTGTTCCGGTTGCGGTGGCAGCTGTGACGGTAACAGTGGCTGCACCGGTGGCTTCAGCGTAGGTCGTGTCTCCGCTATAGGAGACCGTGAACACGTCGGTTCCAGCGGAGAGACTGTTGGCTGGAATGCTGAAGGTGTACGCGCCAGCTGAAAGCTCCTTCCCTCCAGATGTGTAGCCCTGGCCCACAAGCGTGACTTTCCCGGTAGGCGTTGCGCCACTACCTGACGCGGCAGCCACAGTGACCGCAACGTTCAACGCGCTGCTCGCGCTCAGGCTGGTCTGAGCGGGGGTAACAGTCACCGCTGCCTTTGCGGTGGTTGACCCGGCGGGCCAGGCGTTCACCACGTTGGCCACATTGAGCGATCCAAGGCCGGTGGCCTGGTCGTATCCCGCCGCCGCGCTGTAGCCGGGCAGTATGCCGATCAGATCGCCTGTATGAATCACCGTGCAGTTGGGCGATTGAATGCCGGCCTGGGCAGGATCCCCTTCCTGGGCCCCGTAGTCGCAAGGCGAAGCGTTATTGCCGGTGTCGATGTCATTGAATAGACAGCCGTTGCTGGTGGACGCTTTCTCCGCGTTGCAGTTGGAGTACGTCTCCGTGGCTGCCAACTTGTACAGCTCGGCGTTGGGACTTCCCTGCGCCTCACCAGCCTTCTGGTTGATCAGCGCCATGACGCCAGCCATGGCCGGAGACGAAACCGAAGTCCCGCCTACTTCCAGCGCGGTGGGCTCGATGGTGGTGTCATAGGTGCAAGCTGCGACATCGGAAACGCAGATCAGGTAGGAACTGTAGGAGAGATAGCCGTCCGAAGCGAAGAAGGAGACATCGGGAAGGTGGCGCACTCCATCACTGGGAATGCCGGAGACGCCCGCCTGCCAAGTTGGCTTGGGCCATCCATCGGCAACCAGCGGAATGGAGCCCATCGAGGCGCCTGTGCTGGCGATGGAAGCGTTGCAACTCGATACATCGGCGCTGTCGTTGACCACGCAAGCACTTGCGCCGCCGCCGCCGCCCACCGCATCGACAAAGTAAGCCAGGTCTGTGCCGCTGGCGCTATTGTTCTGAACCGTCTGCCAGTTGTTGTAGATGAAGTTGCAGGCACTCTCGGTGTCGGTAACTCCGCCAACATTGCCCGCTGCCGAACTGGTAGCCCAACTCTCCAAATATCCAAGCGTCAGAGGGTTTGCGCAGGTATCGTTCCATGGGACTTCAGGCACGTACCCCTTGGCGCTGGACCCGTTGGCTGCGTTCGTGGCGTTCCAGAAGGGTGCGGCCGTGCATTCGGTCGTTGTTGACAAGGCGCACCAGTTGAAGTCGGTGCCACCCACGGCCGTGTCGTACGGCGTAGATGCAAGGCCGTTGACGGAAAGGCCATATTGCGCGGAGTACGGATTCCCGACTAAATCTCCGCCGTCATCGCATTCTGCCGAGGCGCCGTCTCCTGCGGCAACAAAAACCGCAATCCCCTCCGTCGACGCGGTTTGCCAAAGATCGTAGTACTGAACGTTGCCGGCGGTGCCATTGAAAAGCTCGCACAAGCCGTAGCTGACGTTCATGATGCTGGCGGACTGGTTGTTGACGATGTAGCTCTCTGAATCGTAAAGATTGTCATCCGTCGCGGAGGCGGGATAGGAAGCAACCAGCAGGATATTGGCGCCCTTGGCGATGGATCCGGACCACTCCACGTCAAGCGAGTTCTCGATCAGGTCGTCGATGTTGCACAGCTGAGTGAGATCGGTGGTTGAGCAGACGGTGAGTGGCTGGCTGTTTCCTGAGACGGCCACGGGCTGGTTGGCAGCCGTGTAGGCAGGAAGACCGAACGTGCTGCGGAAGGTGTCGACATCGGAGAGCACGATGTCGCTGGTTCCGGCGATGGCGATGGTCTGCCCGGCGCCGTCGATGGGGGTGCTTGCGTTCCACAACGGAAGAAGGTTATAGATGGTTGCAAAATCGTAGGGAGATACGTCTTCAACGAGGTAGGCGTCGTTGCTGCCGGACGCGGGTACGCTCACGCCGAACTGCGGTCGGGGGGCAGTCCGCCTGGCCGAGGCGCTTTGCGGCGAATTGGCAACTGGATCGGCTGTGCGCAGCCACTTCCCTGTCCCCGGATCCCTGGTGACCTGGCTGCCGGTCCGATGAAGCGGCCGCGCAAAGAAGTTGTGCAGCGACTTGACACCCACCACGACCGGCGCCAGCGCTTCCGGAATCTGCGGGTCGCTCATATTGCCGATGTGTTGAACGCCCCTTACTTCAAGGTTGTGGATCTCGGTGTGAAAGGCGCTCTCCACCTGCGCCGCTGTGCCGCTGAAGCGGATCGACATGCGGTCTTTGGTCACTTCGTTGATGGAAAACCCGTGTCCAGTAAGCCAGCCCGAAATGGTGGCGATGTCCGCCGGGGAAGGCCCGAAATCTAGGCCCACCTCGTCCGGTTTGAGCCAATGATGGAAGTTCGGTGAATCAGGATCGTACTGGCTGGCGACGAATTTTTCGAAGGCTGCTTGCTGCTGCGGGCTGCGGCACAGAACCAGGATCAGGTCGGTCATGGGCAAATCCGGATTTACCCGCCCGCGGTCGTTCTTCGCATTGGCAAACGGATGGGTGTTGCCTTTCAGCGTAACCAGTCTGCTCTCATTGATCGAATTCACAACCCGTATGGAAGGTGCGACCGCCTGGGCCATTGCCGGTACTGCGGAAAAAGATGCAAAGATGAATGCGAAAGAGAGAAATAAGCACACAGAACGCATCTGGGTATTCCTTGACTTTCGCGCGACGTCTGAGGCACCGTCGCCGGAAGCGGCAATTGAATCATGAGAACTAGAGAAAGCTGTCATCCAGTCGATGGTCTACCGTGGGAAGTGAGTGAGTCAAGAAAACGGAGATAAATTGTTTGGCTGTGGCGCTTTGCCCGTGCTCCTTCCCCGCGCGCCCGTCCCCGGAGCAACCCGCTCGGGGCCTTAGCAAGAGACGCACTCTGAAGCCGCGGCGCTTGAGAAATGTTGTAGACCGAAGCGGATTCACTCAAGCAAGATAGACACCGGGCCCGGTTCCCGAGGGCCGTCTCTGCTAGTTTGACGTAGAGGATCGAGCCAAATGGTAGTCCAGGAGGTTAAATTGTCGGGGGGCAAATGTCTTTTCCGTTTTGCGGCAGCGCTAATGTTTTTCGGGGCGCCGGTGCTGGCCCTCGGTCTTGGCGAGCCTCGCTATGTCTCCAACAGGCCGGCTCCCGGAGCATTTGCGCTGGCGGATCACCAGTCCGTGGTCCCATTACTGGTCAGCGACGACGACTGGCCGGGAGTTGTACGCGCCGCCGGCGACCTCAGCGCCGACATCGACCGTGTGACGGGTACGCAGCCCGCACTGCTTCACGCCAGGGCGGATCTTCACAACGGTGACGCCGTGCTTATCGGCACCATCGGCCGGAGTCACCTGATCGACGACCTGGTGCGGCGGCACAAGCTTGATGTGAGCGGAATCACCGGCAAGTGGGAGACGGCCGTGACCACCATCGTGGAGCACCCCATGCCCGGTGTGGGACGTGCTCTGGTCATCGCCGGCAGCGACAAGCGTGGCACCATCTTCGCCATTTACGATCTCTCGGAGCAGATCGGCGTGTCGCCCTGGTACTGGTGGGCCGATGTGCGCGTACCGCATCAGGATGCGCTCTTTGTCGAACCGGGACGCCATACCCAGCCGGTTCCCGCGGTGAAATATCGCGGCATTTTTCTCAACGACGAGGCGCCGGCGCTCACCGGTTGGGTGAACGAAAAATACGGCGGCTATAACTCCAAGTTCTACGTGCACGTGTTTGAGCTGCTTTTGCGGTTGAAGGCGAACTTCCTTTGGCCAGCGATGTGGAACAGCGCCTTCGCAGCCGATGATCCGCTGAACGCAAAGCTCGCCGATGAATACGGCATCGTGATGGGCACCTCGCACGAGGAGCCGATGATGCGCGCCGAGAAGGAGTGGAAGCGCGCCGACGGACCGTGGAACTACGCTGAAAACCAAAAAAGAATCGACGAATTCTGGCGCACGGGCATGGAGCGCGACAAGAACTATGAGGAGATTGTGACGCTGGGCATGCGCGGAGTGAACGACACGCCGATGTCTGCTTCAGCTAACTCTGCGTTGCTCGAAAAGATAGTCGCCAACCAGCGTCAGATCCTGAAAGAAACAGTGAATCCCGATCTCGAAAAGGTTCCCCAGGTGTGGGCGCTTTACAAGGAGGTGCAGAGTTACTACGACAACGGCATGCGCGTGCCGGACGATGTTACCTTGCTTTGGTCCGATGATAATTGGGGCAACCTTCGCCGCCTGCCAACGCCGGAAGAACGCCAACGCCCAGGCGGTGCGGGCATTTATTACCACTTCGACTATGTCGGCGACCCGCGCTCTTATAAGTGGCTGAATACCAACCCTATTCCCAAAGTGTGGGAGCAGATGAACCTCGCCCTGCATTACGGCGCGGACCGCATCTGGGTGGTGAACGTCGGCGATCTCAAGCCGATGGAGTTTCCCATCGAGTTCTTTCTGACGATGGCGCGCGCACCCGACCGATGGAACCAGGACAATCTCGATGAATACACGCGCCTTTGGGCGGCGCGCGAGTTCGGCCCGGAACACGCGGTGGAAATTGCAACCGCAGTTGAGGACTATACGCGCTATAATGGCCGCCGCAAGCCTGAACTGCTTGAACCCGGCACTTTCAGCCTGACTAACTACCATGAGGCGAATCGCGTGGAGCAGGAGTGGAAGGTACTTGCGGCACGTGTGGACAAGCTTGCTGACGAGTTACCGGAGGGCGAGCGCGCTTCGTTCTTCGAACTGGTGCAATACCCCGTGGACGCATGCGCCAACCTCACCGAGTTATACATTGCAGCGGGACGCAATGCGCTTTATGCGCGCCAGGGCCGGGCCAGCGCCAATAGCTACGCGGCGGAAGCACGCACTCTCTTCGCCAAAGATGCCGCACTCGCTGACGAATACAACCACAAGCTGCTGGATGGCCGCTGGAACCACATGATGGACCAGACGCACATCGGCTATACCTTCTGGAACGAGCCACCATTAAATGCGATGCCCGCGGTGACGGAGGTGCAGCCGGCGACCGTGGCAAGTATTGGCATCGCCGTCGAAGGAAATCTGGGACTCCGTCCCTCGCTCAGCCAGTTCGATTCCGTTGCCCAGCAGACACGGACGATGACGCTGTTCAACCGCGGCCTCACGCCCGTGGATTTTCAGGTAACGACGAGCGATCCCTGGATCGTTGTCAGCCGGGATTCGGGCACCGTAAGCAATGAGGATCTCGCGCTGGAGGTGCATGTGGACTGGGCCATCGCTCCCGCCGGTTCCGCTTCCGGCAGCGTCACCATGTCGCAGAAAGACGCCGCGCCGACTATTGTGCAGGTTAATACGGTACGACTTCGGGGCGTTACGCGCGCCAGCGCCGAAGGCTTTGTGGAGAGCGATGACTATGTGGCAATCGAAGCCGCGGATACAACCGCTCGAACCGCGGACGCAACCGCGCATTGGGTGGAACTGCCGGGATTCGGCGAGACGCGCTCGGCGATGACAGTCTTCCCGGTTACGGCTGCGAGTAACACATCCTCCACAGCAAGCCTTCAGTATCGCATTTATCTTTACGATTCAGGCTACTTTACCCTGGAGACCGTGCTCGCGCCCACATTGAATTTTGTTCCCAGCCGCGGGCTGCGTTTTGCGGTGTCGGTTGACGACGGGCCGCGCACTATCGTCGATGCACTAGAGCACAATACGCAGAGTGATTGGGCGCAGGCTGTCCGCGCCGGTGTAAAAAAAGCCTCCATTCCGCTCACGATCGCTTCGCCCGGTTATCACACGCTGAAGGTCTGGATGGTCGATCCAGGCGTGGTGCTGGAGCGGATCGTTCTGTCTCACAGCATTCTGCCCAGCTATCTCGGGCCTCCGGAAAGCTTTCACGCCACCTCGCCAATCCCGGGTCAAGCGTCTACAATCAACGCCAGCATTACGCCTTGAATGAAGGATTGGCCTCTTTAATGCAACATTCCGGCAGAATGAAAGCGGGGGCATGTATGCTCATCTTCGAGAAAGAGCTGAAACCGATTCTCGATTCAGACAATCCGAACCGCCGCATTTCGCAAAAGTCACTCTCTGGAGATACAACTATGTCGCGCACGCTCGCAGTAGCAACGCTCGCCGCTATCCTTCCGTTTGCGGGCCTGGCCCATGCACAGGATTCAGGCCCCTACAAGATCATCAAAATTCAACTGGTGGGAGGCGAAGGCGGCTTCGACTATGTGACTGCCGACCCTGACGGCCGCAACTTGTATGTCGCCAGGATGGGGCCTGCCGGACACATCGGCGTCTACAACCTCGACACGCTGGCCCAGGTGGGAGATATTCCGGGAACCAGCGCGCATGGCGCCGCAGTGGATACAGCGACCGCTCACGGATTCGCGACCTCGAAGCCGGTGACCATGTTCGATGCGAAGACATTTGCGATTTTGAAAAAGATTGATGTGCAGGGCAATCCCGACGGCTATCTCAACGACCCATACAATCACCACTTCTATGTGCTCAGCCACTCGGCGCCGAATATTACCGTCCTCGACGATAAGGATGGATCGATTCTGGGCACCATCGATATTGGTGGCGCGCCTGAGCAGGCGGCCACCGACGGCAACGGCAAGATCTACGTAGATATCGAAGACAAAGCCGCCATTGCGGTGATCGACGCGAACACGATGAGGATGACGGGAAAATTCGACCTCTCGAGCAAGGGCGGAGGATGCGCGGGCCTGGCACTCGACGCCAAGAATAACATCCTCTTCGCCGCGTGCCGCGACAACAAGAACATGATCATCCTGTCAGCTACCGATGGGCATATCATCACAGATTTACCCATCGGCAACGGGTGCGATGGGGCGACATTCAACCCGGCAACCATGGAGGCCTTCAGTTCGCAGGGCGACGGCACGCTCACCGTAATCAAGGAGGAGTCGCCGACCAGCTTTTCTGTTGAGCAGACCATTGCCACGCCGGCGCGGGCCAAGGTGCTGACACTCGATACAAAAACCAATCAGATTCTGACCATCACTGCCGAGTACGGACCGGTGCCACCGGCGCCGGCAGCGGGCGCTGCTCCCCCGCAAGGCGGTCCGCCTTCGGGCGCTCCTGCGTGGATGCGCGGCCCCCGCGCACCGATGATCCCGGGATCATTCCAGATACTCGTGATCGGCAAGTGAATTGCCGAGAAGCGGCTACGAGGGGATCGGTTTACGGAAAGCAAGTTATGAACGGCTAGACGTACTTTCTGCTTTCCATGTCCCGAGCCGCGTGAATCAAGCTCTCCGGGCGGCCGAGATCGCGCCAATAGCATTCGTCTGCGCGATAAGCGATGATTTTCTCTCCCATGGCAGCGAGATGCAGATAGGCGTCAACGATGGAGAACGCGCCTTCCATTTCTAACTTCTCTAACAGGCGAGGAGATACAACGTGAACGCCGGAAAAGGCCAACGCCTTCCCGTGAACCGCAGGACTTAATTGAGATCGTGACTCGTTATCATTCGCTTCGCGCACTGCGTGACGGCCGCAGAGTTGGCCGTGCTCGTCAAACAGCAGTTGCCGGGAACTCTCCCGCTCTTGAACCGCCAGCGTTGCCAAAGCATCGCGCTCGGTGTGATACCGCACCATGCGCTCGAGATCGATGCTGCTGATCACATCCACGTTGTGCACGATGAACGGCAACTGTGCATCTTCGCCGCCCTCAAGAAAGAACCACGCCGCTCGTTTCAAGCCCCCGCCGGTATCGAGCAACACCGGCTCGCGTGAGATTTCAATGCGCATGCCAAAGTTGTGGTTGGCCCTCAGGTAATCGACGATCATGTCTGCGTGATGGTGCGCGTTGACAATCACCTCGCGCACGCCGAAGACACTCAATCGGTCGATGGCGATCTGCAGCAACGTACGGCCGGCAACGGTTACGAGCGCCTTGGGGCGGTCATCGGTGAGTGGCCGCAGCCGCGTCCCAAGGCCCGCAGCCAGAATCATTGCCTTCATTTGCCCATCTTCTCCAGCTCTATGTGCCGTACAACCACATCCACTCCATTGATATCGCGCAGATGCCTAGCCAACTGCTCGGCCAGATACACAGAGCGGTGCTGGCCGCCGGTGCAGCCGAAAGACACCATGAGGTTTTTGAAGCCTCGGCTCTGATAGCTGCTCACGCTTCGATCCACGAGCGACTGGACTGCTGACAAAAACTGGTGCACGCGCTCTTGCCGGTTGAGATAGTCGATCACCGCCGCGTCCTTGCCGGTCAGTGCGCGAAACTCTTCTTCGCGTCCAGGATTAGGGAGACCGCGGCCATCGAAGACAAAACCGCCGCCGTTCCCGGAAGTATCGACAGGCATTTCCCGGTGAAAGCTGAAACTGAAGACTCGCACTGTCAAAGGCTCCGCGGAGGAAGCCAGGCCCTGCAGCTTATCCGATGCCAGCATTGCATTGAATGCATCCATCAGCGCGGGAAGGGCGATGGGTAGCTTGACTTGATGAGCGAGCCAGCGCAGGTTCCTCAGCGCGTAGGGCACGCTCTGCAGGAAATGAACTTTACGTTCATAGAATCCTCGGAAGCCATACGCCCCCAGCGCCTGCATGATGCGCACGTAAACGTATGCATAGTAGTGCTCCATGAAAGCTGCGCGATCGACGCTGATCAACGTGCCAAGGCAATCGAGATAGTAGTCAAGCAATTGCTGGCGCAATTCCGGCGGCAGGTCGGCCTTGCCGTCGTAGAGCAGCGATGCAATGTCATATTGCAGCGCGCCCTTGCGGCCGCCCTGGTAGTCCAGAAAAAATGGTTCCCCTTCGCGCAGCATGATATTGCGCGATTGGAAATCGCGATAGAGAAAATAATCGTGATTGGCGGCGAGAAGGAATTTCGTCAACCGCCCGAAGTCGTGCTCCAGCGCCTGTTCGTTGAAGGGCACGCCGGCAAGCCGCAGAAAATAATACTTGAAGTAGTTCAGATCCCAGGCAATGGACTGGCGATCGAAACTCGCGCGCGGATAGCAAACTTTGTAATTCAGATCGCGCCCCGCCTCGACCTGAAAACGCGGCAGCATGGCCACCACTTTGCGATATGCTTCAACGGGCGCCGGAGCTATGTCAACGCCAGCACGGTTTGCGCTGAGGAATTCGAAGAGACTCGTGTCGCCAAGGTCTTCTTCCAGGTACGCTCCCTGGCCTAGATCTTCGCCGTAAATCTCCGGGACTGGCAGACCGTGGCGGCGAAAATGCCGGGAAAACTCAAGGAATGCGACATTCTCCTCGTGTACGGGATACAGAATGCCGATGGCGCTGAACCCTCCGCCTGCCAGCCGCACAATGGCGCGCCCTGAGCCGCCGAGCTGGCCTTGAAGCGGACGCACATGTTCTGCCGGCAACTGGAATTGCTGTTCGAAAAGCCGTTGTAGAACGTCCATGAATCTCTTTCTAAGAATTGTTCAAGCCGCTCCACAAAGATACCTAGTCAGGGGAAGCGCGCGCAATGCGCGAAGGGCAATTTGTCAATCGAACAGGCCTTCAACTTCGGCTTGAACGAAACATTGCAGGGGGTGATTCGATCATCAGGCCAAATCAAGCCAATGCGGACGCCAATGTTTTAACGCCTCGCAAGTCGATTTTGCCGGTGCCCAAAACGGGCAATGCATCAATGTGAAAGAACTGATTGGCGCGGGGTTTCCAGAGTGCGGGCAAATCACACTGCAATAACTTCTCGAGAACCGGCGCAAGCTTTTCCGGTGTAATCGTGTATACAACTACGATGCGCTCACCCTTCTTCTCGTCCGGCAGGGCGGTCACTGCGAAGACCTGCTCGGTGACCCCGGCTAGTTCTTGCAGTTTGTCTTCGATTCTTATGTGCGGAACCATCTCGCCGCCAATCTTGCTGAAGCGCGAAAGACGATCAGTGATGGTGAGAAAGCCATCTTCTTCCATGAGCGCAACGTCCCCGGTGGTGTACCAGCCATTGTGCAGCACTTCCGCGGTTTTCTCCGGTTTTCCGAGATAACCCTTCATCACATTGGGGCCCTTCACGAGCAGCATTCCAGCGGTGCCGGGCGCTACCGGCTCGCCGGTGTCGAGGTCCACAACCCTGACTGAAACGCCCGGCAGCGGATGCCCTATTTTGCCGCGCCTTCCACCAACCTGCCTGAAACCGGGAGCGCGGAAGTCGCGCCCATTCACAGTTACCACCGGCGAACATTCCGTGCATCCATAACCTTCGAGAGGGCGAATTCCGAAGGTGTCTTCGAATGCCAGTGCGACGCGCTCCGGGAGCTTCTCCGCGCCCACCAAGACGTATTGCAGGCTACCAAAACTTTCCGGCGAGCAGCGCCGCATGTAGGCTTGCAGGAACGTCGGCGTGGCTATCAGGAAAGTGACTTTATACATGCCGACTAATTCGCCGATAACCTTCGCATCAAGCGGATTGGGATGATAGACAACGCCGATTCCATTCATCGCGGGCAGCCATAGAGCGGCCATGAACCCGAAAGAGTGAAAGAACGGCAGGATGCCAAGTATCTTGTCCCGGCCGCCGAGCATGAACACTTGCGTAACCTGTTGAATGTTCGACGCAATATTAAAGTGCGTCAGCATCACTCCTTTGGGGTCGCCGGTGCTTCCGCTGGAAAAGATGATGGTGGCCAGATCGTCCACGTTGCTCTCGCGTGGGCTGGGTGCCGTTCCAATTGCAATGCGAAGCAAGCCCTGAGGCAGGAACCATGCAACCGCGAGAGAGATAATTTTTTCTAGAAAGCGCGGTGACTGCAATGCATCTTCAAGGAAAACGGTTCGCCCTGGAATCTCCAGTTTGGGAAATCGCTCGACAAAAGCCTTCGAAGTAATGACAACATCCACACCGCACTGGCTGGCGCAGGATGCGATTACTTCGCTGGACGCGGTGTAGTTCAGGTTCACAGCGATGCGGCCAAGCATCATGAGGGCATAGTTGGTGAGTGCTCCGCCGACCGATGGGGGCAGCAGCAGGCCGACCATTTGCTGCTCGCCGATGAGTGGACGCAGCCTGCGCGCAATGTAGATCGCCTTTGTCAGCGCCGAGCCGAAGGTAACTCTTGGCGTTCTTCCGTCAGCCATCATGAAGCGCAATGGGAAGCGCCGGGCCGTGCGGACGAAAGCGCGGTCCAATGTTTTCATGCGGCGTTTGCGCTGCTGGAATGCTTCCGCCTGCAGCTCCTGCACGGCGCGCCGCACTGCAATTGCTGTGGACGTTGGCGGCATGGGCTGGCCGAAGCTTACCGTGACGGGGTAGGGAATGCGGCGCGGCATTTTCCAGAGGAAGCGCCCGCGCTCGAAACTGAAGATGCTGCCCCATACGCCGTCAAGATTCACGGGAATGATCGGCGCTTCGACGCCTTTCATGATCCGTTCCAGGCCTCGCCGGAACGGCAGCAACTGCCCGGTTCGCGTGATCTGGCCCTCGGCAAAAATGCAGACGATATCATCCTGGCGCAGAGCGTCGCTGGCCGTGCGCAGCGAGCGAATCATGTCCCGCGGCCGTTGCTCGCTGGAGATGGGAATCGCCTTCATCGCTCTGGCGAACGGCTTGATGATTTTGTTGTCATAAATGCCCTTGTACATCAGGAAACGAATGGGCCTGTCAGTGGAAGCAATCAGCAGCAGCGCATCCACGAAGGACATGTGGTTGCACACCAGAAGCGCACCTGCTTTGTCGGGGAAGTTGTCGCGCCCCAAAACCTTGACCCGATAGACGGTGTGCGTGAGAAAGAACAGCAGCAGGCGCCCGAACCACTCCGGCAACAGTACCAGCACATAGATCGTGCCCGCGGCCGTAATAAAGGATGCGGCAACGATGACTCCGCGTGGATTGAGATGGATGAACGCAGTAAAGATGTAGTAAACACCGGAAGAGAGCGCGATTCCAACGAAGGAAAGCAGGTTTGCCGCGGCGATGATGCCGCCCTTGTCCTTCTCGGCCGGCCGATGCTGAATGAGCGCGTTGACGGGCACAGCGTAGAATCCCGCCCAGAAGCCCAGAACACCCAGCAAGATCCCAGAGCCGATCAGTCCGAAGTGAAAGCCGCCGAGCGCGAATCCGCTCACGGTCATGCCGATGGCGCCGAGCGGAATGAGTCCATACTCGATCTTGTTCCCGCTGACCAGGCCGGCGATCATGCTGCCTATGCCGATACCCACGGCCAGCGCGGCATTGAGATATCCGGTCTTCGTCTGCCCGATATGCAGAACGTCCGGCCCATACACAACTACAGTTGAAAAGAGCAGCGAGCCCAGGAACCAGAAATAGGTATTGCCGAGCACAGCGAGAAGAAGCGCCCGGTCGCGGCGCATCAAGCCGATTTGGTTCCATAGGTCGCCGAGGAAGTTGATGCGGTATTTCTTGTCCGGTGCGGCAGCGGGCACCCGATCGATTCCCAGGCTTGTAAAGAATCCGATGATCGCAAGCGTCAGCAGCAGATAGCCCGCATACACTTCACGACCATGGAAATGCTCGGCGAGCGAAGCGCCCGTAATGGTTCCAACGATGATGGCCAGGAACGTCCCTAACTCGATGACGCCGTTTCCCCAGGAGAGACGCTTGGCGGGGAGCAGTTCAGGCAAAAGTCCATACTTCGACGGCCCAAAGAGTGCCGCTTGCGTGGCAACCAGCCCCAGGGCAACCAGAGTGGCAACGCGCGAATGAGCGGCCAGGCCCGCGGTGGCCACGGTCATGGCGCCGATTTCCATTACCTTGGTCCAGAGCGTGACCTGCCGCTTGCTGAATCGATCAGCGAGCCAGCCTCCAGTCATGCTGAACAACACAAACGGCATGGAAAAAAGGAATGTCACCAGCGAGACGAAAGTGTCACGTTCGGTCCCAGCGAGGCCCATGCCGACAATCATGGCCAGCAGCAGGTTGCGCAGAATGTTGTCGCTATATGCGCCTTGGAATTGGGTGGCAATGAGTGCCCAGAAACCGCGTTCGCTGCGCTGCGCGTCTGGCATCAAGGACGGAATTTCGGCATCGGCATTCATTGGTTTCCCGATCAAATTTGCGGTTCGGATAGGGTGTCGACGATTATAGCGCCGGCTCGCCTCAATTGGGTTATACTTCCGAGTCATCGGACCATCAGCAGACCTTACTCTCTTTGAGAACGTGCCACAGGTGCTCCCTTGCAAAAAATATGCAAGGGCGGCTCCCGGGCCCGTTCTTCCAACAGGCATCCATTCTCTCTGCAGTTGAGGGTACGCAAGCATGGAAATGATCGTTGTACTGATCGGCGGATTCCTGTTAGGGATTCCTATCATTGCCGTTATTGCCCTGGTTCGAAGCGGAAATACCCGCAAGCTGCTCGACGAAATCTCCTGGGATTATCGTGACAAACTTTCCGATTTGAGGGGCGAGATTGCCAACCTGCGCCGGGAACTCGCTGAGGTCTCGCAGCGAGTGGGTCGAACGGATACTGCTTCTTCGCCAGCACCACCCACGTCGACAGAAAGGACTACACACGCCCCCGCGCCCGTTGCGGCGCCATTCAAAGCCACCCCGCCCGAACCGAAGCCTTCGGTCAGCTCTGCCGCTGATGCACAATCGGTGACCTACCCCGTACCGCATGTTTCTCTGAGGCAAACAGGGCCACCCCAGGTGACGCCGCACCTTGAATCTGCTGGCCAGCCGCCTCTGCGGAAATCGCCTTCCCCAACTGTTCCTCAGGCCGTAGCGCCAGCGGGGCCGGTGACTCCAGCTAAAAGCGAACCTATCCCGACTCCGCGTCCGGTCACTGCCCCTACCGCTCCGACTCAATTTGCAGAGCGTCCGCGACAGGTCCCTCTACAGACTGCCATTCCGCGCTTTGCAGCGGTCGAGTCCGCACCTCCACGCAGGAGCTTTGCCGAGCAATTGCGGTCCGTAATCCCGCTTGAAGAACTGCTGGGCATGAATCTGTTTGCCAAGCTGGGCATCATCCTTTTGGTGCTTGGATTCGCGCTGCTCGGTCGTGTGGCGCTTATCTCAATGGGGCCAGGGGCGCGGGTTGCGCTGATTTATGCGGCAGCAGGCGCAATGCTCGGCGGAGGCATCTGGCTCGAAAATAGGGAACGGTATCGCCTTGTTGGCCGCACGGGTATCGGAGGAGGCTGGGCGCTGCTCTTCTTTACCACCTATGCCATGTATCACGTCCCGGCCATGACGGTGATGAGTTCCAACACGCTCGATTGTGTCCTGATGCTGGCAGTAGCTGTGGCAATGGTGGCACACACGCTTCGTTATAAGTCACAGTTAGTTACAGGGCTTGCCTTCCTACTTGCCTTTTCAACAGTCGCTCTCAGTCAGGATAGCGTGTATGCACTTGCTGCCGGGGTGATTCTCGCAATCGGCATCGTGGCGATCGCTTTGCGTATGGGCTGGTACGAGCTTGAAGTCTTTGGCATACTTGCGAGTTACTCGAATCATTTCTATTGGCTCTACAAAATGTACCCCGAAGGCATGGCAGGCCATCCGTTTCCGCAATTCTGGCCAAGCGCCATCATCCTCGCTCTTTACTGGGCGGTCTTCCGCGTTTCCTATATTGTGCGCCGCATTCGAGTGCCGCGCGATGAGACCATCTCGACAATCGCGGCGTTGCTCAACACCATTCTCCTGGGTGCGATCATGAAATTCCAATCCACGCACCCGGAGCTCGTCTTCTACGGGGTCCTCGGAATCGGGGCAGCGGAGTTCGTCTTTGGACAATTGCCGATAACACGCCGCCGCCGCCCGGCCTTTGCCTTGCTCACGGTCATGGGCACAATGCTCATGTTCGCATCAGTGCCTTTCAAGTTCAGCGGCAACAACATTGCGTTTTTCTGGATGATCGCGGCTGAAGTTTTGTTGATCGCTGGAATCGTGCAGTTAGAAGCCCTGTTTCGCCGGCTTGGGCTGCTTGCAGGGCTCATCACGGGCTTTCTGATCGTCAGCGAGTCACAACATATCCTCGAATTTCGCCAGCACTCGGAGTTACCGCTCATCGAGGACGGCATCCTGCTGCTCGCCTGCAGTGCAATGTTTTACGTGAATTCGCTGTTCGTAAGTCATAGGTGGAAACATCTATTCAACCCTTTCGACAGGGCGTTGGTCACCGCTCAGAGTTATATCGGCTGCATTACGGCCTTCCTCGGCGTATGGGGGATCTTCACCGGAGATTCGACGGCGATTGGGTGGTCCGTGTTGATGCTGGCGGCAGCTCTCGGACTGCGCTATGTGAAGAACAAGCACTTGTTTGTGCAGACATGCGCTCTGTTTGTTGCTGTTGCAATTCGTGCTGCAGTTACGAACTGCCATCTCTCCGACGCTTATCCGCATCACGTCGCCGCACGACTAGTGACTCTGCCAATCCTCGCAGCAGTCTTGTATGTCACCGCCTGGGCTCTTTCCGATGCGGATGTGCTGCACAAGGCTCTTCGCTCGCTTACGCTGTTGGCTGGGTCATCTCTGCTCGTAACTCTTGTCTGGCTGGAATTGTCCCCATCCTGGGTGGCACTCGTCTGGATGGCCTTTGCGGGTGCCCTTGCTGTGATTGCACGGCGCATCGCGCTCAGAGATCTTGCCTATCAGGAACATGCGTTGGCAGCCATTGTTGTTATTCGACTTCTAGCCGTTAACATGAATGCGCAGAGTTCGATTGAGCGCTACCTTCCGTTCCTGAGCTGCGCCGGCGCTCTCTACGCAATCTCGCGCTATTGCACGCTCAAAGACGCATCCTACCGGCGGCCCGCTGCGTGGGTCCATACGTGGTGCGCCACTGCGCTGATCGCGGCGCTGGCTTGGAATGAGTCCCCTCAACCCTGGCTGGCAGCGATTTGGGCCATGTTTGCAATCACACTCGCAGTCGTCGATCGAGTTTTCACGATCGAAGAGCTTCCCTACCAGGCGCATGTGCTCGCTCTGCTGGCTGTACTTCGCGCGGTCACTTATGACATGTACACGCAAGAGCAGTGGCACGGCGTGGATCTGCGGCTCATTACAGTGTCGATCCTGGTTGCAGTACTCTACGCAATGGCGCGCTGGGTGCGAATGCCTGAAGCGCTACGCAGCTCCGATGCGCGTCACGCCTACACATGGGCCGGCTCAGGCCTCGCGCCGTGGTTGCTTTGGTGCGAGTTGAACGCGATCAGCGTGGCCGTTGGCCTCGCAGTCTTTGGGCTGGTGCTGTTTGAATTCGGCACATGGCGGCAGCAGAGGCAAATTCGGCTGCAGTCGTATCTGGCGCTCGGTGCGGCGTTCGGGCGAATTTTCTTCGTCAACCTCACGGCGGCAACGCTTCCCGGCGAATTGCTGAGCCCGCGCATCTACACGGTCGCGCCCATCGCGCTGATCTATTTCTTCGTGTGGATGAAGTTGCAATCGGACAAGGCGAAGCCCGATATAGGACGCTGGTCGGCGAGCGATCTGATGGCTTATTTCGGCACCGGCAGCGTTGCCGCTCTACTCTATTTTCAAACCACCGCAGAGTGGATCATCGTTGCCTGGGCTGTACTGGTGCTGGCACTGATGGCTGCGACTCTCTGGCTCGACAAAGAGGTCTTTCTGCAGCAGGCCGCGCTGCTTGTTGCGGGAATTGTAGTTCGCGGACTGGCTCATAACATCTTTGGCGGAAGTTACTTCGTGGAAGGAGGCTGGCGCGGGAGCTTCTTTGTGCTTTCGCTCGCGGCCGTGCTCTTGCTTGGCACGCTACCTATCGCTTTCCGGCTGCACCAACGCTACGCTGAGCGGCCGCCCGTATCCTGGCTAAGTCGCGTCCTGGCCCTGAAGTACCCGGAGCAGCTATTCTTCTTCGCGCCCATCGTTCTCATCACTTTCGTGATCGCGGTTAAGATGAATCCGGGAACGATTACGCTTTCCTGGGGGATCGAAGGAGTGATCGTAATCCTGCTTGGGCTTCTTGTAAGCCAGCGAAGCTATCGCATCAGCGGACTTGTCCTGCTTCTACTCTGTGTTGGCAAAATCGTGATTCTCGATGCCTGGAGGCTTAATGAACGCGACCGTTATATTACCTTCATTGCACTGGGAGCAGCCTTGACACTGGTATCCACGCTCTACGGCAAATACCGTGAGACGGTAAGGCGGCTGTTATGAAGCGCGCCCTGGTGTTGGTGGCAATCTTGGTCGTTGCAGGGGTGTCTCTTTACTTCGCGCAGCATAGGAAACGCGAAGATGCTGTAAGCGTCAACGCAATTGTAAACGCGGCTGCGGATTGGCAGAGCGATCTGTCGCGCGCGCCGATGCACCTTACGCGCTTGTCAGACGATGACGAGGCGCGTATTGGCGACGAGCTTGCACAGCAATATCTATCGGCGCAGCCCAATCAGACACGAGAGATGGCCGCGATGGAACGCTACGTCAACGAAGTCGGCGGTCGCGTTGCCGCGCACGCCAGGCGCAAGCTCGCCTTCCGCTTCCATCTCATTGCGGACACTAACATGATCAATGCTTTTGCGCTGCCGGGTGGACACGTGTTTGTCGGCCAAGGGCTTCTGGATCAGATGACCAGCGAGGATGAGCTTGCCTTTGTGCTGGGGCACGAGGTTGAGCACATCGACCATTACCACGCTGTTGAGCGTGTCCAAATTGAGGCTCAACTGAAGAATCTCGACCTGGATATCGTGGCGGCAATCGCACAAATCCCGATGTCTTTGTGGCAAGCCGGCTATAGCAAGCAGCAGGAGTTCGAGGCGGATCGCGAAGGACTGCGCATCGCCGCTGCCGCTGGTTATTCGCCGCAGGGAGCAGTCAACTTGCTGGAACGGTGGACCAAGTTGCACAATGAGTTTGTAATACACAGTGAGACGCCCACGGACGAGTTAAGTCAGCTTGCCATTGATGGGCTCAGCGGCTATTTTCGCACCCATCCGCTGCCTTCCGAACGCCTGGAGCAAGTAAGCGAAGTTATCGCGCAGGATCACTTCGAAATGAACAAGCCTCTCAAGCCTTTCCATGTGGAATATGAAGTTACCAGCGAGGGAAGGTAGCTCTGTGTTGGCTCCTTATGTGCGCAGGCTGCAGGGCTCGAACCGGCAAGGAGTTTATGACCTTTCAACCTTAGTTCCACGAAATCCCACCGTCGGCCGTCGTCCAGGTGACTCCATCCTCCGCCTCAACTGTGCCGACTTGGGAAGATTGGAAGCGAATGTGAGCAATGACATGTTCCTGGTCATCCTTTTCCGGCAGAGCTACCAGGTTCCAGGCGTAGCCATTGTCGACTGAGTGGTAGAGCCGCGTGTTCTCGCCTCCGATCCAAACGTCTCCGTTGAAGACCGAGACAACGCGCATCCTGGCCTTCTCATTGGGAAGGACGGCTTCCCACGTTTCATTGCCGAAGGAGCGTTCCGCTTGCCCATTACTATTGATACGCCAGTGCGGGCGCGCAACGGCGGCGACTGAAGCCTGGGCCATCGCACGTGACGGTACGGAGCTGACGAACGCGGAGCCGGCTTGAACCGGCGCCGGGGGTTTCGCAAGACTGACCTCGGGTGTAACCTCGTCGGCCCGTGAACTCTCAAGCCGGGAGTTTTGCTGGCGCAGTTCGGGCTGTATGCCCGAGATGGCGCCCTGCTGGCTCTCCGGCTTTTGAACGATTAATTCTTTGGCGAGTACGGATGCCTTCAACTTTGCATCGACTGAACCGGTCGCAGTTTTGCCGGACGAGCCGTTTGGCTTCGCTGACTGAGACGATTCTTTCTGCTGCGGGGTGGCAGCGGGAATTGCAGGCGTGCTTTCAGTTGCGACCATTGTGCGCGGCTTGACTTCCAGTTTCTGCTTGTACAGCAGGCCTGCCGAGCAGACTATGATGATGCCGGCAGCAATGCTTGCCCAGGGAAGCCAGGCGCGTGCAGGCTGATGTGCGGGGCGAGGTATCAGGAATGGTTTCGGTCCAAATGCGGCAACTGGCGTGGCTTCTGTAGCGATGCTGAGCACCTCGCGGCAGTCTGCGCAGGTGGCCAGATGCGCAAATACTTCCTCACGCTCCCGCGGCAAGAGCTTACCTTCAGCAAACGCTGTGAGGAGATCGAAATCGGGATGAGGCCCTGCCAGCGGGCTTCGCGCCAATTCCTGTTGCAGCGGATTGGGTTCAGAATGCTTCATGGTGCAAATCCATCTTCTTTTAGAACGTTCCAACTGTTCTTTCTTGCTTCAAACTTGCCGCCACATCCACTTCGACGTCCCGAACGTCGAGCTCTCGTAGCAATTCATCGCAGAAGCGGGAATCAACTCCCGCAGACTGCAAACGCTTTCGAATTCGTTTGCGCAGCCCGGCAGTAAGGCGGTCAAGCTTTCTGCTGACTGTGGACTCATGCACACCCAACTGGCGAGCGATATCGGCCAGGGTGCGCTGATCGAGATAATAGGATGCCAGAAGAAAGCGCTCCTCATTTCCTAGCTCAGCGAGCGTCTCCGCAATGGCCGCTGAAAGACGATCGTCTGTAGCCGAGGCGGGAGACTCAGGGGGGTGCGCAAAGCAAACCCCGTGTTCGATCTGCTCATCGAGGCTCACATCTTTGGCATGGGTGCGGCAGCGATCAATATGCTGCCGTGCAAGCACGGTGCGGAGCCAGCCTTCAAGGGAACCACGCCCCATGTAGTAGTCGAGCTTGGAGACGCGACGGCCTTCGCTGTTTGGGATTCCGTACAAGTCGGCGTAGAGCCCATCGGCCAGTTCCCTTCCGCTTGCTTCGTCCCTGGTTAGCCGGCAGGCCGTAGCATGGAGCGCGGCGCGGAATCGGGAGATGAACACATCCCATGCTTTTTCGTTTCCTGCTGAGCAAGCACGGGCCAACACCAGCTCTTCCACCCGCAAAGATGCCACAAGTTCCAGGCACTCGGCTTCGTTTCCCTTGGCGCCATAGCGAATCAAAACAGCAGCCACAATCGCCTTGAAGCTTTCAGGAGATATGTCGTAGGACTCCGCTCCCGATTCGCCGTAGCGCCTGGCAATGGCTTCCTCAATCCCACTTCCGAACACGGGACTGACTGGGATTTCGACCGGGGTTGAAGGCTCGGGGAGCATTTGTACCGATGTTAGCAAGTTTTCCTGCAAGAAACATGGGTTGCGACGTTCTTAGGTCATTGGCAGCAAATGCGGATACACGGAGGGAAATAGCGATGCTTTCGAAGATCTGGCGTCAGGCGCGGGACAAACGGGACCAGAAAGAACCTTCTACTCATTCGGCGGGGCCGGGGCGGGGCCGGTCTTACGGGTTGTGCATGCGAATTGCGCTGGCCGCGTTGGGCTATTCATTACTGGCCGCTCCGGCCTTCGCGGGCGGGCCAGACGGCCAACGCGCCTTCAGGATTCTGCCGCCTATTGTGCGCCAGAATCTGGCCATCTTCCCGGTGGTATCCAGCCAGTCCTACGACACCTCGCAACTGATAACGCTCGACGAGGGCGTTCGCTCCGGGCAGGTCACCGTAACGGAAGCGGGCGCCGAGCCGGGGCTGATTCGGCCGGGGCAGCCAATGCCGCCAAGACGGGAGGGCGCTGAGGTCAATCGACTGGTGCTGTATAACAACTCCAGCCACGCATTGCTTCTGCTTGCGGGAGAAATTGTGACCGGTGGCAAGCAAGATCGCGTCATCGGGTCCGACCGCATCGTTCCGCCGAATACCGGGCCAATCGACCTTGGAGTTTTCTGCGTCGAGCCAGGGCGCTGGGTAGCGTCCAGCGAAAAATTCGGCTCAATGGGAGCACAGATGGCTCAACCAAGCGTGCGTACGCCGGCCATGGCTGAGCACAATCAGAGCCAGGTCTGGGCCAACGTGAGGTCTTCAAATGCCAGAATGGCGAACAACCTGAGCAGCGCCGACGCCGCGCAGGTTGCGGGAACAAGTTCTTACGCAAAGGTCTTTGCAAGCCCGCCAGTGGCAAAGATTGTGGGCACCTATGGCGGCCAGGACGCCGAGCTTTCTATCCTGCGTGAACTGCGCGGCAAGGGCGCGGTGGGCGTGGTGGTTGCCGTAAATGGACAAGTGCTGTGGGCCGACGTGTTCGCCAGCACCGAGCTCCTCGCGAAGTACTGGCCAAAGCTGATGCGTAGCTATGTGGCAGAGGCAATGACTTCTGCAAACTCCGGCGTCTCTCCGGATACCCGCGATGCGCAACTTTATATGGACGACCTGGGCGGCGGTCGTGAGATTGTGGAGACCGAGCCGAGCGTGTATCGCCGCACCGATGTCACCGGCAATGGGTATCGCGTCTTCGAGTTGATGTCTCTTCTGCCCAAGACCGGCTTTATCGTACACATCACCAAGATGAGGCAGTGATAACCGGCTTCGCGCTCAAGCGCTGCACGGTCAGAGGATCCGGGGCCAATTCATCGGGAAGAAACTTGAGCGCCAGCGGGCGATTGAGCTTCAGGTCTTCGCCCTTTTAGATCAGTCACATGCCCCCGCCGCCGAGAACGCCAAGCACACGGTAGTGGGAGACTTTGAGGCCGACCACAAGCGAACCAATTCGGGCATTTTGGCTCCCGAACGGGAGGGGCCCAAGGGAAAAGCCGGATCGAGCAATCCAATTATGCTACCGGTTCTAAACCAGTTACAAAATCACCCAAAAATCATCTCGAAGTTACATCAAAACAACTGCTTGCGGGGAAGGCTTGTGCGAAGGTAGAACCGTCGAACCTCCCAATCGTGGCAATTGGTGTGATCGTCAGAGAAGAAAATCATGAGAACCGCGCAACAATCCCTTGCAAATGAGCAATCGAGGGATTATGGTTCGTGCACGGCATTCCCTCAGAGCAAAAGCCGCAGAAATCACTTCCCTTCGAATGTGCGCAGTAAATAGACGTCTTTGCGCGCAGATCTGCATTTGAATATTCGTTCCCATGTTTCTTCAAAGTTGCTGATCAAATCAATCCAATTGAGAGGTCCCTCGATGCGAGTAACTCGATTCACCAAGCTTGCCACCGTTTCCATCAAAGCCCTCCACAGCGACCCCCTGGCGCCTGCCAGGTCAACGGGATGGCCTGCACAGCGGCCGCATCTCATCCTCTGCTTTATCTCTGCGCTCTTGCTTTCCTTCAGCCCGGCAGTGGGTCATGCGCAGGATGCAAAGCACAAACCCGACTACACCTCGATCGTCGTCTTTGGCGACTCGCTCTCTGACACCGGCAATGTAGCGGATCTCGCAGAAGCCAAGTACGGTTTCAGATTCCCAGGACCCCTATTCGACTACACAGACGGCCGCTTCACAGACGGCGCCGACACCGAGCCCCCTGCCGAAAACTATTTTGGCGTGTGGATCGAGCAACTCGCGGCGACGCTTCCTTCCAAGCCCGAGGTCAAGGCCTCGCTCGACGGCGGAACTGACTACGCCTATGGCTTCGCCTTCACCGGCGGCGGCACATCGGTCTTCTCCTTCGGTCCGTATGCAGTCACCGTAAACAACATTGGCCTGCAGATCAGCGACTATCTCGCCACCCATCCCAAAATCGACGACAAAACGCTCTTCGTTGTCTGGGGCGGGGCCAACGACCTTCTCAACGCCACCACTGAGGACGAAGTGATCGACGCGGGCATCAATCAGACGCTCAACATCCAGCGGCTCATCGATGCCGGAGCCACACAGTTCATCGTTCCCAACCTGCCCCCTCTGGGCCTGGTCCCACGGCTCAACGGTTCTCCCACGACGTCGGTTCCTGCCACGGAGGCCGCAGAGCTTTATAACGAAGTCCTGGGTGGCGGCATCGGTCTGCTGCGCGACTTCAATTTTGGCAAGCATCTCAAACTGTCGCAGCTGGACGTTTTTGCCCTGTTCTATAAGATCGTCGCCTCGCCGTCCGATTATTCGCTGGTGAACGTGACAGACAGTTCTCAGGGCATCGCGGTCGACCCGGACACTTATCTGTTCTGGGACGGCTTGCATCCCACCACGAAAGGCCACAACATTCTTGCCGAAACAGCGGCCAAGGTCCTTGCCCGGCGCGATCACCGGGAAGACTCTGTGGCGTCCGGTAGAGACCTGAACGATTTGCACGCGGATTTCTCCGGCAAAGTCGCTCTTGAATCGGCTGGTTCAGGGCACTAGCCAATAGACGATTTCCGTCCCCTGGCACGAGCTTTGGTCTCTTTGATCAAGGTCTGCAATGAATTCAAACGGAATTGATTCGGGTAATTCGTTCCGAGCAGGATATGGAGGAGAAACATGACCAACATCCAAAGGAGAATGGCGCTGAGGTGTGCCGCTGTGCTGCTATTCGCTTTCGCTTTTCAGCAATTGGCGAGAGCTCAGGACGCCACGACCGCAATTTCCGCCGACACATCCGGCGCAACCGCGGTGGCTGCCGACCCGCAAATTGCCATCGGTAATGTTCCACGCCTGATTAAGATCAGCGGCGCGGTCACGACACCGGATGGCAAGCCAGCGACGGGCAGCGTCCTGTTGACCTTCAATCTCTATCAGGAACAAGAGGGGACTGCGCTTTGGACGGAAACCCAAACCGTGCAGCTGGACTCGCAAGGCCATTACACCGTGCTGCTGGGCGCCGGCTCGACGGCTGGATTGCCTCTCGATCTGTTTGCCTCCGGCAACGCGCTTTGGCTGGGCGTGCAGCCGGAACTTTCAGGAGCAAGTGAACAGCCGAGGGTACTGCTGGTTGCAGTGCCCTACGCCTTGAAGGCATCCGACGCTGACACCCTGGGAGGGAAACCGGCCTCAGCCTACTTGCTTTCGCAAGATTGGGCAGCGTCATCGTCACAGATGGCAACAACGGGCAATCCTGACGGCGCTTTGCAAAGCGCCCAACAGCCGCGTCCCGGGGTGCAGGCCGCGCCCTCCAGCCCCTCCCCGATGATCGGACCTGGTTTGCCGGTCGGGGGCAGCGGCACACCCGATTCCATTCCCATTTGGACCAGCGCCCACGGCCTGGGAAACTCGATCCTGTTTCAGGATGCAGACCAAGTTGGTGCGGGCACCCACAACCCTGGCGCGAGACTCGATGCCGTGAGTGCCGGCATCGCTCTTCGCGGGACATCTTCGGGCGCGAACGGAAATGGAGTTGCGGGCTACGCAAACGCAACCTCCGGCTATGGAAGCGGCGTGTACGGGCAGAGCGTCAGTACCAGCGGAAGCGGCTTGAGCGGCAACGCCACCGCGACCTCCGGCTACGCCAATGGCGTCTATGGCCAAAGCGCAAGCACCAGCGGAAGCGGCTTGAGCGGCAACGCCACTGCAGCCTCCGGCTACACCAGCGGTGTGTATGGATATGCCGCCAGCACCAACGGTACGGGCGTGTACGGCAGCAGCACTAACTGGGTTGGAGTGGGCGGCGAGACTCCCAGCACCATCGGGAACGGTGTGGCCGGCTTTGCCGATGCGACTACAGGGTACACCAATGGCGTTTATGGGGTGACCGCCAGCCCGCTCGGCTCCGGGGTCAACGGGAATGCTACCGCTACCACCGGCGGCGCAAGCGGTGTGTTCGGGTCCTCCATTGGCCCGGAAGCCGGGATTGGAGTGTGGGGCTCGTACCAGGGCACATCCGGCAACGGCGTAGGAGTGAGGGGCGATATAGAAGCTCCCTCCACCGGCACGGCGGGCTTGTTTCTGAATGCATCCGGCCAGGGGCTGATTTTGTCGGGGGTCTCCGGACCTAACTTCAACCAGGTTCTCAGCGTCGATTCCAGCGGCAATCTGGATATCAGCGGCAATCTGACGGTGGCCGGGAGCAAGTCGGCTAGGGTGAAACTCGGAGACGGACGCGAGGTGGCGCTCTACGCAGTCGAAAGCCCGGAGAACTGGTTCGAAGATTTCGGAACGGCGCAGTTGCAAGCGGGCACGGCAGCGGTGTCGCTCGAGCCGGGGTTTCTTGAGACCGTTGACACCACGGCCGATTACCACGTCTTTCTCACTCCACGGGGTGATTGCCGGGGCCTCTACGTGGCGCGCACAACGGCTGGCGGTTTTGAGGTGCGCGAACTGGGCGGCGGAAGTACGAGCATCGCCTTCGATTATCGCGTTGTGGCCCATAGGCGCGGCTTCGAGACCGTTCGGCTCAAGGATGTGCATTTGCCGCCGGCTCCAAAGGAATTGCAGGTCAGGCCCGCCGGCACGCGATCGGGTGAGCGTGCTGTGCCGCCACCTCTTCTGAGGGTTGCGATTCCTGTCTTGCCGCACCCAGCCGACCTGCCGCATTAGCGATCGTCATTTGCGATTATTTGAGGGGGGATACCGGCGACGCCGTGAAAGCTCTCGATCGTCAGGTTGCCGTTCCGCGCGATTGTATGGCGCACATCGCCGTGTGGCCGCCAACCTGAATCTCGTCTGGCGAACTGCATGGGCGGCAACGACGCAGACCTTGGTTGACTGCGACATAGCCCTGTTTCGAACGAACCGGTTGCGTCATAGACGAGTTGCGCAGATTCCTTCGCATCTCGACCCATTCGCCGCCTCGCTATAATTGGATAAGGCATAAGTGCCGAGGCTATGCTCGCCATTGGCTGCATACCCGCGCTCAACGCCACCAGGAAAACATGACGAGAACCCGCCGGCATCCTCTTGAAAAGATCCTAGAAAGCCGCATCGCCATCATCGATGGGGCGATGGGAACGACCATTCGCACGTATGGAATGACTGAAGCGGACATCCGCGGGAACCGTTTCAGGAACGCGACCAAGGATCTGAAGAACAACGGCGACCTCTTTTCGCTCACGCAGCCGCAGATGATCTGCGACATCCATCGCCGCTTTCTCGAAGCCGGTGCGGACATCATCGAGACCAACACCTTTGGCGCCACCAGCATCACGCAGAGCGAATTTTTTGTCGACGATCCGCGCGAGAACGGCGGCCGCAAAGATCCTGCCTTTTACCAAAAGGTCATCGAGGACCCGTTCCTCAATAACCTGGCCTGGGAGATCAACGAGCAGTCGGCGCGGCAATGCCGTGAGTGGGCCGATCGTGCCGCAAACGAAACAGGACGGCAACGCTTCGTTGCGGGCGCCATCGGTCCATTGACGGTGTCGCTGTCCAACTCGCCCGACGCCGATGATGCCGGCTTCCGCGTGGTTACCTTCGACCAGGTGAAGGCCGCCTACGCTCACGAAGTGCGCGCGCTCATTGCCGGCGGCGTCGATCTGCTGCTGGTGGAAACCATCTTCGACTCGCTGAACGCGAAGGCGGCGCTGGTCGCCATCCGCGAGGTTTTCGATGAAGACGGGCTTGGCGCCGCTGACAAAGAGCTGCCGATGATGATCTCCGCCGCCGTCGGCCGTGGCGGGGAAACAATGATCTCGGCGCAGACCATTACTGCGTTCTGGAACGCAGTCGAGCACGCGAAGCCATTGTCGATAGGTCTCAACTGCTCTCTTGGCCCTGACCTGATGTATCCCTTTCTGGAAGAGCTTTCAGAGAAAGCGGATGTGGCCATCTCGTGCTACCCCAACGCGGGTCTGCCCAATCCGCTGTCGGAGACCGGCTTTGATCTGGGACCGGCGGACATGGCTCGTTATCTCGGCGACTTTGCTCGCGCAGGCCTGATCAATATTGCGGGTGGCTGCTGCGGCAATACACCGGAACACATCGCCGCCATCGCCAAGGCGCTCGAAGGCCAGCCTCCGCGAAGGTTTGGGACATCGGCTGTTGAAGAATCCTTTGCGCTGCAGAGCGAGAGCAGAGCATGACCGAGGCGGAGAACCAGAGTGCCGGCGTAGCCGGTATCCCCGTATCCAGGCCATTGCGATTGTCCGGATCGCAGCCCTTCACCCAGCAGCCCGGCGTCTACATCATGATTGGCGAGCGGACCAACGTGGCCGGCTCGCCCAAATTCGCCAGGCTGGTCAAGGAAAGCAAATTCGAGGAAGCGGTCAGCGTAGCGCGGCAACAGGTGGAGAATGGCGCCAACGTAATCGACATCTGCATGGACGAGGGCATGATTGACGGCGTCGCGGCCATGACGCGCTTTCTGCAATTGCTGGCCAGCGAGCCCGAGGTGGCCAAAGTTCCCTTCATGATCGATTCCTCCAAGTGGGAGGTCATTGAAGCCGGCCTCAAATGCTTGCAGGGCAAGGGCATCGTCAATTCGATCTCCCTCAAAGAAGGCGAAGAGAAATTTCGCAAGAACGCCGCGACGATTCTCAAATATGGCGCAGCGGCAGTGGTCATGGCCTTCGACGAACAAGGCCAGGCTGCAACGTACGAAGAGAAAATCCGCATCTGCAAACGCGCCTACCGCATCCTCGTCGACGAGGTTGGCTTTCCCCCCGAAGACATCATCTTCGATCCCAACATCCTCACCGTGGGAACGGGACTGGAAGAGCACAACAACTACGCGGTCGACTTCATCAATGCCACGCGCTGGATCAAGACCCACTTGCCGCATGCGAAGGTGAGCGGCGGCGTCTCCAACATCTCCTTCAGTTTTCGCGGCAACAACAAGGTGCGCGAGGCGATGCACTCGGCCTTTCTTTATCACGCCATTGCAGCCGGCATGGACATGGGCATTGTGAATGCGGGCATGCTCGAGGTGTACGAAGAGATCGAGCTCGAGTTGAAGGTGCTTGTCGAAGACGTGCTGCTCAATCGCCGCCCTGACGCCACGGAGCGCCTGGTGGAGTTCGGCGAAAAGATCAAGGGCGCCGGCGCGGCCGTAAGCGAAAAGAAAGGCGAGGAATGGCGCAACGGCACGGTCGAAGAGCGTCTGTCGCACGCGCTGGTCAAGGGTATCGACACCTTCATTGAGATCGATGCGGAGGAAGCCCGCGTCAAGCTTGGCCGCCCGCTCCTGGTCATTGAGGGCCCGCTGATGGACGGCATGAGCGTGGTGGGCGATCTGTTCGGCGCAGGAAAAATGTTCCTCCCACAGGTCGTCAAGTCAGCTCGCGTAATGAAGAAGGCCGTTGCCCACCTGACACCTTTTATGGAAGCCGAGAAGTTGGAAATGGTAGCGGCCGGCCAGGTAGTCAAAGCGCAGGGAAAAATCCTGCTCGCCACCGTAAAAGGCGATGTGCACGACATCGGCAAGAACATCGTCGGCGTCGTGCTCGCCTGCAACAACTTCGAGGTCATCGACCTTGGCGTGATGGTCTCATGCGAGAAAATCCTTGAGCGCGCCAAGGCTGAGAATGCAGACCTGATCGGCCTCAGCGGACTGATCACGCCTTCGCTCGACGAGATGGTGCACGTTGCCCGTGAGATGGAGCGCCAGGGATTCAAACTTCCGCTGCTCATTGGTGGCGCAACCACCAGCCGCGCGCATACAGCCGTGAAAATTGCGCCGCACTACAGCGAGCCCGTGGTGCACGTACTCGACGCCAGCCGTGCCGTGCCGGTGACCACCAGCCTACTCAGCGACGACGGCAAAGCAGAGTTCATCGCACAGCATCGCGCCGGCTACGAAGCGCTGCGCAAAGCCCATTCCTCGCCGCGTCCTAAGCTTGTTTCCCTGGAGACCGCGCGCCAAAGGCACACTCCAATTGAGTGGCGTGCTGAAGATCTTCCAGTGCCCGAATTCACCGGCGTAAGAGTGCTCGACAATTTTCCTCTTGCGACGCTGCGCGAATTCATTGACTGGACGCCGTTCTTCCATACCTGGGAGCTGAAGGGCGCTTACCCGCGTATTCTCGATGATGAACGCCAAGGCCCGCAGGCGCGACAGATATTTACCGAAGCCAACGCCCTGCTCGATCGGATCATCGCGGAAAACCTGATTACGGCGCGTGGTGTTTACGGATTTTTCCCTTCGAGCCCCGTGGGAGACGATGTGGAACTCTACACCGATAGCCAGCGCGCAACCGTTCTCGAACGATTCCACTTCCTTCGCCAGCAAACGCAGAAGGATGCCAACGAGCTTTGCCGTTCCCTGGCTGACTTCATCGCCCCCAAAGAAACCGGCCTGCGCGATCACATCGGCGCATTTGCGGTGACCAGCGGAATTGGCCTCAAAGAATTGTGCGATGGTTTCCGCGCCAGGCACGACGACTACAACGCCATCATGGCCGAAGCCATCGCCGATCGCCTCGCCGAGGCTTTCGCCGAATGCCTGCACAAGCGTGTGCGCGACGAATGGGGCTATGGCCGCGCGGAAGCACTGAGCACCGACGAGCTCATCCACGAAAAATATCGCGGCATCCGGCCCGCTGCGGGCTACCCCGCATGTCCCGACCACACCGAGAAGGGCACGCTCTGGCGCTTGCTTAACGTCGAGTCCAACACCGGGATGCAACTTACCGAGTCGTTCGCCATGTGGCCCGGATCGAGCGTCAGCGGTCTCTACTTCGCCCATCCGGAATCGCGCTATTTCTCGCTCGGCAAAATCGATCGCGACCAGGTCGCCGATTACGCCGGCCGCAAAGGAATGACCGTGGCCGAGGTCGAACGATGGCTCGGCCAGAATCTGAATTACGACCCTGCGGGATAGCTTCGCGAAGCTGCGACTGCAACTGCGACAATGCCGTTATTCGTACGCGCCCGCCTTCTTGAAATCGCCGCCTTTGACGATGGAGATCGCAGCCGGATCCACATGGCGCTTGAACGCTGCGTTCACTAGCTCGGGCGTCAACGCGGCCACAGCGGCTTCTAATTTCGCGTCCCATTGCAGCGTGCGTCCCCAGCGTTCGCGATTCATCAGCGTAAACGCAATCTGGCCGTCTTCGGTACGCGCCACGGATCGTTGGTCCAGCCACGTCTTCTTGGCCTTCTCGACTTCGTCGGCGGTGAAACCGTCCTTCAGTGCGCGTGCCAGCTCCTCGTTGAAGTCAGCCTCTACTTTGGGCATATTTTGCGGCGCCGCAATGGCACTTCCGGCGAGCCTGGCCCCGTCGTCTTTGGTGGGGATCGAGAATCCTGCGGAAGCGCCGTAGCTCAGCCCATCCTTCACACGAATGCGTTGAAAGAGGCGCGAGTTAGGAGAGCCCCCGAAGACCATGCCGGCGATGGTGAGAGCCGCGTAGTCGGCATCTTCGTCGTTCATCTTCATCGGCATGCCGAACAGGAAGAGCGCGTTCTGCTTATCCGGTGTCTCGATTTTGTCGTTGATCGCATCCACCTTGTCGTAGGTGTCGCCGATGCGCTGGTAGTGGCTGGCGCTCTTCCAATCGCCGAACAGCTCCGTGACAAGCTTCTTCATCAGGTCCGGATCAAATTGCCCGCTGAGGACGATCTCACCCTCGCCGACGCCATAAAATTGCTTGTAAAAAGCATGCACGTCGTCCAGGGTCACCTTCTTCAAGTCTTCGATCTGCTCATCAATCGTGGATGTATACCGCTTGTCGCCGCGCTGATAGCGAGCGTTGAAGTGCCGGTTCAAGTCCAGCGGGACCAGGGTGTAGGGTTCGGTCTTACCGCTCTCGACTGCAGCAATGCGCTGCTGGCGGATCTGCTCGAACTCGCTCTCGGGAAAGGACGGTTCGCGCAAGAGTTCTCTGGCGAAGCGCAGTGAATCGGGCAGGTTTGCTTCCAGCGTGCGGATATTCGCCGAAGCGGAGTCGACACTGCC
>JBKQNU010000173.1:0-57057 GCA_052145815.1 Occallatibacter sp.
AAGGCGCCGATGCTTTGCGTTCCCACCTTGCCGGTTTCGTAGATAAACTCGCCCCCGTAATCGAACGCCGTGTGGGCTTGCACTTTGAGGCGCAACCCGAGAGCCTTCTCGTCTTCCTTGCCGGTGGTTTTGCTTACGGCGGGTTCCACGACCTCCGCCGGCTGCACGCGCCACAAGAAGAACGGCTCGAGGTTCGAGTGCGGCGCCACCAGGCCGTCGATGCGGCCGTAGGCTCCGTAGATGTTGTTGCCTTCCTGATGCGGGCTCACACCATAAGCCTGCGGCACCACAGGCGAGGCGGCAAAGATGCCCAGGTGCTCGCGCTTTGCGTTCAGGTTCAGCACTGCCGCATCGTACGACCGCGCCTGGTTGCGCCACTCCGAGTTGGCGATGATCGTATTGTTGTAGTTAATCAACTGCCGGCCCACGCGCAGGCTGAACAGGTGTTTCTCCGGGTCGCCAACCTCGGCATACGCCAGCTTCAGATCCCAGCGAACCGTGTTGGGTGGCCCGATCGGCGGGTTTTGGAATCCCGAACGAGCGTCCTGCACCTGCGCCGTGACCCGCAGCCAGTGAGCCGCATGCAGGTCCACCTGAAATCGGAAGCGATTCAACAGGTAGGAGTCGTTGACACCCGTTTTCAAGCTGCTATTGTCGTACCCCTCGTACCGGAACCGCTCCTCGGCCTGCAGATCGATCCAATTGGGCAGATTTTCGTCAACATAGCTCGTCGGGGCAAAGTCGTGAAAGTCGTAGGGCGCCGGGTTGCTGGTCGTTCGAAAGGCCGCGCCGTTCAGGAAGCTCAGCGGGTTCGAGGCCGGCCCGGTGATGAATGCGCCATGGTACCCGGACGTTCCGTTTTCCGTTGTGATGTCGTCCTGAGCAACCATGGGCCGGCCGACCGCCAGAGCAAACAAAAAGAGCGCAGCAGAGATCGACAGCGACACCCGGCGCAGAGAAGCAGACACAAGGGCATGCAGAGCTTTTTGCACTTTGGATTCTCCTTTGAGTTTTTGGGGCTGGATTGGTTTGGGCCTTACGGCACTGGCCCGCATGAGGCGGCGGAACTTTACCGACAGGTTGGAGGACAACAAGTCATATCAATATTCACTGCGAAAGCATAAAGTGCTTTTTGCACTTTGGATTTCGAAAGCTGGATGGGGATGGGACCTAAGGCCCCTGGACCGCGTGGGGCGGGGAGAACTTTATCGACAGTAGGGGCGACAACAAGTCATAGCAATATTTCTTACCAATATACTGGACGATCCTGAAAAAGTCGAATTCAGCGGGTCTGCGATCAGGCGTCTGAGTTTGCAGGCTATGCCGACCTTCCCGATGTTCCTCCCTGAAATACAAAATGGGCGGCCCGGAGTCGTGGGCCGCCCGTATGTGTCTTCTGTCGGAACCTCAGGACCGCAGGTTAGGGCAGGTAGTAGCGCAGCGACGTCCAGAACATGTTGTCGATGCCCTTGGCGCCGATGGCCGGACTTCCGGCGCCGGACCAGCCTTCGCGCACGGCATATCCGTACTGGAAGCCCTGGCGGAAGCGGCCGTGCTCGCCCTTGTAGAAGTCGTACCACCAGCCGCCGGTGATTTCCTGCACGTCGCGTGTTTGCGCGCCGCAGGAGCCTCCCGGGTAATAGCCCGTGGAACTGCCGCTAAAGCCGGGATTGGCGATGGTATTGCAGCCGGAATTGCTCAGCAGCCGCGAGCCGTAGCCGATCGCAGTGGTTCCGACGGTGGGGGTGCCCCAATGGGGTCCCCAGGTGCCGCCGGCGGCAATGTCGGCCGCTGTAGGCGAAGAGGTGCAGGCGAATGCCCCGGCCGTGGAGGGACAGAAATCCGGCGAAGGCGAGCCCAGGGTTGAGGCAAAGCCGCTGCCGGTGCCGAAGTCTTCGCGGCCTGCGTAGTCTCCACCGTAGTTGAGGTAGAGGGCCAGGCGCGCGGTTGGATTGGCTTCAACGGTGACGAGTCCGCTGACGTTATGGATGGGCTCGAGCTCACCCCCGGCGTTGGCGGTCACATCGGAGAGGGTTGTATCGCCGTAGCGGCCTACGCCGGGACCCAGCATTCCCTTGACGCCGACGGTCAGCATGTTGGCAATGACCGGGACGCGCAGGCTGGCGCCGCCGCCGCCGAGGGCGATGCTGTTGGAGTAAGACCCGGCAACGGTGGACGATGCTACCACCGGCGCGCCGGTGACAATGTCTTTGATTCCGCCGTACTTGACGCTGTTGGTGGTTACGCCGGGATAAACCGTCTCATGAGCCGAGCGGCCGATGCCGAAGATTTCAAAGTGCCCCCAGCCGGGATCGAATGCGATCTTGCCAATGAAGTCCGGCATCTGGTTGAAGGAGAGATTGGCGATGTTGGTGTTGGCGACGACCGTGTTGTAAACAGGGATGTACGAATCCACCAGGTTGCCGGCTGAATCCGTCAGTTTCACGTTGCTGTAGTTCTGAACGTACACCGTCGGAGCAACGGTGCTGACGGCGGCGTTGTAGTTGCCGCCGTTATTGCCGGCGCTGCCGAGCACCGCGTACGGGGTGTTGCCGGCGATTGAGGCGGTGTAGAGAACCTGCGGATTCTCAATCGAAAGGCCGAAGGCAACGTTCTTGAAGGATTTGACCACGCGGACACCGTACTGGCGGGTCCAGACGAAGCCCGTCACGTAGTTCGGGTCTATCGTCTGCGGCGTCATAATGTCCCCGGAGTCGTTGGAGATGCCCTTTTTATCTTCCGTGGCCAGCGACCACATCTGGCCTCCCGCGACCTTCAAATGAGAGTTGGTTTCAGCCGAACCCCAGATCACGCGCTGACGCAGAACGTAGCTGTTGGACTGGTTGTTATTGGAAGAGATTCCGGTGCCAAGCCAGTCAGCCTCATAGTAGCCGCGCAGTGTGCCCCAGCTGGTTTTGCCTTCCACGTTGAGGCTGACCCGGGACTGACGGGCGCTGCCGTAGAATTCGCCGAGCGAGTAGGCGTCCGCGCCTTCGTAGGGAAGGGCGCTGAACGCGGTGGGAATGTCGCCTCCGGTGGCCTTGGTGCGGTAAATTGTTTCGCCCGCGGTGTAGCCGCCTGGCGTTATGGCCACTCCCTTGTAGTGAAGAACCGCCGGGCTGTCTATCTCCTTCTTGATCTTTGCAGTCTCATCCGAGACGGTGGCGGCCAGCGATGCCTGGTTGCCTTTCAGATCGGTGACCGTTGACTGCAGCGTATTGACCGCGCTGGTATTGTCGGTTAAAGCTTGGTTTGAGGCGCTGGCTGCGGCGTTGGCCCGGTCGGCTGCGGCTTGTGCGTCGGCTGCCGCCTGGCGCGCCTGCTGCAACTGGACAGTCTTGTTTGCCAGGTCCGACTTCAGGGCGTCGATCTGATCCTGCATGTCCTTCTTCAGGGCCTGGATCTCATCGCAAGCTTGGCAGGTTTCCTTCTTTTCAGTGGCATGCGTTTTCTTTTTCGCCGCCCCATTTGGATCGCGATCGCTTGGATCGCTTGCGTAGGCGGATGACGCGATTAGCGCAACTGCCATAAATGCCGCGGCAGCAGATTTAAGCTTGAAATTCATTAAGCCTCTCATTTTCCTCTTGAATCAGGTTGGGTCGTTGAGGCGCACGCTATGGTTGCGAGCGCGTTGTGCTCCCGCACTGCGGAGAACTTGAAGATGAGGCCGGTTTTGGTGTGTGGACTCATGCGGGAGGAACATGGAAACGCGGAAAGTTCTCAAACAGGCGGAACTTTCCTGTGCCTGTTTCCATCGTTAAGCATCGCAGATTCTTGTTAATATTTGAATAATTCACATGTTTTTAACATTTGAGCCCTCCGTTGCCGCCGAGGAAGATCCGATTAAAACCGCCGAAGAAGATCGTATAAAATCGTAGAGGAAGGTCATCTAAAATCATTTTTATTTTGGAGGAAATGTGAACAAGGCGAAGCTGGTTCTTGCAGCGGCGGTGCTCTTCCCCTCACCGACGCTGGCGTTCGGGCAGGCCGCCGCGGTCGACACTAAATCGCAGCAGAAGACCCCCGACCCTTGCACGAGTCCCCACGAGTTCGCTACCACCGATTGCGCGCTGACCTGGCACGGCATCACGCTTTACGGTGCGTATGACGCCGGCGTCGGCTGGGTGAGCCACGGCTTGCCGGAAAACGGCTATAACTATGAAGGCGAATCGCTGGTGAACCGAAACGGCTATCAACATCGATTCCTCATCGCACCGAACAACCTGCAGCAGACGGGTCTGGGCATCAGGGGCAAGGAAGAGTTTGTGCCCGGCTGGTCGGTTGTGTTCAACGCTTCAACCGGCATCAATCCGCAGTCCGGCCTGCTTGCCAACGCGTCAGCCACCCAAACCGTTAACATCGGCCTTCCCAGGAGCAGCTATTCGGAAGCCATCGACGGCGCGCGCGCGGGCCAACCCTTCAATGACGAATACTATGCCGGTGTATCGTCCAAATATGCCGGCACGCTGACCTTCGGTCGTCAGCGCTCTCTCGGTACCGATACGATGCTCCTTTACGATCCGGCCGGCGGCAGCTATGCCTTTGCGTACATCGGGTACAACGGCACGATGGCCGGCGGCGGCGACACCGAGGACAGCCGCTGGGACGACGCTCTGAAGTATCGCCTCATCCATGGCCCGGCCCATTTCGGCGCGATGTATAAATTCGCCGATGGTAATGGCGGCTGCTACTCGGCATCGACAACCTGGACTGCCGCCAACTGTACGCCGGAATCGGCGCACAACAACGCCTATGGATTCAACCTCGGCGGAAACGCCGGCAAGATCTTCGGCGACCTCGTCTTTCAACATTACAACCAGGCGATCAGCGTATTGAACCCCTTGCTGGGGCCTCAGAGTCTGGCCGCTCCATATCAGTCGACCACGGACAGCATCAATACAAACCCCATCACCGGGGCCAATCTGATTGGAACGGCCAACACCGTGTATGGCATCGTGACCGACAACAACGCAATTATGGCCACTGCCAAGTATTCGTCAGAGCAGTTCAAGGTCTTTGCCGGCTACGAATACATCTGGCAGAATAACCCGGTGAACCCGTTGGGCGTGGGCGCCTCGGACCAGGGCGGATACATCATGAGCGGGGTCGAAGACAACAATCTCGATTCCGAAAAGTTGGTGCAGATCTGGTGGACAGGCGCGAAGTACACCTACCGTAGCAAAACCGACTTAGTTTTTGCCTGGTATCAACAGCGGCAGAACGACTTCAGGCTTCCACCGACTTGCTCGGCCGCTGCCGGTTTCCGCGCGTCCTGCGCGGGCGCCCTCAATGAAGGGTCGCTCTATTTGGATCACCACTTCACCAAGCGTTTCGACACTTTTGCCGGAATTGCGTATTCCTGGGTGAGCGGCGGCTTGGCAATCGCCATTCCCCATGGCCCTGGCGTGCCCTATTACAGCGACAACAACTTTGCTCCGACAGTCGGTTGCCGCTTCGCCTTCTGATGGTTTCCGCGGCGGGCTCAGTCGAGAGCCAGACATGGGTTGACTACTTCAATGAAGTCGTCTCGCTCCTCATCTACTGGAGAACCGCGATAAGGGCGAGTTGTCCCGACCCGCAGGCCAGCTACTAGAAGATCCAGCGGGCGGTGAGAATGAGTTCGCGGTTGTAGGAGTGGAACTGGCTGGTGGCGATTTGCATGCCTCCGCCGAAGGTCAGGCCGGGACGGGATTGTTTGTCGCCGGGGTGCAAGGCTAACTTGCCGATGAGGATGCCCGGCGTGATGAACTCCTGGATCTTGCCGTCGTTTGTGCCGCCCTTGTAGAAGGTGGCATTGCTCTCAAGCTCCGGCCAGAAGATTTTGTGAAGCTTCCATTGCGCTGCCGTGTTCCATATGACCGGCCTGCCAGTAGCGTTGGTGGCTGGGTTGCCGGTGGGCAAAGTCGCGCCGATAGTGGATTGCACATCGAAGTTGCCGAATCCCTTGCCGACGCCGAGGTTGGGCTGCACGCTGCCGTTGGTGGATCCGTTCTTCCCCTGGCCGGTGGGCACCGTGGTCAGCGCCCAAAAACTGACTGAGTACGAGCCGTGCTGGGCGTTGCCGCTGGCAAAGCGGTATTTGGCAAGGAAGGAAAAGTCGCCCCAGCCGTCGACGGCGGTGGTGTTGTGCTTGATGTAAGGCGGGAGATCGATCGCGGCCACCTGGGCAAGGAACTCTTCGCGCCGCATGCGGTTCTGCTCGGTATCGCGCTCCTGGCCGTGAAGCGACTTTTTTTCTGCCCCTGCCCCAAAAGACAACGGCGAGATTCCAAGGGAATCTCGCCGTTGCATGAATCAAATTGAGCCAGGGCGCTGGTCTCTTCAGTCCTCATTTCCCTGAAGCGCCGCGCTGCTTCACGCCCCACTTATACAAAAATTCGACGTATCCAAATTGCGTGTTTCGGTCGGTGCGATAGATCGCCGCAACCACGGTCTTGCCCTGGACATAGCCATAGTAGAAGTTGAGCGCAACACTCTTTGATGCCTGCCAGTCCGCGCTGATATCTGAAACGGTAGCCAGTGACGTTGCCCCGTTTGCAGGACGGCCCGTGTATCCGAAGACTTTGTTGTCAAACGCGCCTCCGCCCAGATACCACAGATCGTGAGCCGAAGTAAGTTGCAGCCAATGAATGTCCGCACGCAGGGCAAGTTGCTTCGCCGGCTTATCCATGATCTGCACGAACTCGTCTTTGTTGTTCATCAAGTTGTAGAAGGGCGTACGGGCGTAGAGTCGCGGCGTGGTGAGCACCTGGAAGAAGGTGTTATGTTTGCCGTCTGTGTTATCGTTGTCTCCGCTTGACCGGAACCAGCCGCCACGCAGCCACGGCGCAGAGGGAACCTTGGTCAGCTGATATCCGCCTTCCACCGCGGCGGCATTGGCGCTGTGGCTCAGCTTGCCCCAACTCCCGTCCTGCCCCACGCCCCAGAACAGAAAGTCGAACTGTCCTGGCCCGGCGGGAATGGCCGTCAGAATATCGCCTCCATAGGTTCCGATGCGAATATTTCCGTAGTCGGCCGCGCGCACCGCCAAGGCGCGATTATCTGTCTTGGTGACGTGGGTTCGGCCATCGTGATAGCCAACGCCGAAGACCCGCCAGAGCACATGCCCTTTCAACTCCGACCGGGTAAGCGCGAGGTACTGAACGTCCACATTCAGTTCCGGGTTGCCATTCATGTTGAAGACGCCCTGGTCGGAGCGCGCCGCCATGGCGGTAATGTTCCATGCGCCTGAACCGAAGTGCGCGTCGAGTCCGTCAAAGCTACGCTGTGCGTTTGAGAAGCCGAAGTTGGCGATAAGGCGCTGGGTGATACGGTTGCTTTGCAGCCAGCCGATGGTGGGATTCTTCGGTTGCGTCTCCAGGCCGTCAAAAAACTCAAAGCGCCCAATGCGAGCGGCGCCGCCGTCGCCGTCATACCGCAGATAACCCTGCTTCAGAAACGCCGCAACGGGTTCAGTGTTGTTGCTGTTCGAGGCATAGTAGGTTCCGCCCAGCCCTAACTGGCCCTGCGCGCTCACAGTAGAAACTGCGCGGCTGGGGACATCGAGGACGGCGGGCTGGGACAGCTCTAGCGCCCAGTCCCACCGATGGACACGCTGCGCCATGCCGATCCGCACAAGCGACTGAACGTAGGCGTATGCATTCTCATAGGGCGACGCCGCAAACCACTCCCAGGCGTCCATGCGCGTGCGGTCGTACACTGTGACGCTGACGGGCGAACCGCCTACCGGAGCCGATTGCGCCGGACCGGCTGCGGCTACAATGCCAAGCCTGCCCTGGTCATCTGCACTGGCGGAGTCATCAGAAAGAGAACGATCTTTGAGAAGGAAGGACAGTTCTCCCTGGTCGTCGGCCGCGTTGGGCGAAAGGTGCTTGAAGTAGGCGGGCAGATTGAAGTTGAGTCCGGTGTTGGCGAGGGGAGTGAAGTTGAAGTCTTTGCCGCCGTCGACGTTCCACGCTTGAACGCCCGCGGAAGAGGTTTGGCGAATGGCATCAGTACGCGTCCCCTGGATGAGCCCGACGTCGGTAGTGACGAGCGGGGGCCAGGCGGGCTGTTTGGATTGGATGGCGTTAGTTTGTGCCGACCAGCGCGCGTAGAAATTGCCGAACGGTGGAGTAGAAGGGGTTGTGACGGGAGCGTTTTGAGCGCACACACTAGCCGAGGCGAGCAGAAGAAGCAGGGAAGCGGGAAGCCGTTTCATGTTAGTTTAAAGAGCATGAAGGGCCGAGGCAATACTGGCAACCGTCGAAGGGGGGAGGGTTTTCTCCACCATGGGGTTGAGGCGCCGACTGATTGAGGTTCGCGGTCTCCCACCCATTCGCAAAAAACGCGAATGGATGGGGCACCCAGTTTTTCATTGATGAGCGCTGAGCAGGTTGGCGAGGATGCGGTACGCGCCGGGAACCAGTTCCGGGAGCTGGCGGTGCAGGGCGTAGGCCACGTAGATGAAGGTTCCTTTGCCGGGATGGGCGACGATCAGGCCGCCGCGTTGCGGGTCCTGGCCGGGATCGGCGGTCTCTGTCAGGGCGGTGTAGGCCGGGTCCCAGGAATCGAGGAAGGAGTGGCCACGTTCTTCAACCCAGCCGTCGAAGTCCGCGGAAGTTATGGCGTTGGGCGTATTGAGCAGAGGATTTGCCGGCTCAAGCAGCTTGACCGGAGCCGATTCGTCGACGACGCGCTCTGCCATTCGGCCCATTGAAAGCGGGAATGGCGCGGGGAAGTTGCCGCTCTGGTAGAGAACGATGAGAGTTCCACCGTGGCGGACGAACTCGTTGAGCCGGGGCTGCGCTGCGGCGAGCTCAGGGAGGGCGGAATAGGCGCGAATCCCAACTACCAGCACATTCCAAGCGGAAAGATCGCCTGAAGCGATTTCCGCTTTGGTCAGCAGATGCGGGGGTACCCCCAGGGCTTCAATGGCGTCCGGCACCTCGTCTCCGGTACCCATGATGTAGCCAACGCGCAGGCCGGGAGCAAGCTTCACTTTCACCTTGCGGGTGAGCATTTGGGCGGGCCGATACAGGTTGTAAGGGCGGAGGCCGGGATAGCCTGCGGAATGCCAGCCGGACTGATACGTCTTGCCGGCGGATTGGACTACCGCCTGGATGGTGTAAGGACTGGTTTGTGCAGCGGTGGGAGTGACCGAAAAAAGAATCGGCTCGGTATCTCCGGAAGCGGCCAGGTGGAAGAGCGCGGAGGCGGGTTGGGCTGTCCATCCGGCGGGAAGGTTGAGTTCAACGGTTCCCTGGGCAGCGGCTTGCGCGTGGACGGTTACGTGTACTGGGAGCGCGGAGCCATCGAGCGGGAGGATGCGAGCTTCAGGGTCCATGCGGACGCCGATGGCGGGAGTCACCACGAGGGGCTCGTAGACCCCGCCGGGCCCGAGGACGCGCTGCATTGTCTGGACAACTTCGCCCATGCGGATGGGCACGTCGTCAAAGGTGAACTCGACCCATGCGGCGAGCGGCCACGGCGCGAAGGAGCGTTCCCGGTAATCGGGCTGGGCCAGGTCATAGTACGCCTGCTCAATGTTGGGGCGGGTGAAGTAGGGCTGGGTGGGCCGCGTCTCATCGGGGACGTGGAGCTTGAAAATTGCGTCGGTTGTGGTGGGGGTTGAGTCGATGCTGATGGGGTCGCCGTGCTGCCAGTCGCCGCCGTTTTCAGTTACTAGCCAGGTCTTCGCCATGTGGACTTCAGAGGCTGCGCGGGCGGTGTGAATGCGGACGTTGAAATCTTCGCCGGGAGAGACGCTGCGGGGGATCTCGTCGGGCCCGCCTCCTCTGAAACCGCCGGTGTCCTGCGCGTTTGTGGATTTCGTAACAAAAGCGGCCAGATCGAGCCCGAGCAGGTTTTTCAGCGCAATTTGGAACTGGCCGATCTTGGCGTCGAGTTCGAAGAGCAGGCTGGCTTTGGATTGCTCGTCGAGGGTGCTGCCGGCGATTTTTGCGCGCAGGTCGAGGGCTTGGCGATAGATGGGTGTCAGCAGGTGGGCTGCGGCTGTTCCTTCCAGGCCGCGGCGCTCGGTCCGGAACAGCCTGAGGCCGGATGCGACCTGGGCCAGGCCATCGCCGAGCCACGCGGGCGGGTTGGGGCCGGCCAGGCGGATCAGCCCCTCGGGAGCAGTGTCGATGGCAACTTTGTTGTTGTGGAAGAGGCCGTCGCCGGCTGCATTCGCTCCCGGTTGCGCTGCAGCCTGCGGAGCGACGGCCCACAGATGATAACTGGTGCTGGCCGGTCCGCTGAGCGCGGGAACCGCGCCTCCATTCTGCGACTTCTGTTCACCCCAGCCTTGGCGGGCGATCTGGGCATAGCTGCGGCCCAAAGCAGGGTCGCGCATTCCGACCTGGATGGTCACGTCACTGGAAGGGACGCCGGTGGTGACCTCGCCGGTGACGTAGTTCTTGAACTTCGCGGGCGCCCATTTGCCGGTTGCGTAGTCGAACATGCCCTTTTCGGTGACGGGTGCGAAGGGGACCATGGAGTAGACGGCCAGCGGCTGCCAGATGGTGAGGCCCTGACCGCCTTCGCTGACGGGCTTCAGTTGCTCAGGGAAGACGCTTGGGTCGGCGGCGGCTTTGAATACTTCCTGGGCTATCTCGCCGGAGACCTGGTGGTGTCCGTGGCCGTCGGTAATTCCGCCGACGAAGGTGGAGACGATGATCTGGGGGCGCTCGCGGCGGATGGCGAGCACAGCGTCGTAGAGCACGCGGTCATGGCCCCAGCGAGCGAAGGCTTCTTCCTGCGTCTTCGAAAAGCCGAAGTCGATTTCGGTGCCCCAGAGCTGTTTGGCGCCGTAATATTCGTCCGCCTTCAAGAGTTCGTTGGTGCGGATCAGGCCCAGCGCGTCGTAGGACTCCGCCGACATGGCATTCTGTCCACCTTCACCGCGCGTAAGCGTCAGCAGCGTGCAGCGCGCGCCCAGGCCGCGAGAGAGATAAGTGAGCAGCGAGCCATCTTCGTCGTCGGGATGAGCCACGATCATCATCACGCTGGCGGTGGTGGAAAGCCGGCGAAGGGATTGCTCGAGGGCTGCCGCGCCGCGGTCTTCGGCGATGGGAAGAGCGATGCTGCTGGGGTCGCCAAGCGTTGGGGAAGCGACTTGCGCGGGCGCGTCCGGCGCCGGCTGCTGAGCGCAGGTCGCAAAAGCGATTGCAAGAAGAAGGCCCGCAAGGGCTATGCCCGCTGCTGCCCGGAGATGTTTGTCGGAGAAGAACATGCTTTCCGTCAGTGTACAATCCGTGGAGCGCTTGAGCCCCATGAGAGACATCCAACCCATCCCCAGCGGCACCCTCGAACGGCGCATCGGCCTGCGCTCTGCCGTGCTGTTCAACATGCTGGAGATGATCGGCGTGGGGCCGTTCATCACGCTGCCGCTGGTGATTGCGGCGGCCGGATTCCGGTTGAGCGTGTGGGCGTGGGTGCTGGGCGCGGCCATCGCCGTTGCCGATGGGCTGGTGTGGGCGGAATTGGGCGCGGCGTTTCCGCGCGCCGGCGGCTCGTATGCGTTCCTGCGTGAAATCTATGGACCGGAGCGCGCGGGGAACTGGCTGAGCTTTCTTTACGTGTGGCAACTGAGTTTTTCCGCGCCCTTGTCGATTGCGTCCGGGTGCATTGGGCTGTCAAGTTTTCTCGGAGTCTTCTGGGCGGGCATTGACGGCGCACCGATAGCTGCTCTGCCGGCGCTGCGCTATGCCAACCTGGCTGCTGCCGCGGTCTGCCTGATGGTCACGTGGATGCTCTATCGCCGCTTGAGCATCGTGACGGGGATGGCCTGGGTACTCTTCGTGGGCGTAATCGCGGCCATCGCAGGCGTTATCGTCTCCGGATTCGTCCATGCATCTGCGCTGGGCGGATGGCACATGCCGGTTGCACCTGCGTTCGGCGGGCTGCGGACCGCGGTCAACGGCCTGGCGCAAGGCACGCTGCTTGCAACCTATTGCTATTGGGGCTACTACAACATAACGTTCCTGGGCAGCGAGGTTAAACAGCCGGAGAGGACCATTCCGCGCGCCATTCTTCTTGCGGTGATGTTTGTCGCGGCGTTTTACATCGTGATGAACCTGGCCGTGCTGCCGTCCTTGAATGGGGCTGCGGCGCTGGGCGGTGCGGCGGCCCATGGCACCGAGAGCGCCGTGGTGCGCGTGCGACTGGTGGCCGATATTGCGCGGGCTGCCTTTGGCGGATGGGCCGGCTACACGATTGCCGCCCTGGTGGTGTGGACGGCGTTTTCCAGCGTGTTCTCGCTGCTGCTGGGTTACTCGCGCGTTCCCTATGCTGCGGCGCGGGATGGGAATTACTTCCGCTTTCTGGCTGCTGTGCACCCACGCCATGGGATTCCGCACCGATCACTGTTTGCGCTGGGTGTGGTGGCCTCCGCGTTCTGTTTCATGACTCTCACGCAAGTGATCACGCTGCTGGTGATCACGCGGATTGTGCTGCAATTCTTCCTGCAGCATGCGGGCGTGATGCTGCTCAGGGCGCAGCGGCCGGAGTTGGTGAGGCCCTTCAAAATGCCGCTCTATCCGCTGCCGCCGCTGCTGGCCATGGCAGGATTTGTTTTCATGCTGGTGAACCGAAGCCATGCGCTCGAAGGGCTGGCTGTGGCATTGGGCATTGGCGTGAGCGGGACCGCAATCTACATGGTGCGGGCGCGTCGGGACAGGCATTGGCCCTTTGTGGGAGGCGCTCGAGCTGGCGAGTCAGCGAGTCAGCCAGCCGGCGAATAGGCCGAGCGCTAATATTTGATGGTGAGGAATCCGAAAAAGCACACTCTCACGTTCTTGTAACGTAGGGGCGGCCTGTCGTATCTAATCAATTGAGGACGAGAGTTTCCCCTTCTTGAGGTCAAATAAATGCTGATTGGTAAACATGCCGACATTGCTTCTTCTGAGATCACACCGAGGAGTGGCTATGAGTGGTACATCAACCGGAGGAAGTTTCTGCGTGGGGCAGCATCGAGCGTTGTGGCTGCCGGTGCGGCGACGCTAGGGATGGAGCGGATAGCGGAGGTTATTTCGCCGCGCACGGGAGCCGAGGCGGGCACGAAACTCGAGACGGTGAAGAGCCCGTTGACGACGACCGGCGAAGACCTTACCAGCCTCAACGACATCACGCATTACAACAACTTCTACGAGTTTGGCGTGAACAAGGACGACCCGGCGAAGAATGCGGGCGCGTTGCCCACGCGGCCATGGACCGTCAAGGTTACCGGCAAGGTGAATGCGCCGAAGACCTTCGACATTGATACGCTGCTGAAACTGCGCCCGCTTGAAGACCGCGTCTACCGGCATCGCTGCGTCGAGGCGTGGAGCATGGTGATTCCGTGGGTGGGCTACTCGCTTTCGGAGTTCATCAAGCAGTGCGATCCACTTCCATCTGCCAAGTATGTGCAGTTTCTCTCCTACTACGACAAGCATGTGGAGAAGTGGACGAGCGAATCGACCATCGACTGGCCCTACTCCGAGGGGCTGCGCATGGATGAGGCGATGCACCCGCTGACGCTGTTGACGTTTGGACTGTATGGTGAAGTGCTGCCCAACCAGGACGGCGCGCCGGTGCGCATTGCGGTGCCATGGAAGTACGGATTCAAGTCGGCTAAGTCGATTGTGGAAGTGAGGTTCACTGACAAGCAGCCGAGGACGACATGGAACGATCTTGCTCCCAACGAATATGGGTTCTATTCAAACGTGAATCCGAATGTGGATCATCCACGCTGGAGCCAGAAGACAGAGCGGCGCATTGGCCTGCCTTTCTATGCGCAGCGCAAAGCGACGCTGATGTTCAACGGGTATGGAGAGCAGGTGGCTTCGCTCTATAACGGGATGAATCTGAAGAGGGATTTCTAGAAGCAGGGGTTAGGGATCAGGGGTTAGGGGTTAGTTAGTCATCGGCGCGGAGAATGCAATGACGGGTGGCAAGGATGCGGAGAAGCAATTGGCTTTGTTCCTGGCAAAGTATGCGCCGGAGATTGCCGACCTGGCCGAGGATATTCGCGGCGAGATGCGCAAGCTTTATCCCACTGCGCTTGAGCTTGTATACGACAATTACAACGGGCTCGTGATTGGCTATTGTCCCACCGAACGGCCCTCGGAAGCGATCTTCTCGATAGTCTTGTATCCGAAGTGGGTGAGTCTGTTCTTTCTTCAGGCCAAGGGACTCACCGATCCGGATCGCATCCTGTGCGGGAGCGGAACCATCGCGCGCCACATTGTTCTGCCATCAGCCGCGGCGCTGCATCTTCCCGAGGTGCGGTCGCTGATGAAGGAAGCTCAAGCAAGGGCCAAGGTGCCGTTCGATTCCAAAGGCGCGCACCGGCTTATCATCCGGTCGATTTCTCCAACGCAGAGGCCGCGCCGTCCATTCGCGGAGGGCGAACCACGCGCGGCGCGCCCAGCGGTGAAGAATAAGCGGAAGAAAGCGCCGGCGGGCGCGCGCTGATTATGAAACGATCGACGCTGATCATTCTCAAGACGCTCACCTGGATCGCGTGCCTGGGTCCGATGGCGCTGTTGGTTTATCAGGCCGTGACCAATACGCTCGGCCCCGACCCCACTGCGAATATCGAACTCACCACCGGCTACAACACCCTGTTGTTGTTGATTCTTTCGCTGGCTATTACGCCCGTGCGGAAGCTGGCGCCGCGGCTGAGCTGGCTCATTAAATTCCGCCGCCTGCTGGGGCTGTTTGCCTTCTTCTACGGCACGGTGCACATGCTGACCTACGTGGCGCTCTATGCGGGATTCAACGTGCAGACGATGCTTGACGATATCGCCAAGCGGAAGTTCATCACCATGGGCTTAGCGGCGTGGCTGCTGCTGGTGCCGTTGGCTTTGACTTCGACCAACTGGGCGATTCGCAAGCTGGGCGGCAAGAACTGGAACCGGCTGCACAAGCTGGTATATGTGGCCGCCGTGTGCGGAATCATTCACTACTGGTGGCAGGTGAAGACAGGCGTGCTGAGCCCGCTGCGCCTGACGGTGGTGCTCACAGTGCTACTTTTGGCGCGGCCGGTGCTTACGTGGTGGCAGAAACGAAAGGCACGGCCGGTTGCGGCCTAAGCAAGCTCCAAATAAGGTGCCGGCATTTCCCTCAGGGGCTAAAGCCCACGTTCATTTTGAGGCCCTTACGGCACGACTAAAGTCGTGCCCTTTCAAAGCCTGGTTATGCAACCATCCGTGGTCTTTATTGCTTTGTAGCGCTTGCTGCATCAGCGGGCGCTGCTATGGCGGCCAGAGCAACGTTGAAGTCCTCAGTGTCGTTGAGAACCGTGAGCGGCAGCTCCTTGTCGGCATACTTGCGCATAGGAACGGTCTGCTCAGTCTCCTGCTGTGCGTCGCCCTGGCCTGTGGCGACGACTTTCTGTTCTTCATCCTGAGCGCCGGAGACTTGCAGGATGTACTTGCCTTCAGGGACATATTCCATTGAATAGCTTCCATCTTCGACCAGCGTTGTCTCGCGGGCTTTCTCGCGGTCGTCGGCGTAGAGCAGGCGCACGGTCCCGTGATTGATGGGGTGCCCATCGGCCATGGCCGTTACCGTTCCAGACACGGTATGAAGGCCGGAAAGCGGAATCTCGATGTCGACGCCGCCGGCGGTTTCGCCGGGTCCCACCTTCACGGTCTCCGCATCCTTTCTGCGGAAAACGTCGCCCAGGCAAATGCGCGGAGCAGCACTCTCCTGATCGGCAGGCATGAGCGCGCATACCGTGTACTCGCCCGCGGGCAGGTTGGTGAGGCTGAAGCGGCCGTGGCTATCGCTCAGCGCGTGGATCGTCCATGAATCCGTCAGAGCCAGGCCAACATTGGTGAAGTCGCCTTTTTCGGTCTTGCGGAAGATCTGAAAGTGCATGCCGATAGCAGGCGACCCATCATCGAAGGTCACGGTTCCGGCGATCTCTGCCGCGCGCACGATTTGAATGGAGACTTCAGAGATGCGGTGCACGCCCACGGTGACTTCGGCGAGGTGATCCTTCCATTGCTCGATGGAGTACGAGCGCTGCTCCCAGCCGGCAGAGAGGGATTTGAGCTTGTCCGGGTCGAGGGCAAACTCCGGGTCCAGGTAGCCATCTAATGTGGCGTAGGCATAGTAATGGCCGGGCTGGACGGCCTCCAGCCGGAAGCGGCCATCCAGGTCGGTGACGGTGGTTTCCGCTGCGGGGAGCGGATCGGCGTCGTCGCTCTTCTCGCCTTTTTTGGGTTGGGCCGTAAGAACGACCGTTGCAAAGCGGGCCGGCTTGCCGGTGTCCGAGCAGAGAACGACGCCGGTCACCACGCCCTTGGTGGGGTCTGGCTTTTTATGCTGAAACTTGTTGCATCCGGCCATGAGCAGGCAGGCGATGGGCAGAATCGATAGCCAACGCAGCCTCGCCAAGGCAGGCCTCCTGGATCGTTCAGAGCGGGTGATTCAGAGCTCAGGAAATTGTAACGCCGATTGCGAGACGGGGCTGAAGCTCTTGCGATGGAGGGGCGTGGGACCCAGGCGGGCAAGCGCGGCAAGATGCTCGGGACAGCCGTAGCCCTTATGGCTGGCCAGGCCGTATCCGGGAAACTGGCTGTCGAACTCGACCAGCATGCGGTCGCGGTGGACTTTCGCGAGGACGCTGGCGGCGGCGATGGAGAGGCTGACGGAGTCGCCCTGAATGATGGACTGCTGAGCGCAAGGCCAGTCAATGGTGTCGACGCCGTCGATGAGCAGGTAGTCGGGACTGAGGGCAAGCTGCTCGACGGCCAGGCGCATGGCCAGCAGCGAGGCGCGGCGGATATTGATGCGGTCGATGGTCTCGACATCGACGGCGGCGACAGCCCAGGCCAGGGCGCTGGCGCGAATCAGGACTTCGAACTCTTCGCGCCTCTTTTCGGAGAGTTTCTTAGAGTCGGTAAGGCCTTGCAGGCGGCAGCCTTTTGGAAGGATGACTGCGGCGGCTACCACAGGGCCGAAGAGCGGACCGCGGCCAACTTCGTCCAATCCGGCGATTCTTATTGCGCCTTGCTGGCGCGCGGCTTTCTCGTGCTTCCATCCGCAGACCGGGGGCTTGGCCATGGGTCCAGTATAAGAACAATGGGCTCAGATGGGGATTGTTGAATTCCTGTCGTAGCGGCGGAAAAAGGAGCCGGAGTGGGGCTCGGGAGTTGGTCTGCGGAGCCCGAAGTGCAACCGCAGATCCTTCGACTCCCCGTTCGCTGCGCTCCGGGTCGCTCAGGATGACAGTGGAATACACAATACTCCCAAAGAAAAACCCCGGGCGGCGAAACCAGGGGTCTTCTTATTGAGAGAAACCGAAGGGGTTTGCTTAGGCGCGGACTTTGCCGGTGGCGCGATCCACTTCCTTGAGACGGGCGGCTTTGCCGCGCAATCCGCGGATATAGAAGAGCTTGGCGCGGCGAACCTTGTAGCTGCGGATCTTCTCGATCTTGTCGATGACCTTGGAGTTGAAGGGAAAGATGCGCTCGACGCCCTGTCCAAAGCTCATTTTGCGCACGGTAAAGGTGCCCTGCGCGCCGCGGTTGATGGCGATGACCAGGCCCTCAAAGGCCTGAAGCCGTTCCTTATCGCCTTCCTTGATCTTGACCTGGACACGAATCTGGTCGCCGGGGACGAACTCGGGGAGGTCGGTGCGCTTGAGCTTGTCGGCCAGGCGCTGCATTACGGGATGAATAGACATGGTAGTTTCCTGCTGTTGGACTCAGAACTTCCAGTTTATCAGAGATTGGGATTTGGCGCCTAATCGGAATGGGATTAGAAGTTGCGCTATAGTTCCGGTATGGATGAGAAACGGGAATTGTTGCGGCATACGCTGGCGACTTTGGCTTACAGGGCGGCGCGGGCGCTGGATGGGGCGCCAGACAGCTTTGCGGGATTTGCGGGCGCGGGGCGCATGCCAGTTCAAATTTTGGCGCATATGGGGGATCTCCTGGATTGGGCTTTGACCGCCGCGGTGGGGAAAGAGCATTGGCGCGCTGCACAGCCGTCGCAATGGAGGCAGGAGAAGCAGAGGTTCTTCCAATCGCTGGGGGCATTGGATGCGTTTTTGGATTCAGGCGGGGAGTTGAAAGCGCCGATTGAGCGGCTGATGCAGGGACCCGTGACGGACGCGCTGACACACGTGGGCCAACTGTCCATGCTGCGGCGTTTGAGCGGCAGCCCTACGCACGGAGAGAACTTTTATCTCGCTGCGATTGCCCTGGGTCAGGTGGGCGCAGATCAGCCTGCCCCCGTGCAGCCGTTTAAGTAGGCCAGCGAGTTGGCGAGTCAGCAGGTCAGCGACTTGGCGAGGCTAGTCTCGGTTTTGCCTAATTGTATCGAGCAGCTTCAGATCCTCTTTGCTTAGGGTGGCGTTTTCCAGCAGATCAGGACGGTTGGCGAGTGTCTTGCGCAGTTGCTGTTCGCGACGCCAGCGGCGAATCGCCTGGTGATCGCCGTTGAGCAGCGTCTCGGGCACCTGAAGGCCGTGGAACTCCGCGGGACGCGTGTAATGCGGATAGTCGAGCAGCCCACCGGCTCCGTGCTGGGAGCGGGGAACGCCTTCTTCGCCGGTTGTGATTTCCAGATCGGCAACGCCAAAGCTCTCAAACTCGCTGGATGCCTCGTTGCCGAGGACGCCGGGAATCAGGCGCATGGCTGCGTCGATGACCACCGCCGCGGCCAGCTCGCCTCCGCTCAAAACGTAATCGCCGATGGAGAGTTCCATGTCGCAGTAGAGCTGGTTGATGCGCTCATCGACGCCTTCATAGCGGCCGCAGATGAGGACTACGCGATCGAGGGAGGCCAGTTCGCGGGCCAGTGATTGGGTGAAGGGGCGGCCCTGCGCGGAGAGCAGAATGACGGTGGGGCGGGGCTGTTGGATGTCCCGACTTTCCGTTACCTCGGGGGCTAAAGCCCGGTTTTCGGTGGCTGTTTGGATGTACGGGCTGAAGCCCGTACCCTTCAAGCCCGTACCCTCCAACTCATCTGACAGTTCCTCGGGGGCTAGAGCCCCGCCTTCATCCGTGGTCGGTTTCGGCACCATTCGACTCCGCTCAGGGCAGGCTATTGAAGTCGTGCCCTGATACAAGGCCGGGGTTTGCGGGTCGGCGAAAGATGGCGAGGATCTGGCCTGGATTCCGAGCGAAGCTAGCGCTTCAGCGATGGGCTGCGGCTTGAGGACCATGCCTTCGCCGCCTCCGAAGGGCCGGTCATCGACGGTGCGGTGACGGTCGTGGGTGAAAGCGCGCAGATCGTGCACTGCAACCTCGACGAGACCTTCGGCAATGGCCCGGCGCAGGATTCCATTCTCAAGGAAACTCGAAAAGAAGCCGGGAAAGATGGTGACAATGTCGAAACGCATGCTGCTCTCGATGATAGCGGCTAAGGAGTGCGCTGGGTGCAAGGTTCGTGGCTACCCACCCATCTCGCGATGAAGCCGCGAGATGGATGGGGCACCCAACAGGATTCGGTCACGGCGTGTTGACTCGGTTTGTGCTCTAATGTTTGCCAACTGCCATGGCTGACTTTGAATCGCTGCTGACGCGTTGGCAAACTGCCGGCGTCCTGGATGCTGGGGCTGCGGAGCGCATCCGCGTGTATGAGTCGGAACAGGCCCGCCCTTCCGGGTTGCGCTGGCAGGGGCTGGTGGCGCTGATTCTGGGAGCGCTGCTGCTGGTGTGCGGCTTGGTGCTGTTTGTGTCGGCCCATTGGGATGAGATTGGCCCCGCGGCGCGCTTCGCAATCGTGATGGCGATGGTGACTGTCTTTCACGTGAGCGCGGCATTGGTCCGCGACAGCTATCGCGGGCTTTCGACTACGCTCCATGCCGTGGGCACGCTCTCGGTGGGCGCGGCGATCGCCCTGGTGGGGCAGATTTTCAACATTGAGGACCACTGGCCGGCGGCGATCTTGATGTGGGCGCTGGCGGCGCTTGCCGGCTGGGTGCTGCTCCACGACGAGGCGCAGGAGACGCTGACGCTGCTTCTGTTTCCGGCGTGGATATTTTCGGAGTTCACATTTTACGGTGACCCGCATATTGGGGCGCAGGTGTATCTGGGAAGGTTGCTGGTTGTCTGGGCGATGCTTTACCTGACTCTCTTCCTGGGGTCGAAGCGCAGGGTCACGCAGGGTATACTGTTCGCGGCGTCGGCCATTGCGGCAATTGTGGGGACGGTCATTCTGCTGGAGGGTTGGCGCTCCTGGACAGCCACGCAGACCTTTCTGCCGTTTCATTTGCGGGTGTGGGGATGGGTGGGGATTGCGGTGCTGCCGCTGCTCTTCTCGCTTATCAAGCTGAAGAAGAGCTTGCTTCCCGTGGCGGCGGCGGTCGCCTTCACGCTTGTGTTGCCGTGGTGCCTGCGCCTGAAGACGATGCATAACGACTTTGGAACCTATCACAATACCTATACCTACAGCGTACCGAACCTGCTGGCGCATGCGCTGGTGGCGAGCTTCGCGGTGTTTGTGATCTGGTGGGGAGTTCGCCAGGCGAGCAAGGCGCTGGTGAACCTGGGGATGGTCTGGTTCGCCGTGGCGGTGGCGTGGTTCTACTTCAGCGACATCTTCGATAAGGTGGGCCGGTCGCTGGGGTTGATCGGCCTGGGCGTTCTTTTTCTGGTCGGAGGTTGGGCTCTTGAGAAGACGCGGCGCGGCCTGCTGGAGCAGATGAGATCAGGCCCTAATTCGTCAGTCCAGGCTTCCTCAAAGGAGGCGCTATGAAACTGGGCAAAGCGTCGGTTGCGGGCGTTTCTCTGTCGTTACTGGCCATCCAGCTGGCCATTGTTTCGACGGTTGCGGCGAAGTATCTTTACCAGCGTTGGACCTGCCCGCGAGTCTGGGCGCGGAGCACCGCTTACGATCCTGAAGCGGTGCTGCGCGGCCGCTACCTGAGCGTGCAGTTGACGGTGGATGGCTGCCAGAGCACGCTGCCTTCGGCCGAGCAAGCCGGCATGCCGAGAGACAAGAACGGCGTGCCCACGGGAACGAAATTCTATATTCAAGGGGGGCAGATGGTGGAGTTCCCCGCGCGGCTCAAGGTGGAGAGAGGAAAACTGACCGCAATTCGGATTCCGGAGTCGGACAGCCAGTCTGGCGGGCAGATGGTGACAGCCACGCCCGGAGCAGACTGCGCGGATATGCGGCTGGCTAAGCCGGTGGACTTCTACATTGGGGAACATGCCGTGGATCCGACACCAGCGAGGCGCGGGCAGGAGCTTTGGGTCGAGGTCACCGTCCCGCCGAAAGGGCCGCCGCGTCCGCTGCAGTTGGCTCTAAAGGAGAATGGAGCCTGGACGCCGCTGGCGTTCCAGTAAATGCTCTTGCCATCCGATAAACGCCCGGGCGCCCCATCCTTGGCGCGTTTTCGTTCCTGCGTCCAAGGTGGGAAAAGAGAATCTTAACCCGCCGTGTTTCCAGGCGCGTTCAGGTCGACCAGGCCCTCGGGGAGTCCCATCTCAACACGCTTCGCGGCAAGGTCAATGCTGCGGAGATAGCTCTGCGCGAAAGGAATCAGGATTTCATCCTTTGCGCCCGTGGGGATGACGACAAGAAGCGCAACCGGGCCGGCGGTGCGGTCGACTTCTTCGATTTTTCCTATTGGAACAGGCGCGGAGCTGGCCACATCAAACAGTGTGCAGCCGATCAGATCGCCAATGTAGATTTCGTCGCCGGCGAGCGGGACGCGGTGAGCGAGAGGAATGGCGACGATGAGCCCCTTTAGCGCTTCGGCGTCGGAGATGGAGCTAGACTGGGCGAAATGAAGCACAATGCCGCCCTTGTGAAGCCAGTGGGCCTGGAGTTCGACCTCGAGCGGCGCTGGATTCGATTTGGCACGCGGAGAATCCGGGTCGGCGATCAGCCAGAGCTGTTTGCGCTTGGCAAATTTCTCAGGAAAGTCGGTGAGGATGTCGGCAAAGACTTCGCCCTTGCGGCCCTGGGGTCGGCGAATGCGGGCCAGCCAGACCCACTGTTGCTCGTTTTCAGGTGTGGTCATCGCGATCTCTTTGGAGCGGGGACCGTGGTCTCACGAAAGATGGAGCTTTGAATCTCACCCTTCGCAAACAACGCGAAGGATGGGGCACCCAGAGAAGGATGGGCACCCAGGCAAGGAGGTAGTCAAGGCTTAGTCGCCTTCTTCGAGGATGTCGAGGGTGTAGCGGCGATGGAGCTTCATGCTCACCGCGCCCAGAATGGTGCGCACCGAGCGGGCGGTGCGGCCCTGCTTGCCGATGACCTTGCCGACATCCTGCGGCGCCACCCGCAGCCTGAGGACGGTATTTTCATCCCGGCTGACGGACTCCACCTGGACAGCGGCCGGCTCATCCACCAGCGCCTGGGCGATCTCGCGAACAAGTTCTACAACGGAGGTCTGTGAAGCTGTTTCGTTTGGGGTCATGCTCGTGCCTCTGACCCGATCGCAAGGGTCCGGAAAACATCCACAAGAATCGGTGCGCAGAATCGTATCACCAGACGCCGGTCGCCGTCAGCAATTGTGCGAGGGGCGGAGGAGAAACCGCTCGCGCGTCCTCGAATCTCCCCAGCGAAGCTCCTTAGAGGTGAGCGGCCGTTTGGACCAAATCAGGCTTCGACAACAGTTTCCGCTTCGGCAGGAGTGGCGGCCGGGGTTTCGACGGCTGGCTCAACGGGAGCTGCGGCGGTGACCGGAGAAGACGGCGTAAGCGGGGCAGCCGGAGCGGCGCCGGCGGGATTCTTTGCTACCAGCTTCTCCACAATGTCAGAGAACTGGGCGCCCATGCTGCGCCAGTGTGCGATTCTGTCGTGCTTCAGGTCAACGGTGGCGGGGTTGGTGCGGGGGTTATAGGTGCCGACAACCTCGATGGAGCGGCCATTGCGGGCACGGTCCTTCTCGATGGCCACAATGCGGTAGTAGGGCTGCTTGCGGGCGCCAAAACGCGCCAAACGAATCATCACCACGGCGATACGGTTCCTTTCAAAATCCGGTGCTCAATGCAAATTCTGTTGGGGTCTCAAGGGCATTTCCGGCCTGCGGCGAAATTGCAAAGGCGCGCAGGGCCAAATAAACGGCCAGGCATGTGCGCCCGACCAATCGCCCCACGAACGAGGACCTGTTCGCGGGGACCCCGCTTCCACACAAGACTCAACACCTAAGTATCGCCGAAAATGGGGTTGGGGGCAAGCTTCGAGTAGTCTTTGTCCGGCTGTTCGCAGGATCGTTACGGCCCAACTCCCCAATGTGGGAGGGCCTCTTGACAATTCCAGGGCTCAGGAGCATTATTCTTACAAACTAGTTTGTTATACAGACTAGTTTGTAAGGAGAAGGCTCTATGAATGCAATGACTCGTTCCGGCAACGTCGATCCGCAGGCGATAGCCTGCGACATGATTCAGCGGGTGCACAATCGCGATGGTCTGCCCGAGATCTATACCGGTTTGAATCTACTTGTCTTCTCGGCAGTCAATTGGTTCAACGGCCTCATGGCGATTTCAGTGGAGCGCATTGTCCTGGTCTGCGGGTCTGCGATCATCGGTATTGTCATGTCTATCGCGTCGGGCTGGGCGCTCAAGCGGATTCGCAACCGCTACCTGGTGGCGAGGACCGGCTACGTTGCGTTGAAAACGGATAGGTCCAGGCTCGCGCTGGTGGTGGGCCTGGCGTTTGTTGTGGCTGTGGTTACGGTTGTGGCCATGCGATTTCTGGTAATGGGGAAGGCCCCTTTCGCGGTCTCGGATCGCTGGCTCATGGTGTTGCTCGGCGTGGCGGTGGGGCTGTTTCAGCCCATCGCCGGCAAGCTGCCGCGTTTCTACGTGACCGGCGCGCTGGCCGCGGTAGCGGGCATTGCTCTTGCATTCTCCAATCTCTCGCTGGATTTCAGCATTGCCGTTTTCTTTGACTCTGTGGGGATTGTTGCGCTGATTACAGGCGGCGTCGCGTTGCATAGGTTTTTGCGTGAGCCGGTCGACGCGGGTGAGTGAGATGAGCGAGCAGATCCAGAAATTATCGGGCGTCGACCGCATCATCCATGAGCCGGCTCGGCTGATGATAGTGGCCTTGCTGGCCGCGGTGGATGAAGCCGATTTTCAATTTCTCCACCAGGCAACCGGCCTGACCAAGGGCAATCTATCCGTTCATTTGTCGAAGTTGGAAGAAGCGGGCTACGTGACCATCGAGAAGACCTTTCGCGGCAAATACCCGCTGACCATGTGCCGTTTGACGGAACTGGGTGCGAAGGCGCTGGAGGATTATCGCACAGTGATGAGGGCTGCACTTTGAGACCGATTCTTTGTCAATGAACCCGCTGCTGTAAGAAAGTCGTTCCGCTGCAGACTACCTTGGATGAAAGGCGAGATTGATCCGTGCCGAACGTAGAGCGCAGCGTCGAGCCAAGCCAGAACAGGCGATTTGAGGAAGCATTGTCGACTTATGGCGCCGCGATCGAACGCCTGGCGCGCGCCTACGAGGCCGATGCGGAGACTCGACGCGACTTGCTGCAGGAGATCCTCATTGCACTGTGGAGAAGCCTTGACGGCTTCGATGGCCGATGCTCGCTTCGCACCTGGGTTTACCGCGTGGCGCACAACAGCGCCGCGTCGCATGTCGGGCGGCAACTGCGCATGAGGAAACAGGGCTTCGTGGGGCTCGAGGAAGTGCCGGAACTGGCAGATGGCGCGGAAGGTGAAGAGGCCGCTGGGCATCGCGATGAGATCGCCCTGCTTTACCAGCTCATTGAGCAGCTCAAACCGCTGGACCGGCAGGTGGTGGTGGCGTATCTCGAAGGAATGGATGCGGCCTCGACAGCGGAAATCACGGGGCTGTCTGCGCGCAATGTGGCTACCAAGATTCACCGCATCAAGCACATTCTGGCGCGGCGGTTCCAGTCGGGCGGCGCCGGGGCCGCGGGTCCCGGAAAAGGAGGTCGCGATGAGCGATGAATCCACGCAGGACATCCGCATGAAGGAGCTTTGGCAGAGCCAGAAAACGGAAGGAGTTCGTATGTCAATCGAACAGATTCAAGCAAGCGCTGGAAAGCTGCAGCGCAAGATCGAATTTCGGAATGTCCGCGAGTACGTGGCGGCATTCGTGGTGGTAGTGTTCTTCGCTTTGGAGTTTTCGCGAGCGGCAGACCTGCTGGTGCGCACCGGGTTCGCGCTGATCATTGCCGGGACCTGCTACCTGGTGTGGCAATTACACTCCAAGGGCTCGTGGAGGCCGCTTCCCAGAGATGCGGGGCTTTCCAGCTGCATCGAGTTCAAGCGCCGCGAACTGGTACGGCAACGCGACCTAGTGAGCAGTGTCTGGTGCTGGTACCTGGGTCCGCTGATTCCAGGGATGGCCGTGTTGATTGTGGCCTTTTGGCGCGCGAATCCTGGGCACGTGAAGCATATGGGTATGATCGCCTTCGGCTACGCGGCTTTGGTTGCGGCGGTCTTTCTTGCCATCGCCAAGCTCAATAAAAACGCGGCGCGTAAGCTGCAACAGCAGATCGATGAGCTCGACGAGGGAGGGCGATAGCGCTCAATTGTCTTCTTCGTGGGGAAACAAGAACTTCAGCATCGGCCTAACCCGCCGCGCCCAGCTTGCTTCGTCGTGGGTGCCACCGTGCACCTTTTCGAAGTGCAGCGTTTGTCCCGGCTGCCAGTGGTTGGCTTTCAGACGCCGGTTGAGCGCTTCAACATCGTGCACTGTGCGGCGGCCTTCCTTGTCGCCAACATCGAGCCACAGCCTTGGCCGGTCCCATATCTCCGGGGCGCGCTCGTTCAGGTAGCCGAGGATGCTCTGGTGATTCCACCACACGCTGGGTGAGAGCACGGCCAGCTTGCCGAACCATGTGGCATAGCGCAGGCCGAGGTAGAGCGAAACCAGTCCGCCGAGCGACGACCCGCCCAAGCCGGTGCTGTCACGGTCTGTCTTGACGCGGTACTGCGAGGCAATGAAGGGCAGGATCTCGCGCGTCAAAGTCAGCCCGTATTGCGCAGCCTCACCGCCGCCCATCTGCCAATTATGTTCGTGGGTATATTCCGCCAGGCGGCGCTCGGTGTTGTAGATGCCGACGATGACGAGCGGTTCCACCTCGCCGGCGCGGATGGCCTCGTCGGCGTGCTCGCGAACTTCCCAGGTGCGGCCGGGAATGAATGAGGTCCGTGGATCGAAAAGGTTCTGGCCGTCCTGCAAATAAAGGACCGGGTAGGTGTGGTCTGGATGCTGGCCGTAGCCGGGCGGGAGGTAAACGATGAGGTCCCGCTTGTCGGGCAGATAATGACTGGCAAAGCCGCGATGGAGATGAAGCCGAGGGTGAGGCGTTGCTGCCCGCTCAGCTGGAGGAGAAGCAAGCAGTCCCCTGGGCGCCTGAGCCGAGGGATTTTCGTCCCTGAAATTTGAATCCGGATGCAAACCTTTTCGTCCTTTATGGTCTATCGGCCCGTCGCGGAGAAGAGTCGAGGGAAAACAGTATCCCAGGCTGTTACATTAACAAGAAATCGGCGGTTCTCCAAAGGGCAGAGACAAGGGACCAAGGGACTAGGGACTAAGGGACTCGGAACTTTGATGGGGTGCGGGAATGAATCGTGAGTATCACAAGTGGTATTCGGGCCGGCTGGGCCGCGATATGGAACTGCTGGTCTTTGGCCATGCGGGGCTGCCGGTGGTGGTGTTTCCCACGTCGGGCGGAAGGTTCTACGAGTTTGAAGATCGCGGCATGGTGTCTGCGCTGGGCGGCAAGATCGACGCCGGCGAGGTGCAGCTTTACTGTGTTGACTCGGTGGACATGGAGAGCTGGTATAACAAGCAGGTGCCGCCGCGCTGGCGCATTGCACGGCACATCCAATTCGACGACTACCTGATTCACGAAGTGGTTCCGCTGGTGCGGTTGAAGAACCACGACTGGCACCTGGTGAGCCTCGGCTGCAGCTTTGGCGGATTCCACGCTGTCAACGTGGCTCTCAAGCATCCGGATGTGTTTACCGGATTCCTATCGATGAGCGGAGCTTTCGATCTGCGCAAATTTCTGAACGGCTATTACGACCAGGACTGCTACTTCAACCAGCCGCTGGACTTTCTGCCGAACCTGGGCGATAACTGGTTCCTGGAGCGCTACCGGCGCTCGAGTTATGTGCTGGGTACGGGCTGGGACGACCAATGCCTTGGGCAGAACCAGAGGCTAGATGGAATCATGAGCAACAAGGGGATTCCGCATAAGCTGTTTGTGTGGGACTCGTATAACTCGCACGATTGGCCAACGTGGATGCGGATGGTGGATCAGTATCTGTGAGGCAGGGTTAGGGATTAGGGGTTAGGGAACAGGGACTCATGCAATTTGGAAGGCCCCTGTAACAGGGCATGATTCGCCGCGGCGAATTGTGCCGCAGGTGCCGCAAAATCAACGTGGGCTTCAGCCCTTGAGGTGGAATGCTATGAGCGAACTGAATCCATACGAGAAGTTTCTCGACGGGCGTGCGCTCGATACGATTCTTGCTGCCACGCCGGCCGAAATCGGCAGGCTGATTCTTGCTGTTGGCGCCGAGAATGAAAACGTCGCGCCGGCCCCGGGCAAGTGGAGCGCAGCGGAGATCGTGGCGCACCTGGCCGACTGCGAGTTGGTCTTCGCGTTCCGGTTGCGGCAGACGCTTGCCGAGGATGCGCCGGTAATTCAGCCCTTCGATCAGGATAAGTGGGCGCGGACGTATGCCGGAGTTCCGGCCAGGCAGGCGTTGGAGGTGTTCACCGCGATGCGCGGATGGAACCTGCGGCTGATCGGCCTCGCGCTGCCGGAATCCGGAAATCGGCCTGTCACGCATCCGGAGCGGGGAACCATGACCTTCCTGACCATTGTGGAAACCATGGCGGGACACGATCTGAATCACCTTGGGCAATTGAAGAAGCTGGCCGCTCCGGTCAGCTCTTGAATACGGGCGAAGCCCGCTGATTCCAAACTTTGAAATAAAAATGATCATGCCTCGCGCAAGATTTCAGGCGGTCCCCGTTCATACTCCAGGGGCTGCGGCGATTTTACTTCGATCGGGGAGCCATTTCCCCCGGGCCGCGGTCCAAGGGAATAGCATTCCCATTGGTCAGTCGAGGAGGAACCATGCGCCGAATTCTTGTTGCCTTCAGTATTTTTGCGGTTACGCTGTCGCTTGTCGCCCAGTTGCAGTCAGGCGTTGCAGTTCGATCCATGGGCGGCGCCAAGGCCTCCGAAGCGCACGTTGCGGCGCCTTCCTCATCCCCTGCGATGCCCGCAGCAATAAAAGACCTGCCGGTACGCAAGGTGGTGCTCTACAAAAACGGAGTAGGATACTTCGAGCATGCCGGCTCGGTGAGCGGCAACCAGCGCGTGACCATCGACTTTACTTCGCCGCAACTGAACGATGTGCTGCAATCGCTGACGGTGCTCGACGAGGGCGGCGGACGAATCGGCGGGGTGAATTACAACTCGACCACGCCGCTGGCCGAACAACTGAAAACCCTTTCGCTGGGTATGAGCGACGATCCGACTTCAACGGAGCTTTTTCAGGCTCTGCGCGGGCAGCGGGTCGAGGTGACAGGCGGGCCGGGTGGAACGATTACGGGCCGGCTGATGTCGATCGAGTCGCGGACGGAGAAGATAGGCGGGGCAGACCAACTTACAACGGGTCAAAAGTTTTATTTGACGCTGGTGGCGGGATCGGGCGCGGTCAAAGTGATTGAGCTGACCCCTGCGTTGAGCGTGCGGCCGCTTGATGGGAATTTGCAGGGGCAACTTGACCGTTATTTGGAATTGTTGAGCACGACGCATTCGACGGGGCTGCGGCATCTGACGCTCGATACCCTGGGGCAGGGCCAGCGCGAGTTACGTGTGAGTTACATCAGCGAGGTTCCTGTTTGGAAGTCGACTTACCGGATTGTTTTTCCGCGAACGGCGAATGGAAACGCGACCATGCAGGGATGGGCAGTGGTGGATAACACGGTGGGAGCGGACTGGGAGAATGTGCAGTTATCGCTGGTGGCGGGTGCTCCGCAGAGTTTCATCCAGCCGCTAAGCCAGCCGCTATATACTCGCAGGCCTGAGATACCGATTGCCACGTTGGTGGAGACCACGCCGCAGACGCACGAGGCGGCGGAGATGGAAGCGCCGAAGCTTGCCATGCTGTCACCTCCACCACCAATGAATTCCGGTGGCCCGCGGCAGATGGCTCTCAACGGCCGCAATGCGACGCAGTTGATGAAAATGATGCCGGGCGCGGCTTCTGAAACCGTCACCGTCAATTCAGAATCCATCAACGCCGCGCTTGCTTCTGGCTCGGGCGGAGGCGTGGGCTACGGCGCTGGCCGTGGCTATGGCGTTGGCGGTGGTGTATACCGGCCCTCTGACGCGATCCAGGAAGGCGATGTCTCGACCAACGCCTTCGACGACTTCTTCGAATATGCGCTCGCGCAGCCGGTAACGATTCATAAAAACGAGTCGGCGATGGTGCCGATTCTGCAACAGGACTTGCCGGCCGAGCACGTCACTCTGTGGAGCGAAAAAGAGCCGACGGCGCTCCGCGCTGTGTGGCTGGAAAACACCTCGAAGCTGACGCTGGACTCGGGGAGTTTTTCGATCTTCGAGAGCGGCGAGTTTGCCGGCGAAGGGCTGCTCGATCCAATCCATCCCGGTGAGAAGAGGCTCTTGAGTTATGCAACCGACCAGGCAGTGCGGGTGAAGGTAACTGCGCGCAATGGAAAGCGGACCATTCACCACCTGAGTTTTCACAAAGGAGTTATCGTCGAAACACACATGAATGTAGATTCCGCGACTTACTCGGCGAATAACTCGGCGGATGTGGATCGAGTGGTGCTGATAGAACATGGAAGGCGAAACAATGGCTGGACGCTGGACGATGGTTTGAAGGCGGAAGAGACCACGCCGGACCTGTACCGGTTCAAGGTGCCTGTGGCGGCGCACTCGACGGCCAAGTTGGAAGTCAGGCAACGTGGGCCCGAGTACGTTACGGTGGACTTAAGAAACAATCCGCGCCAGGAAGATTTTCTCCTGCAACTGGTCAAGGACGTTCCCGATGCGCTGGACAAGTTGAAACCCGTGATCGACGCACAGGCCGCTCTCACGGACCTGGATCGGCGCATCGACGAATCGAAGAAGACGGAAGAGACTGCGGCGGCAGACGAAGCGCGCGACCGGGAGAATCTGACAGCGCTGAAGGGCAACGACGCGGCCAAGCGGTTTGTGGACGAGTTGAACAAAGCGGAAGACCAGCTGCAGACTACACGAAAGCAGACGGCGGATCTGGAGACGCAGAAAAAGGCCGCGGAAGAGAAGCTGAGCGATCTCGTTTCCGGAATCAGCTTCGATTGGAGCGTTACGGAACAGGGAACAGGGGACAGGGATTAGGGAACAGGGACAGAGATCAGAGATCAAAGATGAGAGTTTTCTGATTGCTAACTCGCCATGGCGCATTCGATAATTCGCGCGGTTGGAGCCTCGTCCTCGTGCGATGAAATCATCAGGTCATAGAGGTGGGGATTGAGCCAATACTTGCCGTAATACTCCTGCAGATACTTGGCTCGCTCGGCATCCACGGAACGGATGCGCTGCTCGATGTCGGCGCCCTTCGCCAGGCGCGCACGGAGACGCAGAATGCGATCCTTGTGCGGGGCGTAAACGAAGACGTGAAAGGCCTCGGGCTTGTGTTGCAGAACGCATTGCGAACCGCGGCCGACGATGACGCAGTTGCCTTCGGCATAGGCCTGTTCAATGACCTTCTGAGAGATTTTTACCATCTCCTCGGCGTCAAATACGGCGTTGTCGCGGAGCTCGAGTCCGGCGGCCAGGGCGGCGGAGCGCATGGCCTGTTGATTGAGGCGGCGCAGCCATGATTCGATGTGCTCGTCGTACCGCTGAACCACGCTGGGATCTACGTGGGCTGCATAAGCAATGGCGTCGATGATGTCCTTGTCCAGCAGCTTCCAGCCCAGATTCTCGGCGATGGTTTGCGCGATGCGTCCCCCGCCGCTTCCGAATTCGCGATTGACGGTCAAAACTCTGTATCTCATTGGCCCTCCCTACAAGTGATTCGCGCCGCGCCGCGTGGGGTGCAGGGACTTTTGCCTCCCACGCGGTTTCGCGCCATGCGAGTTTGCGACAGCGGATTATAGCGCTTGCGCAGGGTCGGGTCGGTGACTGGTGAATCTTCCGGCAAAAAAAGAGCCCGCGCGAAAGACCACGCGGGCTGTTGCGAAAGGAAACTTGAAAAGCTTTACCAGATAATCTTCAAGCCGAACTGGATACGGCGCGATTCGAATGTGCCGGTGACCTTGCTGCCGGTGTCAGGGGTGCTGATGCTCGCGGCGGTCAAGAGTATGCAGGGCTAGCGCTGCATACTGCGATTAAGAGGCCTGCAAGAAAAAGCCATTGCAAAAGCCAGAATGTGTCTAATGGGTGCGAGCGTACTGGGCGTGGTTGATGATGCTGTGAAAAGGGGGTGAATTCACTGTGAATCAGCGCGATGCTTGTTGGCGCTCATTTCGACGGTGGGGATTGGTCGTGGAGGGAATGCAGGTTAGGGATGTGGTCTCCTCGGTCTCAAAATCGAGACACCTCGACAGGCTCAGGGCAGCCTCCGGGGCACCCGGCAACTGGAATACGACGAGCTCACCGAACGGCTGGCGGACAAGATGAAATCGGCCTGAGTCGGCATTCGAGTAGCTTGAGGTTCGGCCTTCAACTTGTTGCTCGAATTGTTTTCGGCATCACAAAGCTCCCAAAGTCGCCGACTCTGCTTTGTTTCTGGTGCAGATTTGGTTGATTCTGCGTGTTTGTTGTTTCGTAAGTCCTTTGTTTGGATGGGTAGAATTGACTAATTTGGATGCAACTGTTGTTTCAGTGGGTTGAGGAAAAGTGGTGGGAGGGGTGGGTGTTCTTGCGGGTTGGGCTGAGGGTGGGCTCGGTGGATTGGGCATGGATTCCGTTGGTTTGGACGGGCTCATGCCCGCTTAACGAGCTTCTGCTGGACCTGCACATGGGATCATTGTGCGCGTATGGGGCGTAATTTTCTGCAACGAAGATTCGTTTTTTTCGAAGGTGGGATTAGTCGTAAAGATGAAGCAGGGTTAGAGTTGTGGTCTCCCAGGTCTCATCCGCCGCGACGGACGAGACCTGGGGCACCCGCTCATTTGCGGAAGGTCAGACATGGGCTACCCGCCGCTTGGACTGTTCAATGATCCGCCGGGAATGGCATCCGTTGATCCTGGTTTACGTAGGCATTGATTGTCGTTCCCACAGGTAAGTTCGCTTCTGGACCGTACCAAAGAGCGGATACTCCGGTGAGTGCGCCACCTCTTCCTCCGCTAATCCCCGCTCCGCCTCGCAGTTGAATCCTCGTTCCCGATGCCGCTTCTACATAGTCGAAAAGAAGGACAAGCCTTCCAGATTTCCCCAGCAGACCATTCTTAGAGATTGATTCAATGTGTCCGATTGCCTCCGTGCCTGTTCTCACAATGAGCTTGGAGTCAACAGCGATGTCCTGCCGCACCTTGAAGTGAACCGTCTGCTTGACCCGAAGTTTTTTCCCTTCTAGATCGTCCATTAGGACTAAGTGGATTTGCGTTCCGTCCGTCAGAAGAACGGTATCTCGTCGCTTGGTCTCCGTTGCTTGAGACCAGCCAATTACTGGCATAAAGGCGATCAGGACTGCAAATGCAGCCAGCCCCGACAAGATTGAAGGGCAGAGTCGATTCTTTCTCATGGCTGTCATTTATTGGACCGTGAAATCATAACCCTGCCCATAAACCCCATGAGGGAAATCGGCGGACCCAACCGAATAAAGGATATATTCGCCCTTCTTCAGTTCCTTTATGGGTGTAACTCTGAATCGGCGACCCCCAAGCGGCGTCGCAGAAGTGCGGACAATCCTATCGGCTCGAATGCCGACCTTTTCCCCGACGGTTCCGCCAACGGAGCCCATCTCGATCTCCCGCCGGTCACCTTTGTCGTCCATCTCGACAACGATGTAGTTGTCTATGTTTTCATTCGGTGGTAGCTCAATATCTATCGCGGCTTTCCGGGAGGCGATCAGCGAAGCATGTTGCCCTTGCAGATATGCCTTGTTCTTGACGGACATAATCCCTAAGGAAACAGTGTGCCCGAGTCGGCCTCCGACCTTCTGCTCGCCAATCGTGCGCACTTCAACCGGATTCCCGTCAATCGCGACTTTGGGACTCGTCAGCTGTGTTGACTGAATCATTGCCGCGACAACGGAATCGGATACTCCTGCCTTTTTCAGATTGGCGAGGTCGTCATCTGAAAGGCTGAACTTCGTTGCGCTCGCCTTTATCCTTGCGATGATCACGTCGTCCCCGAGGCCCTTATGAGTCATTTCAATGATGCGCGCATTGTCCACGTCGATCTCGAGACTTGACTGCGAATAGGCCGATTGAGTTCCTAGAAACAGTAAAGAGCCGATGGCAAATAGAGCCAGCGATCGAGAAAAAGACACACAACGAGTAATGATATCTCCCAAGTTCATGCATCCTCCTTTTTGGAAGGGACTCTATCACACTGACATCGGGCTGTAAATCGCGTCTTGGAATCATCGTCGCCGCGCGTTTTAGGTGAGCGATACAGAGCAGCTGGTGGCGGGTGACCCCGGTCCGGCCAGCACAAAAGGCTGGGTGCCCCAGGTCTGGACTTTCAGACCTTGGGTTGGAATTTCCAATGTGTGTCGGTCGTCGAGGTCGGGTGGTTTGGCTTCTCGAATCCCATGTCTCCAAAAGGCGAGACATGGGGCACCCAATTTCCCTTCGCAAGCCGGACATGGGCCACCCGCCCTCTGTAGCCGTCGGGCCTTTAGCAATATCGCCAATCATCTTGGTGCGCCGGGGTGGATCGCGAGGCAGTTTCAATTTAGCTCCCATGGATGAATCCTCATGCTGCCACCTGTGACTTGCCGAGCCTGTGGAAATCAAAGTTGTCCACTACCCGTCGTATGAACGTCTGGACAAGGCACTGCCTTACACTGTAGAAGTTCATACTTGCGGCGGGGATGTTGGGCTGCTTGTAACTATGCATTCGAACTCTGGATTCGAGCGTGGTGTCTCTGAGGTTCGTGGCATAGGTCAGGAAGTACAAAAGCAGATCCTTCGACTCACCACCCCCAAACTGAAAGACGTTTGGGGCCCCTTTCGCTCAGGATGACAGGTCATTTATTGATAGGGACTTTGGAGAAAGGACACTAGGAGGGCTTGGCGCTATGAAGAAGATCGGCATTCTGTTCGGGATGGAGAACAGCTTTCCCGGCGCGCTGGTGGAGCATATCAACGCGCGGAACCTCGATGGGATTCATGCGGAGTTTGTGGAGACGGGGGCGGTGCGATTGGACAGGGCGCCGGATTACTCGGTGATTGTGGACCGCATCTCGCACGACATTCCCTTCTATCGCGCCTATTTGAAGCACGCCGCGCTGAATGGAACGGTGATTATCAACAACCCGTTCTGGTGGTCGGCGGACGACAAGTTCTTCAACTACTCGCTGGCCGAGAAGCTGGGCGTGGCGGTGCCGCGGACGGTGATTCTGCCGCACAAGAAGCATCCTGAAGGGACGACCGACCGGTCGATGCGCAACCTTGAATATCCGCTGGACTGGGAGAGCGTGTTTGCTTATGTGGGCGAGCATGGGTTCATGAAGCCGGTGGATGGCGGAGGCTGGCGGGATGTGCACCACATTCACAATCGCGCGGAGTTTTTTGCGGCATACGACCAGTCGCGCGATTTGTGCATGACTTACCAGAAGGCGGTCGAGTTCAAGGAGTATTTTCGCTGCTACGTGGTGGGGCAGAAGAAGGTGCACATCATGCCCTACGACCCGCGCAAGGCGCACCACGAGCGCTATGTGCAGACGCCGGAGGGCCTGGGGGCGGCATACGACAAGAAGCTGCTGAAGCGCGTGGAGCAGGATGCGCTGAAGCTGTGCCAGGCGCTGGGGTACGACCTGAACACGGTGGAGTTTGCGGTGGAGGATGGGATTCCATATGCGATCGACTTTATGAATCCTGCGCCGGATGCGGATTTGCATTCGGTGGGGCAGGCGAACTTCGACTGGATCGTGAGGGAAGTGGCCGATCTGGCGATTGCCAAGGCTGCGAAGGCTCCGCATATGCCGGAGTTGAGGTGGGCGGCGTTTCTGGGGGCGGAGCCGAAGAAGAAAGCTGCTGCGAAAAAGAAGGCCGCGAAAGCGAGTTAGCGAGTCAGCAGGTCAGCGAGTCGGCGGGTCAGCGGGCGGGCGAAGAATTGGTGCTCGCCTTATGCAGAATGGACGCTTCGCACTCCGGATATTTGCTACGCTGTCTGCATGGTTTCGAGAACGACAGGCCGGGCGGGGCAGTTGGTGGGGAAGTTGGTCTTCCTCGTTGTTGGCCTAGCGCTTCTTGTTGGAGCCTCGATCTCTGCATATCGGACGCAGAGCTTTCTGCGCACTTGCATGACGGTGCAAGGCAGGATCGCGGGTTTCAAGCCGGTGCACGGCGTGCGGCGCAATCGGACTACGTATGCACCGGTGTTTCGGTTCAATGTGCCAGGCACCCACTTCGAAACGGTAGTTTCACGCACGTCTTCCAACCCTCCAGCGTTCAAGGTGGGTGAGTGGGTTACGGTTCGCTTTCCGGCCGGACATCCGGAAAAGGCGGTGATTGACTCCTTCGGACAACTTTGGCTGATGGATTGGGCGATTGGGAGCTTTGGCGCGCTCTTTTTCACAGTTGGCCTGCTGACGCTGATCTCGGGGTGGATTCGGAACCGGCGCGACCTGGCTTCTCCAAATGCAGATGCGTCGGTCGGGATTCTGCGGCGGAGTTGAGCGGGCGCGGCTTTCGGTTCGGTGTGCGTGGCCCCGAATGCAACTCACGCAGTCTTGCGGAATGTGAGGTTATAGCGGTAGGGGCCGGTGAGCGGATGATGGCCTGGCTTGAGGGGCTGCACGCCGTGGAAGCGCATGCGCGACGGACCGCCCCAGACGATTACGTCGCCATGTTCGAGCAGGATCCGCTTCACCTTATCTGTGCGCTGCAGTCCGCCGAGCAGGAAGATGCACTCAAGGCCCAGGGAGATGGAGACGATGGGCTGCGTCATGTCGCACTCGTGGCGGTCCTGGTGGAGGCCGAGCTTGATGCCGGCTTCGTAGCGATTGATGTGGCTGGCGTCGGGGCGGAAGTGGGGAAAGCCGGAGCGGACGGCGCAGCGGAGGGCAAAATCAAGAAGCACGCGAGGGATGGGCGGCCAGAGGCGCTTGACGGCCGGATTTTGCGGATCCCAGCGGCGGCGGAAAGCATCAGGCGTGCCGCAGTCGGAGACCATGACGCCCATTGGTAGTCCACTGGGAGTGGTGGCGTGGTGCAACGGCGCGGCGGCCAGGATGGTTTCGACGGCCGCGAAAAACTCGGCGTCCTGCTCGCAGGCGAGGCCGCGCATCAATACTGCGCCAGGGTAGATTTCCTCATGCGTGGGTTCTGCCACAAGTTGGGAAAAGAGATTCATCGCTCGAGGATGATTCTAACCTGAAAAGCGAACAAAAGGCGAAATTATTTAGCCGATCGTGAAATACCGCAACTCTATGATTTTGACAAACTGTATCCTGTGGGATACAATTTCTAATGTTCGAAGTCCACGAAACCGAGGTGTTTTCCAAGTGGCTCCGGGGCCTCAGGGATCGTCGTGGGAAAAGAGCCGCCACGGTGCGCATTCAGCGACTGGCATTCGGAAATGCTGGAGATGTTAAGCCCGTGGGTCACGGGGTGAGCGAACTTCGGGTGTCCATGGGCCGGGATATCGAGTCTACCTCGTAAAGCGCGGTGAGGTAATAATTCTCTTGCTTTGCGGAGGCGACAAAAGCAGCCAAGCTAGGGACATCGCAAAAGCTTCACGCGATGGCCGAGGAATTGGGGGTTTAGTTCATGGCATTGAAGACTCGACCGTTTGACGCGGCAGAATATCTTGAAGACGACGAAGCGATTGTGGAGTATCTCGAGGAGGCGATGAAAGTGGCCATCGAAGACTCCGATCCTTCATTTCTCGCGGTGGCGCTGGGCACGGTGGCGCGGGCGCGGGGCATGTCGAAGATTGCGAAGGATGCGGGGCTTTCCCGGGAGAGCCTCTACAAGGCACTTGGAGCGGAAGGCAATCCGGAGTTTGGAACGGTGCTGAAGGTCCTGCAGGCGTTGGGGCTGAAGCTTTCGGTTCAATCGCGCGGCACTGCGGCCTGATCGCGCAGCCATTCCGTTCCCGTACAATGGCGCAAAGCTTTCCCCAAGGAGCGTAGCATGCGCCCATCGTTTTCGCTCGGCATTGAAGAGGAATACCAGACCATCGATCCGGAGACGCGCGATTTGCGCTCGCACATTCAGACGGAGATGCTGGCCGTGGGCAAGCTGCGGCTGCAGGAGCGGGTGAAGGCGGAGATGCACACTTCCGTGGTCGAGGTGGGCACGCGCGTTTGCCGCAACATTGACGAGGCGCGCGAAGACATCTACGAGTTGCGCAGGGAGATGCTCAAGCTGGCCCACGAGCACGGGTTGCAGCTGGTTGCCGGAGCCACGCATCCCTTTGCCGATTGGCGGACTCAAGAGATTTATCCCGACCCGCGCTACCACCAGGTGGTCAAAGACCTGCAGCTGGTGGCGCGCGCCAACCTGATCTTCGGCCTGCACGTACACGTGGGCATCGAAGACCGCGAGGCGGCCATCCGCATCATGAATTCGATGCGCTATTTCTTGCCGCACATCATGGCGCTGGCCACCAATTCGCCTTTTTGGCTGGGCATCAACACGGGCTACAAGGGCTACCGCGCCAAGGTCTTCGAGAACTTTCCGCGCACCGGCATTCCGGATGCATTTCAGAGCTACTCCGAGTTTGAGAATTACGTGAGCCTGCTGGTGAAAACCAACTGCATCGACAACGCCAAGAAGATCTGGTGGGACATTCGCCCGCACCCGTTCTTCAATACCGTCGAAGTGCGGGCTTGCGACATTCCGCTGCGCGCCGAAGAGACCGTGGCCATAGCGGCGCTGATCCAAGCCACGGCCGTGTACCTTTGGAAGCTGCACGCGGCCAACCAGGATTTCCGCCAATACGCGCGGCCGCTGCTGATGGAGAACAAGTTTCGCGCCGTACGTTATGGGCTTGACGGCAAGCTGATCGACTTCGGCCGCCAGCAGGAACTGCCGTTACGCGATCTGCTGGAAGAGTATCTTGCGCTGATTGATCCAGTGGTGGACGAGCTGGGGAGCCGTCCGGCGATCGACGGGGTGCGGAAGATCATGGAAACCGGGACGGGGGCGGACAGGCAGTTGAAGGTGTTTGAGGAGTCGAAGGGCGATCTGAAAGCGGTGGTGGATTACATGGCGGAGGAGACGGCGGCGGGGCTTTGAAAGCTGTCCGATCGGGGACGATTCTAAAATGCCTTTGGCCAACGGCGCGCGCCGTGAATGATCGCGAGGATGGTTACGCGATTGGCTTCAATCTTGTAGGCGGCGATATAGGGAGTGCCGGAGAGAACTACTTCGCGTGTGCCTGCAACGCGGCCCGGCCTGCCGGAAGCTGGAAACGATGTGATTTGATCGCAGGCGCTTTCAAGTGCGTCAGCGATGCGGTTGCCGAGCGAGGGCTGTAAGCGGGCGAACTCCTGCAAGTCCAGTAAATCGTGCTGAGCTCGGCGCGTCCACGCCAGCTTCACTCAGATCTCCGCATCGTTTTGATCATCGGAAGCACATCCTCGTGGGGAACAATGCGTCCGGCTGCAAGATCGTCGAGTCCTTCGCGGATGGCGTCGATGTTCTGCTGCTCGAGAGCGAGGAAGTCGTCGAGCGCCTGAGCGACGAGCTCTTCACGCCGCCTGCCGGAGTGCATTGCGAGGGCGTCAAGCGCGACGATTTTCGCCGGTTCGAGTTCGATTTGGAGCTGTTCAGCCATGGGTCTTATCTTCCTCTCACCCAGGAGAATTCGCAAGGGGACTTGGCCTGGGGTGTCAGACGAGGCCGAAGTTTGAGGTTCCGGGAGCGGTCTCGTCGAGTTCTCTTCTGAAATGCGGAGGACAAAAGCGCCATTTCCTCATTTCGTTTCCGTGAATTTTCCGGTACCCTCAGAGGATGGGGCGTGTGTCCCCGACACTTTTGAACGAGGCACCGACCTGACGCATGACTGAAACTTCCAAGAACCTGCTCACGATGGACTATCCTGCCGAATTCAAGCCCGGAGCGCTGTCGGCTGTGACCACCTGCCTGCGCATCGATCCGACAGAGAAGGTCACGCTGATTACCGATCGGGCGACCGAGCCGATTGCTGCCGCGCTGGGTGCGCAATTGGCGGAGCGGGGTTGCGAGTGGAATGCGTTCCTGCTGGAAGACCTGGCGCCTCGTCCGCTGATCGACATGCCGGCGGCGGTGCTTGCCGACATGGAGAGTTCGCAGGTTTCCATTTTTGCCGTGCAGGTGCAGGCTAACGAGTTGCACTCGCGCATGCAGATGACCGACGTTGTGAATCGCCGCCGCATGCGCCACGCGCACATGGTCAACATCACACCGGAGATCATGTGCCAGGGAATGCGCGCGGACTTCAACCTCGTCGACCGCCTCTCGCAGAAGGTGCTGGACCGGGTGAAGAAGGCAACGCGGATTCGCGCCACCACGGCGGCTGGAACCGACATTACGGCGGAGATGAATCCGGGGTACAAGTGGTTCAAGACTTCGGGAATTATTTCCCAGGAGAAGTGGGGCAACCTGCCCGGCGGCGAGTGTTTCACTTCCCCCGGGGAGGTGAACGGCACATTCGTCGTGGATGGCGTGGTGGGCGACTGGCTGTGTGCGCGTTACGGTCTGCTTGCCGCGACGCCCCTGACCATTGCGATTGCAAATAACCGGATCGTGAGCTGTTCAAGCGTGAACAAGCGGCTGGAAGAGGATTTCTGGACTTACACGCATACCGATGAAAACTCCGACCGCGTGGGCGAGTTTGCCATCGGCACCAACCTGGGAGTGGAGCGGGTGATCGGCAATATTCTGCAGGACGAGAAGTTTCCCGGCATCCATATCGCCTTCGGAAATCCCTATGGCGAACACACCGGCGCGCCCTGGCGGTCGGGAACGCATATCGACGTGGTCGGCCTGGGCTTCAACATCTGGCTGGAATCGGATGCAGGGCAAGAACAGATCATGCGCGAGGGGCGGTTTTTGATTGCGGCTTGATTCGGCGGCTTAATCCAGGATCGTAAGTGCCGTTCGAGCTTTGCTCTGTTCCCGGGCAATGGCGAGCATTCGCCGGTCAAGGGTTAACAGCTTGCCTTTTCGGTGGAGAGCAAGGCCAAGAAGATAGGCATCCGTAATCTGTTTGAATCCGCTGATGTGCGATGCAGAATGAGCACACGCGATGGAGAGTTCCAGGTCGTCGGGCCAAAACTGATGGCTGGGATTCTCTTTGAGAGTCTGGGCCAACCAGTGCATTGCCTCGGCCGGCCGCGGTCCATCCGGGGAGAATCCCGGATTGGAGAGGGTTCGTACAAAGCCTGCTTGCGTAATAGGGCAGGTCGCCCAACCTTCGTTTTCGTGGCTCGCCATCCAGGCGCGAACCTTGCGATGGAAGACATGCGGCTCCCAGAAGCGAGCCACAAGAACATTCACGTCGAGCAGCCAGATGCTCACTCGCTCTCATCCTCGATCCTGAGAGCATGCTCCAAGGTTACAGGCTTTGCGTTGTTGCCAGGGGAAAACACATAAAAATGGCCGTCCTTCCGGACGGGTGTGCTCTGCTTAGCCCCGCGCAGTATCAGAAGCGAAGCCGCTTCCCCAAGCGACACAGAGCGTTTGGCTGCGAGTTCTTTCACTTGTTCCAAAGCATCCTCGCTCATGTTGAGGGTTGTTCTCACTTGTTTTGGCTCCTATATGCGTCGCATCAACAGTCTATCATGATGCGCATTGAATCTATATGGCATCATTGCGAGAATATGATGTCCCTCGATCAATAGGATGCTCCGTGTCTCCCGCGGTTTGTGAACCGGATCCCAGCTGGCTGCATCCAAAGGGCTGTGATGACAACTTCTGCTTCTGTTTCGCTTCGCAAACTTGGCAATTCCGACCTTCAACTCACTCCCATCGGCTTTGGCGCATGGGCCATCGGCGGCGGTAACTGGGAGTTTGCCTGGGGACCGCAGGACGACAACGAATCGATCGACGCCATTCATCGCGCGCTTGACCTGGGCATCAACTGGATCGATACAGCCGCGATTTATGGCCTGGGGCATTCGGAAGAGGTTGTCGGCCGGGCGCTGAAGAGCCATGCGGGTCCAAAGCCGCTGGTGTTCACCAAATGCTCGATGCGCTGGCACGCGGACCGGTCCATCTACCGCTCATTGAAGGCCGGCTCGCTGGCTGAGGAATTGGAGGGGTCGCTCAAGCGGCTGGGCGTCGAGACGATCGATCTCTACCAGATCCATTGGCCGAATCCGGAAGACGAGATTGAAGAGGGATGGGAGGCGCTGGCGCGGTTCAAGGAACAGGGCAAGGTGCGCTGGATTGGCGTTTCGAATTTCAGCTTGGAGCAGATGAAGCGCATCGAGAAGATCGCGCCCATCACCAGCCTGCAGCCTCCCTATTCGATGCTGCGCCGGGCCATCGAGGCGGACGTTCTCCCATTCACGCAGGCGCATGGAATCGGCGTGATCAACTACTCGCCCATGGTTTCAGGGCTGCTGACGGGGTCAATGACTGCGGAGCGGGTGGCCGCTTTACCGGCCGACGACTGGCGCCGGCGTGCAGTGGAGTTCAACGAGCCAAGACTGAGCAGGAATTTGCGCCTTGTGGAATTGCTCCGCGAGATTGGCAACGCGCATGGGGTGAGCCCCGGAGTGGTTGCCGTTGCCTGGACGCTCCATCATCCCGCTATCACGGCTGCCATAGTTGGAGGGCGCAGCGGAAGCCAAGTGGAGGGAATTGCGCCGGCATTGGAGTTCAGGCTGGGCGAAGACGAGCTCAAGAGAATTGACGCGTTCTTGGGTGAAGATGCCTGACGCCATAGCAGCATAAAACAAAGGCCCCGACCGCAGCCGGGGCCTTTGCTCAAGGAGAGATAAATCAACTACATTGCTGCGACGAAATCGGGAACCATGCCGGGAGCATTTTCCTGGAGCAGCTGCGTCATGCGTGCTGCCATTCCGGTATACATGGTGGCGGCGCGGAAAGCATTGACCCGGACCCCCTCGCTTGCCTTGGAGAATCCATACTGAGCCAGAGCCGTGAGAACGCACACACGAATTTGTATGGCGTCGCTGCGCAGAGTCTCGAGAAGCAGGCGATCGACCGTGTCGCTGTTTCTGGCGGCATAGTCGGCCATCTCCAGCATTGTGCGCGCATTCTGATACATCACCCAGAGGCCCTTGGGGCCTTCCATGCGCTGCCAGGCGTCTTCCGGGGTAGCGTTCAGTCCTTCTTTCCAAAGAAACTGATCGCTGAGTTCGCGCGCGCTCCAGTCGAGGCGCAAGCGAGCGATAAGCGAATCCCATGATTGAGTGTTTCGGCGACGAACACTACTTCTCCATCGGACGAAGTAGATCCCAAGGCCGGCAATTACTGCAATTTCAAGCACGATCAGAATCATCGGTGATCCTCAAGCCGGGTATTGGTAACCACGAGATTACTCAAAGCAGACCGGCCGCTCTTTTGGTTACCTCCTACTAGTAACAGAAAACTTTTCCGTTGGGTAGAAGAATTTTGCCTTTATACCCCAATAGTTGTAGAAAAACGGCTCATTCCCCATTACATCCATGGGCACGGCGCTCTGAAATGGCAAATCCCGCGAGGTTGAGAGTTCGGGAACGGATGCAAGTAATCTGTTACCGACGCAAGAGACGCTGACAGCCAAATGAGCCGAGGCGATCCGGCGTGACCACATCGATCAACTCGGGCGATCGCCTCTGCTTGGTTACTCTCGGCGACCCCGTTCTTCTGGGGGTGCGGAGTTCGCGAGGGCTATGCGAGTGGTCCTCGCATTGCCGGCCACAGCCAACAGAAAGCTCTGCATTTGCGGGGTGAACTCCCGGCGCTCCGCTTCTTTCTGGGCAAAGCTGAAGGCCCAATAAAGCAGGGAGCAGAAGTAGCTGGCGGTCAGGATCCTATTCAAGAGCAGGTATTCTGACCGCATCCCCTCGTGCGAACGCCAAAGGGCTACGGCGAGGCCAACCAGGGAATAGAAGCCGAGGCCGGTGGCTACCTGCAATTCGCGGTCTCGCCAGCCAATCGAAAGCAACTGGCTGCAACCAGCCAGGCCGAGAAAGAAAAGGATGCGCAGGATCGAGGCGACCTGCTGCACATGCGCCAGGTTGCGCCAGGCAGGAGGCAGGCTGGCAAGTTCATGCATCCCGGAAAACGGCCAGATTGCGGCTCCGAGCGCCAGAACCAGGAGGGCGACCCAGATCAGGGCTTTCCGGGATAATGAAGATCGCAGCGGACGAAGGACCGACCAGGCAAGCTCGATCAGAACACTGATCTGCAAGGCGGAATCCACCACCGTCGAGACAATATAGATGATGAGATACGTGTGAGATGACTGATCTCTAAACTGTCTCTGAACTATGAAGTCTCCCCAGTCGGTGAGAAGACTCCAGAACACGTACACGCAGAATATCGGAAGAGTCCGCCAAACACGCCTGTAGAGGAGCAGCCCAATGATCGCTGTCTCAATTACGGTTCCGGCAAACAAGACTTTCTCGTCCAGACTCACCGTGTTCACCCCGTCCGAACTCGTCCAAGCGATGAATTCAGATTAGCAGTGAATCCCTTGCTGTCCCATCGGAAAAGTCCGATCCGGCTGGTCTTCGGTTTGTTGCCGCACAGACTCCAATGGCAGAATACAAGGACTCCGCCATTGGGTAGCGATGGGGTTGCCTGTCTGCCGAACACGCTGGTTTCTTAAGCGGCAGTCTTTCCGCCGGAGCCCGGAGGCGGTAGCGGCGGAGGCGGAATCAGAGGAGACGCGAGCGCGAAGGCTTTTCCACCCGAGCCGGGAGGCGGTAGCGGTGGCGGCGGGATCAAGGGAGATGTGAGCGCGAAGGCCTTTCCGCCCGAGCCGGGAGGCGGTAGCGGCGGAGGCGGGATCAAGGGAGATGTGAGCGCGAAGGCCGTTCCGCCCGAGCCGGGAGGCGGTAGCGGTGGAGGCGGGATCAAGGGAGATGTGAGCGCCAATGCGTTGCCACCGGTCCCAGGAGGTGGAAGTGGTGGAGGTGGAATCAAAGGTGAAGTTGCAGCGCAGGCTACGGAGGCGGTCGCCAGTGCAGCGGCAATGAGGGCAAAACGGAATTTCAACGCGTTCGGGGTCATAGATGTATTGCTCCCTTGGGTACGACTTTGTACCAAAATAGTACCCTAAAAGTTGTAGGGTTTCTACAACATAAGTAACTATTTCGTCAAATGAAACGTTTTTTTCACATTTTTCCCTGAAAATTCACAGGCTTTTGGGCCTATTGCATTGACGGCAATCGCTCGACAGGTTCCATAACAGTGAAAAGCGGTAATCTTAGTCGAGAACGGGACCGTAACCGAAAGAGGTGTGGCATTGATTCCCGAACTGCGCCGGCAATTTAATCAAGGGTTTACGCCGATCGGTTACTCGACTCTTTTAAGGCTGGCAGAAGAGCGATGTGGCACGCGCGTGGAGTATCGAATTGCCGAGACGCCGGTGTTTCTGCCGTTGCCGCTGCTCGAAGAGATGGCCGCTGCGGGGGTGGAATTGACGCAAGGTCTGCTCGGCAATGCAGCCTGCCTGGCGGCAGCTCGGAAGGCAATTCCTGCGGTCTTCAATGTCGCTGCCGAGACCGCTCATCCGAACTTTCTTACGGCTGATTTTGCACTGGTGCGGACTGCGGAGGGGGCTCTAAAGCCAAAGCTGGTGGAACTTCAGGCCTTTCCCTCCGTGTACGGCTACCAGGATGTGCTGAGTCAGGCCTATCGGGATGCATTTGGGCTGCCGGGCGGGTTGGGGAGTTACCTGGATGGGCTGGATGAGGCCCGCTACTGGGCGTTGGTGGCGCAAACGGTGCTGGGCGGGCATGACCCGGAGAACGTGGTTCTGACCGAACTCGATCCCAGGAACCAGAAGACCTTGCCGGACTTTGCGGTGACTTCCAGGCGGCTGGGGATTCCAGTAGTCGATATTCGCAGCCTGGAAGCAGTGGGAAGCAAACTGCATTACCGCAACGCGAATGGCCGGTTGGTGCCCATCCACCGCATCTACAACCGCGCCATTGCCGATGAGCTGATGGCGCGCCAGGTGCATCTGCCGTTTGACCTTACGCACGCCTGGGAGGTGGAGTGGGCGGGACATCCGAATTGGTACTTCTTGATTTCGAAGTTCTCCATACCATGGCTGTCGCGCCCTCCTGGTGGTCATCCGGTGGTGCCGCCGGCAGTGTTCCTGGATGAATTTCTTGAGGGAAGCGGGCGCGCGCAACTGGCGGCTGCCGGGGTGGTCCCTCCAGCTAATGCGGGGCCGGATACCGTTTATGGGGAGCTCCTTCTGAAGCCGCTGTTCTCGTTTGCGGGCAAGGGAATCCAGTTCGATCCGACGCAGGCGCAACTGGCGGCGATTCCGCCCGCCAAGCGCAGCGAGTTTCTGCTGCAGCAACGGATGCGGTTTGAGCACACCATCGAGACACCATGGGGGCTGACGCAGGCGGAAATCAGGATTCTTTACTTATGGCCGGATGGCGGCAGCCTGACGCCGGCCTTGTCGCTGGTGAGGCTGGGGCGGGGAAAGATGATGGGTGTTGACCACAACCGGGATCAGGAATGGGTTGGTGCTTCGGCCGCGTTTTTTCCTGAAAAGCAAAAACCGGAATCCAAGTAGTGAACATTCTCTCCCGGGTTGGTGAAATTCAAAATTCTCCCGCGGGCTCAGCCGGGAATAACCCTTTGACTTTTCTGTGTATACGGTGAAGGGAAAATCAGTTGGTGACTGCGGTTACTGAAGATCAAAATCGACTGTGAAACACTGGGTTACTATTGAAGAAAACTTTCGTTCCTAGGTAAACGAGGGGCGATGGGTTTAAAGTTGCGGACGCGCCCTATCTGGGCCCAGGATGAAGCCGATGAACGCTTTGAAGCCGGAACTTTCCATTCCGTCTGTTGCACCAAGTCAGAGTCCCGCCCGGCAGGAAGTTCGCTGTGCGGTGCGCTTTCCTTTGGCGCTTCCTGTCATTCTGTCCACCCGCCATGGAGAGGTGGCCGCGATCTCCCGAAATGTGTCAGCAAGCGGAGTTCTTTTTGAACTGAATGAGCAGTTGCCCACCGGGGCCGACATCCGTTTTTCGCTTAGAATGCCGGGGGAAGTCCTTGGCACCCTGCACGATGTTCTGGTTCATTGTCTGGGACGTGTGGTACGCTGCTCCTTGAGCCAAACTCAATATCTAGCTGCCGCCACGATCGACGAGTACCAGTTCGCGGAACAGTGACAGCGCGGTTGAACTGGCGCCATTCAACTATGGAATTTCTGGACGATTCATCAGACGGCGAGACACTTGACGCACCGGTCAAGCCGGGAACAGTTCGCATCATCATTGCGGATTCCCAGGCGATCTACCGCGTAGGTATCCGCAAGGTCTTTGCCTTGGAAGACGATTTGCGGGTGGTAGCGCAGGCGGATTCGATCGAGAACCTACGCCTCGCGGTTGAACGCTATCCTTCTGATATTGTTCTGCTTGAGGGCAGCATGTTGGCGGGTACAACCAACGTCATTCCCGATCTTCTGCGCGCCGCTCCTGACGTGAAGCTGATTGTGCAGGCGGTGCAGGCGGATGAGAATCACACCGTGGAGCTTTACCGGCGCGGAGTGCGGGGAATCATCTCCCGGTCCATTTCGCCGGACCTGCTGGTGCGCTGCGTGCGCAGGATTGCTGCCGGGGAAACCTGGATCGACAATCAATCGGTGAACTGGGTGATTGAGGCCTACCGGTCGCAGGCCGCAGCCCTGGTGAGTCCACGGACGCAGCCCCGTCTTTCCCCAAAGGAAATGGCCATCATTACCTGCATTACCCAGGGTAAGCGAAACAAGGAGATTGCCTTCCAGCTTGGAACCACCGAGCAGGTAATCAAGAACTATTTGCGCAAGATCTACGACAAGCTGGGCGTTTCAGACCGGCTCGAACTGGCACTCTATTGCCTGCATAACAAGATTATTCAGTCGGACGCGGATGAAGAAACCGTGGCTCAGAAGGTATTGGGCCAGTAGAAAAACCATCTTCTGTGCGATGGAAGCTTATTTCTGGACTCCATCGGGATTGCTTCGATCCTCATTACATCGTTCCCCGCTGCAACTCATTGGCGCCAAAGCCTCGCCGGTGCTACTGCGCGCCAACTCCAGCAAACGTATGAATTCCCCCAGTTCAGCCTTCTCCAGGTGACCGAGCAGTTCAATCGGGAGTTGCTGGATCACCGGGTCCATCTCCTTCAGCAGTTGCAATCCCGTTTCGGAAATCTGCGTCCAAACGACGCGCCGGTCATGGCGGTCGCGCTGCTGGCGGATGAGTTTCATCGTCTTGAGGCGTGAAAGCAGCCGCGTGATATCCGGCTCAGCGGTAATCATGCGCGTGCCGATGGCCGAACAGGTGAGCCCGTGCGGCTGCGCGCCGCGCAAAATGCGCAGCACGTTGTACTGCGTGGAAGTAACGCCCCAGTCGCGCGTCTTGCGATGAAATGCGCGGTGCAGCGAGTCGGCGGTGCGCAGCAGATTAAGCAGCGCCTCTTCTTCGGCGCTGGAGAAAGGCTGTTCCTGCACGATTTCGAGTTTCAGGCCAGCCATTGACGGTCTCCACAGGGCTGCGGCGGTCTCATTCGATTTGGGGTGAGGGGCAAGGTGAACTGCCGCGCCCCTCACACACGTGTGCCATAATCCGCAACCGGTCTGTTCGCGCCTGTTCCCAGGCAATGTTTACTGCTTTACGACTTCGAGTTCGATGTCGAGCTTGACTTCGTCGCCCACCATGGCGGAGCCGAACTTGCCGCCGATGCCAAAGTCTGAGCGCTTGATTTTGGTGGTTGCGGAAAAGCCAGCGTGCGGTTTGTGATCCATGCCCGGCGCCGGGCCGCGCGGTCCTTCCGCACTGAGCACCACCGGCTTGGTAGTTCCGTGCAGCGTGAGGGTGCCGTTGATGGTGAGACCGTCGCCGCTTTTGGAGACGCTGGTGCTGGTGAAGGTGGCGGTGGGGAAAGTGGCCACGTCAAAGAAGTCGGGACTCTTGAGGTGAGTGTTGCGCGCTTCCTCGCCGGTGTCCACTCCGGTCACGTCGATGGTGGCGTTGACGGTTGACTTGGTGACATCCGCCTCGTTGTAGGCAATGGTGGCGTTCACATGTCCAAAACGGCCGTGGATGTTCGAAACGGTCATGTGGGTGATGGAGAAGTCTACCTCGCTGTGGTTCGGGTCGGAGGTCCAGGTTGAGGTCTGAGCCAGTGCCAGGGGAGCGGCGAGGGCCAAAATGCCGGTGACGATTGCCAAACGCTTCATAGTTTTTCCTTTCGGTGGCGGGCCGTGTGGCCACTGGGTTGGATGCCGGAGGTTGAAGCCTCTGGCGGGGGTGCGCGGCGCTGGTGCACTCAAGGGGATCGGTCCGCGCGAAATTCTGGTACGTATTCCAGACGCGGCAGGAGCGTTAATTGTTGCAACAAATATTTTCCGGCAGGATTGAAAGATTCCTGAGTACGCCCTGATCAAGCCATCGGCATCCTCTCAGGGGCTTCGGAGAAGACTCTTGGTTTTTTGGGCAGGAAGGGAGAGCCGCCCGCATCCGACGGGTTTACGGAGGCAACTACATGGTAACTTGCGAGTTGCCGACCACTCGTTCATTTGACTGCTGGCGACGCTGAGCGGGCACCTCTTGACAGCCAGGCTGCCCAACCTGTGCAAATTGCAAGTGCAACCGTAAGAATCCGTACAGGGCCAGAAAGTCCAATGAAACTCACGTAGACCCCAAGGAGTTGATACGCGAAAAGCGCCCATCCCAAGGCGCCAATGGCTTGAGGAGCCGTCCTTGCCAGCGCACCCAGATGCCAAGCAAGATATGCCGCGAACAAGACACACAATGAACAGAACACCCCGAGTGCGAGAACCACTGGGCCGTAGGAGTGACTGTGATTTTCTGGGAGGGGCACCGAGTTCATTGCTCCGTCGGCCAGCCAGAATCTCGCGACGGCGTATGTGTTCCCTGCGGCTGCCACAAAGAGCAAAATGCTGGCAGTTCTGTAAAGTGCAGTTGCTTTCATCCGAGTGTCCCCTTTACCCTATGTAGCATTCTGCATTTAATGTCGGATTGTCAAGAGGCTTGCGGGCGGATTACCCGATGGCGTTTGTCGGGGCTGATCCGGGCTTGCGGGCGCCGTTTTTCATGTCCCGTTTGTGCGATGGGCATTCGGAACGATTGAGCCCTCGTTTACAGCGGCTTCGCGGTTTATCCCGAAACCAACCCATTTTGAACTCCGGAGGATTGTCCCGGCACGCTACCAGCTTTCGCCTCCATTTGGTCTAATAGATTCATATGGGCATCACGATACTTTCAGGTCCGATCGGCGCAGGGAAGACGACCGTGGCACGCGAGCTTCTTGCTTTGCTGCCCCCGCCGGTCTCTTACATCGACGGCGATACGTTCTGGTCCTTTGTCGCCAAGCCTCACAGTGACGATCGCAGAGAAGTGTTTCATGTGATCATGCGCGCTATGACAGCCGCTGCCATACCTTTCGCACGCTCAGGGTATGAGGTTCTCATTGACTTCTCAATCCCTCCTCAGTTCCTGGGAACTGCCCGCAAGATTGTCAAAGAGGTACCCCTGAACTACGTTCTGCTCCGGCCAAGTCTGTCTGTGAAATCCGCGCAGGGTTACGCGCCGAAGGTCGGATTAGCGACTACGCCAGTTATCGCGATTTTTACACGCTGTTTGAGGACTCCTCGATCCATGCCATCTGTGACGACGAGGCAGACGCAAGCACCGTCGCCAAGCGTATTTATGAGGGCCTCGGTACAGGTAAATTTGTCTTGGACTAATCCTTCAATCGGGGTTCCCCGCATCCCGTTCAACGCGCTCTCACGGTGCGCAGGAAATCGTCGAGAGTTTTGCCGGGTTCATCAGGAAATATGTCGCCGGTACGGTCGCATGCCTGCACGCGGTCAAGGCGGAAGTTGCGAAAATCCTGTCTGAGACGGCACCAGGCGGCCAGCGTCCACACCGATCCCCAAAAATTCAGCGCCAGCGGCTGCACGGCGCGTTCAGTCTTCTTCAGGTTGTCGTCGGCATAGATCAGCCGCAGAACGGCCTTGTCGTTGATGGCCGCGGTCAAGGTCTCGCGCAGCGGGTCGATTTCGGGATGTGCATGCACCGGTGGCGCAAAGATCGGCGGCCGCTCAACTTCAGCCCGGCGATGTTTGGGCAGCGCCAGGATCACCTTGTCCAAGGCGGTTACCGAAGCGTCTCTGAGCCTTGGTCCGGCGAAGGCCTGGGCCATGCGCAGGCCAACCACGACAGCTTCAACTTCATCGGGAGTGAACATGAGTGCGGTCAGCTCAAAGGACCGGTCGAGACAGTAGCCTACGCCGGCTTCTCCCTGGACGGGAATTCCCGACAGAGAGAGATCCCGGATGTCGCGATAGATGGTTCGCTCCGATACGGCAAGCAAATCGGCGAGCGCGGCGGCGGTGGTGAGCCGCCGGGCTCGAAGGTGTTGGACGATCTGGAAGAGCCGGTCGGCGCGACGCATGCAGCAACAGTATCAGGCGGTGGCGTAAAGTCCCACCCGGTTGCCTTCGGTGTCGCGGAAATGGGCGTATGCACCCATGTTGCCGGGGAGTTCGGTGCGTGGCAGCACAATTGCGCCGCCCGCCGGCTCAATGCGCGGCAGCACCGCATCGAGCGAATCGCCGGCGTGGAGGTAGACAATTGAGCCTTCGGTTGAGGGGTTGAAGCCGGGGCCGACGATGAGCGTGCCGCCGGTGGCCTGGTCGCGATCGTAGGGAAACACGGCGAGCGAGGTGGGGCCCAAGTCGCCGCGGTTGAGGGTGACTGCGAGAATCTTCTCGTAGAACGCACTTGCCCGATTCAGGTCAAGCGCAGGAATTTCAAACCAGCTGATGAGTTTGTTCATGAAAAGAGAATGCGCGCCTGCTGCTGACAGCGTTGTGTCAGTAGTGTTTTCGCGATTGCGTCTGCTATGCTCCCGGCTATGTCTTTGTCGTCCCCGTACCTTTCTCTGGCCGATCATTTCCGGGCTGTCATCCATAATTTTCGCCGCTTGAGCGGCCCGCAGCGGCACACATTCTTGGCCGGCTTTCTGGGCTGGACCATGGATTCGCTGGACTTCTTCATCCTCATCTTTTGTATTCCGGCCATCGCGAAGGAGTTCCATACGCAGCCTTCTGAAGTGCTAGGAGCGGTGTTTTTGACGCAGGCGTTCCGGCCTGTTGGAGCGCTGCTGTTCGGCATGCTTGCCGATCGCTACGGACGGCGGCCGGTGCTGATGGTGAACATCCTGAGCTTCTCGGTGATCGAACTGGCTTGCGCGTTTGCGCCCTCGCTCACGGTGCTTCTTGCGCTGCGGGCGCTGTTCGGCCTGGCCATGGGCGGAGAGTGGGGCGTTGGTGCGGCGCTGGTGTTTGAAACACTGCCGAAGGAAGGACGCGGAACCTTCAGCGGCATTCTGCAGGAGGGTTACGCGGCTGGTTCGATTCTGGCTTCGGGAGCATTTGCACTCCTCTTCAACGGCTTTTTTCTCGGCGGACTGCATGTGCCGGGTTTGGGCTGGCGCGGGCTCTTCGTCCTGGGCTCGCTGCCGGCGCTGCTGGTGTTTTATGTTCAGGCTCGCGTGGCGGAGTCGCCGGTGTGGCTGGCGGGCGCAAAGAAGCGAGCTATGCGGGCAGCAGGCACGAGGCGCGGGACGGGTTCCGCGAACTGGGCGCTGCTGCGAGAGTTTTTGCCCACGTTCCTGTTGCTGGTGCTGCTGATGACCGCGTTCATGAGCTTCTCGCACGGGACCCAGGATGTGTACCCGACATTCCTCACCGTTTCTGCAAAGCTGAAGCCGTCGACGGTCGGGTTCATCGGAGTGTTGTACGGATTCAGCTCCATCGCAGGCGGATTCGTGTTTGGCACACTGTCAGAAAACTGGGGCCGCAAGCGCACGATCGTCACCGCCGCGTTGCTTGCGATTCCGGTGATCCCGCTTTGGGCCTATGGCCACTCGGCCTTCGTGCTGGGAACGGGCGCGGTGCTGATGCAGTTCATGGTGCAGGGAGCCTGGGGCGTGGTTCCCGCTTATCTCACCGAGCTTTCGCCGGCGGCTGTCCGTGCGACAGCGCCCGGCCTTGCGTACCAGCTTGGTGGCCTGGTGACCTCATGGAACGGAAAAGGCCAGGCCCTCGCAGCCGAGCGTTGGGGTAATTATCCAGCGGTGCTGGCGGTGACGGTGATTGTGGTGGCGCTGGCGCTGGCGGGGTTGGCGCTGCTGGGGCGCGAGGCGGGCGGGGAGGATATGACGGCGGTGTGATTTTGTTGAAATTCTCGCGTGATGGCGTAGTCTTGGAAGAGGGGAGTTCGAGACATGGCAACCTTAGATTGGTCTCAGTGCGACGCTGTCGAAAGCGTTCCCGGCAAGGTGAGCGGGGCTTGGGTGCTGAAGGGAACACGCATGCCGGTATCCGCGATCTTCGAAAACATCGCTGCCGGCGCCAGCATCGACGACATTATGGAATGGTTCGACGGGCTGGACCGGGAGCAGATAAAGGCCGTCATTGAGTTCGCCGCACGTAGTCTGGACAAAGAACCGAGCTTTGCGGCGTAGATGCTGATCCTCTTCGATCAGGCGACGCCGGTGCCGCTTCGACCTTATTTGAAGCCGCACACCGTCCGCACTGCCGCGCAGCAAGGTTGGGATAAATTCAAGAACGGCGACCTTCTCAATGCGGCTGAGGAGGCTGGCTTCGAATTATTGCTTACAACCGACAAGAACATGCGCTATCAGCAAAACCTCGCGTGGCGGAAAATTGCGATTCTGGTATTGGGACAGCAGCAATGGAATCTGTTGCGGCCTCATGTCCAGCTTGTCGTTGACGCGGTCAAAGCTGCGATTCCCGGCAGCTACACCGAGGTGGAGATTCCCGCTCAACAAATAGTTAAATAATCGATTGGGAGAAGCTGATTCCTCGCACCGAATACTTCTGATGGCGCCCCAGCTACAGATCACAATTTAATTATTGCAAGTCCACAAGAAGTATCCTCTACCACCTTAGCGGCCTATCTGCGAAGTTCGCGACAAATTAGAATTAAAGTCCATGGCTGCGGAGTCCACAAACAGCGTTGCAATTGTTGCCATCGGCCGCAATGAGGGCGAGCGCTTGAAAGGCTGCCTGCGTGCGGCGATTGGCGGTGCGCGTATCGTGGTCTACGTGGATTCGGGCTCGACGGATGGGAGCGCGAACTTTGCGCGGTCGGCGAGATGCCGGGTAGTGGAACTCGATTTCGATCTGCCTTACAGCGCGGCAAGGGCACGCAACGAGGGCTTTGCCTCCGTAATGGATATCGATCCCGATGTGGCCTTTGTGCAGTTTGTCGACGGCGACTGCGCGCTGGTAGACGGCTGGCTCGAACGCGGCGTTGCGGCGCTGAACGAGAGGCCCGATGTGGGTGTGGTGTGCGGGCATGTGCGCGAGATGCATCCGGAAGCCTCGGTCTACAATCGCCTCTTTGATCTGGAGTGGCGGCAGAGGCCGGGCGAGTTGAATGCATGCGGCGGCAACTTCATGGTGCGGCCCGCGGTGTTCAAAGCTGTGGGCGGTTTCAGGCCCGATGTGATTGCCGGTGAGGACAATGAGTTTTGCGTGCGCGTGCGGCGCGCCGGGCACAAGATTCTGCTGCTCGATGCGGCAATGGTCTGGCATGACGCGGCGATGCACCGATTTGCGGAATGGTGGCGCCGCGCGCGGAGAACAGGTCACGCGTATGCGCAGGTTGCGGCAATGCACGGCAGCAGCGAGGAACGCTATTTCGTGCGGGAGTGCCGGCGGATCTGGATCTGGGGGCTGGCGATTCCGGCGGCTGCGCTCATACTTGCTCCGTTCACGCAGGGTATTTCGTTGTTGCTGTTTTTTCTTTATGGTCCGCAGTTTGGGTGGATTCTTCGCAACGCGAGGAAGCGCGGGTGGCCGCTGGGCGATGCGGCGGTCTATGCGTTCTTTACTGTGCTTACCAAGTTTCCCGCGCTTGAGGGGATGCTCGCTTACTACTGGCGGCGCTGGCGCGGTGTGGAAATCACCATCATGGAGCACAAGGAAAGCTGATGAGTGATTTGACGCCAAGTCGTGGTCGACAATCAGCCAATTCGTCGCCTGCACGCGCTAGAAGCGGCGGCGCCAAGCGGCGAGTAGCTCTGCTGGGTGCGGGCTACATTGCCGACTGGCACGCGCAGGCGCTGCAGTCGGTTGCCGGCGTGGAACTGGTGGCGGTTTGCGATCGCTTTGTTGCGAAGGCGCAGGCGCTGGCACGGAAGTTTGACGTGGCCAGGGTGTATGAATCGCTGGATGAGATGCTTGCCGCAGAGAAGGCGAGTTCTGATGGGCTGGATGCAGTGCATATACTCACGCCGCCTGACCGCCATTTCGACGCAGCGCGCGCGGTGCTTGAAGCTCGAGTGAACGTGTTTCTGGAAAAGCCGATGTGCGACCGTGCAGCCGATTGCGATGCGCTGGTGCGGTTGGCCGAGGAACAGGGATTGCGCCTGGGCGTGGGGCACAATTTTCTATTTGCAGAGAATTACGAGCAGTTGCGTCGGGATGTAAAGCGTGGCGTCCTGGGGCTGATTGACGACGTTGTCATCACATGGCACCGGCCTTTGGCGCAAGCCACGCATGGGCGGTTCGATGCGTGGATGCTGCGCGATCCGCGCAATATTTTAATCGAAGTCGGATCGCATTCCGTGGCGCACATGCTGGACCTGGTGGGCGAGCCGGAAGAGTTCGAGGTGCGGCCTTCAAACGGGGCGGAACTGCCGACCGGCGTGACGTTCTATCGGCGCTGGCAAGTGAATGCGATTAAGGGCCGGACTGCGGTGGAGTTGCGCTTCTCGTTTGTTCCCGGCTTCTCTGAATACACGATTCACGTGCGAGGGTCGCTGGCCAGTGCGACGGCGGATTTTGAACGCAACACGTATACGCTTGACGAGCATCGGCCCAGCGATCCGGATTTTGAGAATTACGCGATGATGCTGAGCCGGGCGAAGAGCTTGAAGCGACAGGCACGGCACACGCTGGGGAGTTACATCAAGACAAAGTTGAAGCTGGGCAAGCGCGGCAATCCTTACGGGGCCAGCATCGCGCGGGCCATGGATGCGTTTTACAGCGCCTCGCCGTTGGACGAACGTGTGGATGGACGCATGGGCGCGCGGGTGATTCGGCTGTGCGGAGAGCTGGGTGCGCAGGCGAATCTTCCGGAGTTAAAGAGTGCAGCCGCGCCATGCGTAAATTCATCCGCAGCCGCGCCGCGCATTCTGGTGCTCGGCGGTACCGGCTTCATTGGCAAGGAGCTTCTGCGGCAGCTGGTTGATGCAGGTCGCACAGTACGCGTGCTGTTGCGGAGCGCGGCGGGAATTCCGCGTCCGCTGCGCGCGTCAGGCAAGCTTGAAATCGTGGCCGGAGACATTGCCAACCACCAGGACCTGATGCGCGCAATGGAGGGAATGGAGACTGTTTTCCACCTTGCGCGCGCCAATGTGAAAAGCTGGGCCGACTACCAGGAATTGGAGATTGAAGCAACCCGGCGCGTGGGCGAGTGCGCGCTGGCAAGCGGCGTGAAGCGGCTGGTGTACACGGGGACCATCGACTCGTATTACTGCGGAGCGGGGGCGGGAACGATTACGGAAGAGACGCCGCTGGACCCGCAGATCGAGCGGCGGAATCTGTATGCGCGCGCCAAGGCGGCGTCCGAGGCAATCCTGATGCGAATGCATCGCGAGCGGGGCTTGCCGGTGGTGATTGTGCGGCCGGGAATCGTGATTGGACGGGGAGGAAGCCCGTTTCATTGGGGCGTGGGCATGTGGTGGAGCGACGCGGTCTGCCAGATTTGGGGCGATGGAACGAACAAGCTGGCGCTGGTGCTGGTGGAGGACGTGGCCGCGGGGCTGATTGCGGCGATGGATACGCCGGCGATTGAGGGCCGGTCGTTCAATCTAGTGGCGGACCCGATGCTGGCCGCGCAAGAGTATCTTGATGCGCTCGACCGGGCGGGCGGGATCAAGATCCAGCGCCACGCCACGCCGGTTGCGCGGTTCTACCTGTTGGACATGGTGAAGTGGATGGTCAAGGTTACTGTGCGCCATCCGGAGAGGCATATGCCCTCGTATCACGACTGGGAGAGCCGGACGGGCCGGGCGGTGTTCGATTGCTGGGCGGCTAAGAACACGTTGGGATGGAAGCCGGTAAGCGATCGGGGCGAGCTGGTCCGGCGGGGAATCGAAGAGCCGCTCGAGGAGTACTTTCGATAGTGTCCTGAGCCGGAAGTTCGTTGCATAGTTTCCGAAGTGCAACCGCAGATCCTTCGACTCCGTTAGGCGCAAAAGACGCGCCCAACTGCGCTCAGGATGACAGCGTTTTTTGTTTGCGAACTTTGGACTCACCACGCTAGAAGGCGCGCGCTATTTCGCGCGCTATTTGTGGCTACCAGGGTTGTGGCGGGCTGATGCGGCCGCCTCTGGTTTCTTTCCAGGCCTTGCGCATGAGTGCCAGAAACAGTTTTGCCTCTTCGCCGCGCTGGCGGCGGGCTGGATCGTTGCTTTTTCGATTGCGCAGCCAGCGCAGCGTGTACATGGTGTCTTCAAGAGCACGGAAGCCCCACACGCGAATGCCCTGATGCTTGCGAAAGTAAAGCAAGGTGGCCCTCATGCGCCAAAGAACAACCTCGGATTCGCCTTCGGAGAGCTTGAGAGTGGTCAGATGCCGGCTGGATTCTCCACCAATATGAGTGACCACTACATCGGGCCAATAGATCACGCGGAAGCCCTTTTCTTTCATGCGGAGGCAGAGATCGACTTCCTCGCAATAGAGAAAGAATCGGGGATCGAAGAGCCCGGTTTTCACCAGCGCTTCGCGGCGCATGA
>JBKQNU010000174.1:0-5146 GCA_052145815.1 Occallatibacter sp.
GTTCTCGGAAGGAAGTTCGGATGCGGAGGCGAGTTTGATGAAGTTAGGCATATTTGGGAATAAGCAATTGGCATTTAGCACTTGGCATTTGACAACATACCGAAGCGGCTAAGATGCGTCGAACCGGTTTGGCTAAAAGCCAAAGGCTAAGTGCTAAAGGCTAAGAATGGCTGAGCAAGTGCAGTATTACGGTACAGGCCGCCGCAAGTCGGCGATTGCGCGCGTCTATCTGCGTCCGGGCAGCGGCGAGTTTAAGATTAACGGGCGCCCTTTTGAAGAATATTTCGTGACCCCGGCGCAGCGTTCGAGCGCGAAGCAGCCTTTGCTCTCGACCGAGACTGCGACCGCGTTCAACGTGGTCGCCAGAGTTTCCGGCGGCGGTGTGAATGGCCAGGCGGACGCGGTAAAGCTCGGCATCGCGCGCGCGCTCATGCTGTTCAATGTTGAGCTGCGCAAGAAGCTCAAGGCCGAAGGCATGGTCACTCGCGATTCACGCGGCAAAGAGCGCAAGAAGTACGGCCAGAAGGGCGCGAGGAAGCGGTTCCAGTACAGCAAGCGCTAGATTCTGTCGTTGGTCCTTCGTCGTTGGTCGTTCGCGACGGCGGCTGACGACCAAGGACGAACGGCGGTTTTCAGGTGTTCAATTCTTCCCGTGCCTCGGTACGGGGCGGGAATGGCAATCCGGGGCAGCCTCAGGGTGAGCGCCGGATGCAGACCAAATGAGGAGGTTAATTGGCTAACATTACCATGAAGGAGTTGCTCGAAGCGGGGGTTCACTTCGGGCATCAGACCAAGCGCTGGAATCCCAAGATGAAGGAATACATCTTCGGGGAGCGCAACGGAATCTACATCATCGACCTGCAGAAGACGCTGAAGCTGTTCAAGGATGCGTCGAAGTTCGTCACCGACCTGTGCGCCAGCGGCAAGACGATTCTCTTCGTCGGCACCAAGCGCCAGGCGCAGGACGCCGTGGCCGAAGAAGCCACCCGCGCAGGGATGCCGTACATCAACCAGCGCTGGCTGGGTGGTCTGCTGACCAACTGGGTGACGGTGCAGAAGAGTGTAAAGCGCCTTCAGGAACTCGACGAGATGGCCACTGACGGCCGCTATGAGCTGCTGACCAAGAAAGAAGTGATCAAGCTGGAGCGGGAGCGCAAGCACCTGCAGGCCAACCTGGCCGGCATCAAGACCATGAAGCGGCTGCCGGACGCGCTGTTCATCGTCGACTCGAACAACGAGGCGATTGCCGTGAAGGAAGCGCGCAAGCTGGGCATCCCGGTAGTTGCGGTGGTGGACACGAATTGCGACCCGACGGTGGTGGATTACGTGATTCCGGGCAACGACGATGCGTTGCGCGCCATTCGCCTGTTCACTTCGAAGATTGCCGATTCGGCGGCTGAGGGTGTGAACCTGGTGGGTGACAAGGCGTTCACCGAGGAGTTGCCGGTGGTCGCGTCGGAAGAGGCGATTTCGGCGGAAGCTGCGCCAGTTGAGGAAGTGGACCTGGAAGCGGCGCTCGGCGGTGGCATTCGCAAGGCGCCGGCAGTGGTTGCGGCTCTTGACGAGGCTGAAGTAGCCGAGGGCTGAGCCGGGTCGCACCGCAAGTGCGGATACTTGAGATCAGCGTGGCCGCGCAAATCGACAGCCACGCTTTTCTTATGCCACCACCTGCGGTGGGGTAGACGCTGCTTCGCAGGCACCTGCGGTGCGGCAGATGCTGCTTCGCAGCCGCCTAGCGGCTTGGTTTGGCAAATATTAACAACATGAAGCCCAACGTGGGCTGCGGAAATCAGGATAAAGAGAGATGACACCAGTGAGCGACAAGATTGATTCCAAGTTGGTGAAGGAACTTCGTGAGAAATCCGGAGCCCCGATGGGCGACTGCCTGAAGGCTTTGCAGGAGACCAAGGGCCACATCGAGGATGCCTTCGTGGTGTTGCGCAAGCGCGGCATGGCCTCGGCGCAGAAGAAGGCGGCACGGAGCACGAATGAAGGTGCTGTGGGCACCTACATCCATGCCGGCGGCAAGATCGGCGTGCTGCTCGAAGTTAATTGCGAGTCCGATTTTGTGGCCCGCACCGATGACTTTCAGGAACTGCTCAAGGACATCGCGATGCACATTGCTGCCAGCGATCCGCGCTACGTGAAGCCGGAAGACGTGACCATTGACGACCTGGAGCGCGAGAAGGAAATTTTCCGCGCGCAGGCCGCCGCGACGGGCAAGCCGGCAGCGGTGATCGAGCGGATTGTAGACGGCAAGATGGCCAAGTTCTACGAGGAGGTCTGTTTGCTGGAGCAGCCCTTTATCAAGGATCAGGCGGTGAGCATCAAGGAACTGATCGCGCAGAAGGTGGGCAAGCTGGGCGAGAACATTACGGTGCGCCGTTTTGCGCGCTTCAAGGTCGGCGCTCCTGACTGGACTGTGGCGCAGACCAAGGCTCCAGAGGGCGTAGCCGAGTAACTGCAAGTCAGGGAACAGGGAACGGCCCGGGGCATGCGCTCCGGGCCGTTTTTGCTTGTTGGGTGCAACTTGACTTACTCCTGTTGCGTCTTGGCAGGGCGCAGGACAAAGACGGTTTGCAGATCGATGGCGGTGTGCAAAAGCATGGGGAGAAGTAAGTTGCCGGTGAGCAGGAAGAGCCCGCCGAAGGCCAGGCCGGCGACGCCGGTTTTGATCATTCCGAGTTTGCCCTGGTAGATGTGATTGACGCCAAAGATGGCCGATGCGCACAGCAATGTCAGAAGCGGCGACAGGTGGAAGGCGACGCCGTCCAGGTAGCGGAATATGAACCCACGGCACAAGACCTCCTCGCAAACGCCTGCGGTGACCGAGATGGCCGCGAACCAGAGGCGCTCTTCATACGTGTCCGGGAGGAGCTTCGAAACGTCGTCAAGAGAACGGCGATAGGCGGCGGCATAGGCAGCGCGGAACTTCTCGCCGCGCATGCTTTGGAAAAAGGGCATGAGACCCAGAATGAAGAAAGCTGCCAGCAATATGCCGAAGAGAATGCGGGCGGAGGCGGGCAAACCGTGTCCCTGATTCATTGGCGGAAAGAACAAATTGTCGGGCCCTGAGATCCACAAGGCGGCCGCGGCTACCGGCCATTGGACGAAGAGAATGTAGCGATAAAAGCCCACCTTTTGCCGCGAACTGGAGATGTTGCGCAGGAACGGGCGCTCGTAGAAGTAGCTCACCAGCGGGCTCGCAACGATGAGCAGGAAGGCTAGGAAATGCTCTGCTGCCAGGACTATAAATGGCGGAAGGTGCATGGTGAAAACCTCTATATGCGAATGTATATTCACATTCGCATATTGTCAAGAGAATCTATAAACTGAATGCGATGTCGCCGGTAACTGGAAAACCAAAGCAGGAACGAAGCCGCCGGACGCTGGAGAAGCTGCTGGCGGCCACGGCTGAAATGCTTGAAAAGCACGGGCTCGAGGGCGCGACAGTTCCGCGCATCGCAGCGCAGGCAGGGGTCTCCGTGGGGAGCGTTTACCGCCGCTTTGAGGACAAGGACGCTCTTTTTCGGGCTACGTTTCTTGACCTGATCGAACGGAGCGTTGAGGTTAACAAGAAGAACCTGCGCCCCGAAACCTTTGCCGGCATGACGCTGGAGACGGTGGCCAGGGCGCTGGTGCGAGCGATGGTGAGGCAGTTTCGGGTGCAACCCGGCTTGCTGGGCGCATTGCAGCATTTTCTGCAGTATCACCCCGATCTCGACTTCAGGGAATGTGCCCTGGAGATGATTGCGGGCAACTACGGGCGGATTGCCGGGGCGCTGATGCTCTTCCGCGACCGGATTACGCACGCCCACCCGGAGCGTGCAGCGTTGTTCGCCATTCTGAGCGCGATCACCGTGATCCAGGCGCGCACGCTGGAGAACGATTCAGTATGGGAGAAAGTGGCGGCGCTGGACGACAGGGAATTGGAGGCCGAGGTGACGGATTTGATGGTTGCCTACCTTACCAGGCCCGCTCGAGGAATTACGTCAAGCCTAGGGATGCTCTGAATAGGCCATCGGCACTCCCCCAGGGGCTGAAGCCCGGCTCATTTTCGGCTCTTTACGGCAAGGCTGAGGCCGTGCCCTTTCGAAACAGCCCTGAAGGCAGCAGCTCTTGGACAGGTTCTGGTGCCCAGGGCGCTTGCTCCGGGCCGTTTTTGCGCTTTGCGGAAACTCGGAGGTTTTGAGGGATACGCTCTCTCGCTCGGCTGGCAATCCTCGAGAATCCCTGCCGGGAAGTGTGGTAATGCCTTTCCAGGGGGTATGCAAGAGTTTGCGCTTTCACTGGACAGGACTGAAGTAAGTCGTTTAGAAGAGATGCTTCAGAATAGACCTCAAATTGCAGCAGAAGATACAGAGCTCAATATGGAAAAACGGCTCATCGTCTCTTGACGTGCCGGTTTCATACGTCCTGAAGCAGCCTGAGTCTCTGTCTGCACGCCTAGAATTCTGGGGCGCGCGGCCATAGATTTTCTCAGCAGAGGCAGGCTTAGAAATCCCTGGAAGCGAACCATCACTAGGAAGGAAGTCGAGGCAGAGGAATGAGAAATAGGAAAGTGAGAGTAGTTGGGTGGTGCGCAGCGATTGCATTGGCCAGTGGCCTTGGTAGTTTGGCCGCACATGCCGGTCCGATCAACGTCACCGTGCAATCAACTTCGGACATCTGGCTCGCCGGGCAGCCGAATGGCGTCTCGGTGACGGGCTTTTTCGGATCGGACACCGCGCCGGCGGCCTCTCCGGTTCTGGTCAACGTGACTGGCGGAGAGATTCTGACATTCTCGGCCACCGGCCTCACCTCGGTGGACGGTACCAACTTCGGCGGCCCCGACGGCGCCGCTGCCTACCCCGATCAATCAAGTTTCAGCCCGGCGCCAGCCAGCGGAGACTACAACGGGCCGGCGGACGCGCTGCTCGGTGTCTTCCTGAACGCCGGAGCGGGACCAATAGCGATCAACGGCAGTGGCGTGACGACCGGATTCGTCCCAGGGCTCTATTAGCATGCAGGCGGCAACGCCAACGAGGGGTTGGCCTCGTACTCGCCCACGCTGATCCAGATATTCTTCATAGGCGACGGACTGACCGGGACTGGCACGGGCGCGATCCAGCAGTTCTCGGTCCCGGTGGGGGCCACGGGCCTCTAC
>JBKQNU010000175.1:0-46112 GCA_052145815.1 Occallatibacter sp.
TGGCAAAGGGGCTGGACTCGGAGCCGTCCGCGTTGTCGCTGCCGTTGAGGGCGACGTAGTAACTGGCCTGTGTGGGAGCCGATACCACGGGAGTTGATACGAGAAGCGTCGCGGAGTTACTGGTGACACTGCCCGCGGTATTGGACACGACGACATCGAAAGCCGAGCCGCTATCGACGGCGGTGGTTGCGGCAATGGTGTAACTGGCAGAAGTGGCTCCTGCGATGTTTTGGGAATTCATTCGCCACTGATAAGTGAGCGTCCCTGGGCCGACTGCGCTTACGGAAAATGTGGCTGTCTGGCCAATCGTAACGGATGCATTCGCGGGCTGAAACGTAATAGCTGGGGTTGCGATGGAGGGTTGGACGGAATCCAGGGAGCTTGCGACTGACACCTTGTTGAAATTGACGGTGCTGCAGCCGCTCAGCAGAAAAACAGCGAGAAGACCCGCCCCTTCAGCAGCCTTTACCGCCCCGGAAATCGAGCGGACTCTCATTGAAAGGGCTGTTTCAGGTGCGTGAGACGAAATTGAGCAGAGTTTCACGAGAGACTAAGGGCAATTTTGCTGCCAGGAAGGGCGTAGGCAGGCATCTCTATAAGCTGCTTGTAATGAGGTTGTTACATTTGTTAATTCCAGCGGGATGGAGTGCTTTCAAGGTAAATGTCTAGGTTTACGACAGGCGATGTCTAGATTCTCGACAAAGATAGGAGACTGGGCTGTATTCTGGACTTGCGGTTAAAGGGCGCGCGACAGCGAGAGGCGGGCGATGCTGGAAAGAGTCCTAGTGGTGGAAGACGATGAGTCGCTGCTGGAGGTGCTGTCGATCGGGCTGGAGGCGCACGGGTTCGATGTGGGGCTGGCGGATGGGGTTTCCAGGGCCATTCTTGAGTTGCAGAAATCGCTGCCGGCGATCATTCTGGCGGATTACCAATTGCGGGATGGCACAGCTTTCGATCTGCTGAGCTGGCTCAAGGCTCATGATTTCCGGGTGCCGGTGATTGTGTTGACGGGGCATGCGCGCATTGACTTGGCGGTGGAGGCGGTGAAGGCCGGGGCGGAGCATTTTATTCCCAAGCCGGTCGACATTGGTTTGCTGACGACGATTTTGCGGCGCACGCTGGAGAACTCAAGCAACCTGCAGAAGAGCGTGGCCAACCGTCTGGAACGAGCCCGCTATGAACGCGATCCATTTGTGGGCGGTAGCCCGGCAATTCTGGCATTGAAGAAGGCGGCGCAGCGGGTTGCCGAGGCCAAGAGCACGGTGCTGATCCAGGGAGAAACGGGGACGGGCAAAGGCGTATTGGCGCGTGCATTGTACAGGATGGGGCCGCGCGCGAATGAGGCTTTCGTCGACCTGAACTGCGCGGGGCTGTCACGCGAGCTTCTGGAATCAGAACTGTTCGGCCACCAGAAGGGGGCTTTCACCGGCGCCATCAGCAACAAGATCGGATTCCTTGAGGCTGCCAATCACGGAACGCTGTTTCTGGATGAGATTGGCGACATGGACCTGCAGATTCAGGCGAAGATATTGAAGGTGGTGGAGGAACAACATTTTTACCGGCTGGGCGACGTGGTTGAACGCAAGACCGACATGCAGATTATTGTGGCAACGCATCGCGATTTGAAGACGCTGGCAGACGAAGGAAGATTTCGCGGCGACCTTTATTTCCGCATCAACACATTGCGCCTGCGCATTCCTCCGCTGCGCGAGCGTCCGGAGGACATTCCGATTATTACGGATAAGCTGTTGGAACAGCTGAGCAGCGACATGAAACGAGGGCCGATGCAGATATCGGAAAATGCGCGCGCGGCGTTGCAGAGCTACTCGTGGCCGGGAAACATTCGTGAACTGCGTAACGTCCTGGAGCGGGCAGTCTTGTTATCCGACGATGGAGTTATCAATAACACCGGACTTGAATTCGAGGGGACTGCGCAACAGGCTCCGGTGGAGGGACACGCACTCAAGAACATGACTCTGAAGGAGATTGAGAAGCACTTCGTCCAGGAGGCTCTGGCGTCGGAGGGCGACAATGTGATTCGCGCGTCAAAGCGGTTGGGGATTCATCGCAGCTCGTTGTACGCGAAGATGCGCGAGTATGGGCTGTAGCGCGCATCGAGGGTGATTGCAGAGCTCGCTCTAGTAAAGTTGAGGAGAGCTCTTGGGAGCCTCGTCGGGTTTTCGAAGAGCTGCGCTTCCTCTCTGTTGTGACGACTCATTCAAATTCGAATGCGTTGGCTAGGTCGAACGATCTGGCTGGATTGCTGCGAACTGTGTTTGGGTTTTCGCGTTTCCGTGCGAACCAACTGGAGGTATGCGAGGCAGCGCTGGCCGGGCGCGACCTGCTGCTGGTGATGCCGACCGGGGCGGGAAAGAGCTTGTGTTACCAGTTACCGGCGTTGGCGCGTGGCGGAACGGCGCTGGTGATCAGCCCGCTGATTGCGCTTATGGATGACCAGGCGGCAAAGCTGTCCGGGTTGGGTCTGCGGGTGGCGCGGATTCACTCGGGCCTGGACCGCGGGGTGTCGCGACAGGCCTGCGTGGATTATTTGCAGGGCGGATTGCAGTTCCTGTTTATTGCGCCGGAGCGGCTGCGGGTGCCGGGCTTTGCGGAGATGCTGGCCAAGCGAAGGCTGGCGCTGATTGCGATTGATGAGGCGCATTGCATTTCGCAATGGGGACATGACTTCAGACCTGACTACAGGATGCTGGGGCAGTATCTGCCGGTGCTGCGCGGCGATGGCGAAGCAGTGCCGGTGCTGGCCATGACGGCTACGGCGACACCGACGGTGCAAGCGGACATTACGGCTCAACTGGGGATGGTGAGGCCGTCGCTGTTCATTCACGGGTTCAGGCGGGACAACTTGGCGATTGAGGTAGTGGAGCTTGCGGTACCGGAGCGGGCGGGGGCGATTGCGCGCTTGCTTGCTGCCAAGGAGCGGCGGCCGGCGATTGTGTACGCAACTTCAAGAAAGCAGGCGGAGCGGCTGGCGGAAGAACTGTCGACGTGGGGGCGGAGGATTTCGGCGGCGGCCTACCATGCGGGGCTGGATGCAGAGACGCGGGAGCGGGTGCAGACGGCGTTTCAGGCGGGAGAGCTTGAGGTAGTTGTGGCGACGATCGCGTTCGGCATGGGGATCGACAAAGCGGACATACGCACGGTGATTCATGCGGGGCTGCCGGCTACGCTGGAAGGCTACTACCAGGAGATTGGACGCGCGGGGCGCGATGGCGCGATGAGCCGCACCTTCCTGATGCACAGTTATGCGGATCAGCGGACGCATGACTTCTTTTTGAATCGGGATTATCCGCCGGTGGAGCATTTGGCGCAGTTGTTCAAAGCTCTGGACGAAGAGCCGCGCATGGTGGAAGAGTTACGCGCGAAGTCGCAATTGAGCGATGAGGAGTTTGACAAGGCGGTGGAGAAGCTGGAGATTCACGGCGGGGCGCGGCGCGATTTCAACGGGAATGTGACTGCGGGCGGGCCTGGATGGAAGAAGACTTACTCGGCGCAGGCGCAATATCGCGCGGAGCAGTTTGCCAAGGTGCTGCGCTACACGGAACTGAATGAGTGCCGGATGTGTGCGCTGGTGCGGCATTTCGGCGATGTTGAGGATGCAAAGCAGGGGTGCGGTGTGTGCGATGTGTGCGATCCGGCGGGCGCGGTGCTGCGGCAGTTTCGACGGGCATCGAGCGCCGAATTGGAAATTGCACGGAGGCTTCTCGATGAGCTGCGCGGGGTGGATTACAAAGCTGCTGGAACGCTACAGAAGAGCCTCGATCTGGTGGGGCGAATCAGCCGGGATGAGTACGATGGGCTGCTGGACGCGCTGGTGCAGGCGGGGCTGATTGAGATTGAAGAGGCGGAGTTTGAGAAAGATGGCCAGGTGCTGAAATTCCGCAAGGTCAGGCTCACGGAGGCAGGCCGGGAGATGCGAGCTGCGCCATCGCAACTGTTGATGAGCGATGGGATTGTGGAGGAATTCAGCGGGCGGGTGCAGGCTCCGGTACGGGTTAAGAAAGCAAAGCCGGCGGTGAGGACTGGAACGCAGAAGAATGGCGCGGCTCACGCGGCGGTGGTGGCTGAACCAAGAGCTCTGACTGCGGAGGGCGAGGCGCTGGCGGGGCGCATCCGGGAATGGCGGGCGGCGGAGGCTAAGCGGCTGAAGGTGCCGGCTTACGTGGTGCTTCATGACAGGACGTTGATGGCAGTGGCAGCTATGCGGCCGAGGAATCCGAGGGAACTGTTGAACATCGACGGGATTGGGCCGGCAAAGGTGGAGCGGTTTGGGGAGCAGATTTTGCGGTTGTGTGCTGAGGGGTGACCATGGTTTCACGAGGGCTCCTGGAGTTTCTTGAAGCCGTGTTGGGTGTCACGGGAATTCCCGAGAAGCGGGTCCTTCGACTCCGCTGAAGAACGCTTCGCTCAGGATGACAGTTCAGTTTATGACACTTCAAATTCAGGGAGAGCTTTTCGAGTTATGGATCGGAGTTATCTTAGATAACTCCGACCCATAACAGTTTGTAGATCATTAATTGCAGGTCATTGAGGTTGATATTTGAAGGACTTGTCGGGATAGGGCGGGTGGGGCGGAACGGGGCGCGGGTCGTCCTTGATCTGCTGCTTCAAGAGATCAAGAGCGGCTTGAAGCTGGGCGTCGGTTCCGGTGAAGGTGGCGTGAGGGAGATTGTCGACGACGATGTCAGGATCGACGCCGTGGCCTTCGATGAGCCACGTTCCGTTTGGACCATAGACGCCGAGCTCGGCGGCGGTTGCCAGACCGTTGTCGGCTTGAACATTGTCGAATGAAAGCCAGATTTCGCCGCCCCAGGTGCGGGTGCCGATGAGCTTACCGAGCTGAAAATGTTTGAACCCCTCAGAGAAGGCTTCCCCGTCGGAGGCGGTGTCCTGGTCGCAGAGGACGACGATGTGTCCGCGGAATGCGTATTGCATATTCCAGTCGGGATTGCCGATGCGCGGCTGCCAGTAGAACCATGCCTGGCGAAGCAGATCGCCGAGCAGCCAGGAATCGATGTCGCCGCCGCGATTGTGGCGCACATCGATGATCAGTCCTTGGCGCTTGTAGACGGGGTAGTATTCGCGGGCCCATTGATCGATGTCTTCCGAATCCATAGCGCGCAGGTGGACGTAGCCGATCTTGTTGTCAGAAGCGGCATCGACCTGGAGGCGACGGGAGTATTCCCACTCCGCATAGCGCATGTTCTGATCATCGTGGGCACTGATGGGCTTCACAAGCACGTCGCGGGCATCTCCGGAGGCGGGCTTGACGCGCAACATGACCTGCTGGCCGGCTTTGCCTCGCAGCATAGAGCGTTCGTCCGTGACGCCAAGCACGCTCTGGCCATCAATGGAGAGGATCACTTCGCCCTCTTTGACGAGGGACTCGGGACGGGCCAGCGGGGGCGCCTGATCAGGCAGGTCGGGGTCATGCGCGTAGATGTGCTCGATGACGTATCCGCCGGCTTTTTCATCGCGACGGAGCACGGCGCCGAGGGTGGCAATTTCGACTTTGTCCGAGGATTCGCGAGCGTCTCCACCGAAGACGAAGGTATGCAGAGCGGATAACTCGCTAACCATCTGGGCAATCACGTTGTTTAACTCATCGCGGTCGGCGACGCGGTCGACAAGGGGAAGATAGCGGTCGCGCATGGCGATCCAATCGACGCCGTGCAAATTGCGATCGTAGAAATAATCGCGATGCATGCGCCACGCATCGAGGAAGATGCCGCGAAACTCTTCGCGCGGATTGGTGGCAATGGTCCAATGGGATAGATTGATGACGGCCTTGGGCAACACTTTGGGGTCGGCGAGAGCCGCCGCCTTTACCGCGGAGTCGAGAACGTAAAAGTCGTCACCTTTACGGACCAGAGTCTTCTTGCGGTCGAGAGAGATTTCGTAGCTCTTGACCTCAGGCAAAACCGTATCAACTTCATCGCCCTTGTTGGCGATGTCAAGGCACTGCAGGGAAAGATGCTCGCCCCGATCGTCGCTGGCGTTGAGCCAGCAGAGACGCTTTTCGGTTGCCTGCAGGCTGCCGTAATTGCCGGGAGGCGTGGGGACTTCAGAGAGCCGGGAAGCGAGATCGGTAAAGTCGATCTTTACTTCAGCGGGCTTCTTGTTCTTCTCGTCCTCTTTCTTCTCTTCCTTCTTCTCGGTCGCAGACTTGTCAGCATTCGCGGACTTCTTGCCTTCGGCTACAGCTTTATCATCCTTGGCTTTTTCGTCTGCTGCCTTCTCTTCGTCCTTCTTCTCCTGCGACTCGGGATGGAGTTCGTCGGACGGCAAGAAGGGTGAGCGGAGACCGGGCGTAAGCGCCTGCTCATACACTTTGACTGTGTGATCGAAGTGCGGCTGCGGGGCACGCGGGTCCCAGGGGGCGCCAACGGTGGTTTTGAGGTTGCGGTCGGAGAGGAAATAGAGGAATTTGCCGTCGGAACTCCAGACTGGATTGATGCTGTTGTAGCGGTCGGAGGTGATGGCCTGGATGGCTCCGGACTCGGCGTTGAGAATCTTGATTTGCACGTACTGGTTGTCGGCTTGTTCGGTGTAGGCGAGCCAACGGCTGTCGCCAGACCAGCTCAGGTCACCGAAGTCACCGTTCATCGACTGTGCGATGCGCTTGTCGGTTTTGTTTTTGATGTCGTAGATCCAGAGCTGCTGGTCCTTGTCGCGATGGGCGAGCCAGTTGCCGTCGGGTGAAGGGACGCCTTCCCAGCGCAACACTTTTGCGTCGTGGGTCCATTGTTCGGGAGCGGATTCTCCATTGGCGGCAAACTTCCAGAACTCTGTTTCTCCGCTTGCCGTCGAGAGGGCGACGATAGCTTTGCCATCGGGCATGAAACGGGCTTCGCGGTAGCGGGTGGCAGAGTCGCCGGCAACTTTGACGATGCGGCCGGTCTTGGCGGGGAGGGTGAAGATCTCGCCGCGGGCGGTGAAGACAACGCTCGATCCATCAGGCGACATGTGGACGGCGGTGAGATAGTCGAGCGGCTTTTTCACCCAGTGCTCGCGCATCTGATCGAAGTCAGAGAGCAGCGTTATTGGGATCACTTGCTCGTGGCCGGTGGCGAGATCGAGCAGCCAAAGATTGGAGCCGGAAGCGTAGGCGATGCGGCCATCGAAGAGCGAGGCGGATTGCACGTCGAAGATGTGTTGGTGGCTCTCCTGCTTCAGGTCGTGACCTTGCGGGTCCATGGAGTAGACGTTCATTACGCCATCGCGGTCAGAAAGAAAATAGACCCGGCCGCTCCAGAACATTGGATTGGTGGAGGCGCCGGTCCAGTCCGCTGTGAGGGGCTCAGCTTCGTGCGTGCCGTCGAAGCTCCAGATGTTTTCCGCGGTGCCGCCCTTGTAGCGCTTGGTTTGGCTGCCCTGGCTGAACCAGCGAGTGAAGAAGAGCGTGTGGCCGTCAGGGGTGTAGGCGCCTTGAGCGGCCTGGGCTAGGGGAACGATTTCGCGCGCGCCGTGATCGTCGACAAGGACGAGCTGGACGCTGGGCAGCGTGGAGTAGCGCTCAGTGGCCACGAGCAAGCGGCCATCGGGCGCCCAGCCTTCGGGTTCAGAGCCGCCATCCCAGGTGCGGCGCCGGGGCAAGCCGCCGTCGATGGGGATGGTGTAGACCTCGGAGGGTCCCTCGTAGTTGGCGCGGAAGGCCACGGTTTTTCCGTCGGGAGAGATGGTGGCCTTGCGCTCGGCGCCGGAGCCGGTTGTGAGCCGGTGCGCCTGTCCGCCATGAATGCTGACCGACCACAGGTCGCCTTCGGAGGTGAAGATGACGGTGTCGCCATGGAGCGCGGGATCGGAGTAGTAGCCGCGATGCAGGTCTGGCGTATCGGCCGCGTTCGCGACGGAGGCAAAAATGCAAAGGAAGGTGGCGACGGCGAAGTGGCGCAAGGCAGAGAAGGAAGGCATTCGCAGAGACTCCATTTCGTTGGGCTTGACGCTTGGGAGTTTGTGGCGCGACGACGATCGAAAATCACTTTTTCCGATGAGGAATGATACTATTCGGCGCCAAAAACAGCGAACCCCCAATCGACATTGGGGGTTCGCTGAATGCCCATGAGTCTGAACTACGAGACGCGCTCGATGGCTACCGACTCGAGAACGACTGGCTTGTGGGGCTTGTCCTGGGCGTTGCGCGGGACCTTGGAGATTTTGGTGACGATGTCCTGGCCTTCGACCACTTCACCGAAGATGGTGTGCTTGCCGGTGAGCCAGTCGGTAGGGGCAACAGTGATGAAGAACTGGCAGCCGTTGGTGTTGGGTCCGGAGTTGGCCATGGCGAGTTTGCCGGGCTTGTCGAACTTATGTTTTGAACCTTGCGTCTCGTCCTGGAAGCGATAGCCCGGACCGCCCATGCCGGTGCCGGCGGGGTCACCGCCCTGGATCATGAAGTCAGGGATGACGCGGTGGAAGATGGTGCCGTCAAAAAGCTTGCTGCTGGATTTGGCGCGCGTGGTGGGATGAGTCCACTCCTTCGAGCCCTCGGCCAGTTCGATGAAGTTCTTGACGGTGACGGGCGCATCGGCCTCGAAGAGGCGAACAGTGATGCTGCCTTCGGTGGTATTGAAGACTGCGTAGGTACCGGGTGCGAGGGACATTGAGACTCCTGATTCTGAGTTGAGTTCGTGGTATCCCAGGTCTGAAAGTCGAGACCTTGGACACGCAGCGTTGGGCTACTGTTTGGGAGAGGAGGGCATCGCCACTGCGACTGCCGGGAGCGGTGGTAGCGGCTGGCCTTCGCGGACGATGGTCACTTTCTTCAGGTACACGGGCGTGAGCGGTTTGTCGTTCGAATCGCGCGGCACGCGGGCGATGGTTTTCACAACGTCGACGCTGGAGTCGTCGCACTGGCCGAAGAGGGTGTAGTGCTGGTTGAGCGAGTCGTAGGCCTGCTCGGTAATGAAGAACTGGCTGCCGTTGGTGTTGGGTCCGGAGTTGGCCATGGCCAGGCGGCCGGGCTTGTCGAAGTTCAGGTTGGGATCGAACTCGTCGTCGAATGCGAAGCCAGGATCGCCGGCGCCGGTACCCGTCGGGTCGCCGCCCTGAATCATGAATTCGGGAATGACGCGATGAAAGGTTGTGTTGTCGAAATAGGGCTTGTGGTGCTGCTTCTTCCTGGTGGCGGGGTCGGTCCAGTCAATGGTGCCCTCAGCTAGGCCGATGAAGTTGGCGACAGCTTTGGGGGCTTGCTGCTGGTAGAACTGGCAGGTGATGCGGCCCATGGAGGTGTCCATGACCACGGTAGGGCCACTGGGATGGATCATGGCGGCTGCAGTGGCCTGGGGCGCATCGGGCAGGTCTTGCGCGGCTGCCGGTTGTGCAGGCGGCGTGGACTGTTGTGCGATGGCTTGGACGGCCATGAAAGCGGGCAGGGAGCAAATGAGGAGCGCGTGGGAGAGCTTCATTCCATGATTGAGGGTAAATCATGAGACGGGGGGACTGCCAGAGGGTGACGTTGAGGATATATGGTATCGGACATGGGATTTTTTCGGGTTCAAGAAGGTTTCCGGCGCATGGCAATGGCTGTGTGCGTGCCGATCTGTTTTGGAATGTTTGCCGCGCCGATGCATGCGCAGGCCGGGAAGCCGGATGGTGGCGATAAGACCGCGCCGGGCGGCCAGGCCGGCGGCGACAAAGCGGCCACTGACAAGGCTGCGGCCGAGAAGGCCGCGCTGCCTCCGCTGCCGCCGGATGCGCACGTGCAGCAGTCGATGGAACTGGGCGGCAAGACGCTGCATTACACGGTGACAGTGGGCGCACTGCCGGTGCGCGATGGGGACGGCAAGATCGCCGGGCAGGTGGTGGTGACCGCGTACACGATGGACGGCGAGAACCGGCCGGTGACTTTCGCCATGAATGGCGGGCCCGGCGCATCGAGCGTGTATTTGAATTTTGGGGCGATTGGGCCCAAGCATTTGAACGTGGGCAACGAGGGCGACAGTCCGTCTGACCCGACAGTGCTGACGGACAATCCTGGAACCTGGCTGGATTTTACCGATCTGGTTTTCATCGATCCGGTGGGCACGGGATTCAGCCGGGCGAGCGTGCCGGAAGCGGACGCGAAAAAGCTCTTTTACTCGACGACGCCGGACATCGAGTATCTTTCGCGGATCATCTACGACTGGCTGGTGAAAAACAACCGGCTGAGCGCAAAGAAATATCTTGTCGGCGAGAGCTACGGAGGGTACCGCGGGCCGCGCATTACGCACTATTTGCAATCGCAACTGGGCGTGGCCATGAATGGCGTGGTGCTGGTGTCGCCGTATCTCAATCCGACGATCGACGATAACGGGGACCTGTCGCCGGTTCCATGGATGATGACGCTGCCTTCGATCACAGCGGCGCACCTGGAACGCGAGAACAAGCTCGACGCGAAGACCATGGCCGACGTGATTGCCTACACGCGCGGCGAGTACGCGACGTCGCTGCTGAAGGGGCGATCGGATGCGGACGCGCAACAGAAGATGATTCAGCATGTGACGGAACTGACAGGGCTGGACCCGGCGTTTGTGAAGTATTCCGGCGGACGCATTGAGACCGGCGCATACCTGCGCGAAGCGTGGCGCGAACAGGGCAAGCTGGGATCGGTGTACGACTCGAACGTGACTTCATTCGATCCGTTCCCGTTTGCGCCGGAGCAGCGGGCCAACGATCCGATATTGGCCAGCATTATTGCGCCGGTGACGACGGCGATGGTGGATTTTGTGACGCGGGTGGTGGGCTGGAAGGTGGATGCGCGGTACAACGCGCTTTCTTACGATGTGGGCTGGCAGTGGGATCGCGGAGGCAACGATCTGCGGCGCGGGGCTGTTCCGGATTTGCGGGAGGCAGTTGCGGCCGACCCCAAGCTGCGCGTGCTGATTGTGCATGGGTGGAACGATCTCTCCTGCCCATTCATGGGATCGGTGCTGACGGTGGACCAGATACCGGTGATGGGCGACCCGACGCGGGTGGCGGTGCATGAGTTTCCGGGCGGGCATATGTTTTATACACGAGAGCAAAGCCGCGCGGAGCTGCGCAAGGATGTGATGGAGATGTACGCAAAACACTGAGGGAACAGGGAACAGGGAGCAGGGAACAGGGAGTAGGGAAAAGGGAAAAAGGGAGTAGGGAACAGTGGCTGCTTGCCTTGGGGCGTGCGAGCATTTTTTCGCGGTGAAAACAATTGTAGAAAATTCCATTGACTCTCTACCCATAGATAAACTATATATCGATTCATGGCCAAGAAACCCGATCTTTTACCTGGAACGCTGGACATGCTGATTCTGAAGACGCTGACGCGCTCGCCGCTGCACGGCTACGGGATCGCGCTGTCGATTAAACGCCTCTCCGACGATGTGCTGACCGTGGAAGAAGGCTCGCTCTACCCCGCTCTGCAGCGTCTGCTGTTGCAGGGGTGGGTGAAGGCGGAGTGGAAGATGACGGAGACCAACCGGCGCGCTCGTTTTTATACGCTGACGGCCGCGGGGCGAAAACAACTGGGAGTCGAATTGTCGCAGTTTGAACAGATGATTGCGGCCATTGGCCGCGTTCTCGCGGATGCGCAGGAGGCCTAAATGGGACGGTTGGTCCTGTTTCTGAAGAAGTTCCGGCTGCTGGTGACGCGCAAGCGCTTCCGCAGCGAACTGGACGAGGAGATGGCATTTCATCGCGAGCAGGCGGAGCGCGAATTCATAGCCGAAGGCATGAGCGCGGAAGCTGCGCGCTACGCGGCGATGCGGCAGTTTGGGAATTCCACGCGGGTGAAAGAGAAGAGCCACGAAGTGGTGGGCTTTCGATTTGAATTGGTCTGGCAGGATTGCCGCTACGCAGTCCGCCAGATGTTTCGGTCGCCCGGATTTACCGCCGCTGTTATTGGCACTCTGACTCTGGGAATTGGCGCGACAACCGCGATCTTTACCCTGGTTTACTCGACTCTGTTGCGCAGTCTGCCTTATTCGGAAGCCGATCGCATCGTCCGCATTCACGATGTGCGGCTTGAGGGAGAATCCACGGGAGGGCTGGTGGGCGCATCGAGATTCTACGATCTTGCAAGCCGCAACAATTCGTTCGAAAGCCTGGGGTTCTTCTATTTTGACGACACGACTTTGATTGCAGGGGCGCAACTGCCTGTCTCGATCAGAGGAGCGGGAACAAATGCAGGTTTCTGGAATGTCTACAGCGTGCAGCCCCTCCTGGGCCGCATTTACAACGAGCGGGACGACCGACCGCATGCTCCGGCGGTCGCGGTGTTGAGCTATGCGACGTGGCAGCAGACATTCGCCGGCGATCCGGGAGTTATCGGCAGGCAGGTGACAATTGAGCAGAGGTCGACAACGATCATTGGCGTCATGCCGAAGAGTTTCAACGTACCGAACGGGATCGACCTCTGGCGTCCAGCGCAATTTGACGCTTCTCAGTGGACCACGTATCGCGGTGACGGATCTCGCTTCCTCAATGTGGTTGGGCGTATGCGTCCCGGAACTTCGATCGCCAGCGCGCAAACCGATTTGCAGCGCATCGGCGAACAGCTTCGCAGCGAACACGCCGGCACAGATGGCGTTTGGCAGTTTCAAACCATCTCGCTGCGGGAGGACCTGTTTGGCGAACTGAGGCCTGCGCTTGTCATATTGCTCACGGCGGCGGCATTCCTGCTGCTCATTGCTTGCTTCAATGTCGCCAATCTGCTGCTCACAAGGGCCGCAACACGGCAGCGTGAAGTCGCGCTGAGACGCGCTTTGGGTGCTTCGGAAGGGCGCATCCAGCTTCAGTTCCTTACCGAAAGCACGGTGACGGCTCTTGCCGGCGGCTTCGCGGGCCTTGCGTTCACGTTTGTGCTTGTGCGCGGCGTCGCCACCAAACTTCCCGGCCGCCTGGGCGTGCCTGGGACGATTGTCATGAATTGGCCGGTGGTTTGGTTTGCATTTTCGCTGGCGGTTACTGCTGGCCTCTTTTTCGGCTTGGCGCCCGCGTTGCAAAACCGGCGCGCTGCACTCAATGCCAGCCTGAAGCAGGGCGAGCGGCATCTTGCCGGTGCATCAGGTGGCAGAGTCCGAAATGCATTCATCGCGGTGCAGGTGGGGCTCTCGCTGGTGTTGCTGGTTGGGGCGTCGCTGCTGTCCGAATCGTTATGGAACCTGATCAAGTCTCCGCTCGGTTTCATTCCGGATCATGTGCTGACGTTTCGCATCGTTCTGCCCTGGAATGCGGCCGCGGCAACGATTCGGAACTTTTATGGGGACGTGCAGAGACGTATTGAAGCGCTGCCTGGCGTGACGGCCGCAGGGCAAATCAGTGCTTTGCCGACCGAGGATTGGCATAGAAGAATAACCTACGATGCGGACTGGATGCCGAGGACCGCGCATCGCGACGCAGTCAACGTTGAGGGCCGCTCCATCTCCGGAGATTATCTGCAGGCGATTGGAACGCAACTGCTCGCCGGCCGGACGCTGACCAGAGCGGATGCGACCGCAAAGGTGCCGCCGGTGCTGGTGAACCGTGCCTTCGTCGATCTCTATGCTCGGGGTTTGAACGTCATTGGAAAACAGATAGTGAACGATTACGGCCCGATGGAGATTGTCGGCGTCGTAGCTGACGTACGCGGCACAACTGGTTCAATTGCCGTCGCGGCGGGGCCTGAGATGTATTTCTCCGCGGACGGGCAATACCCTGACATGAGGCGTTCCTTCATCGTGCGGTCGGTTGTGCCGCCGGAGCAACTGATCCAGGCGATCCGCGAGCAGGTGCACCAGGTCGACCCACAACAGGCGATTGCCAACGTGGCCACCATGGATGACCGGCTCAATCTGGCAGTCGCGCAGCCTCGGTTGAATATGGCCTTAATGGCTGCATTTGCCTTGATTGCACTGCTGCTAGCATGCGTGGGGATCTACGGCGTGGTCGCTTGGTCGGTTGTGCAACGAATACAGGAAATCGGCGTGCGCATGGCGCTAGGCGCGACACGCTCCCAGATTCTGCTGCTGTTCGTGCGCCGCGCTGCGTTGGCAACCATGATTGGCCTCGTTGCGGGTACAGGCATGGCGCTGATGCTCACGCGGCTGTTGCGCAGCCAGCTCTACGGTGTGTCGCCAGACAATCCATGGATTTACGCAGCATCGGTTCTGGTATTGCTTTTCCCGGTGCTTTTCGCAACCGTGCGGCCAGCGCTCCATGCGGCCTCCGTCAATCCTGTAGATGCGCTGCGCTCCGAGTAGCGCGCGAGAAAGGGAGGTGGATTCGATGAACGTAATACGCCGGATGTTCAATAAGCTGGCGATACTTGTCGGAAGGCGCCGGTTCCGGAGCGAGCTTGACGAAGAGATGATGTTCCATCGCGAGCAGGCGGAGCGCGAATTCATAGCCGAAGGCATGACGCCGGAAGCAGCGCGGTATGCGGCGATGCGGCAGTTTGGAAATTCGACGCGGGTGAAAGAGAAGAGCCACGAAGTGGTGGGGTTCAAGATGGAGACCGTGGCACAGGACCTGAGGTTTGCATTGCGGCAGTTACGCAAGAATCCTGGATTTGCGGCGACGGCCATTTTGATTCTTGCGCTCGGCATCGGCGCTAGCGTGGCGATTTTTGCGTTTGTGGATGCGGCGCTGATCAAGCCGCTTCCGTATCCGAATCCGACGAGCCTGGTTGACGTTACAGAGAGTCTTGCCTTGTTTCCGCGGGGAAACCTATCGTATGCGGACTATGTGGATTGGAAGCGAATGAACACCGTGTTCGCTTCGATGGATGTATATACCGGGACAGGCTACGCATTCAGCACGCCGTCGGGTACGGAGCCGGTGCCGGGAGAGCGGGTGAGCGCGGGCTTCTTCAGGACGCTGGGAATTCAGCCGGTGCTGGGCCGCGATTTCCGCCCGGACGAGGATGCGGCGGGCGCGTCTCCGGTGGTGATGCTGCGCTATGGGACATGGCAAAAACGTTTTGGCGGCAGGGGCGATGTGGTTGGGCAGACGGTGAATCTGGACGGAGTGGCACACACCATTGTGGGTGTGCTTCCGCAGGACTTTCAGTTTGCTCCACGGGACAATGCGGAGTTTTGGGAGACTCTGCGCCCAAACACGCAATGCGAGAAGCGGCGCAGCTGCCACGATCTGTACGGCGTGGCCAGGCTGAAGGACGGCGTCTCGGTGTCCAGCGCGCTGGCGCAGATGAAGTCGATCGCGGCCGAACTGGAGAAGCAATATCCCGACTCAAATCGCGGCAACAGCGCGAGTGTGATTCCGTTGTCGGAAGCGATTGTCGGGGACATCCGGCCAATTCTGCGTGTGCTGCTCGGAGGGGCGATCCTGCTGCTGTTTATTGCCTGTGTGAATGTGTCGAGCCTGCTGCTGGTTCGCGCGGAAAGCCGCCGGCGGGAGATTGCGGTACGGGGCGCGCTGGGCGCATCTCGAAGCAGGTTGAGCCGGCAATTCGTAACCGAGGGATTGACGCTGGTTGCGGCGGGAATTGCGTTGGGGCTGGCATTGGCTACAGGTGGAATGAAAGTGCTGACAGGCCTCATCTCCAAGGACATGATGGTCGGGATGCCATTTCTGCGCGGTCTGCGGCTGAACGCGCACGGGTTGGGGTTTGCCGCTTGTCTTGCGGCGCTTGCGGCGATTCTGTTTTCGATTACGCCGATTTTGCATTTCAGGTTTTCGAATATGCGGGAGGGATTGACGGAGGGCGGACGCGGATCGGCCGGGACCCTGTGGCGCAAGATGGGCGCTAACCTGGTGGTGATTGAACTTGCGACCGCTGTAATACTGCTGACCGGCGCAGGATTGCTGGGCAAGAGCCTTTACAAGCTGCTCCATGTGGATATTGGATTTCAATCCGACCACCTGGCAATAATCAATGTTGGTTTGGCGGAAGCAGCGTATTTGAAAGACGAACAGGTGGTGGGCTTTGCGCGGGCTGTTTTGGAGCGCGTGTCGAATTTGCCGGGCGTGGAGTCGGCGGCAACAACCAGCGTGCCGCCAGTGGCCTGCAACTGCAATACAGACTGGGTGCGCTTTGTTGGCAGGCCGTATAACGGAACCCACAATGAGGTGAATGAGCGCGATGTGAGCGCGGGCTTCTTCAATACGATTCATGCGAAGCTGTTGCGCGGGCGCTACTTCACCGATGCGGAAGATGGAACCAAGCCGTTGGTAGCGGTGATCAATGAGGCCTTCGCAAAGAAGTATTTTCCTGGGGAAGACCCGATCGGCAAGCGAATGGGCGATACCGAGCTGACGGCGAAGTCGATTCGCGAGATCGTTGGCGTGGTAGCGGACTTCAAAGATGCCGGGCTCGACCAGGAACAATGGCCTGCCGAGTACTTACCCTTCAACCAGAACACGGACACTTACTTCTCCATGATGGTGCGGACGCAGCAGGGTGAGCGGACTATTTTGCCGCTGCTGGCGGGGACGATTCACAAGGTTAGTCTGGATGCAGCGGTTGAAGAGGGAAGCACGATGACGCAGCAGATCAACGACTCGCAGACTGCTTATATTCACCGGTCGGCGGCTTATCTGGTGGGCGGCTTTGCTGTGCTGGCGCTGGTTCTGGGCGTGGTGGGACTTTACGGCGTGATTGCCTACTCGGTGAGCCAGCGGACGAGGGAGATTGGCGTGCGTATGGCTCTTGGCGCGCAGCGAAGCTCAGTCTACAAACTGGTGCTGGGCGAGGCTGGGCGGCTGATCGGCTTGGGCGTTGTGGTGGGGCTGGCTGGATCAGTGGGCGCGGCGATGCTGATGGGCAAGCTGCTGTTTGGGGTGCAGGCGTGGGACGCCGGGACGCTGGTTTCGGTGGCGGTGGTGCTGGGGGCTGCGGCGATGATGGCGAGTTATTTTCCGGCGCGGCGGGCGGCTTCGGTCAATCCAACGGAGGCGTTAAGGGCGGAGTGAGGATCGCGGCAGCCCACCCTTGCGACATAAATCCGCCGCGGCGGATCGCAAGGATGGGGCGCTCGGTGGAGTTCCCGAGAAGCAGGTCCTTCGACTCGCTTCGCTCGCTCAGGATGACAGCAATAAAGTGGTTGCGCTCGTTCCGCGCTAAACAATGCGCAGGAAGCGGTCTTGGCGAAGTTGGGCGCCGGGGAAGACCATTTCGAGATTTCTGACGCCGATGGATTTGGAAACGGCTTCGCCGAGGACCTGGCGAAAATCGGTGGTGACGGCGAGGTCGCGGCCTTCGTTGAGCTGCTCATTGCTGAGGCCGGGCCAGCGGCCGTAGACTTTGCCGCCTTTGACAGAGCCGCCTAGGACGAACATAGCGTTGGCGTGGCCGTGGTCGGTGCCGCCGGTGCCGTTCTGGCGGGCGGTGCGGCCAAATTCGGACATGGTGACGAGGGTGATGTTGTCGGCATCGTCGCCCATGTCGCGCCAGAAGGCTGCGATTGCCGAGGAGAATTCGCGCAAACGGTCAGAGAGCTGGCCGTTGACGCCGCCCTGGTTCTGATGGGTGTCCCAGCCGCCCACGTCGGTGAAGGCGGCCTCGACGCCGATGTTGGATTTCAGCAGTTGGGCGATCTGCTTCATGTTGTTGCCGAATTCATTGTTGGGATAATCGATGCCGGCGGCCGGCTTGTACTGGGCCGGGTTGGCGTCGCGCAGCATCTTGACGGCTTCGAAAGTTTCTTCGCCGGTGGCGTGGAGGATCTGGTCGCCGGTGTCGCCGTACATGGCCTGGAAGGCGCTGGCGGCGGGTGAAGGGGTGGGGCCGCGTCCGCCGACGGCAAAGCTGTTGACGCTGGACAGCGCAATGGCGGGAACCTTGCCGGCGAGGGTGCGCGGGACTTGAGAGCCAAGAGCTAACGCACGGAAGGCGGTGTGCTCCTGGCGATGGCGCAGGTCTTCCTCCTGCAGGGCGCGGTTGAGCCAGCCATCTTCAGTGCTCTTAACGCCGGGCGTGCCGGACTCCATGAAGTCCTGGGCATCAAAGTGGGAGCGGGACATGTCGGGTGAGCCGGCGGCGTGAACGATGGCGAGATGGCCCTGGTCGTAAAGTGGTTTGAAGGGCGCTAAGGACGGATGCAGACCGAAAAAGCCGTCGAGGTCGAGGACCTGATTCTGTGGGATGGCGATGCCGGGGCGCATATCGTAGTAATTCTTCTCGCGGTAGGGGACGACGACATTGAGTCCGTCGGCTGCGCCGCGCTGGAAGATGACGACCAGGCGGCGGCTGGGCGCAGATGCGGCTTCGGCCAGGACGGAGCGGACCAGGAAACTGGGGATGGCCGCGGTGCCGGCGATGGCCAGCGCGCCGTTGCGAAGGAAGAATCTACGATTGGTCTGCATGATGCTCGTTCTCCTTGTTGAAGGGAAATGCAGAGTCGATTGGTCGACCTCGCATCCCCTCAGGGGTTAAGACCCCTCGTCTAACATCGAAGTCATTTGGCACGACTGAAGTCGTGCCCTGACACTTCCTGGCTCATCTATCGACTTACAAATGACTTACAAATGACCAAGAATTGATTGAGTGCTTTGTTACCGGCGTTGAAACTCCGGCGAGCCGAGTAACAAGCCGGCTAGTAACTGATCCTGTTTCTCGAGAGCCGCGGCAGCCTGGGTTGCGTTCATGGGTTTGGCTGCGACGGGAAGTGGCTTAGTTGGCGCCTGATTTTGCGCGGTCAGCGGTTGACTCTGCGGATTGGCCTGGCTCTGCGCGTTGAATTGATCGAGCACCGCAGCGCGGGTGGTGGGGCTGACGCCGCCGTTGACCAGGAGAGATTCCAGACGCTGCTCTTCGGCTTCCGGAGTGGGCACGGGACCGGTTAGGGTTGTAGCGGAGGGATTGGGCGCCAGAGTTTGCGTTGCAGAGCCGTTATCGATTTTTGTGACCAGCGCCTCTGTCTGCGGCGACCATGTAATGGCAATACCGGGTAGCTTGTTGGCGGCCAGGGTGAGGGCGAAATTCATGCGGTTGACGAGAGCGCCGGTGCTGACCCAGTCGGACGCATCCCACTTGTAGCCGGTGGGCGGGACTGCTCCGTAAACGGGCATTCCCATGTCGCGCAGGGCGTTGGCCAAGGGCTGCAGGTTTTCGATGTTGGCGTTACTGGCGCGAGCCGCGGAAACCACGTATTCAAGCGGGGTTTTGATCTTGGCGCGATAGGCTTCGGGCGACCAGAGCTCGGGGGAGTGGAAGAGGGTTTTAAGGACCTCGGAGATATCTCCGTGAGTCTTGAGATAAGTCTTTGCCATGCGATCGACGAGGGATTGCGGCGGCTCATCGCCGACGAAGCGAATGGCCAGTTTTCGGGAGATAAATTTGGCTGTTGCGGGACGCGTGGCGAGCATGTGCAGAAGCTGGCGGCCTTCCTGCTCGCCGTGCTCCTTGATTTTCTTGCCGAGGACTTTCTTGGTTCCCGGCTCGTGGCGATTCTCGTCGAACTTGAAGCTGCCGCCGCGCTGCGGCTTGTCGACAGTCCAGCCGGTGAGCACGCGCGCCACCTGGGTGACATCAGCCTGCGTGTAGCCGCCGTTGACGCCCAGGGTGTGCAATTCCATCAGCTCGCGGGCGTAGTTTTCATTCAGGCCTTCGCGAGCAACCTTCTTGGCATCGGGACGGCGGGAGGCGGCGATTTTGGCTTTTTCCGCGGCAGGCGAGTCAGGTCCCATGCTGCTGGAGTTATCGAGATAGAGTAACATCGCGGGACTGTGCGCCGTTGCTTCCAATAGGTCTTCAAACTTGCCAAGCGCGCGCGGGCGGATAACATCGCGCTCATAACTCACTAGATAGTAGGGAGTTTCATCGTTCTTATGCAGATATACATTGAAGTGGTTGAGCCAGAAGTCGGTCATGACTTCCTGAAACTGCGCATTGGAGTAGATGTCGCGGGTGAGGCGCTGGGCGATTAGCTCATCGTTGACTACGCGCTGGGGGCCTTCGAGCGCGAGGGTCACTTCCTTCTGCGCTGGGGTGAGGCCGGTGGTGAGGGTCGCGCGCTGCGGGCCTTTGAGGGCTTTGCGGAAGCTGTCGAACTCCGGCTGCGGCATGTTCACCAGGCGGGCGACACGCTGCTGAGGCGGGAGAGCGAGGATGCTGGCGATCTGCGCATCGGTGAATGCGGGCTGCTCGGAGGCATAATCGGGAGGAGGAGCCATCATCTGGCCTGGCTCGGCGGGCGGGGCGTTGGACTGGCGCATGGCAGTATGGGGTTCTGGCGCCATTGCCTTGCCATTCATTGTCGCAGCGGGCATGACGGCGCCGGCGGTCAGGGAGGTCTGCTGCTGCTTCTGCTGTTCCTTTTGGATCTGGCGGTTCTGATAGCGGGCAATTTCATCCATGTATACGGCGCGAAGGGCTCCGTCATTTGGAATGGGCACCTTACCGTCCGCGGCCTGGCGGATCATGGCGTTGCTGGGCAGGCGGAAGATCAGGTCCTGGGTGCTCCACTGCATGGCAGGGAACTGGGTTAACCGGGCTTCGAGGCTGGAGTTATCGATGGATTCGGGGTGCAATTGCAGGACAAACCACTTTTCCAATCCCATGGTACGAACGGCTTCGAGATCGCCAGGGCGGGGGCCGAAGGTGAAGCGATTGAGGGCCTGGAGAATGCGGTCGTCGCCATGCAACTCGCCGGATTGATAGGGCTGGCGAGCGGGTTTCGGGGATGGTGCGGAAGCGGTTTGAGCCGATGCCGGGGCGGAAAGAAGGCCGCACAAAAGAAGGGCTAGCGATCCTCTGAGTCGGTCCATCGGTTGGGCTCCTTCAGGGCTGGTTTCTCTTTCCGGAGGCTTCTGAGGGGAAAAGGGCTGTCCCACCTGCTTGAACCCAGCTTACGCCTGAAAGTTGTTGGAGGGCGTTGCACGAAGGTGGTAGGGGGGTGGGGATCGGCGAAGTCACCGATTGGATCGGGAGATCGAGTGGCCCAAAACGATTGAAAACCCGTTCTTTCGTCGAGATGAACGAGACTAAGGCAGTCGTTGAAGAGGCCTGCAATCGAGTGCAATCGGTATGGAAGACGCCCCGCAGGGGCTAAAGCCCCGATGATTCGATTAGCCTTTTCGGCCCGACTGGAGTCGTGCCCTTTTACGAAGCGCTTGGGGTCTCAGTCTTTCAAGAAGCTCTCGGGGCACACAGGCTGAGCGACAAAAGCAGGTCCTTCGGCTCCGCTGAAGTGCGCTTCGCTCAGGATGACAGGTCATTAAGTTTTTAAAAATAAAAAGGTTAGTGGAGAAGAGGGGCCGGCTAGCAGCCTTTTTTGCAGCGGGCCATGATGGCGGCGTGGAGGCGCTCGCGAAGGCCGGGGGGAAGCTCGTAGAGCTCGTGGGAACGATAGATTTCAATGGTTTTGCGGGTGGTGCTCAGGGTGACTTCGCAGTGCGAGCAGTCGTGCAGGTGCTGCTGCAGATCGGCGCGCATTTTGGTGGTTACCGAGTCGTCAATCAGGTCGTCGAGAAGGGCGAGAAATTCGGTGCAGGTCATTTCTCAGCTCCCTTCTTCTTGCGGAAGTAGCGGCTGAGCCGTTCGCGCAGTTGCAGCCGGGCGCGCAAGAGGCGCGACTTGACGGCGGGGATGCTGAGGCCAAGGGCTTCCGCCGTGTCTTCGGTGGAAAGGCCCTGCACGTCGCGGAGCTCGAAGACAACCTTGAAGCCAGGAGGCAGGCCCTTGATGGTTTTCTCCAGGATTTTGTGCAGCTCGGACTGGGTGTAATTCTGCTCCGGGTCGGGCGCCCAGTCGGCCAGGTCGCGGGGAACACTGCCCTCTTCGGTTTCGACGTCCTCGTCGATCGAGACCATTTTGCCGGTGCGACGCTTGCGCAGCCGCATCAGGCTTTCGTTGACCGCAATTCGCACCAACCATGTGTAAAACTTCGAATTCCCCTGGAACTGATCGAGCTTTTCGTAGGCCTTCAAAAACGCGTCCTGCATTACGTCTTCAGCGTCTTCGCGGTTTTGCGTAATGTGCTGCGCAATGCGAAAGATCTGCCGTTCGTACTTGCGGACGAGCGTGTCGTAGGCCGATACGTCTCCGGCGCGAACCCTTTCAACCAGGGCTACGTCGGGGTGCGGCTCGAGTTCACCTGCTAGAGGTTGGATGGTCGCCATGGTGGTTGGTTGCTAAATTCGTTGGGGGGCCGGTTGGGACGTTGAGTGAGAGACGCGCAGGGATAAGTTTAGCGGATTAGGGCGGGGGAGGCCAAACGGGGATGTTTCGGTAAGTTCGGCGCGAAGCAGGTCCTTTGGCCAAGCTCAAAGCGGATTCTCGGCTTCGGTCGCCGCGGCGACTGCGCCTCGCTCCATCGAAACCAATTGCGGGAATTCGATCGCCCCTACGGGGCTAACGGTCTTTTCAGGCTGCGGCCCTCCCAGGGCGGCCCCTTTGGCTAAGCTCAGGGTTGCCCTGGGCTATTGTCAACCGCTCCCTCCGGGAGCAAAGTCGCCAAGCGCACAATCTGCTCACTCCCAGCGAAAGACCTTCGCCGAGAGCGCGGTGCAGAGGAGGAAAGTCACCGCCAGCGCTGCCAGGTCTCCGAAGTGGGCGGACCACGCGTCGCCGCGCCAGATTCCCTCAAGCAGACTCACGGCGTAGGTGATTGGCAGGGCCCGGGCTGTCGCTTGGAGCACCGGGGGCAAATAGGAAATGGGTGCGAAGAGTCCTGACAGGCCAAGCATGGGATAGAGAACGATGGCGCCGATGGGCTGGGCAAAGCGCGCCGTGGGAACGACGCTGGCGATGAGAAAACCAATGGAAAGGATGCTGCAAGTGGCGATGAGCAGGGCGATGGTGAAGGAGAACCAGGGAACGTGCACGCCGGGAGGGAAGTAGCGCTTGCCGGCCAGCAGCATCAACGCGACGGTTGCCGCGGTGAGAATGAGCTTGACCAGCACGTGTGCGGTGAGGATGGTCTGCGGGCGAAGAGGCGTGGCGCGAAGCCGTTTGAGGATGCCTCCCTCTCGATAGATGGAGATGATGGTCACCAGGGAAAGCACGGCGCCCATGGCGATGAGAAGCGCAACCATGGCGGGGAGACCGGAGCCGGAAAACCCGCTGACGACAAGGGAGGGCGGCGCTGATTTGAAGTTGGCGACTCGACCTAGAACAATGAAGACGAGGACCGGGATGACGATGGAGCCGATTGCGCCCAGCGGTTCGCGCATGAAGACTTTGATCTCGATCCAGGTCAGTTTTGTGAGCCCGCGCAGCATCGTGGTCGATTCCTACTCGCGAATGGAGCGACCGGTGAGCTTGAGAAAGACGTCCTCAAGGTTGGGGAGAATGGTGCGGAAATCGGTGACGCGGATCTGACTCTCCGACAGGCAGTGAATCACCGCGGTCACCAGGTCGTCGCCGCGGCCGCGGATGGTGAACTGCTTGCCGATGCAGGTTACCGCGTCGACTCCGGGAATGGCCTGGAAGCGATCGGCTGCGGATGGATCATCTGTGGCAAGAATGACGGTTCGCTCGGGGCAATGGCGGGCGACGAGCCGGTCGGGCGTGTCGATGTCGATGATGCGGCCGTGTTCCATGATGGCTACGCGGTCACAGAGGCGCTCGGCTTCTTCCATGAGATGGGTTGTCAGGAAGACCGTCTTGCCGCGCTCTCGAATGCCGCGCACCAGGTCCCAGATGGCATGGCGAGCCTGCGGATCTAGTCCGGTGGTGAGCTCGTCGAGAAAAACGACTTCCGGGTCGTTGATCAGCGCCAGAGCGATGAATAGCCGCTGCTTCTGGCCGCCGGAAAGGTTCATGAACCAAGCGTTTCGCTTATCGGCGAGGCCTAGCTGCTCGAGCAGGAGGACTGCGTCGGCCGGCTTCTTTCTGTAGAGCGAGGCCCAGAGGTCAACCGCTTCCCAGACCTTGATGCGTTTCTGCAGCTGCGCCTGCTGTAACTGCACACCGACGCGTTCCTGCAGTTGATAAACCTGACGGAAGGGATCGAGGCCGAGCACTTTGATGGCGCCGCGGTCGGGCTTGCGCAGGCCCTCGATGCACTCCATGGTGGTGGTTTTGCCGGCGCCGTTGGGGCCGATCAGGCCGAAGATCTCGCCTTCCATCACGTCGAACGAAGCCTCATTGACGGCCACGGTGCGGCCATAGGTCTTGCGGACACCGGCTACTTCAACGACTGGAGGCATGTGGGTGGGGGACCTGAGAATATCCTGATCCTGACTGGGAGTTTACAGCACGGGCGCGGCGGGTGGATTGCATGCAGCAAGTTAGCTCCCGCTCTGCGGGAGTAGCGAGTTGGCGGGGGATTTGGCTGGCACGAGAATGCGTCGATTGCATTTGCCGCCAACTGCGTCAAATAGATATAGTGAGGAGAATATGCCGATCGCCGGCATTTGCCTGTCCTCCGGTGGTCCCACAATGGTGCATGGAACGGTAACGGCTGAGATTCCCACCGACGCTCGAAGAGAAATTCGGCATACAGTGAATAGATGAGGGTCGTGAATTCCCCAAATTCCAATCCGGACGCGGCGCGTTGGCTTTCCGGCGTACTGGCGGCGTTGTTGGTTGTGTCCCCCGTGACGGGGCAGACGACTACCGGGTCCGCTCCGCAGCCAGCCGGACAGTCCGACAGCCCGGCCGCAACCAGCACCAAAACGACCGCGAAGTCGAAAAAGCCTGTGCGGAGAAAGACCAGGGGCGGAAAAGCGGCGAGGGCGCGCACGGCGCGGATCAAGCAGGCGTTTGTCGCATCCACGGAGCTGCGACCGATGGCACAGCAACTGGCGACGCTTCGCACGCCGGCGGCCTACGCAGGGGTGAGCAAGTACGCACATTCTCACACTGGCGAAGCGGCGTCTGCTGCTTACCTGGCGCTGGGCCACGCTTACCTTGCCGACCGGCGATTTACCGATGCTGAAGAAAATCTGCGCCTGGCCCGGCAAGCCGGGCAGGAACTGGCTGATTACGCGGATTTCCTGGGCGCGCAGGCGGATCACGAGGCCGGCAATGAAACCGCCGCGGAGACCCTGCTGCGCGGTTTTGCAGAGCGCTATCCGGACAGCGTCTTCAACCTCCAGGTTCCGGAACTGGAAGCCAGCATTCTGCTGACGCTGAACAACGCTCCGGAGGCCCAGCGGGTGCTGGCGGCAGCACCGGAGTCGGCGAGCCGCCCGGGCTATCAGCTTGCGCAGGGGCTGGTCGAGAATGCCCTGGGCCAGACTGAGCAGGCGGAGCAGATATTCAAGAAGCTGTTGCTGGGCCATCCGCTTAATTCAGACGCGATGATTGCGCGCGGCAAGCTGACTGCGATGGGGGCCGAGTCCACTCTGACCGTGGCGGAACTGCGCAGCCTGGGGGATGCCTACTACAACGCCGGCCGCTACTCCGAGGCGGATGAGCAATATCGCGCCCTGGCGCGTAAACCCGGCCTGGATGCGCAGGCGCGCAATGGCTTTGCCGTGGATGCGGCGGCCTGCGAGTTGAAGCTGAAGCGGCTGACTCCGGCCCAGGTGCAGGGCCTTGCCGATACCAACGACGAGCACGGCGCGCGGCGACTTTACTTATTGATGGAACTGGCTCGCGACCGCAACGACCAGGAAGATCAGCAGCGGATCGTTTCTTTGATGGAGTCGAGATTTCCGCATAGCCCGTGGCTTGCAGAGGCGCTGCTATCAAGCGGCAACATGTACATGCTGAAGCGCGACTATGCGAAGGCGGTGGAGTACTACAGCTACCTGGTCACGCACTTTCCTGAGAACTCGAACGCCGCATACGCGCATTGGCGGGCGGGATGGCTGAGCTACCGGCAGGGGCTTTACGCCGACGCGGCCCGGCTGTTCGACGAGCAGATCAAGCTGTATCCAAGCGCCAAGGAGACGGTGTCCGCGCTTTACTGGCGCGGACGGCTCTATGAAACGCAGGACCACAAGCCGGCGAATGCCGCGACGAATTATCGCGCCCTGGTGCGCGCTTACCAACATTACTTTTACGCGCAGATGGCGAAGCAACGGCTGACTGCGCTGGGGGACGCGGTTCCGGTCGCGGAACCGCAACTGGATCGACTGCAGGCGCCGGTTGTGCCGGTTCTGGAGGACACGTTTCCAGCGGACAGTCCGCACCTTGCCAAGGCTCGGTTGCTGGCCAACGCAGGGTTGAACGACTATATTGCCGCCGAGATAGCGGCCGATCCGGACTCGTCGTCGTGGAGCGCACTGGCAGAGGCGCAGATTTATGCTTCGTATGGCGAAACGTATCGGGCCATGAGAGCGCTGAAGAAGGCGCTGCCGTATGCGGCGTCGGCTCCCATCAAGTCGATCCCGCTGGCGTACTGGCGAATCCTGTTTCCGAAGGCGTGGTGGGAGACGATCAAGACGGAGTCGGCCAAGAACAATCTCGACCCGTATTTTGTGGCGTCGCTGATCCGACAGGAATCGGAGTTCAATCCGTCGGCCATCTCCTATGCGAATGCGTGGGGACTGATGCAACTGTTGCCTTCCAACGGCAAGCAGTTAGCGCGCGAAGAAGGCATGACTCACTTCCAGACTTTCCAACTGCTGGATCCGGAGACCAACATCCGGCTGGGAACGCGCTATCTGCGCCAGATGCTGGACGCAGTGGGCGGCGTGCCGGAGTACGCCATGGCCGCATACAATGCCGGAGAGAGCCGCGTGCAAGACTGGCAGGCTGCCGGCCCCTACAGCGGCATGGATGAATTTGTGGAGTCGATTCCGTTTACGCAAACCCGCGAATACGTAGAGGCGATCTTACGCAACGAGGAGACCTACAAGGCGATCGATGCTGCAGCCGCCGCGCAGGGTAAGGCGGGGCTCACGGCGTCTCGCTAGAGTGCGACCGAATTCGCCATCCGTTATTAGGTTTTATTCAATATCCTCTATTAAGTTTTATTCGGCATCATTTATTAAGCTTTGTTGAAGATTCGCGCTCCCTGACGGTCGCGTCAACCTGTCCGGTCTAGCCTTCAAGTGGCATACATTGGTCGCGTTCGAGCCAGCGAGTTACCGCGGTGCACGCGGGGAATCCCTTTCGATACTCTTTGCGTTCGATTGCAGTTGACTTAAGCAACCCTGCACACAGACACTGTTTTGGACCGGAGCCACATTCCTTCTTCGGTCTGCCATTCGCAGCCTGCTGTTGTTCTAGAACGGAGCCGGGCGAAACAACTCGACGCGGCTTGGTTACATCAACCCATCACGGAGGGCACGATGTCAGCCGACTTGCAGTTTCTGGAAGAATGGATTCCCGAGAGAATGGACCCTGGAACCGTATTCGTCCTGGAAAACCAGGCGAAGCTGGGTCATGCGCAGAACCCCTACGTCGCCGTCATGTCCTGTCCACGCTGCGGGACTTTGGGGCTGATCACGCGCCGCCAGCTTTGTGGTGGCGAGACAATGATCTGCGGGGGCGACGTTTGCTCAGCCGAGTACATGCTGGATGGGGAGAATATCCGCTTCCGGGCGGTGCAATGAAACGGAGCTAAGAGAGGCCCAGTTGATCTGTCCCTTCAAGGGCTGGGCGGATCCGCCGTGGGGCCTCGCAAGCCAGGGTCGATGCGCGGGAACAGTCTCCGCGATCCAGAGTGAAATCAGGGCTGACTTCGACGTGCAAACGGTGTCTCCTCAGGTACCATAGGTGGAGTTGAAACCTGTCGGAGCCCGGATGGCGAAATTGGCAGACGCAGCGGACTTAAAATCCAGCTAGATCACATATAAACACAGTAAAATCAGCAATATATAACTTTACTTTTCCTTCCACATCTGTTACACAATTACACATGTGCACGGCATTCCTGAGGCGCGAAGGAGCTACCAATGTCCGAGACCTTAGAAAGCCCAAAACCTAAATCAGAAACCCATAAAATCCTGGGCGGCAAGGTCAACATCTACCGCCGCGAGAACAGCGACAACTGGCATTGTTCGACCTACCTCAACGGGCGCAACTGGCGTGTCTCGACGCACGAAGACAGCCTCGCTCGCGCGAGGGATTTCGCTGAAGACTGGTACCTGGGCCTGCGTGGCAAGGCGCACGCCGGACTTCTTTCAAAAGAGACGCGGCGGCAAGGCAAGAAATTCAAAGATGCCGCCGCGAAATTTCTTGAAGAAGCCCCCATCCTCACCCAGGGCCAGCGCGGCCCGACGTGGCTAGAACAATATGTGCTGAAGCTGAATGCCGTCATCCTTCCGTTTCTCGGCGAGAAGTATCTTGGCGAAATTACGTCCGGCCTCATTCAGGAATACCGCGTCTGGCGAGCGCAAAACTGCAAAACGGGCGGTACTCCGGCGCGGAGCACGGTACACAAGGAAATCGTCTGCATTCGTCAGGTACTGAAAACCGCCAGGCGGCACGGCTGGATGGAGTACCTTCCCGACATGTCGGTTCCTTACAAAACTTCCGGCAAGATCGTGCACCGGGCATGGTTCTCGCCTGAGGAATACAAAAAGCTCTACGAGGCGACGCGCCGGCGCGCACATGAACCCAAGCAGGAGCGCTTCAAATGGGAGTGCGAACAACTCCACGATTATGTTCTTTTCGCTGTCAACACCGGATTGCGGCCCGATGAAGCGTGGGCGCTACAATTCCGCGACGTAACTGTTGTCCAGGACGAAGCCACCGGCGAAACGATCCTTGAAATCGAGGTGAGAGGCAAGCGCGGCGTCGGCTATTGCAAAAGTATGCCCGGTGCGGTCAGGCCATTCGAGCGCCTGAAGAGCCGCCCGCGGCCTTTGCGGATCGACGAGCCCGGAAGGGGAGGCACCAACGAAAAGACTCGCTTGCCTGAACCCACAGACCTTCTGTTTCCCAAATGGCAGCGCGAACTGTTTAAGACCATTCTCGACGAAGAGAAACTGAAAGCCGACCGAGACGGTCAAGCGCGGACCGCTTACAGCCTGCGCCACACGTACATCTGCCTGCGTCTGATGGAGGGAGCGGATATCTACCAGATCGCCAAGAACTGCAGGACGTCGGTCGAGATGATCGAGAAGTTCTATGCCTCCCACATCAAGACCCGCCTCGACGCGGCGGCAATCAACATTATGCGCAAAAAGAAGGTGGCCAAGGCGGTCGCCAAGGAACTTCGCACTGGAACCTAGCCTTATACTTAAGGTGGTCACGCGGGCGTGGCGGAATCGGCAGACGCATCGGACTTAAGCACAACTTGAGTGCTCGCCGGGAAACCTGCGAAGCAGAACTGCTCAAATTCGGGGAACCCTGTGAAATGGCGATCCCGAGCCAAGCCCCGACGGAGAACTCCGGAGGGGAAGGTGTAGAGACTAGACGGGCAGCACCTACCACCGAACGGCGAAAGACCGAACGGTCACGGTGAAGGTATAGTCCAGACCACAAACTTGCCGGAGCGTCCCTCGGATGCGTTTTCCGGCAGGGCGGCGAAAGCCGTAGAGGGTAAGAAAATCCGTTGGGGCGCAAGCCCCGTGAGGGTTCAAGTCCCTCCGCCCGCACCACACAACACTCGTGGAGCCTCCCTGGCATGGGGTTGCAGCCGGACTCAGGACGCCAGCACTCGTTCGGCCTGAAACACTCTTGCATACGATCCAATACAGCGCTCTTTGAGAATAGCCGACCCCAAAATATAGAATGGACCGATGCTCGATGAGAAGAAGTGGAATCTTGCGCATGTACGCCTTGAGGCGATGCGGAAAAGCATTCCCACCTACGTGGATACGGATGTGATCGCCGAATACCACGGGATTGTGACTGCGCTGGAACAATCCAGCGGTGAAGATTTGTCCGATTTTCGCATTCCTGGTTCAAAGATCACGCCGCGTGTAACGAGCATCCAGATAGGTACCAGACATCGGCCAGGGCGCACCCATTACAGTAACGAAAGCTACTGCCGAGGTGAATATTTCGAAAGGCAACTTGAGGGATTAGCTGCCTACCTTCCCCACGTACATAGCCCGAACACTCCCCACGCCCCTCAGGATTATGATTCCATGACCGATCAGCAGTTGGAGAACCTCGCATCGACGTATCACATAGGCGGCTACGGAGACGCACACGGAATCGACCGCCGTGTCATCATTACCGCGCTGCGCGAGCGGGACCGTTCGCTTCACCCTCCGGCTGCTCATCCGGCGATCCACATCGCCAACGTGACGGGGTCAATCATTCAGCAATCGCCATCCCATTCTCCGGCAACTCTTCACTACCAAGCGGCGGATGTCTCTAGCATCCTTGCGCTGGTCAAAGCGGAATTGAACACATTTTCCCTCACGCCCGAAGACAGGTCAGAGCTCGGTGTACACGTGCAGACCGCTGAATCGCAGCTCTCCACGCGGCGTCCGAGCCAGGTCGTTGTTCACGAATGTCTTCGCTCTGCCCGAGCCATCCTCGAGGGCATTACCGGTAGCCTCATCGCGACCGAAATCGTGCAGAAGATCACACAGATCATCGGCCACTAATCAGAGCTTCGCAGCAAGCGCTTCGACAGCAAACGGCATATTGACAAAGGTTGTTGTTGCGTTGCTTGCCTTAGGTCTAGTTTGATTGGTCCCGCCGATAGCGAAGCTTCGAAGTTCTCATAATGCTTCGAAATATAGATGGCGATAACAACCAGCGCAATGAGGGCCATGGCCCACAGCATAGTTTTCTCATTATTCATTGGCACACCGTCCAGCGAGATTGCGATTCCAGAGAGAGAAATCACGATTGACGCGGCATGGCCATGATTTCACCGCAATTCAGCTTGCTTTCACTCTTGGAACTGCTTATGTATAGAATACTTGGCTAGCCAATCTAGCTCGGTAGGATTTGCCATTGGGCTGCTGCGCCCCTCGCTTGAAGCATGGGAGCCTGATGCAGCGGGCATGGCGTGATTTCTTTGTGCACGATGCGTGTGAACTCTGAAAGCTGTTCGGGCAAAAGAGAATCGCAGGGTTGGACGGCCCAGCCCTGCTGACGAATTCTGAGGAAATACTCCAAAATAGAGAGTTATGGGGTCAGCCTCAAACCCGAGCATCCGACAGCGGGTCGTCCGCCAACACTTCGTGTCTGCGGGCTATCAGGCGCGATTCACGGTCGGCGGGAACCGCGACTCTCGCTTCTATGTGTTCCGCCCGGGCGATCCCACGTATCGTGAAGCCACACCGAACAGCACCGGTTATGAGCGTCACTATCACGACATCAATGTACCCGGCTTTCCCCCCGATCATCTCGAATCCTACTTTGGGCAATGGGAAGGCGCAGCCACCGCGCTTTTCCAAACCCTATCAGCGAACCCAGGCCGCGCACTGGTGAGTCAAGAGGAGCGGAACATTCTGGCGATGTTCCTAGCGTTGCAGGCTGCGCGCGTACCGCAGTCAAAGAGGAAGTACGAAAGACTGGCTTACGACAGCCGGATGGCGGACGCGAATGATGTAATCACGTCACAAGAGACATTCGAGATGTTCTCAAGCGTTGCACGGCGCCACGGGATCAGTCTGCCCTCAGACTTTCGATCAAAGTTGGCAGAGGGAATCAACACCGGGCAAATCTTCCCACTGGTTCATCAGAATGAGACCTCTGTCGGCCTTCTGCGGATCGCTCACGGCATTCTCGACAATTTGGATGGGATGCATTACTCACTGCTGTACGCCGATGGTCCCGACTGGTTCGTGTGCTCTGACTATCCAGTGGCCCTGTTTTACGACTTTCCGACGTCAGACACGATACTCGAACGAATCGAGAACCTGGAGTGGCCGAAATTGCCGCCCTTCGAGCGAACCATCTATATGCCGCTTGCCCTCAACGTTGCTGTCTCTATCCATCGGTCCGAGTTGCCACTTAAAATGACGGCGGATCGCCAGATGGTTGGTATCGTAAACGCACTCACCGTCGCATATGCGGAGCGGTTCATTTGCTCGCCAACGCCAGACTTCATCTGCAAACTGCCCGGCGGAAACATCGGAAACGCGCTCGATGTTGCAGCGGCGCTGAGAAATTTCCGTGAAGAAGAACGGCGCAGCGATCAATGACCCGAAATCAGATTTCTTCCCTCGCTCTGCGTTGGCATCAAAGTGGGAATGAGGACCGGATACAAATTAGGTCCGCAGCGCTGAACGGTGGGTCGCCTACGCAGCTGACCTGTTTCGCGCCTTTTCTTTTACAAAGACAGCAACCTGCCGCGTACATGGACCACACCGCTGTGCGTGTTCCATGACGATATCAATGTCCGGATTGTCCTTGAGTCCCCCGAATACGGCTCTGCGCATCGCCGACTCATCCGGGCAACCCACACGGTTAGGATTCGGATAAGCCCGTATGATCTCGTTACGTAGCTCATCCATGAACACCTCTTCTTCAGTTTCAGTCGGCAGCCAGGAAGGGTCGATCGACATCGCAATTTCTTCCAGCGCCTCCTCGCGGTTTCGAATTCGCTCAACCTGCATCTGGCGCCACTCACTCGGTGAGTGCTCACTCAGAATGATGAGCCGAGCGAATCGGCACAGCTCCTCATCCGAATATCCTTTGGCGGCATTCCGCACACGCGCAACTGCCGAGTCAATGGCATCTCTGTTGGCAATCAGGCCGCGAAGTGCGTTAATGTGAGCGATTCTGTCTGAGGATCTGTCGTCAGGCGTTCCGAGTGGACGCGGCACGATGACCTCCTTGATGGCCGTCTCTGGACCACCTAACCAACATGGGTCCGCGGGGCGACAGAGAATCATCCTGATATTCCATCTCCTCAGGAATCAGGTTGAAAATGGAGCCGGCCGTCAGCCGCTCCATGATGAAATCGAGTGCGCTCAGACCAAGCGTTGCTAAGCGCAGGCCAATGGGACCAAGCGAATTCAGCTTGGTCCCATAGAACTCAGACTTCCGGTTAGCCCAGTACATCGGTCAGCTCCTCTGCATCTTTGGGTAATGAAGAGGACAAGCGCACCGCGTTCGGTACACTCCGAACTTCACCAATTGGAACAAATTGGTGATTCGAGTAAATGGGGTGGCGTCCGTGCTCGCCATGCCACTGCGACAGCGTTGGAGCGTGACGTGCCCACTCAGCAACTTGCCGCCACCCGCCTGCATTCTTGAAGGAAAAGGAGACTTCCGCATTCTGCACACGTTCCAAATCGAGTCCCGAGTCTACGACCACAGCAGTGGACATTTGAATATTGTGGAGTTCGTAGGAGAACAAATCTTGGAACCACATGCCACTAATGATCAAAACTGTCCATTGCTGCTGATCATAAATTGCCGATGACCAATCTGCGCGTTGACTGGTCGAGCGTAACTCGCACTGCCGAAAGATGCCAAGCAGGTCCTTAACGCGCAAGCCTTTGGGAGCACGCATCGCGTCGAAGTTTCGTAGAACCGCCAGCGCCATCTGAGCGTTGGAAAGAAGCGGCCTTCGCGCTGAGTCGATGATAGTGTTTACATCATCGAGAAATCTAGCGACATTGAAGAAAGAAGCAATCGGGTACCATTGTCCAGTCAATCGGTTCACAATCAGCGGACTAAAAACTGCCGAATCGGGATGCGCGTTCACAAATGTTGTTCCGCGTTCTCGTTCAGGGTGGATCATGTCCACAAACGTACAGAACGTGCTGTAGCAGGCCATGGGCCACCAGTCGCGAAGAGGTTCCCATTGCACCTTGGACTGTGCTTTCAGATCGCTTGCGAGTTGGGAAAGTGTGTAGCGCTCCCGATATCGGGACTCGTCGTCGATCTTTTCGTCCCGCCCGGCAAACATAATTGGCTGGAAGAGCACGCCGAAGATCTTCTCGCTATTCTCCGCAGCGAACTGGACAATGCTTCCGACCGCGTCGTTGTTCATGGTGTTGATGACCGTGACTTGCAGTGTGACGCGCATTCCCACAGTACTGATGTTGTCGATGGCTTTCAGCTTGATATCCAGGTAGTTGGCGATGCCACGATGAGCGTTCTTCTCTTCTGTCATGCCATCAATCTGGAGAAACACGCCGTGTAAGCCAGCCGCATGTGCAGCTTGCGCGAAGTCCAGGCTCTCTGCAAATCTGATCCCGTTTGTAGCTACATGCAAGCGATTAAGGCCAATGCTCCGCGCGTAGCTAACCGCCTCCAAAAAGTGAGGCGACAACGTCGGCTCTCCTCCCGAAAAGAGAACGTTGAACTCACGTTTTGGTTCAACCGACGCTGCTTGGTCGAGAAGAGATTTGATCTCATCCAATGAGGGTTCGTAAACGTGGTCCAGATGATTGGCGTCCATAAAACACGGATTGCACTTCATGTTGCAACGTGTCGTGAGGTCCACCAGAACGTAGGAACCGCGGCCATGCCGGACACTGTGAACACCGTGCACGGCGGCTTCGATTCGTTCGAAGTCGCAACCAGGGAACAGGCTCTCCATCTTCCAAAAGAACTCCGCATCTGTCGCGAGCATATCTTCGAACGGCCCATGCCGATCACAGGCTTTTCGAAGCAGAACAGTACCTGCTTCTTCGACTATCTCCGCGTCAATCAAGCCTGGGCGGTCTGTTAGGTCAGTTGGATTCAGCGTGCCGTTCAAGACACCATCTCGCACTTCAAGTAAGCATTTGGGACAAACGGACTGCGTCGTCCTCGGACCAAGCGGAGGAGACACGCGCTCTCGTTTCTTCTTGAGTGGGGTTGAGGACCAGACTGGTGTGGGTAGTTGTCCCTCTGGTAGGGAGCGGTTAATCAATTGCGCGACGTTCCACGCAATGCCGGCTGCTTTTGAGGAAGCATGAAGGATGCTCATGGGGGGAAATCCTCGCTAATGAATTTGTCTAAGCTCTGTCTCACCTCTTGCTCTTACGGGATTTTGATTGTTCGCGGGCGGCCCGATCGCTTTTCGCCGCCAATTCGAAGATCGCCGATCCTAATGGACCTGCGACGTGGTGCGGTCAACTGTCACCGGGCACCACAATGTTGTGCCTTTGACTTTAGCATTGGTCAGTCAGAAAATGCGAACCCGACGCCCAGGACGGACTGCTCAGCAAAAGAATCCGTAATGTGCAGGCTGCGAACTTTTCGAGGCAGTTTTCTAAGGCGTGCAGTGTTGTGGACGCATAAAGTTCTTTGTTTAAGAGAGTTAAAGACTTTCACGCCTGACGAAGCTCTATGTTCACGCGCCTGGTGTATGATCGCACCTCCGATGGGCATGGGGATTCCAGGAATTCTATTCCTTGAAGCCCGACCCACCACCAAATGCATGTTCAATGGACAAGCCCACCCCAATACCGATCAGCAAGTCCGTGCGCGCTGCGCAATACGTGCGCATGTCCACAGAGCATCAACAGTATTCCACCGAAAACCAGGCCGAAGTGATCGCCCGCTACGCGGCGGAACACGGAATGGAGATCGTAGCGACCTATGAAGATTCGGGCAAGAGCGGGCTGACACTCACAGGCCGCGAAGAACTAAAGAAACTGCTCGCCGATGCGGAGTCCGGAAGCGCAGACTTCAGCGTCGTTTTGGTCTATGACGTTAGCCGCTGGGGACGGTTCCTTGATGCGGATGAAAGCGCGTACCACGAATATGTTTGCAAGAGGGCGGGCGTCAGTGTTCACTATCCCGCCGAGCAGTTCAAAAATGATGGCAGCCCAATATCCACGCTGATCAAAGCAGTGAAACGCACCATGGCGGCGGAGTACAGCCGAGAACTATCGGTCAAAGTCTTTGCAGGGCAATGCCGTTTGATTGAGCTTGGTTATCGTCAGGGCGGGATGGCTGGATATGGCCTCCGAAGACAATTGGTGGCAATGGATGGAACCCCAAAGGAACTGCTTGTCCAAGGACAACAGAAGAGCTTCCAGACAGATCGAGTGATCCTCGTACCCGGTCCCGACGAAGAAGTCTCCGTGGTCCGGGAGATTTTTGATTACTTCACCTCCGGCACGATGAATGAGCTGCAAATCGCACAAACCCTCAATTCCAGGGGATTGTTGACTGATCAATCGAACAAATGGACCAGAGGCGTCGTCCACCAATTGCTCACCAGTCCCAAGTACATGGGAGCGAATGTCTTCAATCGAAAATCTTTCAAGCTGAAGCAAAAGCGAATCGTGAACCCGCCGGACATGTGGATTCGGAAGGACGGCGCGTTCGAAGCAATTGTTACGCCCGAGCAGTTTCTTCGTGCTCAGGAAATCATCCAGTCCCGGTCCAAGCACTTCACGGACGACGAGATGTTGGAGCAACTGCGCGGACTGCTCAAGCGTTATGACACGCTGTCGGGCATCCTGATTGATGAAACCGATGGAATGCCCTCGACCAGTGCGTATCGGTCGCGGTTCACAAGCCTGATCAACGCGTACACTCTCATCGGTTTCACTCCGGAGCGGGACTATTCCTACATCGAAGCGAACCGAGCCCTTCGCCAATTGCATTCGAGTCAATGCGAAAACGTGATCGGACAATTGCGAGAAGCGGGTGCTACGGTGCGGCGAGATCCGATTACAGATCTCTACATCGTCAATGATGAGTTTTCGCTTTCTCTGGTCGTCGCCCGATCGAAACCCACGCCGGGTGGGAGCATGAGGTGGAACCTTCGTTTTGAGACCTCGCTCAGGCCCGACGTGACAATCGCGGTTCGCCTTGGCAGCAATAATCAGGACATACGGGATTATTATCTCTTTCCCGGTTCCGACCTATTTGCAAAGCAGCTTCGCCTTAGACCACAGAACGGCTTCTTCATCGACCTCTACAGATTCGATGACCTCAGCTTCCTAATCAGCATGGCCGAACGAACCAGGATTGAGAGCGTTGCATGAATGAGGAAGAGATTCACCTGATCGAGATTGCCCAAGTATTTGTCGCTAATCCGCGCCCCCGAAACCCCGTTAAATTCCAGGCACTCGTCGCAAGCATTGAGTTGTTGGGGCTGAAAAAGCCAATCACCGTCTGTCCCCGCCCAACCGCAACCGGGTCATTTCAATACGAATTGATAACCGGTCAAGGGAGGATGGAGGCTTGCCAGACGCTTGGCAAGTCGATGGTTCCTGCAATCTTCGCTGATGTCCCGCGCGAGCGCCAATACCTAATGAGCCTGATCGAGAACGTGGCGCGACGCCCTCCTTCGAACCGGGCACTCTTGCTTGAGGTGCGCAGTCTCGTAGACCGCGGCTACAAAGCGGAACAAATCGCTCAGAAGCTTGGCCTCGATAGGGCGCACGCGTATGCGGTTGTACATCTTCTTGAGCACGGAGAAAATGTGCTTCTGCAAGCAATAGATGCAGGAAGGATTCCCATTCGAATTGCAGTGGTCATCGCCACTGGTACGACCGAGGAAGTTCAGGCCGCGCTCATCGATGCTTATGAGCACGGTGACCTGCGAGGGGCAAAATTAGCGATGGCGCGACGAATTATCGCGATGCGGCTCGTCAGGGATCGTGAAGTCGGACGATTGAACTCTGCGCGAAAGCCCCCCACCGCGGAGGTTTTGATCGAAGAATATGAGCAGTACGTTCAACGCCAACGGTCTGCGATTTCACGGTCGAATGCCGTGAACCATCGTCTGATGATTATCGCGACTGCAATGAAGCGTCTGCTCGCAGATGAGAACTACGTCACGCTGCTTCGGGCAGAATCCATCCAAGACCTTCCAAAACATCTGGCTGACCGAATCCAATAGATTGGAGTTCAAGTGAAGATCCCCGCGGACGTTGCCTTCCAATTGAAGACTGTACTCTTGCCCATCGCTTCGATCTCAGCGCGGACAAGCATCACTCAGGATACGCGAAAGTCAAAGAAGTACAGGCAAATTGCCGCGTCAATTGAGCACGTGGGCTTGATCGAACCCCTCGTCGTCTCTCCAAAAGACGACGGCACTTTTCTGCTATTGGATGGAGCGCTCAGGATGGACATCCTTGCGCAGCGGAAGGACGTTGAGGTGCGTTGCATTCTTGCGACCGACGACGAAGGCTACACCTATAACAAGCGCGTCAGTCATCTCTCCAATATTGGCGAGCACTACATGATTCTGAAAGCACTGTCGAATGGCGTGAGCGAAAAGATGATTTCCGAATCGCTCAACGTCGATGTCGAGACCATTCGCCGCAAGAGGTCGCTCTTGGACGGAATTTGCCCAGAGGTGGTCCAACTTCTCACGAATCGAAGAGTTGGAATACAAGCATACTGGATTCTTCGGAAGATGCAGCCCCTCGGCCAGATTCAAGCGGCCGAGCGAATGATCCATGCCAACAACTTCTCTTCGAAGATGGCAACAGCGCTCCTGACGATCACAAAGCCTGAACTGCTCTTGCATCCGGCAAAGACGCCTCGATCAAGCCCAGGTTCGACGGCAAAACTTGCTCTTCTCCAGGAAGAATCGGATACGCTGCTTACGGATGTCAAAAAAGTTGAGGAAACGTACGCGACTCAGGCGCTCGATCTGACACTCAGCATGGGTTACGTTGAGCATTTGCTCGGGAACGTGAAGGTCGAGAAATACTTGGACAAGAATCATCCCGAAATCCTAAGCGAGTTCAAGAAGTTGCTTGGTGAGAAAGCGGAAGAGATGTCTCGCGCGGTCCCCGAATCCGTTCAAAAAACTCGCGCCAAAGGAAGAGAGCGCCCCAAGGGCAAACTGCCGCCAAGCAAATCACCTGCATCCGCGACTCGAATCTCAGGACCTCATAGCCGGCGCCAGTCACGAAAAGCGCGTGCTTAGCTGATCGCATGACCGCCCGCCCAGTTCTGAGGCCATGTTTCAGAACTCCTGCATCCGCACCCAGGCACTTCCCTCACGATGCGTGCGGAGTGTCAATGCTGGAGAGCATGTCTGACCTGATTTTGCAGATAGCGTCTGACGGACGGCGAGCCAAATCGCCAGATTCTAGATGGGCCACTTGCGAATCCCGAAATATTTCGACACTGTGGAAAGATTTCACTGATTCGCTCCAACAGGCTGAAAAATAAGGTTATGCGCATCGAGCTTGTTGCCGGTCGTCGTAGGTTTTTCAAGGGGTTTCGCATTTTGCCAGGTTTGTAAATTGACGTTGCATTAGGGTGCCCGAACACTTGAATTGACTGAACGGTCGGGCCGTTTCGGAACTGAACCCATAGAAAATAGGAGTTTAGCCTCTGTTTCCCTCAGAGGTTCGGACTAGGATAAAGAGAGCCTGTTCGTTGCAGCACTGTGCTGTAAAGTGATGCACGATAGTCTTCAGGGGACTATCCGTATGGCTACAGGCAAAGAGCGTATGGCTACAGGCAAAGAGAAGGTACGGAAATCTGCCATGCCGCGTGTCTCTGTTTCATTGTCTCCCGACGTGCACGCGACCTTGGAGCAGATCGCCCAAGAAAAGAAAGTCTCGGTTGCCTGGGTGATGCGGGATGCGGCTGAACAATATATTGCGGCCAAGTGGCCTCTTTTTAACCAGAACCGGCAGGGTAAGGAATGAAGAAGCGCACAGTCAATCTTAAGCTGGTCTATCCGGCCGAAACGTGTCCCCGCGAAGCTAATGACGGCAGGACCCTGCTCTCAACCATCGACCTGTTCTGCGGTGCCGGGGGCATCACCGAAGGCTTCCGCGAAGCGAATTACCGTTGCCTCTATGCCAATGACTGCATGCCCGAGGCGATCGATACGTTTCAGGAAAACCATCCCGCCACTTGGGCCGAGTGCGAAAACGTCGAACGGGTGAACCCGGGGGAGATCCGGGCCAAGCTCCAACTCCGGAAGGGTGAGCTTGACGTGCTCGTCGGCGGTCCTCCGTGCCAAGGATTTTCGATCAATGCCCCCGAGCGCTTCCTATCTGACCCGCGGAACAAGCTGTTCAAGGACTATGTCCGGTTTCTTGAGGAATTCGAGCCTAAGACCTTTTTGTTTGAGAACGTGCCCGGCCTGCTCTCGCTCGGTGATGGAAGAGTACTCGACCGTATCCTCAGCGAGTTCGTCCGCCTCGATTACCACGTCACAGTGAAGATCCTGTTTGCCGCGCATTACGGCGTGCCGCAGGAGCGCTGGCGCCTAATTCTCCTCGGCTCAAAATTCGGGGAAATCGCTGCGCCCGAGCCGACCCACTATGCCGCTGGACGCGCGAACTTCCGGGGCGGCGGCGGCGTGCTGACTTTCCAACTCACCGAATCAGACAAGCGTCGGTTGCTGCAGGCGGTGACCGTCAGCCAGGCTATCGGCGATCTGCCGCGACTCGCGATGGGCGAGGGGGCGGAAACGATTGGATATACCTGCGATAAGGTGAGTGAATACGCCCACTCCGTACGCAATCCGGAGGGCGTCACCTATAACCATTTCGCTGCAAAGCTCTCTAAGCAAAACCTCGAGCGCATGAAACACGTGAAACCGGGCGGCTCCTGGCGGGACATCCCGCATGATCTCCTGCCCAAGGGGATGCAGCGCGCCCGCAAGTCCGATCACACGAAGCGGTACGGTCGGCTGCGCAAGGACGGCCTCGCCGGGACAGTCATGACCAAATGCGATCCGCATTGGGGCACCGTTTTCCTTCCCGATCAGGACCGCTCCCTCACCGTGCGCGAGGCCGCGCGGTTCCAGTCGTTCCCTGACACCTATCGCTTCCTCGGCCCACGCGTCTCGCAGTACGAGCAGGTGGGCAATGCCGTTCCCGTGCTGTTGGCGAGGGCCATCGCACTGCAGATCCGTTCCCACCTTGAAGCGCACGGGGCCGTTGCTGCCGCCGAGACTGAAGCAGCGCATGGCTAGCAACATCCTAGAATTCTTCGGCTACAGGCCGCGCGACCCGTCGCCCGCCGCCCATAAAGCCCGAAAGCTGCAAGAGTGCCCTTTTCTCGGGCAGACCTGTACGAAAACGCTCAGGGGCGGCGCAATCAGCGGCATGTGTACATTGAAGCCGAAGTTGGGCGGGCCAGTGATTTGCTGCCCCATCCGCCTTTACGCCGGTGACTATCAGATTCTCAAGGATGTTGCCAAACAGGCGTTCGGCGGAGAGATCGATCTTGTCGTCGGAAGCGACATCCCGAACTACAAGGCGGCTAATCCCGGCAAGGCTTGCGTGGCGGTCTTTGGAAAACGGTGGGGTAAGGAACTGCGCCTGCCGAGCCGCGCGCACAAGAGTGGTGGCAGCCGCGGAGCTTATTTTGTGGACTGGATTCTGGCGCACATCGATCCCACCGGCAAGCTGCTCAGTTTCGTGGCGATTGAGGTGCAGTCCATCGACACGACCGGGAACTATCAGGCCGAGCGCGAAGCCTATCTTGCGGAGAAGGATTTTACCGGGAAGACGACCGCTGGCCTAAATTGGGAGAACGTTAACAAACGCATCCTGCCGCAGATTATCTACAAAGGTCACGTGCTCCGGCGTGAGCCGCTGTGCCACAAGGGCCTTTTCTTCATCTGCCCCGCACCCGTGTACCAAAAGATCGCCGAACGTCTCGGCGGTAACCTGACGGAGATTCATCAGCAGGCAGGCTCGCTCACGATCATGTGGTATGACATCGGAGCACCGGTGCCCAATGGACAGATCCGCACGCTCGAACTCGGCGGCCAATCCACCACGACTATCGACCAGGTTGCGCTCGCCTTCACGGCCCCCAGCAACCTGCCTCCGGCAAAAGTGTACGAACAGGCGATTATCGCGGAGCTATGAACAGTGGACCGCAGTGCCAATATGCGCGCCATCCGCAGCAAGGATACGATTCCTGAACTCACGATCCGGCGCCTCATCTTCTCGCTCGGATACCGTTATCGTTTACATCGGCGGGACTTGCCTGGAGCGCCGGACATCGTTTTCCCCGCTCGCCGTAAAGCGATCTTTGTCCATGGCTGCTTCTGGCATTCACATACTTGCAAGGCTGCGCATACCCCAAAAACAAACCTCCAATACTGGGGCCCGAAGTTGGCACGCAACCGCGTTCGTTTCGAACGAGCTAGCGCAGCACTGTCAAGCATGGGATGGGATATTCTTGTGATCTGGGAATGTCAGACTAATCTCGTCGAGTCGCTCTCTGAAGCCATTCAAAGGTTTCTCGATGGGAATCGCAGCACCAGGAGAAGAAATGCAATTTCAAATTCTAAACGTCTCGCCAGATAAGCTAATTCTCGACCCAAACAATTATCGCTTTCACGATTTGCCTGGGTACCGCGCAGTCGCTCAGCGGACTCGCTACGCTGAAGAAGGTGTTCAAGCCAAGGCGCTTTCCTATCTCGAAGACACCGAATCTTTCGATCTCGAAACCTTGAAAGATTCAATTCGATCGAATGGATTTGTCCCGTTAGACCAAATCGTTGTTGAGAAATTGTCCGGCGATGGAGTTGAGACGCTCTATTTGGTTATTGAAGGTAATCGCCGGGCTGCTGCGGTGAAGAAGCTAATCGCAGACCATAAGGCCGGAGGAGAGATCCCCGAATCAACGTTAGAGACGCTGAACACTTTGCCGGTGCTGAGGATTGAAGGCACTGACCAGGAGCGTGCAGCCTATCAGAAGACGTTGATGGCGATCCGCCATGTAGCAGGAATCACCGAATGGGGACCGTACCAGCAGGCACGTCTGGTCGTTGAGCTGTACGGAGAGACGGGTTCGTTCGGAGCGGTTGCCCAGCGCATAGGCATCTCAAATATTGAGGTTGCGCGGCGTTATAGAGCATCTAAAGCCCTGCAGCAAATGGAACAGGATGAAGAATTTGGAGATTACGCAACACCGAAACTGTATGTATTCTTCCATGAAGCGATGTCGCAGCCAAAGGTGCGCAACTGGATAGGATTTTCCGATCAGACATACTCCGCAACCAACGACGGTGCTCGTAGAACGCTCTATGAGCTGCTTAGCCCCCGCAAGACTGACTCGGGTACGTTACCTCCAAAGCTCACCAACGCCACCGTTCAAGTCCGACAATTAAAAGAAATCGTGGATAAGGAATATCCGCTCGGCATACTGGCTGACCCTGAAAGAACCTTTGACGACGCATTGAAGGCGGCAAACAGTGAGGCTCCCATCGATGAGACAGGGCTACTGGAAAACTCATTGGGGATTGCTTTGCAGGCTTTGCGGCGCCCTGGAATTGATGCGTGGGATAAGCCGTCAGATAGAGCGAAAGAGCTTTGGGTAGAAATCCTAAAGATAGTGGAACAAGGTAAGAAGCTCATTGAGGCATAGTGACCGCGACCCAGATCGTCGAACACCTTGAAAAAGCTCTAGGCCCCTCAGGAGAACCGCGCCGTGTAAAGGCGGTCATCGAGGCCGAACTAGTCCAGGCATTCAATTATCCTCCGGCGCGTGCCGCCGAATTAGCAGAGTTGCGTGCTGCTTCGGTAACGCGAATTATCTCCAAGAAACAGCAGGTTAGTTTTGAAAGTGGTACTCTGTACGCGCTTGCGATCGTTGGCGCCTCGTTCGATACTGTTGCTGGGTCCTGCTACCCTCTTCCCTCTGATAGCCCGCAGGTGGTTGCACTTAAGCGACAACGCATTGCAGCCTCGGACATCCTGGCGGCAATGCGAGCGCTAGACTTCAATCAATTCGAAAGGTTCGGGGCGAAGATTCTAGCCGAGCTCGGCGCACAGAATGCGCAAGTCACCAGACAATCCAACGACCAGGGAATTGATTTCTTTGGTGAGTTGAGCGTTGGGACGCTTGGTACTGTCCCCATTCCTTTCCTGAAACTCGCCCACGATCTCAGGTTCATAATTGTCGGGCAGGCGAAACACTACCCCACCCGTTCACTAGGAACTGATGTCGTTCGCGAGTTGGTTGGTGCCATGTCGCTCGCGAGGACGAAAACATTCTCGAAGGACAATCTCGATATCCTTGATGGTGTCTCATTGAAGCCATTCTCTCCTTTAGTTGCCCTGCTCTTTACGACAGGCGAGCTGTCCTCCGGTACGGTCCACCTCGCAAACTCGGCAGGCATTATTGCGCGAAACGGTGAACAGCTCTCCGTCTTCCTAGCTGATCGAGGAGTAGGGATGGTCGAAACCAACGGGATAAAGACTTTCGCTCCCCAAACCTTCCGCGACTGGATTGCTGCTCCAGTGAGCGCAACGTGAACAGCACACCAAACCAAAGGTCCACCCGATTATGTCGAGGGTATCTGTTGCGTACGCGACCATGTTAGCTGTCCGACGGCGAGAGCGGTGCGGTGTCCCTCCATCGAAATTGACTTCGCCGCCTGTCTCCATCCCGCATGAATAGTAAAATTTTGGGGAGAGGCCGTAGTCTCTAAGATCCTCCGGGGGAGCTCAAAGAGACCCCCTGGCGGGAGACACTGGCAGCTACCGAGTGGGCGTCTGGGATTACTCCCAAAGTAGACTGCATCAAGCAGATGCATTATTCGAATAAGAATTAAGCACAACATCCAAAGAACAAATAGCGCCCGGGTCCCCAGAGACTCCCGGTGGGCATTGCATTGAATCTGGCGAACGGTCATAGTGAATTGTGTGGAGGCGAGACGGTGACTACGGCAAACTCAACACAGAAAGCGAAATCTGCGAATGAGATTCGCGTAAATGAGAAGAAATGGTCGAAGACGCTCATGGATGCTGGTTGGACAGCGGTGCCCAGCATCATTCTTGAGAGGCAGAAGGCATTGGGCCTCGATTCTTTGGATGTCAATATTCTCCTTCATCTAGCAACTTATTGGTGGACGCACGATAACAAGCCCCACCCTTCTAAGAAAACGATCGCAGAAGCCATTGGTGTTAAGCCCAGAACTGTTCAGCGGCACATTGCCGAACTCGAAGCTGCGGGATTGATCAGGCGCGAAGAGCGACGAATTGTCGGCAAGGGGAGTCGCACAAATCTGTATCATTTCGACGGCTTGATCAAAGCAGCCCTTCCTTTTGCAAAAGAGAAACTTGAGGAAATCGCCGACAGAGAGAAGGCGAAAAAACAAACTGTCGCGCGAAAGGGCAAAGCTAAGTTACAACTGGTCAAATAGATCAGGCATTGAGGATGGGATTACGCGGCGTAGCTCAGATGGATAGAGCACTTTGTTTTCGACATACGGGAAAATCTCACAATTCTACTGTATGGGCAAGGAGGGCGTAGGTTCAAGTCCTACCGCCGCGCGCCACATCGGAAACATCATCTCGCAATGTCTTCGGAGGCTTCGCAATGGAAAATGCCCCTTCTGCGAACTGGACATATAACGAACGCCCATTGATACTGCGTAAAAAGTAACGGGATGAGTATCGGCCTGTAAATATCGATCTTAAGGTCCTCAGCATTTCGTTCACTTCAAGATCTGCACTGTGACAGTCTTCGCAACTTCCCAAAGCATCGGCATCGCAGCTTCTTGCAGGGAAGGGTGCTCCGCACTTCCCTCGCTGCAACCGCCGATCTTGCCGGTGTTTTCCGCTCCCCATCCATGCGGGGCCTGTTTCCTGCCCCGCAACGCCCGGCCACAACGTGCGTACAAGCGTACAGCAATAAGGAAAGATAACCTAATTTGTTTCTCGTCTGAGCGCCCCCGCTTCAGGCAACGGTCTGGCATAGGCGGGAAGAACCCGTCAAGGGTCTCCGCTGCGCTTCGATGAACGCGCACCGACCGCGCGCCCTGGACTGAACCTTCCCGCCTCCGCCCCTTGCAAGAGCCATGAAGCGGGAGCACTCAACGAAAAAATTTGGTTTGGGTGCTCTTCCGTTTCGGACGCCAATCCGCCCACAGCGGGCAACTGAGGAGCACCTACATGCCATTTCCCATTGCAGCAACCACACCAGCCAACGACGCCAGCAACGGCGCAATCCGCAGTCGCAACGCCGCGCCGCACAGGAAAAATGCGGCGCAGCGGGGCCACAGCGATTCTCCCTATCAGCAACGGACCACGCAGCGCGACAACCCGACACAACTGCTCATTAAGCAGGCCGTGGATTACCTCATCCAGCAACTTGAAGCCGGAAAGAGCGAAACCCTGACCGCGTATCTAGGAGCGATGGCGCGGTTCCACAATTACAGCTTTGGAAACATCCTCGCGATTGCGCGGCAGCGGCCTACAGCCACGCGCGTTGCAGGATTCGGCACATGGAAGGAGATGGGCCGGTTTGTGAAGAAAGGCGAAAAAGGAATCCAGATTCTCGCGCCGATGATCGGATACCGGCGGAAGAAGGACGATACCGAGCAGAACCGCGACGCCAGCGCCAAGCCTCAGCCCATGCTAATCGGGTTCCGTGCAGTTTATGTGTTCGATGTGACGCAGACCGAGGGCGAGGACCTGCCCGAGTTCGAGCACAACATTACCGGCGAAGTGGGCGCTCACCACGACCGCCTGATTGCTTTCCTTGTCCAGCAAAACATTGCGCTGGAGTTCAGCGAGAAGATCACCCCGGCCCTGGGCGTGTCCTA
>JBKQNU010000176.1:0-30200 GCA_052145815.1 Occallatibacter sp.
ACGCGGCGATCGAAGCGGCCGGGGCGAAGCAGTGCGGGATCGAGCACATCGGGCCGGTTCGTAGCTGCCACTAGAATCACGCCATCATTCGATTCGAAGCCGTCCATTTCGACGAGCAACTGGTTCAGCGTCTGCTCGCGCTCGTCGTGTCCGCCGCCCAGGCCTGCACCGCGATGACGGCCCACAGCGTCGATTTCGTCGATGAAGATGATGCAAGGCGCGTTCTTCTTGCCCTGCTCGAAAAGATCGCGCACGCGGCTTGCGCCCACGCCGACAAACATCTCGACGAAGTCGGAGCCGGAGATGGAGAAGAACGGCACATTGGCTTCGCCGGCTACAGCGCGCGCCAACAGCGTCTTGCCAGTTCCAGGAGGTCCGACAAGCAACACGCCCTTGGGTATGCGACCGCCGAGCTTCTGGAACTTCTGCGGCTCGCGCAAATACTCGATGATCTCTTTCAACTCTTCCTTGGCTTCGTCCACGCCGGCCACGTCTTTGAACGTGACCTTCTTCTGCTGCATGGAGAGCAGGAGCGCGCGGCTCTTGCCGAACGAGAGCGCCTTGTTGCCGCCTGACTGCATCTGCCGCAGCATGAAGAACCAGATCGCGCCCAGCAGCACAAACGGGCCAATGTTGATGAGCAAGGGAATGAGGATGTTGTTCTGCGGAGGCTTGATGCTGGTGGTCACCTTGGCGGCGCGGAGTTCCTTAGTGAGGCTGTCCACGAGGTTGCTCGAAATGTTGGTATGGAACTCGTCTTTGGCGCCCTTGAGATGGCCATGCACATCATCGCTCTGGATGGTGGCATCCTGCACCTGTCCGGCCTCAATCTTGTCCAGCAGATCGGAGTAGCCGATCTCCTGCGACTTACCCATGTTGGAATTTCTCTGCACGACAGTCCACAACATGATGAGGCAGACAAGTATGAACACCCAGAACATGATCGTTTTAACGGTTGAATTCACCAGCATCCCTCTTTCCCGGCGGGGAAAATCCAGCAACTGGATTTCCGAGTCCGCCCACATCAACCTTAGACGTGTGAAACTTACCCAAAGTCACAGAAAGTACTCGCCGTCCGGACCTCCGACACTTACGCATCGCCGCCCAGGTGAGCAGTAGATAGAATTGTACTCCCAAGGCGGGCGATCTGAAACCCTCCAATCCCGATTCTTATGCGGCATATTGTGCCATTCCGTTTACTCGAAAGTGTCATGGCGGGAACCTGTTGCGGGGGCATTTGCTCCGCCAGCCTCAAGGTCTGTCGCCACTACTTTGATTCCCGGCTGCGGTTCCAGTTCCACGCCGCGCATCCATACGATATGGCCGCCCGCCTCCAGCACCGGCCAAACCAGCCGGCTGCTGCCTGTAACACGAAGGCGCTCCAAGACTTCCTTTACTTTGCGAGGGCTGCCAGAGTAGCGCAGGCGCACCTTGTCTCCAGGGCGCCAGTTTCGCAGTTTGGCGGTTTGGCCAACCAAATGTGCATCCGTGAAGGGTACGGGCTTCAGCCCGTACATATTGCCAACCAAATGAGCCTGGGCTTTAGCCCCCGAGGGATGGCCTTCGGAGGTCGTGGTTCCTGCTGCCCTTGCCTCCCGAGCCAACTCGCTCTGTGGTTCGGAGGACACAACGTCGATCTTCATTCTGATTCCAAATGCCGGCGCCATAAGCTCGCCGGGAATCGCGATCGCGTACTCCGGGATTGCCGCATCTCCGCCGGATGAAGCTGCTTCCACGGTCAGGTGCAACTCGCGCGGGGTTCGTTCCGCCCGCAAGCCCTGCGCCAGCTCCCGCTTTTGCCCTGCGCGGCCCTCGAGCGCAAGAGCACGAATGGCTTCGGTTGCCGCAAAATCCAGAGACACATCAAGCTGGTGCGCCCCATAGCGCAACAGCCTGCGCTGCAACGCAGGGTGGAGCGTTGCGAACCGCGTTACGTCCAGGGCCAGGCCGTCCCCTGAGGCGCGTCCGCCCCCACGCACCGGCCGTCCCGCCAGCAGAACCTGCGGAGCAATCCTGGCCAGCTCGGCCTGCCACCACGCTTCCTCTTCGCGAGCCAGAGCGGACATCTGGGCAAGATGTTCTCTGATCTGCGGATTCCACTCCTCAAGCAAAGGCAGCAGTTCGTGCCGGATGCGGTTGCGCGTGTACGTCAAATGCCGGTTCGACGAGTCCTCCCGCCAAACCTGGCCCAGTGCTTTCAGATAAGCCTCAACCCCGGCCCGGGTCGCCGTCAGCAGGGGGCGCAAGATACGGCCTTCAGGAAACTCGACAACGGGGTGAATGCCGCCCAGTCCCTCGGTCCAGGCGCCGCGCAGAAACTTGGCGCACACCGTCTCCGCTTGGTCGTCACGGGTGTGCGCGGTAGCCACCGCTTCCACCTCGCCGGAAACGATGAGCTGACGAAACCATGCGTAGCGCAGCCGCCGGGCAGCTTCCTCTATCGACTCACGTGCCTTTTCTGCCTCGGTGGCGACATCGACCCGCGCTTCGTAGAAAGGGACTCCCAGCTCCGCTGCCAGCGCGCGCGCAAAATCCAGGTCGGCATCGGCCTCGGCGCCGCGCAGGCCATGGTGCAGGTGCGCCACGTGCAGCACCAGGCCGAGTTCGCCGCTGCGGGAATCGAGCGCACGCAACAGCGCCACCGAGTCCGCGCCGCCGGAAACTCCTACCGCCAGGCGCAATCCCGGCTTGAGCAGCGTCGTATCCATCGGCAGCAAGGGCTTCAGCAGTGTCCGCATCCCAAAATCATACGGCGTTCGGTTCACCATTCGATCGTCGGCCGGGTGCCCCATCCTTAGGCACGTCTCTGTTTTTGTGCCAAGGGTGGGAATCCACGAACCCCAATCCCCTATACTGTGCACCATGTTGGAAACCCGCATAGCCACCGTTGCAGACGCCCCGCTCATTAGCGCCCACCGCCGCGCCATGTTCGAAGCCATGGGAAGCACCCCCGCCTCCGTCCTCGACGCCATGAGCCGCAACTTCACGCCCTGGGTGGCGCGCATGATCGCCGAAGGCAAATACAGCGGCTGGATTACGCAGGACAATGGCCGCCCCATAGCCAGTGCCGGGCTGCTGGTGCTCGATTGGCCGCCGCACCCGCTCGATCTGGCTGGCGAGCACCGCGGCTACCTGCTCAACGTCTTTGTGGAACCGGAGTTCCGCAAGCGCGGCCTGGCCCATTCGCTGGTGGATCGCTGCCTGGCCGAAGCCCATCGTCGCGGCCTGCGCGTAGTGGCGCTGCACAGCTCCGACGCCGCCCGCAGCATCTACGAAGCCCTCGGCTTCCGCGCCACCAATGAAATGTTCTATGTGGAGCAAGTGGAAGGCTAGCTCCAACCAAACCAATGGGTGCCCCAGGTCTCGATTCTGAGACCTGGGAACCCAGGCCCCCATCGACAGTATCGAGAACCCTGCTCCGTGCAATGGAGATGTATACTTCACCCGGTATGCAAGTCTTCGTGATTCTTCCCGCCGCCGGATTGGGCACCCGCATGGCCGGCCCGCAGCCTAAGCAGTTTCTCTCCCTCAATGGCTTGCCCATCCTCATCCACTCGCTGCGCGCCTTTGCCGCCGTGGAGCGCGTCACAACTATCTACGTAGCTGTCCGCACCACTGAAATCGAACGCGTGGAGGCCCAAATCGCCGAGTATGGGCTTGCAGCCCGGGTTCGCGTGGTCGAAGGGGGAGACAATCGACAGGAATCCGTCTCCCACGCCCTGGCCGCGCTCGCCGCCGAACAAGACGACATCGTTCTGGTGCACGACGCGGTGCGGCCGCTGATCGACACTGCCACCATCGACCGCACCATCGATGCGGTGATTGAATTCGGCGCGGCCATCGTTGGCCTGCCCGCTGTGGACACCATCAAGCAGGTGGAGCGCACCGCCCACGGCGCCCTGGTCACTTCCACCATTCCCCGCGAGTTCGTGGTGCTGGCCCAGACGCCGCAGGGCTTCCGCTTTGGCTTGCTGCAAAACGCCTTCGCAGAGGCCACGACGGATGGATTCGTGGGCACCGACGAAGCCTCGGTGGTGGAGCGCGCCGGGCTCCCCGTCGCCGTGGTCCATGGCTCTCAGGTTAATCTGAAGATTACGCAACCCGGCGACCTGGAGCTGGCCGAGTTCTACCTGAGCCAGAGAGCCGGCTGAAACGGGCTGCGAACCGGGCCCCTCTTGTTGACAGAGACCGCGGACTGTCAGAGTCTCAAGAATAGGTACCGAAATGATGGATACAAGAATCGGATTTGGCTGGGACTCGCACGCATTCAAGCCCGGGGTCCCGCTGCGCATTGGCGGACTCACGCTCCAGCACCCCGAAGGCCTGGCCGGCCACTCGGACGGCGATGTCCTGCTTCATGCCATCACAGACGCCTTGCTTGGCTCCGTGGCCGCGGGAGACATCGGCAGCTTCTTCCCCCCCGGCGACCCGCGCTGGAAAGACGCCGACTCTGCAATCTTTATCAACCTGGCTCTGGTAGAGTTGCAAAGCGCCGGCTACCGCATCGTCAACATCGACACCACACTGGTGCTGGTTGCACCCAAGATTATTCCCGTTGCCGGCGAGATGCGCGCTCGCGTCGCCGACCTGCTGGGTATTGGCATAGACCAGATCAGCATCAAGGCCAAGACTCCCGAGGGCCTGAACCTGGACCACGTGGCCCAATGCCACGCCATTGCCATGGTCGAGCGCCTGCAGGAACCCGAGGAACTGAAGAGCATGACCGCCGTCATCGAAACCCAGCGCCAGCTCGAAGACGTGGTCGAAGACCTGCTCAGCACCGTTCATGGCGTGCCCAAAAAGCGCACCGTCACGCCGGTCTACGACACGGAAGACATTACTTAAGAGCCTGTGGTGCAAGTCAGGTTTTGAAATGGGCACGACCGGGGTACCCTCCGGGTCGCTTGCCGCAAGGGCAGCAAAATCAATAGGGCTTTAGCCTCTGAGGGGATGGATTTTCCGAACTGTCGACTTTTGCCATGGGCTGTTAAGACAGGAAACCGGGGCCAGAGATCCGGGGTCAGTTCCTGATAGGCGCACGGATTCGCCGTGCCCCATCCTTCCGCCAGTTTCATCGGCGAAAGGACGCGAAGCCACTAATTTTATCTGCGCGATTCTCTTAGCGCCGCATCTCCGCCATCGGTCAAACGCCACGACCCGCCCATCAAACCAGCAAAATTGGAATTCCATAGCTGAGCAGTTGGCGGTCACCCGTGACCAAAATCATCCCCTCAACGAGCGCCTGCGCCACGAGCAGGCGATCAAAAGGGTCCCGGTGGCGAAGGGGAAGATTTCCGACCGCCTCTCCATGGCGAATGGTTACCGGCAGTTCAACCATCTGGTACGTGTGAATGAGATCCGAAACCGGGCGGAGCAGGGTCAGGCTCCCCAGAGACTGCTTGATGGTCAATTCCCAGGTTGTAACCGCGCTGAGAAAAACCTGGGGAGCCGACTCAAGCCGAAGGAGAACAGAGTCCGGAATTCGCTTCGGCTTCTGGTCCAGCCAGACGACGACATTGGAATCCAACAGCAGGGCTTGCTCCGTCATTTGGGGTCCGCCGCGACCGGTTCGTCTCCAAAGGGGTTTTCTTTACCTTCGTCTTGGAAGTAAGACAGCGGAATGTCTTTCTCCCAATCGTCGGAGAGGAATGTAATGCCGAGAAGGTTTTGTCCGAATTTGCGGATGGGCTTCAACTCCCTATCTGCCGCCAGCGAGATGAGCTTTGCCATCGGCTTGCCAGCCTTGGCAATCACGATCTCCTCACCCCTCGCCGCCCGCTCTACCAAGCTGGAAAGGTGTGTCTTCGCCTCGTAGAGATTCACCTGCACTGGGTTCGCCGATCCCTCTGAAGGCGCCGGAGTTAAACTTGCAGCCATAAACCACCTTGGTTGGTCAAGTTGGTCAATCAATTCTCAATTATCGGGAAAAATCGAACTTTTGGTCAAGTTGGTCAAGCAATTTGCGAATTCAATTCTTCGCAAGACAGTTCAGGCTGAGGTTCTGGCGGCAAATTTCAATTGGATTCCGCTTGCAGATTCATCGCGTAGGCCGTACCTTTGCTCCAACCCAAAATCCATCCCTGGAGCGATTTCAAATGAACGACGCGCAACAGATGCACGGCATCATCGCTGCCATGATCGGCTTCTACCTGGTCTTTTTTGTGGTCATCATGGCAGCCATCATCATCCCCTTCTGGTTCATTCTGAAGAAGGCTGGATTTTCGCCCTGGCTGGCGCTGATCAACATCGTCCCTTTCGGACCCGTCATCCTGCTTTACGTCCTGGCCTTCGCCGAGTGGAAGGTGATTCCCGCGCCGCAGGCTGGCTGGCAGCAGCTGCCACCCTACCCGCCGCAACCTCCGTATCCGCCCCAGGCTTAAGCCGGACGCGCGTTTCATCATCCGGTCGACATTGGGTTCGGCGGGAGCGTCGAATGCTAGCATCGAGATGGAAAAGAAACCTAGACGATGCCAGATCCCGCTCCCTCCGCAGCAAAACCTGTTCGCGTCCGTTTTGCCCCCTCACCCACCGGTTTCCTGCATGTCGGCAGCGCACGCACCTTTATTTTCAATTGGCTCTACGCCCGCCGCAACCAAGGAACAATGGTGCTGCGCCTGGATGACACCGATATCGAGCGCAACACCGATGCCAGTGTCCAATCCATCTTCGAGGGACTGCGCTGGCTGGGTCTCGACTGGGACGAAGAATACAAGCAATCCGAACGCGTTGCTCTGCACCGCTCCGCAGCCCATGCCATCTTCGAGAAAGGCCTTGCCTATCGCGACTTCACACCTGCTCACTCAGCCGACCCCGGTTCATCGATTGAAGACCAGTCCTCCCGTCAGGGCGCCTGGCTGTCGAACCCCGGCATGCGCGAGATGTCCAGGGAAGAAAGCGACCGCCGAGCCGCCGCAGGGGAGCCTTTCGCCTTACGATATCGCGTGCCGCGCGGTCTGGGCAGGGCTTTGAGATTTGTTGACAGCGTCTACGGTGAGCAGAGCAAGCTCGCCGACGAGGTGGAAGACTTCGCCCTGCTGCGATCGGACGGAATGCCCACGTATTATCTGGCCTCCTGCGTCGACGACGCCGATCTCGGCATTACCCACATCATCCGCGGCCAGGATCACCTGACCAACACCTTCAAGCACTTGGCTCTGTTCGAGGGCCTCGGCGTCCCGCCGCCCCAATTCGCGCATCTCCCATTGCTCGTCGCTCCCGATGGCGCAAAGCTCTCCAAGCGCCGCCATGGCCCCGTCGTCAGCGTCACCACCTATCGCGATGCCGGCTTCCTTCCCCAGGCATTCATCAACTTCCTCTGTCTTCTCGGCTGGTCTCCCAAGGACGACCGCGAGTTCCTCACTCTCGACCAGCTCACCGCAGCTTTCACTCTCGATGGCGTCAACCGCGCCAACGCAGTGGTGAACTTCACGGAAACAGCCTTGAGCTCTTCGGAATTTGCCCCTTTTGATCCCAAAGCCGTCTGGCTCAACGCCGAGCATATCCGCGCACACCCCGTCGACCAGCTCAGCCCCCTCCTGGGGCCTTTCTTCGAGCAAGCCGGCCTCCATCCCTCGCCCGAAAAGCTTCTCGCCGTCACACCACTGATTCGCGAGCGCATCAAGCTGCTGCGCGATGCTGTCTCAGCCGCAGACTTCTTCTTCCTCCCCCAGCTTGCTCCCTACGACCCGGCCGACCTGATCCCCCAAAAAGGAAATCTGGCGGGTGATCCCGCGCTCGCCCGCCGGATCCTCAACCATGCACAAGAGGCTCTCGCGACAGTCTCTTTCGATCACGATTCGCTGGACAAGGCTCTTCGAGCTGCAGCCACGCAACTTGGTTTGAAGGCCGGGCAGGCCTTCCAGCCCATTCGAGTCGCCGTCTGCGGGCGGAAAAACGCGCCGCCGCTCTTTGAAACCATGGCCATCCTCGGCCGCGACGTCTGCCTCGCCCGCATCCGCCAGGCCGAAGAAAGCCTCCAACTGCTCGACTGATTAGAAGCTTGCCGTGTTGAGGGGGGGGTCTTTTACTTGACGTATTGTAATCGAACGATTACACTTTGAATATGCTTTCCGTCAGGCCGCTTCCGGAGTTCACCAAATGGCTTGATGGATTGAAAGACAACAGGGTGCGCGGCGCGGTGACGGAACGAATCAAACGCCTCTCATTCGGCTTGCAGGGCGACTTCAAGCCGATTGGCGACGGTGTCACTGAGTTGCGCATCGACTTCGGGGCGGGTTGGCGCCTCTATTGCACCCATTTCGTCCAAGCCCGGCCCGGCGCGCAGATCGTCGTCCTGTTAGCGGGCGGTTCCAAACGCACACAGAAGAAAGACATCAAGCGGGCTAAGGCCTTGGCCGCATTACTCAAAAGCGAAGGGGACAAAAATGAGAAAAACCGTCAACGTGGATGACCTGCCAGAATTCGATCCAGCAAAGTACCTCGACAACGAGGAGAGCATTGCCGTCTATCTGACCGGAATTCTGGAAGCCAATGACGCCGCCCTTCTGGCTTCGGCGCTCGGGGACATTGCCCGCGCGCGCGGCATGACGGAGATCGCCAAGGCCGCCGGAATTACCCGCGAAGCTCTCTACAGAGCCCTTCGCCCCGATAGCGCGCCACGTTTTGATACCATTAGCCGCGTCTGTGCCGCGCTCGGCGTGCGTTTGGTAGCCCAGCCCATCCCTGTCGGCAAAGCAGCCGCCTGAAAGCCTATTTACGGACGCAAAAACACGCCTCCACTCTTTGAAGCCAAGGCCATTCTCGGCCGCGAATTATGCCTCGCCCGCATCCGCCAGGCCGAAGCCAGCCTCCAATCGCTCGCTTGAGCACAGCACGTCTTGTGTACAGTAAGGAATATAGAGCTATGACCAACACAAATTCGGATAGCCCCGAGGTTCGAGTTCAGGACGCTCAAATCCAGGGAAATCGCACTTCGTCTAATTTTCTCCAAGATCTCATCGCCGAGGATGTGCGCACCAAAAAGTTCGGCGACGCCCAAATCCAGACACGCTTTCCCCCCGAGCCCAACGGCTACCTCCACATCGGCCACGCCAAGGCCATCTGTCTTGACTTCGGCCTCGCCGACGAGTTCGGCGGCAAGACCAACCTGCGCTTCGACGACACCAATCCCGAAAAGGAAGAGCAAGAGTACGTCGATTCCATCCAGAAAGACGTCCGCTGGCTAGGCTTCGATTGGGAGCGCCTTTGCTACGCCTCCGACTACTTTCCCCATCTCTACGAGTGGGCTTTGCAGCTCATCAAGGCCGGCAAGGCTTACGTCGATGACCTGACTGCAGACGAGATCCGCCAGTACCGCGGCACCCTCACCGAACCCGGCAAGGACAGCCCCTACCGCAACCGGAGCGTCGAGGAGAATCTCGACCTTTTCGTCCGCATGAAGGCCGGCGAGTTCCCCGACGGCAGCCGCGTTCTCCGCGCCAAGATCGACATGGCCTCGCCCAACGTCAACATGCGCGATCCGGTCATGTACCGCATCCTCCACGCCTCGCACCACCGCACCGGCGACGAGTGGTGCATCTACCCCATGTACGACTACGCCCACGGCCAGTCGGATTCCATCGAGCGCGTCACCCACTCCATGTGCACCCTGGAGTTTGCCGACCACCAGCCCCTCTACCGCTGGTACATCGAGCAGCTCGGCATCTTCCCCTCGCAGCAGATCGAATTCGATCGGCTTAACCTCACCTACACCGTGCTCAGCAAGCGAAAGCTCATTCAGTTCGTGCAGGAAAAGGTTGTGAGCGGCTGGGACGATCCACGCATGCCCACGCTTTCCGGCTTTCGCCGCCGCGGCTTTACGCCCGAGGCCATCCGCGCATTCGTCGCCATGGCCGGCGTCTCGCGCAGCAACGGCATCATTGATATCGAAATGCTCGAACACTTCCAGCGCGACGACCTCAATCGACGCGCCAGCCGCGTCATGGCCGTCCTGCGCCCCCTCAAGCTGGTCATCGACAATTATCCCGCCAGTCAGCACGAGTTCGTCGAGGTCGCCAACAATCCTGAAGACGCCTCGGCCGGCACGCGTCAGGTGCCCTTTTCCGGCGAGGTCTATATCGAGCACGACGACTTCCGCGAGATTCCTCCGCCCAAGTACTACCGCCTGTCTCCCGGCAAAGAAGTGCGCCTGCGCAACGCCTACTTCATCACCGCCCACAGCGTGGTGAAAGACTCCCACGACCGCATCGTCGAGGTCCACTGCACCTACGATCCAGCCAGCCGCGGCGGCAACTCTCCCGACGGCCGCAAGGTCAAGTCCACAATGCACTGGGTCTCTGCCGCCCACGCCATCTCCGCCGAAATCCGCCTCTACGACAAGCTTTTCCTTAAACCGGACCCAAGCGACGTCGAAGAAGGCCCCGAGGGTCACACGAGTCCCGAGGGTCACACGAGTAGGGACGTCCTCAGCAATCTCAATCCCAACTCCCTCGAGATTGTTACTGGCGCCAAGCTCGAGCCCTCACTCGCCCACGCACAGCTTGAAGACCGCTTCCAATTCGAGCGCGTCGGCTACTTCTGCCTCGATCCAGATTCCTGTCCGGGCAATCTGGTCTTCAACCGCACCCTCCCACTAAAAGACTCCTGGGCCAAGATCGAAAAGAAGTCCGGAGCGTAGGGCGGCAACTTCGAGAAAACGCTAAACCCGAGTTAGCTGAGGAAGCGCGTCGAAATATGCGTCGCGGGCAAACAATACCAGCGAATGCTGCAGGACGAGGGCGACGATCCACATGTCGTTCGTGGGTATCGGTGTTCCTTGCCTGCGGAGTTGCTGGTACAGGTTCGCATAGTGCTGCGTGGTCCGGTCGTCCGCGTAAAGAATGGCTACTCCCGGCTTGAGAAGAAACCTGCTAAGGGCTCCTTCGTTGCGCGTCCCCTAGGTACCCACCGCGAATCCGGCCCGCAGTTCCCCCACCACAATGAAGGGCAGCCAGACTTCGTCGGCTTGCTCCACTGTTTCAATCACAGAAAGCTCGCCCCGGCAAAGGTCGGTATAGCGGTTGGTGTCGAGGGCGAGCCTCATGCGCCGGCCCCGACGCACCCAGGGGCCCACAATCGGCTGGGACGCGCCGTTGGGTTCACCCCCACATCTCCTCGTCAACGGTGTCCTGCGCTGCCGGGGCGCGTTCAAAAACAGGATCTTTTCTCCAGCTTCCGGCAATATCGCTCAGATCGCGCTGGCGGACTCGGTTATCGCCCAGCCCGAATCCGCGAGCCAAGGCCTCAATCGCGACTTCGTTCAGGCTCTTGCCCTGCTCCCGCGCCGAGCCGCGAAGAGCAGCATCCAGATACTCCGGCACATTGCGAATCGTATATTGCATGCAGAAACTGTAGGCATTGCAGGCAGGCATTGCAAGCGCAGGATTCGACCTGTGCGCGAAAACAACCTGAAACTCACCCAACCGGCCTCACGAATGACGCCGAAAGCCAATCGTGTGCCTTCGAGCATCAATATCTGCCCAAGAGATGCTTTAAATTCTTAGAGGCCTGCGATCTTGTCTTTGACCTTGGCAATGAATTCCCTTACCCGAAGAGAGGGACTAGGAAGATAGCCGACAAGATCGGTCTGAATCGCATTCACTAGATGCTCCTTCGTCCGCTCAACGCGCAAATTGACCGTGCCATCCGGATGGAGCGTGACATGGGCCGTCTCTCCGAACCATTTGTGCTGCAACACCTCGTCTTCGCCGGTTTCACCGCTCCGTCTATAGACAACGAAGTTGATGACTTCTTGCCCTCTTTTGTACGTCTCTTCGATTCTCGGCCTTTCATTCATGGCATAGCATCCTTGTGATTTGATAGGTAGCGATGGCGCATGCAGAGGCCACATTCATCGACGAATTCGTCCCCAGCATGGGGATATGAATGGTCGCGTCGGACATATCCAAGAGTTGCTGGCTGACGCCTTTGTCTTCGGATCCCAGAACCAGGCAGATCTTCTCGCCTGGAGAGGCGTTGAAGTCTTCGATAGATACGCTTTTCGAAGTGATTTCAAGGCTGACGATCCTGTACCCCTCCGCTTTCAGTTGCGTAACGAGAGCTCGCACATCGTCTGAATGGGAATATGCTACGTATTTGTCCGTGGACCGGGAAGCTTTTTTGATTTTCGGGTTCGGTGGCACACAAGAGGAGCCAGCCAGATAGATCTTTTCAACTCCAAGCGCATCCGCGATTCTGAAAAAACTTCCAACGTTTACCGGCGCATCGACGTCATTGGCCAGAAAACATAACCTGCACTTGAAAGGAGTGGCTTGATGATGAGAATGATCTAACTGGATGTTTGTCACAGTTTCAACTTCCTTTTGCGCGCGAATCGCAGTCACTGTTTTCAAGGAACCTCTGGTCGGGCCCGATTCTGAAAAGGGCACGGGGCAGTTAAGCCTTGAGATGACGCCGAATCAGCGATCCTAAGCTACTGAAAGAATTGGTCTACTTGGTAAGACGAACTTACCTCAACCTGAATTCTTTGAGAACGAGTCGGCTGTTCCCTGATCCCCGCTACTTCCCAATCACGTCAATCGGCACCGGAATCGTCTTCGGCGGCAGACAGATGTTCTTGTCACAGGCCTGAAAATGCAGTTTCGCTTCGACAAGATGATTCCCCGCCTCAGCCACAATCTTCGCCTGAATTACAAACTCGTCAGTGTAGACGCTGAGCTTGCTGTTGGAGTCTGCGGGCAGTGTAAATTCCTTTCCGTCGGGATAACTCACCTTGTCCAGCCGCACGCCCAGGCCATCCGGAATCGAAAAGGTTGTCGGAATCAGAAACTCATCCTTGGGCGTATGCGAATTGATGTGCAGTCCCTGCGCAATGCGGAAGTGCAGCGCCACATCGCTGGGCTTGCCGGCCACCACCGTCACCTGTTCGGGAAACAGGTACTCAACGGCCGCGCCGTTCAGCACGGACCGGCTCGCCGAATCCACTTGGCCGAACGCAAGCAGCGCACTCAGCCCCAGCGTCAATCCCACCGCCTTCGCTCCCATATTCACTCGCACAATGCCCCGCTCTCAAAACCCCGAACAATGTTGGCTAGTCCCTTAGTCCCTAGTTTCCAAGCGCCTTCTTGATATTCCCTTCCATCTCCGCCTTTGACGTCAAGCCCATCTGCGTGGCGACCACCGTGCCGTTGCGGTCGACATAGAACGACATCGGCAACTCATCCAACCCGCCGTAAGCTTTATCCAGCGAGCCGCCGTCGATCAGCACCGGGTAAGAAATATGGAGCTGCGTGGCGGACCGCGCGATTTCCTTCTTCTCTTCGGCGAGCTTGGCTGCGTCGTCGCGGTCAATGTCGTCGGCAGAGACGCCCAGAATCTCAAAACCCTGCGCCGCGTACTGCTCGCGCAGCTCCACCAGCCAAGGTGTCTCGATCTTGCACGGAGCGCACCAGGTTGCCCAGAAGTTCACCAGCACGGCCTTGCCCTTGTAACTCCCGAGGGACACCTTCTTCCCGCTCAGGTCTTCCAGTTCAAAGGCCGGCGCAGCCTTGCCGGTCAACGGCGAGACGTACTCGGGCACGCCGCCTGCCGGTTCGGGCACCAGTTCGCCCCTTGCCGCCGAAGCCAGAAGCCGCTCCGCCACCTGCTTGCGGTATTCGAAGTTGGCCCATCCGGCCCAGGCAAAAGTGGCAAAGATGAAAAGCACAGCCGACAGAACCAAAGTATTACGCTTCACCGCGCTCAAGACCTCTCATTCACATTGTACGAGCAAGAAAGCTTCCCGTCATGGAGAGCCTCCGTGCCCCGTCCTTGCGACCCTTTTTTGTCGTAAGCCCGGGTGACCACGACCCTCATGCCGCGCAAGCGGCGTCGGCCCCACCGCAGGTGGTGGTACTATCAAAAGCCGATGGACCCCTTGCGCGAAGATGACTGCATGCAACCCGCTGCGCTGGTCCGCACCGAGGCAGCGGCGCTGCTGGCCTTGGCCGACCGGCTTGAGGGGCCCATGTCCGCGGCCTTCGCGCGGGCCGTTGATTTGATTCTGCAGTGTGGCGAAAGCAACGGCCGGGTGGTCGTAACCGGCATGGGCAAAAGCGGCATCATTGCGCAGAAGATTGCCGCGACGCTCAGCTCTACCGGCTCACCGGCACTGTTTCTTCATCCGGCCGAAGCCGTGCACGGAGACCTCGGCATGCTGATGCTGGGCGACGTGGTCATCGCCCTTTCTGCCAGCGGCGAAACTGAGGAAATCCTGCGCCTGTTGGCCACGCTCAAGCGCAAGGGCGACGCGCTCATCAGCTTCTGCTGTAACCTCAGCTCCACGCTGGCGCAGGCCAGCAACGTAGCGCTCGATTGCAGCGTGGAGCGCGAAGCATGCGGGCTGAATCTCGCCCCCACCGCCTCCACCACTGCCATGCTTGCTCTGGGCGACGCACTGGCCATCGCCGTGAGCTTGCGAAAAGGCTTCCGCGCTGAAGACTTCGCCGAATTGCACCCCGGCGGCAAGTTGGGCAAGCAGCTGGCGCGAGTCAGCGATCTGATGCATACCGGCGACGCCATCCCGGTAGTTGCGCCTTCGACGCCGATGGCAGACGTGATCTACGAGATGTCATCAAAGAAACTCGGTCTGACGACCGTGCAGGAGGATGGACAGTTGTGTGGCATCATCAGCGACGGCGATTTGCGCCGTCTCCTCGAACGCGAAGGCGGCGCAGCATTGAGCCGGACCGCGGGCCAAGCCATGAATCCCCACCCCCGCACCATTGCATCGAGCGAACTGGGTGCAACCGCGCTGGCGATCCTGGAAGAGCGCAAGATCACCTCGCTGATCGTTGTGGATGCGAGCGGCGCAGTGGAAGGCGTGCTGCACCTGCATGATCTGTGGGGCGTAGAGCTGATCTGAGGTCGATGACAGCGCCGGCTTTCACTCAAGTTTAGATTGACGAGCGAAAGCTGCAGGCATATTGTCTCTATCATTCACTTTCCCCCGGTCTCCCCGCTGCGTTCGACTTCCCATTCCCGAAGGGTGCATGATCCAATGATCGATCCGGAGCTCGATTACACCATCCCCAACCGCCCCTTCGTTTGGACGTGGATCGTATGCGCAATCGCGGCAACGCTGGCTGGCATCTGGCTATATCCAGCGTGGCTGATACTTGTGTGCCTTGGCGTGAGCCTGGTGTGGGTGAATCTCTATTCAACCATCATGCACTACGCATTGGATGCGGAGGAGTTTACCAGGCTCCCGGTAGTGGGTGAAGCTTTCATCACATTTCAGAGCCACCATTTCCCACGCTGGATCAACACCATTCATCGCAAGCCAGTGTATGACCTGCTGGGAGAACTCAATCCTCTGGTGTTGATCAATACCGTTGCGCCGCTGATGGTGCTGCAGTTTCGCTATCGGGAGGTTTTTGCCGCGTGGGGAATGCTCACGCTGGTTGGTGGTTACGCCATGCTGTGTCATCGCTGGGCGCACACGCCGCCTGCGCGCAAGCCGATGGTAGTGAAGCTGCTGCAGCGATACCGCCTTTCACTAAGCCCCGAGCAGCATTGGAAACATCATGCCCTGGCCGCGTCTCCGATGGGCAAGTTCGTGCCCAACTTCGACCTATCCTTCGGCTGGAGTAACCCGCTGTTCAATCGCGTGCTCAGAGTTATCCCAAGCCCGCGGTTTTGGCTGGCTTTCATCGCAGTTACCACGTTCACGCAAGTATCTGCTCTGGCGCTGTTTCTGCATTGGTTGCGGAGATAACAGGCCAATTAAGATTTGGGCCGTGCACCTATAGCAGAGATAAGGACACATGAATGTCGATTGCACTGCACAGAAAAACCCGCATCTCGATGGCAACACCGGCTGACCGGCCGGCCATTTACGCGATGCGCCACGATGTATACGCCGTAGAACTAGGCCAGCACCCGCAGAACGCGGAAGGAAAGCTGAGCGATCCGCTCGATGCGTTTAACGAATACATTGTTGCTCATGTTGAGGGTGAGTTGGCCGCGTTTATCAGCATCACGCCGCCAGGTTTCGGCAGGTATTCGATAGACAAGTACGCGGCACGAGAGGATTTGCCGGTTCAATTTGATGACGGCTTGTATGAGGAGCGCGTGTTTACCGTCGCTCGAAAGCATCGCAGAAGCAGGCTCGCTGAGATCCTGATTTGCGCCGCCTTCCGATGGATTGAGGAGAGAGGCGGCACGCATATTGTCGTGATGGGCCGCAAAGAGGTTGTCGGCATGTATCAGAAACTTGGGTTGAGGCTGTTGAATTTTCCTATCCAATGCGGAGCAGTTCATTTTGAGTTGCTGGAGACCGAAGTAGCGGCGATCAGAAAACTTGCGGAACGGGGTCACCAGCATTACCAGAAGCTGCTGAAAGATGTGGACTGGGATCTTCCCTTTCCTTTCGTGAAACCCGCCTGCTGTCTTCACGGAGGGGCGTTTTTCGATGCGATCGGGACAGGATTCGAGGCCCTGGAGCGCCGTGAATTTGTGATCAACGCCGATGTTCTGGATGCGTGGTTTCCCCCTTCGCCGAAGGTGCTGGATGCGATTCGCGATCACTTGTCCTGGCTAATCCGCACGTCGCCGCCGACGCAGTGTGAGGGGATGAAACTGGCGATTGCGCGAGCCAGGGGAGTTTCCGAGGAGAACATTTTGCCGGCCGCAGGATCGTCCGATTTGATCTACCTGGCATTTCGCCAATGGTTGACCAGCAAATCGCGCGTCCTGATCCTCGATCCGGCTTACGGCGAGTATGTCCACGTGTTAGTCAACGTGATCGGCTGCCAGGTAGATCGGATGGTGTTGCCGCGCAGCAATGGATACGCTGTGGATCTTGTGGAACTCGAAGCACGAATTCACATGGGCTACGACCTCATCGTACTGGTGAATCCGAACAATCCTACTGGCCGGCATATTGCGCGCATCGATCTGGAACGCGTTCTGTATGCGGTGCCGGCGGATACGCGTGTGTGGATCGACGAGGCTTATCTGGAATATGTGGGTCCGGACGAGTCGCTGGAACGGTTCGCCGCTCGCAGCGAAAGCGTGCTGGTCGCGAAGTCGATGTCCAAGGTGTATGCGCTGAGCGGAATGCGCGCCGCTTACCTGTGCGGGCCGATGCACCAGTTGTCTGACCTAATTCCGTGGACTCCGCCTTGGGCTGTGAGCCTAGTGGCGCAGGTTGCGGCGGTTCGGGCGCTGGAAGACCCTGCCTATTACGCGGAGAGATATGCGGAAACAATCTGGTTGCGCGAGAACTTGGTCGACGGACTGCGCCTCTTGGGCATCAAGGAAATTGTGCCGGGGAGAGCCAGTTTTGTGATGTTCCATTTAGAAGAGGAGCATCCCACGGTCGAAGCGTTGGTCAAAGAGTGCCGCGAATCGGGATTGTATATGCGCGACGTTTCCTCGATGGGCACGCATTTGGGAACACGGGCGCTGCGGATCGCGGTGAAAGACAAGAGGTCCAATCGGATTATTCTGGAAACTCTCGAAAGGGTTCTCTGCGCGGCCTTGAGGACCTGAGCGCAGCATTATGCAGGCGTTCGAGCTTTTCGAGAGTCGCCGCATAGGCAGGGTGTGGCCGGTTGGCGCATCCCAGTCAGCCGTCCCCGTACATTTAGAATAATTACTGCTCCAATTTCGCCCTGCGTCCGCAATCACGCCGGGACCCCATTGACAGGTCATCGTCTCCGGGGCGGTGTGCGGACGGGAAAGCACGCCTTCATCGCCATGCATCATTGGTCCAAGCTTTTCATTCCCACCCTTCGCGAAGCACCGACAGACGCTGAAGTTGCCAGCCACAAATTCCTGCTCCGAGCCGGCTACATTCGCCAGCTCGGCGCGGGCATCTACAACTATCTCCCGCTCGGCCAGCGCTCGCTCAACAAGATCATCGCGATTGTGCGCGAAGAGATGGACAAAATCGGCCAGGAGTTTTATCTGCCCGCCATTCTGCCGCGAGAGCTATGGGAGCAGAGCGGCCGCTGGTCGACGATGGGCGAAAACATGTTTCGCCTCAAGGACCGCAAGGGCGCTGACCTGTGCCTGGGCATGACACATGAAGAGATCGTGACCGCCATCGCGCGTAGCGAGCTGCGCAGCTATAAGCAGCTGCCGCAAATCTGGTACCAGATCCAGTCCAAGTTTCGCGACGAACCGCGCCCCAAGGCGGGCTTGCTGCGCGTGCGCCAGTTCACCATGAAGGACAGCTATTCCTTCGATATCGACAAGGCAGGCCTGGACAAGAGCTATAACCTGCACGATGCCGCGTATCGCAGAATCTTCACCCGCTGCGGCCTGAATTTTGTGGTGGTCGAAGCCGACTCCGGCGCGATGGGAGGATCGCAATCGCAGGAGTTCATGGTCTACACCGACGCCGGCGAGGACCTCATCGCAAGCTGTCCCGTTTGCGGTTATGCGGCCAATCTTGAAAAGGCAACTTCGCTTCTTGATCCCGTAACTGAAATGGAAGCCACCGGCGATGGGACGCCTGAATTGGTATACACGCCCGGCTGCGCTGCCATCTCTGACGTGGCGGAGTTCTTCAAGATCTCTCCCGCCTCCGACATCAAGTGCGTGGCGTACATGGCGCTCAAGCGCGGCGCAAAGGGAAAAGCCGATACCTGGCACGGCGTAGCCACTTTTCTGCGTGGCGACCACCAGGTGAATGAGACCAAACTGCTGGGAGCTATTGGCGGTGCGGACCTGCGCACCATGCAGGCAGAAGAGCTATCGCAGTTCTTCAACGGACCAGCGGGATATCTGGGACCCGTCGGCCTGACCCATAACGCGAGGCCGCTGGAAGACGGGCTAACTGTGGTCGTCGATAAATCGCTCGAAGGCCGGCATAACCTCGTCGCCGGCGCCAATAAACTCGACTACCACCTGCGCAACGTAATCCCCGGCCGCGACTTTGCGTGGACCATCGCTGCAGATATTCGCAGTGTCAATGAAGGCGAAGCCTGCCCCCAATCCGCACACGACGGCAGCCCCTGCGCAGGCAAACTCGTCGTGGGAAAAGCGGTCGAAGTTGGCCACATCTTCAAGCTCGGCTACAAGTACACCGAGTCGATGGGCGCGCGGGTGCTTGACATTAACGGCAAGGAAGTCATGCCTATCATGGGCTGTTATGGCATAGGCATCGAGCGCATTCTCACCGCGGCCATCGAGCAGTCGAACGACAAGAATGGCTTCTGGCTCCCCTCATCGATCGCACCATTCACCGTCGTCGTCACCGTGACCAATTCGTCCGACGCAGCGCTCGTCGAAGCCGGCCAATCGCTCGCCGCGGAGCTCGAAGCCGCCGGTCTCGATGTGCTGCTGGATGACCGAGACGAGCGTGCCGGCGTCAAATTCAAAGACGCCGATTTGGTGGGAATTCCCTATCGCATCAATGCAGGGAAAAAGGTCAACGGCGGAATTGTGGAATTGGTAACACGCGCCACATCGACGAGCGTCGACGTGGCTTTGAATGAAGTCGTCGCGCTCTTGAAAGAGCGCATCCAGGAAGACACGTTACGGTTGACGGCGGAAGGGAACCTCTAGTTCTTAATGTTTACTGTCATCCGTAACCTGTCACGCGCGGCCGAGGAGTTTCAATGGCGTTGAAAATCCGATTTACGTGGCCCAGAGGCAAGCATCCCAAAGTCACGCTGGCTTTGCTGGTTGCGTTGTTGGCCTTTGGCCTCATGTTTATCGTCGGTGTTTCGGTGTTCGGTTTCTATTACTTCAATTATCAAGGCGTCGTTGACGAGCGGCTCAAACAGCCGATGTTCGCCGACACCGCTAAAATTTATGCCGCTCCGCGCGAGGTGCGTCCCGGACAAAAGCTGACCGTAAGCCTGATCGCCAACGAACTGCGTGAGGCCGGCTATTCGATCAACGGTGCGGCGCAACCGTCTCCGCTGGGAACCTATTCAGAGAGTGCACAAACCATCACGGTTAATCCAGGACCTCAGTCGTATCACGCGCAGGACGGCGCAACCATCAAGATTAGCTCGGGCGTTGTCGAGTCGATCACCGACGACCACGGCCAGCCGCTCTCCAGCTACGAACTCGAGCCGCTGCTTATTACCGGCCTGAGCGACGACGCCAACCGCACCAAGCGCCGTCTCATCAGCTACGATGAAATTCCATCCAACCTGGTCCAGGCGGTGCTCGCCATTGAGGACCGCCGCTTCTTTGAGCACAGCGGAGTCAACTACTGGCGTTTGGTTGAAGCCGTTTACCGCGATGTAATCACGGGCCAGAAGCAGCAGGGCGGCTCCACCATCACCATGCAATTGGCGCGCGGCTTTTTCCTGACGCCGGAGAAGCGCATCAAGCGCAAGATCATCGAGATCGTCATCACCTTTCAGCTTGAACATCGCTTCAACAAGCAAAAGATCTTTGAGCTTTACGCCAACGAAATTCCCCTCGGACAGCGCGGCAGCTTCTCCATTAACGGCGTGGGAGAGGCCGCACAGGTTTACTTCGGCAAGGACGTGCGCCAACTCGATCTGGCCGAATGTGCGTTTCTTGCCGGCATCATCCAGAGACCCAGCTACTTCAACCCGTTCCGCCATGCCGACCGCACCATCGAACGGCGCAACCTGGTTCTCGACTCCATGGTGGAAACGGGCGCCATCACCAAGGAGCAGGCCGAGCACGCCAAAGAGGAGCCGTTGCATCTATCGGAAGTCAGCGTCGACGCCAACGAAGCGCCCTACTTCGTTGACCTGGTCCATGATCAACTGCAGCAAAAACTCGGCGAGCGCGACTTCAACCGCGAAGGCCTGCGCATCTACACCTCGCTCGATCCTGACCTTCAGCGCGCCGCCACCGCGGCGGTCGATTCAACTATGCACGTTGTCGACGAGCAGGTGGACCGCCGGCACCGGAAGCACAAACCCGGTGAAACGTGGACATATCCCCAGGTCGCACTGGTGGCCCTCAACCCCCACACCGGCCAGGTGCTGGCGCTGGTGGGCGGCCGCAGCTACGGGGCCTCGCAGTTGAACCATGCCGTCTCAAAGCGACCCACCGGTTCCATCTTCAAGCCATTCGTCTACGCGACCGCCTTCAACACATCGCTCGAAGGAACCATTCTCTCCGGCCAGACCAAGCCGTTCTCGCAGCTCACCATGCTCAGCGACGAACAAACCACCTACGACGTAGGCAACCAGGAATACACGCCGCGCAACTATGAAGGCGTTTATCACGACCAGGTGACGGCGCGCTACGCGTTGCAGAAGTCGCTCAACAACGCGACCATTGGACTGGCCGCCCTGGTTGGATTCGATCGCGTTGCTTTTCTGGCTCGCGCCGCAGGCGTGAAAAGCGCGCGCGGAACGCCGTCGGTAGCCATCGGCTCTTATGACGCAACGCCGCTCGAAATGGCCGGCGCGTACACTATCTTCGCCAACAACGGCCTGCACCTCGATCCATGGATGCTGGCCAGCGTCCGCACCCCCACCGGCGACATCATCACCGACTACACGCCTACATCGAAGCAACTGCTCGACCCGCGCGTGGCCTACCTGACTACCGACATGCTTGAGAACGTGATCAACCACGGCACTGGAGCCAAAACGCGCACGCTCGGCTTCACCGCACCGGCCGCGGGCAAGACCGGAACCAGCCACGACGCCTGGTTCGCCGGATATACTTCCAACCTGCTCTGCATTGTGTGGATCGGCAATGACGACTACACCGATATCAAGATCGAAGGCGCTGACGCCGCGGCGCCGGTGTGGGCCGAATTCATGAAGAAGGCTGTGCTGCTGCCGCAGTACTCTGACACGCACTACTTCAATCCGCCCGAAGGCGTTGACATGGTGAACATCGACAAGGTCTCCAGCCTTTTAAGCGATGAAGCCTGTCCCGACGGAATCGATATGGCCTTTCTCGACGGCACCGCGCCAACAGACACGTGCGATCACCCGCCCGACAAACGCAATTTCCTACAAAAAATCTTCGGACTCGGCAAACCGGCCAACTAGGCGCGCAGAAGATTGGGTGCCCCAGGTCTCGTCCGCCACGGCGGAGGAGACCTCGGGTAGCCAAGACTGTGCCCCATCCTCGCCACGCTTTTTTGTGGCAAGGATGGGAATCGCCAAACCCAACCCGGCGACCGTTGTACCGCAGGAATTCCCTACCCGTCGATCCGGCGGCCATCCGGCATCGGTTGGCATTGCTGACACCAAAACGTTACCCGCGCATCCGGACCTTGAATCCGCCGTCGAATTCGATCCCCGCACGTGCGGCAAGGATCGCCGTAGCGCCCGTAAACCCACAGACTTGCGCTCGGATCGGATTCGTGCGTAGTGCGCCGCTGCCGCCCGCCATACGTTACGATCAAGTCGCCGGAGTCCTCCAGCACATTCGCCTTTACCAGCTTGCACGACGTTGCAACCAATAGCGCAATTCGATCCTCATCCAGATCGCTGACTTTGCAGAACGGGTTGGTCGCGGTCACAAAACAGATTTCCGACTTGAACACATTCCCCACACCGGCAATCACTTCCTGGTGAAGCAGCACATCACCAATTTCCTCGCCGCCATGCGCAAGCACGCGCCGCGCGACTTCGCCGGCATCGAAATCACCGCTCAGCACATCGATCGAGGTAGCAGGAATTCGCAGCGCGCGAGCCAGTTCCTGCGCCCGCATCATCTTGGCTACGGGCACGCTGAATCCCACCGCAACGTAGTCGCTGTTCTCGAGCACAATGCGCATCCGATTCCGGGGACGCTGCCAGCGTTCGCCATGCCGGTAGATATGCCAACTGCCGCTCATAAGCATATGAGTAGCCAGCGTTCCGCCGCCGGAAAACTGAATGAGCAGCCACTTGCCGCGCGAGGCAACGCTCTCAACCGTTTGCCCAATCAGCGGCGTGTCGTCATTGAAGCGCGTCAGCAAGGGATAGGTGGAGCGAAAGCCCGTGACTGGTTTGGCAAGCAGCGCGCGCCCCAGTGCCCGCGCGGTGCGAAAAATGGTGTCGCCTTCAGGCATGGCCTACTGTACCTCGCGCTGTTGCGGCTCGTGCTCGTGCGGGGCAAGGGCAAGCGGAATGCGCCTTAGGTGCATGCCCAGAGGCCCGGAATGAAAGCCCGCATCCATCAGGAAGCGCGCCATGGGATGCGCTGCGACCGGCTGCCCGTTGATGGTGGTGATCAGCACCCCCTGGTGGCTGGCGCCGCGCAAACGTTCCTGCCCGCGCGTGCAAAGGAAATGCGCCAGGCCCGACGCTGTCTGCGAGCGCTCCGGCTCTTCGCCGGGCAAAAAAACCAGCAGGTTCGGATTGCCGCGGCGCAGCCACGCCACTAACTGCCCGTTGCGCAGAATCACTTCAGCATATGCGGCGCGCGTCAACAAGCGCGGCGCAGTCTCCGCGTCTTCTTCGGCTACGGGAAGGTCCGGCCAGCGCAAGACCGATCCGTACGGATTCGCAGGGTCCGTCGCAGCCAGTTGCACAAATTCCGGCTTCTCCTCAGGCGGCTCAGTGCGCAACTGGCGCAGCAAATCAACAGCAGCCGGCAGCGCAAACTGCGTTGCCCCCAAGCCAGCCACAAAGTATCCGCGCCGAATACGCCCGCTTTCCTCGAGCGCCTTCAATACGTCATACACCGCGGAGAAACCGCCCGGCACATTCTCCGCAGCGACTTGTTCGCGCAGCAGCACCCCATAACGATTCAGCAACTGCAGCGCCAACGCATGGCTTGCCTCGGTCTGTGATGGAGCGTGGCGCCGGTCTCCAGACCGGCTGTCTTGCGGGCCTCCAGGCCCGCGCGCTTCGCCTGCCGGCGTGGACGCAGACGATACAGCCGGACTGGTGTCCGGCGCTACACCGGCCGCTTGCCTGGCCTGCTTGAATTGAAGCGGCAACAGCGACCAGCGGCCCTGCGCCGTTGGCGGCGTTGTTCTGCGCGAGCGAAACACCACGCCCGTCTGGGTTCGTCGCGGTGTCCTTGCGCTGTCTGGTTTCGCGATGTACGCGCGTAGCGCATGCAGAGAGTCATTCGTAATCAGCCCGCGCCACACCAGGCTCCAAAGCGCCTCAATTGTCTCACCAGGATAGCCACCGCCCAGCGCCTGATGCAGCGGATCGAAGAAGCTTGCGCCCGTCGATTCTAGCACCGCGATAAGTTTTTCTTCGCGTTCCGTCATCGGCTCAACCAGCGGGCGCTGCTGTGCGAGCAGGGGCAGCTTGTCGGCAAGAAATAGTGCGATGCGCCCGTCGCGTTCGCCTATCGGTTCCACGCCTGCCCAGGCCACTTCGCCCGCAGCAATCAGGGTGTCGAGGCCGGCAGGCGCATATTCGGCAATTCGTGCCGGCAGAATCGAAGTCTCCAGAAGTGATGCAGGCAGCGGCGCGCCCTGCAAACTCTCGATCGCGTCAAGCAGCCCATCGAGATTCGCGTGGCCCGTACGTCGCGGCATCAGCAATCCCTGCCAATGCGTGAGGAAGCGCGCCAGCGTGTGCTGCTCCACCGGCTCAACCTCGCGGCGCAATTTGGCAAGCGACTTGCGCCGGATCAGGCGCAGCATCTCCGCATCGCACCATTCCCGGTGCAGGCCGCCGGGCAGGAATCCGCCTTCGAGGACGCGCCCTTCAGCGAGAAGCTGCCGCAGCGCGTTCTCCACTGCAGCGGGGTCGAGAGCGAATCGTTCCGCAGCAGCGCGCAGCGTGAATGGCCCATGCGTGCGCGCATAGCGGCGAACCAGTTCCAATACTGGATGCTCCACCCGCTCCAGCAGCGCTGCGGCCACACCAGGCGGAAGAGGAACGCCGAGCGCGTCGCGATAGCGCGCCGCGTCTTCAGCGGCAATCAACCGTTTCTCGCCGGCGACGCGCAACTCAAGCAGGCGCCGCGAGCGCACCAGCCGGTCAACATTTGCAAGCAACTCCGGCGCAATTACGCGCCGCGCAAGTTCATCGCGCGACAAATCTCCGAGGCGCAGACAGAGATCGTGAATGCCATCTGCCGAGCGCGCGCGATACGTCTCCGCCAGGCACTGCGCGATCTCTTCCACTTCGGCAATTGCATCGGCGTCGAGCAGCTCGCGCAGTTCCGCTTCGCCGAGCAACTCGCGCAACTGGTCCTGATCGATGGTGAGCGCTTGCGCACGGCGCTCGGCCAGCGGCGCATCGCCGTCATAAAGAAAATTCGCTACATAACTGAACAACAGCGATGACGCAAACGGAGACGGCTTCCGCGTCTCCACTACGTGCACGCGCAACTGGCGCTGCTCAATCGCTCGCAGAGTTTCAATCAGCGCCGGCATATCGAATACGTCGCGCAGGCACTCGCGATAGGCCTCCAAGAGCAGCGGGAATTTCGGATAGCGTGAAGCGACGCTCAGCAAATCGTAAGACCGCTTACGTAGTTGCCACAAAGGCGAACGCGCATCGGCTCTGCGCCGCGGAAGCAGCAACGCGCGACCCGCGGCCTCGCGAAAACGGCTGGCAAACAGCGCAGTCGTGCCCAACTGGCGCAACACCAGCGCCATGGCCTCGGCACTCTCCACAAGAAACCAATCGGGATCGGGGGGCTCATCGGTGTCGGGAAAGCGCAGCACAAATCCATCGTCGCCCCACAGGGTCTCGACCTCAGGCCCGCCCGCGGCGCGAATGCGCGCACTCACCGCCATGGCCCACGGAATATGAATGCGGCTGCCAAACGGAGTGAGCACGCATACGCGCCAATCGCCCAGTTCGTCGCGGCAGCGCTCAATCACCACGGTGCGATCGTCAGGCACGGAGCCGGTCGAGTCCTCCTGATCAGCGAGAAAGCGAAGCAGATTCTCCGCCGCTCCGGGATCAAGATCGTGCTCTGCGACCAAGCGCGTCAATGCCGCCTGTTTGGGCAGTGCGCGCAGTTCGCGCACCAGCGCGCCAATGCGCCGGCCAAACTCGAGCGGCCGGCCTGGACCATCGCCCTTCCAGAACGGCATTTTCCCCGGTTCGCCGGGAGCGGGTGTCACCAGCACGCGGTCGTGCGTGATCTCCACGATCCGCCATGTCGACGCGCCCAGAATAAACGTCTCGCCGGGATGGCTTTCGAAGACCATCTCTTCATCGAGCTCACCCGCGCGGACGGCTTTGCCTTCGCTGTATGCGAGAAAAACGCCGTACAGGCCGCGGTCGGGAATGGTGCCGGCATTCAGAATCGCCAGGCGCATTGCACCGTCGCGCGCGGTGACCACATTGCGAATGCGGTCCCAGGTCAGGCGCGGGCGCAACTCGGCAAATTCGTCTGAGGGATAGCGGCCACTGAGCAGATCGAGCACGCCTTCGAAGGCCGCGCGGCTCAGGCCACCGAAGGGTGCGGCGTGACGGACAAGCTCGAACAGCGCGTCGACACTGACTTCCGGCTTGGCGGCCTCCGTTTCCTTGCGCGACGAATCCCACTCGTGGAGCTTCAATTCGGCATTGAGGTCTTTTGCGCGGCGCGAAGTCTTGAGCAACTTTGGCTTGCGCGGCGCGGCGGCTCCGGGTGGATGGGCGACAATCGCTACAAGCTGCTGCGCAAGCACATCCAGCGGATTGCGCGGATACCGCGTCGATTCGATGTGTCCCTCATGCATGGCGCGCGTCACTGCTGCGCAGGCCACAAGATCGGCGCGGTATTTGGGAAACAGAATCCCCTCGCTGACCGCGTCCACATGGTGCCCGGCGCGGCCGATGCGCTGCATGCCGCTGGCCACCGAGGGCGGGGCCTCAATCTGGATCACCAGGTCAACCGCGCCCATATCAATGCCCAGTTCCAGCGTCGACGTAGCGCAGAGGGCGCGAATCTGCCCTGCCTTCAGTTGCTCCTCGATCACCGACCGCTGCGCCGCCGCGAGCGATCCATGATGGGCCCGCGCGATGGCTTCGCCGGCCAGTTCATTCAACGCGCCGGCAAGCCGTTCGGCGACCTGGCGGCTGTTCACAAACAGGATGGTCGAGTTACGAACCCTTATAATTTCGAGCAATCGCGGGTGAATCGCATTCCAGATGGAGACCCGCTTCGGCGCCTGCGAAGCAGGACCGCTGGGCAGATATTCCTGCTCGCCCAAGTGCGCCATATCCTCAACTGGAACCTCAATGCGCAGCTTCAATTGCTTGCGCGCGCTGGCATTGACGATGGTGACGGGGCGATAGCGCAGCGCGGCATCCGCCGCGCCAGGGAACAGAGAACAGGGATCAGGGATCAGGGCGTGCTTGTCAAGATCGTCGCTCAGGTCATCTCTCGATAGGGCGTTGAGATCAGCTGCCGTCAGGCCCGCCGCTCCGCGCGTCTCCGCATCCCTGGCACCTATTCCCTGTTCACTGTTCCCTGTTCCCTGCTTTTCCACCCCGCCCAGAAACCGTGCCACTTCTTCGAGCGGCCTTTGCGTGGCCGACAATCCGATCCGCTGCAGCCGCCGCTTGGTCAACGCTTCCAGGCGTTCCAACGACAGCGCCAGATGCACTCCGCGCTTGGTGGGTACCAGCGCATGAATCTCGTCGATGATCACGGTGTCTACCGTGCGCAGCGCGTCCGAGGCCTGCGACGTGAGCAAAAGATAAAGCGACTCCGGCGTAGTGATCAGGATTTCGGCCGGGTGACGCGCAAATTTCGCCCGCTCCCGCTGCGGCGTGTCGCCGGTGCGCACGCTTATGGTGGGCTCACGAAACCCCACGCCCCTCCGCCGCGCCTCGTTTGCCATGCCGGCCAGTGGCGAGCGCAGATTCCGCTCCACGTCCACGGCCAGGGCCTTCAGCGGAGAAACATAAACGATCCTGCAGCCTTTTTTCTCGACTGGCTTCGGAGGTTGCAGCATGAGCCGGTCCAGACACCAGAGGAAAGCGGCTAGCGTCTTGCCAGTCCCGGTGGGCGCCAGAATCAGCGCGCTCTCTCCGCGCGCGATGACCGGCCAGCCCATCCGTTGCGGAGCGGTTGGCGCGTCGAATACCGCCTTGAACCACTCCGCCGTTACGGGGTGAAAACAGGCAAACGGGTCGTTCCCAGGCGCCGGATCGGTGCACGGATCGACTTCTCGGAGTTTCGGGCTGGGTTGGGCCGGTTTGGGGGCAATACGGGACACAGTCTCCTGAGAATAGCGCATTCAGCGGCGAAGAGGAAGCGAAGAAACTGGGAGGGGCGGGGCTAGGGATCAAGAATTAGTAGATAGAGCGCCGCCGTTTCCGTCAGCGACCAAATTTGAGAAGTTTCCTTGAATTTTTGGACCTGTGTCAGCCCGAAATAGTGTCACAATCAGGCTAAATCCATGAGGAGGTTGTGTTTTTATCAGGAACGAATCTCCTGGTTCCGCATCGAATAGTCTGAACCTGGATTAAAGCCTGCGTGGAGCGCCCTTGCGAGACCATTTGGCTACACTCCTCGACGACTTTCGCCGCTATGGGAGCGAGATCGCCGTGGTGCGCTACAAGGGCAACCGCCGGCGCGTCACCACTTATGGCGAGATTGCACGGCTGGCTGGCCGGTTTGGCGCGTTGCTGGTCCGGCGCGGCATCGGTCAAGGCGACCGCGTGCTCCTCTGGGCGGAAAACAGCGCCGAATGGATGGCGGCATTTTACGGCTGCATGCTGCGCGGGGTGCTCGCGGTTCCGCTGGACTCGAACGGCACCGCCGACTTTGCACAGCGCGTGGCCGCCGACGTCACTCCCAAGCTCGCCATTGGTGACATGGCGCTGACCAGCCAGTTGCCTGCCGGCCTCGCCAGACTGAGTTTTGAAGACTGGCTCGACGAACTCCCCGCCGAAGAAGCCGGCCCAATCGCAACCCTCGCCGCCGACACTCCGCTCGAGATTCTCTTCACCTCCGGCACCACTGGCGATCCCAAGGGCATTGTGCTCACGCACGGCAATGTTCTGGCCAGCGTGGGACCCATCGAGAAGGCCTCACAGCCTTATCTGCGGTACGAGCGGCTGATTCACCCACTGCGCATTATGCACACCCTGCCGCTCAGCCACGTCTTCGGGCAGACGATGGGCCTTTGGGTTCCGTCCATTTACCGCGCCGAGTTGCATTTTGAAAGCCGGCTTGTCGCGCAGCGCATTATCGAAACCATCCGCCGCGAGCGCATCTCCGTGCTGGCCGCGGTGCCCCGTGTGCACGCACTGCTCAGGACTTATCTCGAGTCCGCACTGCCCGGGCTTGCGGAGCGTGTCACCGGCCCCATCGGTCCGGCAAAAAAAGTCGGCGGGCTGCGACGCTGGTGGCATTTCCGCGATGTACATCGCGTCTTTGGCCTCAAGTTCTGGGCGCTGATCTCTGGCGGCGGCGCACTACCCGGCCCGCTGGAAGCTTTCTGGAATGCCGTCGGCCTGGTGGTAGTGCAGGGCTACGGCATGACTGAGACTACGGCGCTCATCACCCTCAACCATCCCTTCCACGTGGCCCACGGAACCATCGGCAAGCCACTCCCGGGGCGCGAGGTGAAACTGGGCCCCGACGGCGAAGTGCTGGTGCGCGGCGATGCCATTTCGCATGCAACATGGTCGGGCGGCGCGTTGCATCCGCGCACCAACGAGTGGCTGGCCACTGGCGACCTGGCGCAGACCGAGCCCACCGGCGAACTGCGCTTCCTGGGCCGAAAAAGCGAGGTCATTGTCACGGCAGCGGGGTTCAACCTGCATCCTGAAGATTTGGAGGCGGCCATTGAGCAGGAACCGGGCGTGGCGGCCTGCGCGGTGGTTCCGATGGAAACAGCCGATGGGCCGGAACCGATTGCCGTGCTGGCCATGCGCGGCCAGAGCGGGGTCCAGACTGGCCAGAATGGCCACGCCGCAGCCGCGGTGATTGAGCACGCCAACGCCCGCCTGGCGGAATTTCAGCGTCTGCGCCGATGGGTCGTATGGCCCGAGCCCGACCTGCCGCGCACCTCGACGGGGAAGGTTCGCCGCAATGTTGTGGCCGCGGGGGTAGCCAGGATGCAGGCTGCCACCGGCTCCAATGGCCACAATCACAATGGCAACGGCAATGCAAACGGCGCAAAGCTGGTTCCCTCCGACTGGCTGTTGATGCTGATTGCCCAAATCGCAGGCGAAACGCCGCTCGGGGACGGGGATGAACTGCTCCTGACCGAAGACCTGCATCTCGATAGCCTGGGACGTGTGCAACTGGCCGCCGCGATCGAAGAGCGAACCGGCATTTCCACGGAAACCAAGTTGTGGGACCAGGTGCAGACGGTCGGCGATCTACGACGCCTGCTGGCTTCTGACCCCGAACCTGCGCAGAGCGCGACGACACTCCGTGCCCCATCC
>JBKQNU010000177.1:0-61215 GCA_052145815.1 Occallatibacter sp.
CTGTGGAAGGAAATCGGTGACCTCCTCAATGCCGTTACGCCAGACGAATGCTCGAACTTCTTTGCCTCATGCGGATATGTAAACACTTAAATCGAAAACGCTCTAACTCGAAGTTAAGATGCTTGCCGATTGGATCTATCAGGATTCGAGCAGTTCCATGTCGACGGCGACATGAAGCGCGTGAGTTCCACCGCCTAGAATCAGGCCGTGCAGCGGACTGACGTCGCCGTAGTCCCGGCCCCAGGCCAGTGTTACGTGACCGTTCGAGGGGACGACGTTGTTGGTGGGATCAAGGTCGAGCCAGCCGGTTCCGGGACAATAAGCGGACACCCATGCATGGGATGCATCCGCGCCCACGAGCCTTGGCTGCCCTTTAGGCGGGTAAGTCCGCAGATAGCCGCTGACATACCGCGCCGCCAAACCCAACGAACGCAGGCAGGCAATTTGTAAGTGCGCAAAATCCTGGCAAACTCCGCGCCGCTTGCGAAATACCTCTTCGACAGGCGTCCGTACATTCGTAACTTTGGAATCGAAACGGAAGTCTTTGTGGATGCGCGCCGTCAGATCGAGAAGGCTCTTTCGAAGCGGGCGTCTTGGGGTAAACGATTTGAGCGCATAGGCCGCAAACTCCGGCCGCAATCGAATTCGCGGCGACTCGAATCGAAACTGGCAGGCATCGAGCCCAGCGGGACTCTGATCTCCGGTCAGCAATCGCACCGCCTCTTCCCAGGGGATATCCTGTTTCGAACCTGATGCGGCGCTGTCCTCAATGATTACTTTGCTGCGCGCTTCAACCACCAGTTCCTTGTGCGGTTCCTGAATGGTGAAAATGCAAAGAAGGTTCCCGAAGTAATCTGCCCTCTGAGTCACGGTTGCCGGTGTTGGATGAATGTCGATTTCGCTTTCCACTAATTGGTGGCGTGGAAAGGAACGCGGCTTGAGACAAGCAACGTGGTTTCCAGCCGACACCGGATATTTGTACTTATAGGTGGTTCGATGAATGATTTTGTAAGTCATAGGCCAACGGTGATCGGCAAGGTGCGAGCGTGGCTGAAGTACCTGCTCGAAAGGTTATTTGACCATGAAGGCAGCAACTCCTCCAACCCCATTAAGAAGCGGGCAAGCCGCGCCAGGCCTTCAGCCCCTTTCGCAACCGTCGCAGCGCCAGGAAGCGGATACACGATCGTTCGCAGATCGAAGCCGCGAAGCAAGGCCAGGGCGTCTCGCATGGCTTGCAAGTCCTCCGGCACGTGTCGGGGCAATTTTTGATATAGGTCCGCGAGGTGGGTGAGCTGGAAATCCAAAGAGCGCGGATTGGTCTCATCTGCCATCAGCACATCAAGCACCGCTAACGGTTGCAGCGTGGTGTAGTAGCGCGTCCTGTAGGTCATGGAACTGTCGGCGATTTCAAGAAAGCGCTCCAACAGCGGCCAGTCCCGTTCGGCGAGCGGAGGGCTGGTGATCTCGCGCAGTTGCCTGGTCAGATAGATTGCGCGCTCCAGACGCCGGCCGAGGCTCAGGAACAGCCAGCCCAATCCGCGATTGATGTTTTCGCGTTCCATTCCAGAGAATGCGGAAAGCAGTCCCAGGCAATCGGTGAGCATTGCGGGATATTCGAGAAACTGCGTGGTACGCTCGATCTGAATCGAATCGCGCAACTGGCCGATGAGAAACGTCATATCGGCGGACAACCGCTCGCGAACGCTGCCACCCACGCGATAGACCTCTTGCAGCGTCGCGGCCAGGCTGTCGGCTCGTTTGACGTCCGTGATCAGTGAGATCAATTCCTGTTCCAATGCGAGCGAAGTTGGGTGCCGTCTCACGGCCCTGGTCAACTTGCTATGCCGGGACTCCAGGCAGCCATGCAGCCGAAGCAGGCTCCCGAGTTCCGGCGCATCGGCGCGCCGCACGCGAGGGATCATGGAGCGCGCAATGCGAGCCGTGTTTTCCGCCCGCTCCACATAGCGGCCCAGCCAGAACACATTGTCCGCAACGCTGCTCGGGACAACCGGCGAATCGCGCCGCAACTCAACCGGCTCGTTGCGCGGATGCAGCATGCTGAAGGTGTCCACCGGGCCGTCCCACAGCACCCAGGCGTCCTTGCTGTGTCCGCCGCGCTGCATGGAGACGACCGACCCTTCCGACTCGGCCACGCGCACCAGCCCTCCGGGAATCGCCGTCCATCCGTTGCCGGTGTTGAGCACATAAGCGCGCAGCACCACGCCGCGCGAGTGCAGATGTCCGTTGTCCCAAACGGGCGCATTGGAAAGCGCGACCCGCTCCTGAGCCACGTACTCATGAGGATGGGCGCGCAACTGTTCGGCAAACTTGTCCTTCTCGTTCTGTTCGAGTTCAGCGCCGAATACCGGCTCGTGTCCTCGCGATGGGAACGCCGGCTTCACTACGACCGAATCAAGATGATTGAGCACCCAATCGAGCGCGTACGGCTGACCGCACCACCAGGTCGCCACCGAGGGCAGCTTCAGCTTCTCGCCTAACAGTTGCCTGGAAAGTCCGGGAAGAAAGGGCATGATCGCGGCCGTCTCAATCAGTCCGCTGCCCAGAGCATTGGCCACGCCCACGTTTCCAGCCACGATTGCGTCCACCAGTCCCGGCACACCTAGAAGGGAATCGCTTCGCAATTCCAGTGGATCGCAGAAGCTGTCGTCCACGCGGCGCAGAATGACGTCGACCTTTTCCAAACCATCCACGGTCTTGAGATAAACTCGGCGGTCGCGCACCGTCAGGTCAGCTCCAACCACCAGCGTGAATCCCAGGTAGCGCGCAATGTATGAGTGCTCGAAGTAAGTCTCGTTGAGCGGGCCGGGAGTGAGCAGAACGATGCGCGGATTGCTGCATGTGGCCAGGCTGGCGAGTGCTTCTCTCTGCGCCCGGAAAAAAGGAGCGAGGCGCAACACGTTGGAGGCACGAAATACATTGGGGAGAACATCGGACACGATGGTACGGTTTTCCAATGCATAGCCGCTGCCGGAAGGCGCCTGTGTGCGATCGGAAAGCACCCACCACTGCCCGTCCGGCGAACGTGCCAGGTCGACGGCGAGCATATGAAGATGACTGTGAGACGGCACGCGCACGCCTACCAGTGGCCGCAGAAATGCCGGGTTGGCATAGAGCAGCGGTGCGGGAAAATCTCCGTTCAGGAGAAGGTGCTGAGCACCATAAAGGTCCTCGAGGATCAGGCTCAGCAATTGCGCGCGCTGGATGATGCCGGCCTCGATGAATCGCCACTCGTCGGCTGGAATCAGGAATGGGACAATATCGATTTTCCATGGCCGGTTTGCGCCCAGCGGGTCACCGTAGATGTTGTAAGTGATTCCGTTTTCGCGAATGCGGCGCTCAGCACGTCCCCATCGCCGGCCTAACTCCTCGGGCCCAATTGTGCGCAGCGATTCCATCAAATACGCCCAATGCGGCCGCGGAGTTACTCCATCGGCCGATAACTCGTCGTAGACCGCTCCGTAACGCAGGGGAATCTGATAGAGGTCCACATTCATAACTCGAGCCTCGCTAACTGACCCTGGGATTTAGGCTGCGGCGGTAGTCGCAGGTCCAGCGTCATGGGGAAGAGCGGATTGCTCTCATCCGCGGGCGCTGTCATTGGCACGAGGGCGGGTACCCCTGTTTGAAAGCGTTCCATGCGACGCTTTTCAGCCTCAGCGGCGTTGGATGGGCGAGCCGAATACAGGTGTCCGTCAGGCGGGCCAACGTGGTATGTGCCTTGCGCAATGGAGCGCTCAGTCAAGCAGTCGATAAGGTTGAAGACGAGAGGCGCATGCACGGGAACTGTGGGATGAAGGGTTGCCGACAAACGCCGGGCGCGATAGCGCACGCCCGCCACAGCGACGCCAGGTTCGCTGGTGCGTTGCAGGGGCACCTTTCGCCCATTGCAAGTTACAACGTATCGCGATAACTCTGTAACTCCGGATAGCTTTACCTGCATGCGTTCGAGCGACGAATCCACGGTGCGAACCGTCCCGCCGGAAACAGTCTCTTCCGCCAGCACGTTCCAGGGCTCGAGGGCCTGGCGCAGCTCGAGTTCGACCCCATCCGCGGCAACCGACCCTATCTTAGGAAAGCGGAACTCAAAATGTGCAGCGAACCACGCTTCGTCGAAGTTATAGCCGGATCTCCGCAACTGAGCAAGCACTTCGGAGAGATCGAGCCTGACGAAATGCGGCAGCATGAAACGGTCGTGGAGCGCGGTGCCCCAGCGCGTCAGGCTGGCGTCGGAAGGAGTCTTCCAGAACATGCATACCAATGCGCGGATCAGCAGCATCTGGAGAAGATTCATTCGCACATGCGGCGCCATTTCGAATGCCCGCAATTCGAGCAACCCAAGTTGCAAACCGTGCCCAGCCGGCGGGAATAGCTTGTCGACGCAAAACTCTGCGCGGTGCGAGTTACCGGTAACATCGACCAGCAAGTTACGAAATAGGCCGTCGACTATGTAGGCCGGGCAATCGTTCGCAGGCAAATTGTTGAAGGCAACCTCTAACTCGTATAGGGCGTCCATGCGCGCTTCGTCCACCCTCGGATACTGACTGGTGGGGCCGACATACATGCCGGAAAACAAGTACGATAACGCCGGATGATTCTGCCAGAAGGCGACCATGCTGCGCAGCAGATCCGGACGGCGCAAAAAGGGACTGTCCAGTACGGTTGCTCCGCCGACAACGATGTGGCTGCCACCGCCGGTAGCCTGATGGCTGCCATCGTAGGCGAATTTTTCAGCCGTCAATCGATTGCGGCGGGCTTCTTCGTCGAGCACGGTATTGACCTGTTCGAGCTCGTCCCAATTGCTGGTGGGCGGCAGGTTGATTTCCAGTACGCCGGGATCGGGAGTGACGCTGAACGAACGCAATCGCGGATCGGCCGGTGGAGCGTAGCCTTCCACCCAGACCGGAATCTTCAGATAACTGCATGTATCCTCGACCGCGCTGACCAGGTCAAGATAGTCCGCAAGCTGGGGCGCATAGGGTAGAAACACATGCAGGCGGCCTTCTCGCGGCTGCACACACAGCGAAGGCCGGATGAGTTCCGGCGCTGTTTCCGGCGGACGAGAGACAGCAGGCAGCGGGTCGGGCGCGGGGTCTGTCTCGAAAAGCTCCGTGCGCCGCGGCGAGGCGGATGGCAGCTTCGCTCGATCCGCGAAAGGCGCATTGTCAAGCTCGTAGGCAAGCTCATCGGGCGCCACCCAGGGCACGGCCTCTGTCGGAATGCGAAAGCCGACGGGCGAGTCGCCTGGCAACAGTGTCAGGCGTTCCGGGCGAGGAAACCACAATTGGCTTGACCAGCTGAGACGACCCTTCAGTTGGCGGCGGCGAATGGGAAGGATGTACCCGACAGGTTCCGTCTCACTTTCCGCGTTATAGGCAGGCAATGCATTTTCGCCAGTCACCTGAAGACGGCGCGCGAGAGCTTGCATGAACCTGAACGCATCGGCGGATCCAAAGCTGTAGTGCCCGTCTTCTTTGGCGATCAGTTCTTTGGCTTCCCACACCGGGATGCCGTCGGCTCGCCAATAACAGCTCAGAGCCCACCGTGGCAGCGGCTCGCCCGGATACCATTTGCCTTGCCCGTAGTGAAGCAGAGCGCCGGGCGCCATCCTTTCGCGGAGACCCTGGATCAGGGCCAGCCCGCGCGTTCGCTTCATGGCGCCAAGAGCATCGATATTCCACTGCGGGCTCTCGGGATCGTCGATGCCGACGTACGTAGGCTCGCCCCCCATGGTCAGCCGCACATCCATCGCCTTCAATTCCGCGTCGACTCCGTGAGCGACCTGCCTGATTCGGAGCCATTCTTCTTCCGTAAATGGCTTGGACGGCCGCGCCGTTTCGTTCAGACGGCGAACAGTTATGGAATAGCTGAAGTCAACTTTGGCCGGCTCCGCGGTGCCGCTGATGGGAGCGGCCTGCGAGGCGCTCGGAGTGCAGACCAGGGGGATGTGGCCCTCCCCGGCGAGCAGGCCGGAGGTTGGATCCAAACCGATCCAGCCCGCGCCCGGTAAGAACGCTTCGGCCCACGCATGCAAATCGGCGGAATCGGCTTTTGGACCATCCGGTGAGCCTTCTTCCGCCGCCAGTTGAATCAAGTAGCCCGAGACAAAGCGCGACGCGATGCCCAGATTCCTGAGGCTCTGCACCAGTAGCCATGCCGAGTCGCGGCAGGATCCTGATCGTTTTTCCATTGTCTCTTCGCATGTCTGGACGCCTGGCTCGAGCCTTGTCCCATAGTCAATCTCGTCTCTTACCTTTCGATTCAAATCGATGAGCAGCGCGATGGTCCCACTCCTCCTGCCCAAGAAGTCGTTGAGAAACGCCTGCAGAAGTGGCCCGGGCGCGTCAATTGACCGGTAAGGCTCAAGATCCTTGGCCAGCGCCGGCGCGTAGGCGAACGGGTATTCCTCCACCCCGGGTTCCAGGAAGAATTCGAACGGATTGATCGGATACAAATCCGCGACGAGGTTTACGTCGACCAGAAACTCGTCTGTCTTCCCGGAAAAGAGAAGGCGTGCAAGCCGATTCGTGTGAGGATCCAGTTGCCAATTGATGAGGTGTTTCCGGGGCGTGATGTCGAGCGAATAGTTGAGGATAGGGGTTCTACAGTGAAATGCGGGGCGCAACTGTACGACCTGTGGACCAAGGGTTATCGACTTGTCGTACCGATACACTGTCCGGTGATGCAGCGCAACCTGTATTCCCATCCGCCCTCATGCTGCCCGCGCCCATAGCGAAACCCCAGTCACCGTGTCCCGTTGAATTCTTGGAGGGCCGCCGCTCCCTAGTGGTCGCGCCGACTTGAGGGTATCGGTTTCGGGATACATCGACTCTGGTTTCGCCGTGGAATCCGGGGCTCGCCGTCCTTTGGCACCACAGCCCGTGGATTTGCCAAACGAATCGTGGACGCTGGGGTGTAAAGATACGGTAGCATATCGGCCCTGAGGACGAAATCGATTCTCCCTGCCGGCGAAGCCAACTGGGCGTCTGTCGTTCGCAACCTCTCAAATTCCGTGTGCGCGGGAGGAAACTGGGCATCTAGAAGATGTGATACTGCACACCCACGTTGACGCCCGGAGAACCCATGGAACCGTAGGTAAACTGCGGCCATACCTGGTACTCGAAATCGACCAGCCGGAAGCTGATCCTGCGCTTCCAGCGATAATCCACGCCGGCACCCGGCGCAATGACCAGGTAGTTTCCGTGAGCGTAATTATAAGGAAAAGTGAACTGGCCGATGCCAATCAGTCCTTTGCCGTAGATCTGGAATTTTCCTTTCGAGAAGTGGTAGCGGGCTCCGCCCATCCAGGTCCTGACCTGCGTCTGATCGGGACTGTTGAACTTCAGCCAGTGCCCCTCGGCCTCGATGCCGATGCGCCGCCGTGTGTCCAAATCAACCACGCCGCCAATGCCACCAAGTTTCTCCTGGCCATATTGCACCTGGTAGCCGGAAGCTGTGGCGCCAACGCGGAGAGAGTAGCCGCCCTCGTCTCCGGAGTAAACCACCTGGGCAGAAGCGGTACGCGCCATGCCAAGGCCAACAGCAAGTAGGACGGCCAAGAAGAGTGCGTGACGCGCCTGGTGCATAACCAGCTTCCCGCGGGACACTTTTCCGAATTGATTTGAACTTTTCATCTGTCTTTTGCCCGTGCCTCAGGAAGTTCTACTGGGTGATGGTGAGGGCCACGTTCTGGTATTCAGTTACATTGCTGTTGGCGCCCACACCGACCACCTGGATGGTGTAAGTGCCCGGCGCCGCGCTGCTTTGCGTGAATCCGATGCAACCGGTAGCGAGCATCGCCGCGGCGGAGAGAACGAGAAGCAGCACTGTGCTCAAAACGCTGGCATGACGCTTGCGGAACCGCCACAGGATCCAACCCATAAACATGCTGAAGGGAAGTAATATCCCGCCCAACTCCACATTCCTGCTTCCCGGCTGTTTGTTCATGGCCGAAGCGCCGCCGCCTAGCGGGTTGTTGGTGTCGATCATCAGTTGAGCCGTGGAAGTGCCGTTCGCCGCCAGCGCGAGCGAAATGTTGGAGAAGTGGCAGTTGACGCCCGCGGGAAGCGATCCGCAGCCGAGGCCGATGTTATCAGTGAAGCCGCTTACCGAATTCAGGGTTACGGTAACCGTCGCATTCTGCGACGTGGCCATACTCACTTTTGCCGGCGTGACAGTCAGGTTGAACGACGAACCAACGGTGGTAATAGAGATGGGAGACGATTGCGACGCGCCATGTAGAGTGTCGCCCTGGTAGGAGGCAATGACGGTGTAGTTGCCGGCGCCCAGGTTGGGAGTCAGGGTGGCGACACCGTCCGCGTTCAGCTGGGCGGTTCCGATGACGTTGGTGCCGCTGGTGAAGGTCACCGTGCCTGTCGGCGCCGGTCCCGAGTTCCCGCTGTCCTGAACGGTGGAGATAAGTATTGTCTGGGAATTTGCGCCAGTGGTCGACGCGGTGCCCAGATCCGTGGTGGTTTGAAGCAGTCCTACGACCTCGGTGATCGCGGCGGATGTGCTGCCCGCGTCGTTGGTGTCTCCGCTATATATAGCGGTGATCTGATAGCTGCCGGCGGCAAGAGCGGAGTAGGTAACTGAAGCTTTGCCGGCGCCGTCAAGAGTTCCGGTGCCCAGCGCGATGCTTCCGTTGGCAAGGAAGCTGACTGTTCCGGTGGGTGTTGCTCCGTTGCCTGTCACCACTGCCGTAAAGGTTATGGTGCCTTGCACGGTGGCGGGACTCGGCGTGGCGGTTACAGTGGTGGTTGTCGTGGCCTGGACAACAACCAGTGAAAGCGTGGCCGTGTTGCCTGCGTCGTTCGTATCTCCGGCGTACGTGGCCAGGATGGAATGTGTGCCGGGCGCCAGCTTGGCGGGATTGATGGTTGCGGTCCCGGTCTTGGTCAGGGCGATGGCCGAACCTAGTGTGACTGTGGCGCCATTGAATGTATCGGTAAAGGTGACTGTGCCGGTGGGGATGCCTGTGCCTGAGGCGGGCGTCACAGTTGCTGTTATGGCCATGGGGTTGCCGGCAATGCCTTGGGCGGGCGTGGCGGCCAGCGCTGTTGTGGTCTGAACCTGGCTCACCACCTGGGGAGATGACAGAGCGCCCGTGGCAGAGGCGAAGTTGCTGTCACCCGCGTAGGTGGCTGTTGCGTTGTACGATCCGACCGGCAGCGTTGAGATTGTGCCTGTGCCGGTGGCAGGATTTCCTGAAAGGCTCACTGTCAGCGGATAGGTGGGCGAGCTTTGACCCACCGGGACGATGACAATGTTCACATTTCCCGTGGCGGCGAGGCTCGCGGAATCGGGCACCGTGACCGTGAAGGTCACCGGACCGCCATAAACGGATGGATTGGGCGACGATGTCAGACTTACGGTCGCGGAGGTAACGACATCCTGGTTGAGAGTGCCCGCGCTGCCTTGGATCAGATTGCTCGTGTTGGGCGTGTAGGTAGCCGTGATCACGTTCATGCCCTGCAACAGCGCCCCAGTCGTATAAGTGGCTACGCCGTTGTTGATGGGGACGGTGTTTGCGCCCAGAGCAGCCAGGCTGTCGGTGAATGTCACGGTGCCGTCCAGCGGCACCATGCCGCCATCCGGGATTGACACCGTGGCTGTGGAAGTTACGGGCGTGCCCAATTGAGACGGACTCGCGGGAACGGCGGTGACGACTACCTTGGTGGTTTCGTAGATGGTTAAGGTTACCTTCGCCGGTTGTTGTGAAGCGAAGTGGGTAGCGTCGCCGTTGTACGTTGCAGAGATGACGTGCACTCCGACTGCCAGTGCGCCCGTGGTCTGGGTGGCAACGCCGGAGGAGTTCACTGTAACCGGTGAACCGATCTGGGTGGTCGTGCCGTTGAACGTATCAGAGAAGGTAACGGTGCCCGTGAGGGGTCCGGTATTGGCGCCGGTGCTCACGGTGGCCGTGAAGGTGACAACTTGCGTTGCCGGGGCCGGGTTAGGGGAGGCGGTGAGCGAGATGGTGGTGGAATTGACGGCGGTCGCATCTCCCGCAAGCACAAAATCGAGCGGCGTGTTGACGGTGTTATCCACCACATCGATGTTGCCCAGCACCGGATTGCCGGAGATTGATGGCGCAAAGATTCCGCCGATGATGCAATCTGCATCCTCACCCAGGCCAAACGGATAGGGCGGCACGCAGGTGGTGCTTGTCGCATCGACCGCGGCATTGCTGTCAGGCGTGACCGAACCCAGCTCGGATGGTGCGTTACCGTCATTTTCCACAATTTGCGGCAAAGCGGTTGACTTGTCACCCTGCCGGACAGGGGTCGAGGTGAAATTGAGAACCGCCTTGTCGCTCTCAATCTCATCGACAATCATGTAGTAAAAGTCGGCATAGAAGACATTGCCCAGGCCGTCGACGACGATGCCAATTGGCGCATACACCTGCGCAAAACCGAGCACGCCGGCTGAGTCTACGGCTATTGAGCCGTTGATGGCGATGGTGCTGATCTCTCCGCTGGTGATGTTTGTCTTGCGAATGCATCCGTCCTGCGTATCCGAAACATAGATGTTTCCGGCAGGATCGATTGCCACGCCAGATGGCGTAGTCAGGCCTTCGGCATTCGCCGCTCCGTTGGGACAATTGGGGTTGCCGCCGTTTCCTGTGCCTACAACGGTGCTAATAGTGCTTGCCGGGGTGATGGCGCCGTTGATTGCTTTGACTAAGCGGATGCGGTTGTTGGCCGAGTCGGGGATATACATGTTGCCGGAAAGATCGAAAGCAACGGAGTAGGGCAGGCTGAGACCGGCATTGACTGCTGGGCCGCCGTCGCCAGAATACGTTCCCTTGCCGTCGTTGGCTCCGCTCAAATTGCCATTTCCCGCCGCCGTGGTGATAATTCCGGAAACAGCGTCTACCCGGCGAATTCGCTGGTTGGCGAGGTCGGCGATGTAGAGGTCGCCTTGAGCGTCCACGGTTACGCCCACGGGCACGTTGAGTTGGGATCCGGCCGCCGTGGCCCCATGGCCGTCCCCGCCGAAACCGGCTGTGCCGTCTCCGGCAACCGTCGTGATGATGCCGGTGGACGCTGCAATCATGCGGACGACGTTGTTGGCGGTATCCGCAATATAGAGGTTGCCCGCGCCGTCGATCGAGATGCCATTCGGCGAACTCAGGGTGGAGTTCTTCGCCGGCCCGTTGTCGCCTGTATAGCCCGCGTTTCCGGTCCCGGCGACAGTGGTTATGATTCCGGCTCCAGGACATGTGCTGCCAGCGATGGTCACTGTACCCGTTGCGCAGACCATGCGAACCTTGTTGTGTGCGCTGTCGGCAATGTAGAGGTTGCCGGCTCCGTCAAACGCGATGCTCGAGGGCTGGTCCACATTCGCTTGCGTTGCAGGGATTCCATCTTGAGTCGAGGTCCAGGCCCGAAACTCGCCTGCGACTGTAACCACGTTGCCGGGGGTGAGGACGTCAAGCCCGCCCACACCTACGCCGGAAATATAGGCCGTGCCCAGTACATTGCTGCTTGCATCCAGAAGCACTACCGCGCCAGTGCGCTTGCCCGGATAGGCGGGAGTGAAGGTAACTGACTCGGTGCATTGGCCGCCGGCGGAGAGGGTCGCCGTGTCGCATGTGCCCGAACCCTTGGCGAATTCCGATCCGCTGAAGCCGTTCGTCAGCACTTCCACTGTGGCCACAGGAGTGGATCCGGTGAGCGAGGCGCTGCCTGTGACCGTGACCGTCTGAGTGACCGCAACGCCCAGATTCTCGTTGGGGAAGACGGACTGCGCCTGCACCCCGGCAGCCGCCAGAAGCAGAGCGGCCAGGGCCAATACGCCGCGCCGCTTGCGCGCCGGCTGAATGGCAGGCGCAGGCCAAGGCAGGACACTCCGCTGAGTCTTGAAGTTGATGGCTTCTGGCAGGTCGTGGCTGGAGCGCAGAATCAGGCGATTCCCCAACATATTCGTCCTCGGTATTGACATGAAAACCCACATTTCCTCGGGCTCGCGAACATCGCCCAACAAGGGATTTATCGGTGGTTACGGGTCCTTGTACGCAGAGTATATCCATTACGTAAGTTTCATCCGATGGCACTTTATGGTCATGTTGGAGTGACTAAAGTGACGGGTTCCCGAATAGGGACTGCTTGACGAAAACGGGCAAAATCACAGGTTCTCAATGGATTTTCGCGTTAACTGGTCTCTTGCCGGAAAGCGGGAGTAAGCTGGTGAAACCATGAGTCCATCCGCGCAACAACAGCCCCAATTGAATACTGCCCAGACCTCCGACTACCGTGAGTCCTACGCCAACAGCGTGCAGGTGCGTGTGAGCGTTTGGGACTTCCAGCTTGTCTTCGGCCTGGCCTCGAGCGAGAGCCCGGAGCAGGTGAACATCCGTAATCACCAGGGGATTTTCCTGAGCCCGCAGCAAGCGAAGGCACTGTGGAATGTGCTGGGACAGAATCTGGCGCAGTACGAGCAGGCCTTCGGCGTCCTGAACCTGGAGCCGCACGGGCACAATTTTCAGCAGGGTCCGGTGAACTAAAGACAGGGAACAGGGAACAGGGATCAGCGAACAGGGACTGGGGACCAGGTGCTTTCGGCGCCGGACTTTCAGGACTTGGCCAGGGAGCGATGCGTTGCGCTTGAAGAGACTTATGCAGCCGCGGCTGGACGAGCCGCTACCCCTCTGGATGATCTTTCCGGTGGTGTTTGCTGCGCTCTATGCCACGCATTTCACTCTGCTTCGCCTTCCTTACTATTGGGATGAGGCGGGTTATTACATACCCGCGGCCTGGGATTTGTTTCGCACCGGTTCGCTGATTCCCACAACCACACTGACCAATGCGCATCCGCCGCTGCCCAGCATCTACCTGACGCTGTGGTGGAAGTTTTCCGGCTTCTATCCGGAAGTAACGCGCGAAGCAGTCTTGATGGTTGCGGCGGTGGGTCTTTTGGCGGTGGGCCGGTTAGCAATGCGTCTTGTCGGCCTCAAGCTGGTGGCCTTCTGGACAGTTGTGCTCACGGGGATCTATCCCATCTGGTTTGCGCAGAGCATGCTGGCCCATGCCGACATCTTCGCGGCAGCCTGCACACTGTGGGGCCTGGTCTACGCTCTACCCGACCGGGACCGCAAACCGTGGGCTGCGGCGCTGTGGTTTGCGGCTGCGGCGTTGTCAAAGGAAACCGCGATTGCGGTTCCGCTGACGCTGGCCGCGGTTTGCCTGTGGGACGGGTTTCGCGCCAGGCCGCCGTTGCGGGTGCGCCTCTGGAAGGAAGCAGCGTGGCTTTTTTGCTGTGTGCTCCCTTTGTTGGGCTGGTACGCCTACCACTACAGGAAGACGGGGTTCCTGTTCGGCAATCCCGAGTTTGTACGCTACAACGCACAGGCTAACCTCGTGCCGCTGAGGATTCTTGCAGCTTTTGGTCATCGCATCCTGCACCTCACGGCGCATATGAACCTGTTTGTGCCGGTGCTGATGACCTTTGCCGCGCTGCTGCTGACTCCCCGGCCGGACGAGGAAGGACATGAGCGGGCCACAATCAGCCAGCCGGCGCTGCGGCGGATACTTCTGCTGCTGCTCGTAAATGCATTGCTGTTCAGTGTGCTGGGCGGCGCGCTGCTGACGCGCTATCTGCTGCCCATGTATCCGCTGGTGTTGCTGGTGGCGGTAGCCACGTTTTATCGTCGTGTTCCTTATTGGCAAGGCCTGGCGGTGTTTTCTGCGGCGGCATTCCTGGTGGGTCTGTTCGTTAATCCCCCTTATGGTTTTGCGCCCGAGGATAACCTGGCCTTCGTGCACGTGGTGCGATTGCATGAGGCGGCAATCGCCCAACTCAACAAGCGCTACCCGGGAGCGACGGTTCTCTCCGCCTGGCCAATGACAGATGAGCTGACCCGGCCGGAGCTTGGGTATCTCAAGCAGCCTTACGACGTTTACCGCGTGGAGGATTTTACCCAGGCGCAGATTGACCGGGCTGCCGAAGAGCCGTGGAAGTTTACTGCCGCGCTGGTTTTTTCAACCAAATTTGACCCGCCGCACCGGTTGTTGAGCCTGGGATCGAAGAGCGCGGAACTCGACGAAAGGTACTTCGGCCTGCACCACGATTTGCCGCCGGAAGAGATTGCCAAGCGTCTGGGCGGGGACCTGGTTTGGCAGAAGCAGGACGATGGCCAATGGGTGGCGCTCATCCGGTTCGATCGGGTACTGAATGCGCAGGTGGACTGGAACCACGCTTCGCGGGAGGCTATTGCACGCGCAATGGAAAACAGGTAAAGGAAGCGCATTGATTCATCACCCTGAAACAGGGAGCGTTATCAAGGAGGAGGTCCGCATGTCTGATTCTGTCGTTAAGTATCCTTACGAAACCCGCCTGAACATTCTCTATCCTCCGCTTGAGGTAATCGATGAGAAGGCTCTCTCCGATGCCTGCGAATACAAATGGTTCAACCAGACACTCTGCAAGGTCAACGACTCGGTGGTGCGAGTGGGCATCGTCGAAGGCGAGTATCACTGGCACAAGCACGACGAAGACGACGAGTTTTTCTATGTGATCGAGGGCAAATTGTTCATCGACTTGGAAAACCGCATCGTCGAGCTTTCTCCGCGCCAGGGGTTCGTTGTTTCTAAAGGAGTGGTCCACCGCACCCGCGCCCCGCAGCGAACCGTGATTCTTATGGTGGAGAACGCGGGGATCATTCCGACCGGAAATTGAGGCAGTTCCCAAGTCTCAGAATCGAGAATTGCGGCACCCGGCCTGCAGATGCGTTGATCCGCGGCAGCAGCGGCCCTGCGCGCCAACGCCTATAATCTGGCTGTAGTGATTACTTCTATTTTATTTCGATTGGGGCGGGCGGCGCGGGCAACTGCTGCCTTGGGGCTTGGGTGTTTCCTGGCTTTGGCTTTGACAGCCAGGGCGCAAGCACAGGCTGGCGAAAACTCTACTTCCGGGGCAGGTTCGAGCGCCGGCCATGGCCGCATTCTGCTGGTACTGCCGTTCGACAACCGCACCGGCCAGCCGAGCCTGGAGTGGATTCGCGAAGCGGCGCCGGAGATTCTCGGCAGCCGCTTTCAATCGGCTGGTTTTGCGCCCATGAGCCGGGAAGATCGCCTTTACGCGCTCGACCACCTGGGCCTGCCAGAGGGCTTTCACCCTTCTCGCGCTACCGCGCTCAAACTGGCGCAAACCCTGGACGCCGATTCGATCATCGTGGGCAGCTTTGTGACCGACGGAAGCGGGATTATCGCCGAGGCGCAAGTGGTGGACGTGCCCCACCTGCGTATGAGCCAGTCCGTGACCGCGCGCGGCGAAATGAAAGACCTGATCGAAGTTTTCGACACCCTGGCATGGCGCCTGACCAAACAATTAGACCCCCAATTCGGTATAGCCCAGGAGACGTTTGTTGCCGCTGGCAGCGGGATGCGGGTGGACGCGTTCGAGCAATATATCCGCGGCATCACGGAGCCGGACCACGACGAGCGGCTGCGTCACTTGAACCAGGCTGTGGCGCTGAACCCCGGGTTCGGACCGGCCTGGATGGCGCTGGGCCGCGAAGACTACAACGGCCAGCAGTATGAGCTGGCTGCGGCGGCCTTTGCCAAAGTGGGACCAAACGACCCTGATGCTCTTCAGGCGGGGTTCTATCGCGGACTTGCCCTAGTGTTTTCAGGCAATTACGCCAAGGCTGAGCAATCTTTCGCCGCAGTGGCGCAGGTTTTACCACTGGCCGAGGTGGTGAACAATGAGGGCGTAGCCGTGAGCCGACAGGGCCACGACGGGACGGCGTTGTTCCGCCAGGCAGTAGCCGCCGATACCAGTTCAGCCGATTATCACTTCAACCTGGCGGTCAGCCTGAAGCACCACGGCAACCCTGCCGAAGCGCTTGCGGAGCTTGCCCAATGCCTGAAGTTGCATCCCAATGACAGCGAAGCCCAAAACGTGGAACAGGATTGGAACCCACCGGGCGGAAAACAGGATGCGGACGCGGAGGCCAAGGCCGATCCGCTGGAGCGGATTGCTCGCAACTTCGACGCGGTTGCGTTCCGCCAGGCGGCGCAAATGCTGGACCAGGTGGATGAGGCGCGTCTGACCGCCCTTCCGCCCGAGCAGCGCGCGCTGAAGCTGGCCGCGCGGGCCAAGGACTATCTGGACAAGGGGCTATTGCTCGAGGCGGAGCGGCTCTACCAGACCGCTCTGGCCTCCGACGACAGGATTCCCGAGGTGCATGCAGGACTGGCGGAAATCCGCGAGCGGACGGGGGATAAGGCGGATGCCCGCAAGGAAGCGCGCACCAGCCTAGAACTGATGCCCTCGATTCAGGCGTATCTTGTGATGGGGAGGCTTGACCTTGCCGCCGGCCATCTGGACGAGGCAAGCTACGATGTGGGTGAAGCGCTGCGGATTGAGCCCGGCAACAAGGCGGTGCAGGATTTGCGCCAGCAGCTTGAGGCAAAAGAAGCAGCTCAGAAAAGATGATCGGGCTCTTGACCGGGAGAAAACGAATGGGTGCCCCACCCGAGTACCCTTCTGGTCCTAGGTCTTTGTTTTCCCGGCAAGGGTGGGATGTGTCACTGCATCCGAGAAGGAACGGGGTCAATACTCAACAGGAGCGGCGGGTTCTGAAGGGAGCAAGCCATGATTAGGCGCACATTTGGTTGGGCGGTTGGAGTTTTGGCCGGGTTGGCTATGGTGGGCGGAATCGGAACCTCGGCATTGGCCGAGCAGCCGCTTGTGGACAAGTTTGTGCTGTCAGACACCATTCAACCGGTGACCGCCGCGGAGCTGGACCGGGCGCTGGCCAAGGCCAACTCCGATGGCGCGCAGGCCCTGCTGATCGAACTCGACACCCCTGGCGGCTTGCTGGAATCGATGCGCCGCATGGCCGGTGCCATTCTCAGCTCGCGTGTCCCAGTCATCGTCTACGTATCTCCAGCCGGGTCGAGAGCGGGTTCGGCCGGATTCTACCTGCTGGAGTCGGCGGATGTGGCTGCCATGGCTCCGGGCACCAACGCCGGCGCGGCCCACGTTGTTTCCGAGTTCGGCAAGATGGACGACACCATGAGTCAGAAGATCGAGAACGACGCGGAGGCCTTTCTGCGCTCCTACGTCACGCGCCGTGGCCGCAACGTTGATTCCGCCACTGCCGCAGCGCAATCGTCCCACTCCTATACCGCCGAGGAAGCGCTCAACCAGCACCTGATCGACCTGATTGCCGACAACGACAATGCGCTGCTGACGGCGCTCGATGGGCGCACGATTTCCCGCATGGACGGCAGCAAGCAGGTGCTTCATGTGGGCGGGGCGCGCGTTGTGATGTTCAAGCCGTCGGTGCGTGAGGAGCTGCTGAGCTGGCTGGTCAACCCCAACATCGCGCTGTTGATGCTGGTGGGCGGGGCGCTGCTCATCTATCTCGAATTCAATACGCCCGGCACCATCGTTCCCGGAGCGCTGGGAACGCTGATGGTTCTGCTGGCCATCTTCGGCCTGAATCTGCTGCCTATACGCTATACAGCCGTGTTGCTGCTTGTGGCTGCGCTCGGCCTGCTGGTGCTTGAAGCCAAGTTCGGCGGTCATGGTGCTCTGGCCATTGCCGGCATCGTCTGCCTGACCTTCGGCATGTTGACGCTGGTGGCCGCGCCGGTACCGGAGCTTGACATCAACCCCCTGGTTGCGATTGGCGTGAGCGCGGCATTTGGCGTGATCACCGTTTTCCTGTTGCGCCTGGCCTGGCGCGCGCGGCGCATGAAGTCGCGGCTTGGCGTGGACGCCATGATGGGAAGCGTGGCCAGCGCCATGGAACCGCTCGAGCCCGAGGGACACGTGCTGGTGGAAGGCGAAATCTGGCGCGCGGTGGCCAGCGAGCCGGTTGCCAAGGGAACGCCGCTTCGCGTGGTGGGCCATGAGCAATATCTGCTGCGCGTGGAGCCGGCGGAGCGTGTTCATCTTGTTGATGCGCACCAGTAACCACGGCTGCATTGGCGGGCTCCGGCAGGAGTACAATCCGTGCTGGGTGAGGGAAATGAAATGATAGCAACTCCGATTCTGGTTGTCATCGCCATTCTTGTTTTGTACCTGCTCAATTCCATCAAGATTCTCCGCGAATACGAACGCGGCGTGATCTTCCGCCTGGGCCGCGCGCTGCCGGTGCCGAAGGGGCCGGGGATCATTCTTGTTTTCCGGCCGTTCGATCAAATTGTCCGCATTTCGCTGCGGCAGGATGTTCTTGAGGTTCCGCCGCAGGACATCATCACCCGCGATAACGTCACGTTGAAGGTGAACGCGGTGGTGACGCTCTACGTGGTCAACCCCAACGACGCCGCAATCAAAGTGGCCAACTACGTTTATCAGACCTCGCAGTTCGCGCAGACCACGCTGCGCTCAGTCTTGGGCGAAGTGGAACTGGACACGCTGCTGAGCCATCGCGACCAGCTCAACCTGCGCATCCAGAGCATCATCGATCAGCGGACCGAGCCTTTTGGCGTAAAGGTCGTGTCGGTAGAAGTGAAGCAGGTGGACCTGCCCGAATCGATGCTGCGTGCCATGGCCAAGCAGGCTGAGGCCGAGCGCGAAAAGCGGTCCAAGATCATTCACGCCGAGGGCGAGTTCAGCGCCGCGCAAAAGCTGGTTGACGCCTCGGCGCTCATGGCCACGCAGCCCATGACCCTGCAGTTGCGCTACCTGCAAACGCTGGCGGACATTGGCGTGGAAAAGAACACCACCATTGTCTTCCCGCTGCCGCTGGAGATGATGTCGCTGTTCAACAAACTAACCCCCCCGGTTCCGGCCGGGCCAGTTCCGGACAAGCCGAAGGAGTAGGTGAAAGCGTTCCCTTGCGCCGGGGACCGCTCGGCGGGCCGTTTGCGATGATAGAAAGGAACGATTAGTGCAGAATTTGACTGAATGCGGGGACGGTGTATGAGGGGGGGGGTCGACGATAGAGAGGTGCAGCCGGCCGAAACGCGGCACGACACTGAACTTACGTTGGGTTCTACTACGCTGCTGCTCATCTTTTTCGGACTTGTCCTGCTATGCGGGCTCTGCTTTGGCCTCGGATACGCCACCGGCCATCACGGAACGGCAGAGATGGCGGTATTGCAGTCCTCACCCGCCCCACACTCTGCAACACCGGCAGGAGATGAGCGGCCCAAGCCCGTGGCCGAGCAACCTGCACCAACCAGCGAGCAGCCATCAGACCAGGCGGCCGACGACCAGTTATCGAGCGCACTGGACGCAAGCGCGCAAACTCCGTCGGACGCTCCTGCGGCCGCCCCATCGGGCGTTGCGCCGCAGGTAAAGCCGGCCTTCCCGCCCACGGCAAATCCACTGCAGGTAGGGCAACAGGCAGCATCGGCAGTGGCGCCGGCCCTTGCATCCGCGGGCTCAGTGATGGTGCAGATTGCGGCAGTCTCGCAGCAGGACGACGCGGACGTGCTGATGTCTGCACTCCGCAAGCGGGGTTATGCGGTTGCCGCGCGCCGCGAGCCTCTTGATGGGCTGATCCACGTGCGCATCGGCCCCTTCAAAACCCGCGACGAGGCGGAGACGTGGCGGCAAAAGCTTCTCAGTGACGGCTACAACGCAATTGTCCAGCCGTAGCTGAGGCCTCTATAGCACACCGTCCCACAACCGCAGTTCCGCTTCTTCCGGCTTCTGCTCCACATGATTCTGCGTATCGAAGATCATGGTGGGGCGCGTGGTGGAGTTGTACTCCGGCCACGCAGGCACCGCGGGCGCGGCAGGCGTCTCCCCGCGCAGAAATGCAATCCAGGCCTGGTACATCTGGCGCGCAAGGTCGGCTTCCGCCGTAGCATTCACGGCCAGGAGCGATGGGCGATTCCAAACCAGGCGCACGTCGAGTGAGTGAAACGCGTATCCGCGCAGGAAACCGCCGGTCTCAGAGAAATCCAGCCGGTACATCCACGCGCTGCCGCCGCCTTTAAGATGCGCATCGGCGGCGCGCATCGAGGGAATCCAATACTCCTCGGCTGTGACAGCGCGAATGCGCAGTTGTTCGTCGGTCATCTGCGGATAGACTTCGCGGTATTTCCTGAACACCAGCGCGAAATTCTCCGGCAGCAGGTTGCCAAGGTCGGCGGCGACGGGGTCCTTCTGCGGGTGCGGCCCGATGAACAGTGCGCTCTCGTCGCGATTGGTTCCAATCAGCAGGCGCTTGCCGCGACTCGACCCGGCTGCGATAGATTCAACCGGACGCAGCGGTACCAGTGTCCCGTCGATCTGGCAGCGCAGCGGAAAATGCTGCGGCCACGCGGCGATGAACTGCTTCTGTACCTTGATGAGCAGGTCGGCGGGCGCATTGAGCACGGTCGAGGGCTCTGCGTCGGTTAGTGTGCGCCAACTGTCGGCGAATCCAAGCGTGACGGTTTTGCTTTGCGTGCGCGTCCACACCCGCTCCGCCCCACCGCTCTCTGAAATCATCTGGTGGAAGAGCGGCTGTGCGGAAGGAACGCCCATGAGGGTGTCGGTCAGCTTAGCGCCGGCGGACTCGCCGCCAATGGTCACCCGCGCCGGGTCGCCTCCAAAAGCGGAAATACTCTTCTGGATCCAATCGAGCGCTGCCATCAGGTCGCGCAAACCGTTGTTGGCGCTGCCGGCATACTCGGTCCCCAGCAGCGGTTCAAAATCGAGAAAGCCGAAGACGCCGAGCCGGTAAGCAACGGAGATGCAGATCACGCCTTCCTTGCTCATCTCCATTCCGTCGTACATGGATTCAAAAGCGTGGCCTGAGGTGAATCCTCCGCCATGGATCCACACGTAAACGGGGAACGGTCCCTTACCTGCGGGAGCCCAGATATTCAAGTAGAGGCAGTCTTCGCTGTGCTCGATGCCGAGTTCGCCAGACTGCATGGCTGCTGCGGCGAATCGCGTTGCGTCGCGCTCGCCGGTCCAGGGCTTGACGGGAACGGGCGCGCGAAATCGCAGCGGCCCCACCGGTGGCTCGGCAAAGGGCACACCGCGGAATTGAAGAACCCCGCCAGATTGCTCGCCGCGCAATGTTCCGCACGCGGTGTGGATGATAGCGGGATTGGTATCGGCAAGCGAAGAAAGAGGGGCGCAGCGCAAAGCCACGGCCGTAAGGCCTGCGTTGACAAGGAATCTACGGCGCGAAATAGGCAGTTGCGGCATCAACCTTTCTTCTCCAGCATGCTAAATACTCAAACTATATCCGAGCGATGGATGCGCTCAGTTCCGCATCCACTCCGGCAGCCCTGCGGCGATGGCTGCGCGAACAGCTTCCATCAACTCTTCGCGTGTCGCGAAGTCGGCGGGATAGATGGGCGGGTGGAAATCGACATGAGCGGTCCCGGGAAAAATCCGCTGGCTGCCCTTGGCCATCAGGGTTTCCGTGCCGTAGATGGAGATCGGAATGCAAGGCGCGCCGGTCTGCATGGCAAGGTAGAACGGCCCTTTCTTGAAAGGCAGCATGCGTCCGTCGGGCGAGCGTGTTCCTTCAACAAACGTGGTGATGTGGATGCCCTTTTCAAGCACGCTGCGCGCGGCAGCTACGCTCTCTTGCGCGCCCGTAGCGCTGCCATCGCGGCTCACCGGGATGAATTCGCCCAGCCTGAGGCCCCAGCCGAAAACGGGAATCTTCATCAGTTCTTTCTTAATGAATGCAGAGGTGCGTCCGGGGATGCGAGGAAGCAGAGCAGGCGGATCGAGGTTGGAGACATGGTTGGCCATGAAGATGCAAGCCGTTTTGGGTGGAACGTTTTCCAGGCCGGTTGCGATAATACGAATGCCAACCAGCCAATAGCCGATGCGCACAATGGCGAGCGCGGCTTTGTACAGCGGGAGTACGTTGCCGGTGATTGCCGCCCAGGGAATGAACAACAGCGCCGATGGTGCGCCGAGAATAATGATGGTAAAGAGCAGGACGAGAGCGCGAATCATGTGCGATGGTCCCCATTGGCGCCAATCGAGAATCGGTCCCGCAGGCGCGCGGGCAGTTTCTCATAAATGCCATCAAATGCGCCATTGGACAGGATCGCCACCACGTCGCCCGCTTCGAGCTGAGGTGCGATCGCGTCGACGATTGCATTGCCGTCGGGGTGCATTTCGGCCTGGGAGCCTTCCGCACGCAGGGCTTCGACCACATCTTCGGGGTGCAACCGCTCGGCATCGGGAATGCGCTGCTGCTGATAGACGCCGGCCAGCACCACGCGGTCCGCGAGCCGCAGGCTCTCCACCAAATCGCCCTGAAGCACCTTGCGGCGCAGCGTGTTCGAGCGCGGCTCGAGCACTGCCCAAAGTCGCGATTGTGGATAGACCGAGCGCAGTGCACGCAGGGTTTCACGAATCGCCGTGGGATGGTGTGCAAAGTCGTCGATGATGGTGATGCCTTCGATCACCGCGCGCACTTCAAGCCGGCGCTTCACGCTCTTGAAACTGGCGAGCGCTTTCTGAATGGATTGTTTGCCGATGCCCAGTTCGAATGCAAGCGCCGCGGCGGCCGTAGCGTTCAGGGCATTGTGTTCGCCGGCGAGTTCCATTTGCAAATCGGCCCATCGCTCACCACCGCGCCAGACTTCCCAGCGCGTAAGTCCGTCTTCATGCCGCAAACTGCGAAGCCGCCAGTCGGCTGCGTCGGTAAATCCGTAACGCACCACGCGGCAAAGCGCAGGCTTCAGGCATTCAGTGACATTCACGTTGCCATCATAGGCCACAATCAGCCCACGCCGCGGCACCAGGTTCACAAGCCGCTTGAATGCAGTTTTGACCGCATCGAGGTCCGCGTAAATATCGGCGTGATCATACTCAACGTGCGTCAGAATGAGCGCATCGGGAAAGTAGTGCAGGAATTTCGGACCCTTGTCGAAGAAGGCGGTGTCGTACTCGTCGCCTTCAACGATGAAGGTGCGCGTTGGCCGTAACTGGAAGCTGGTGGCAAAATTCTCTGCCACGCCGCCGATCAGGAACGACGGCTCGCGATGCGGATCAATCCTAGCCGCAACCTGGTAGATCCACGCGAGCATACTCGTGGTCGTCGTCTTGCCATGCGTCCCCGCCACCACGAGCGATTCACGACCGGCGAGAAACTCCTCATGCAGCAGTGCGGCCATTGAGGTGAACGGAATGCGCTGATCGAGCACGCACTCCACTTCAGGATTACCACGCGACAGGGCATTCCCGATCACCACCAGGTCAGGCGCGGGCGACAGATTTGATTCGGCGAAGCCTTCCAGAACCGGAATCCCGAGCGAGCGAAGCAGATCGCTCATGGGCGGATATGCGGCCCTGTCGGAGCCGGTGATGCGATGCCCCTGCAACTGCAACAGCCCTGCCAGCGAAGCCATCGCCGTACCGCAGATGCCGCTCAGGTGAATATGCCGCGGCGATTGTGTCATCACGATCATGGCATCACCACCGGTTCACCCCGAAGTGTACTTAGTCCCCGGTACCTTGTCGCAAGTCCGCCGTCGCTTGTCCCTAGTTCCTGCTCTTTCATGCCACCACCGCCGGTTCCAGCAAATGCAGTTCCGCCTGCTCGGCGGCCCGCAATTCAGCCTCGACTCCAAACGTCAGCGTGACATTCGAGTGCGACACGTGCCCGCTGCGCAAGCCGATGGCGATCGGCCCTTGAAAATCTTCAAGCACGCGCAGGATGACTTCGTCGAGAAGATCAGGCGCCGCGCCGGACGAGACGCAATCGAGCATCTCACCGAAGACAATGCCTTTCACGCCGTCGAGTTTGCCGGCCTGCCGCAACTGCCAGAGCATGCGATCAATCTGGTACGGCCTGGTATTCAGGTCTTCGAGGAAAAGAAGCTTTCCTTCAGTCTGCGGCTCGTAAGGCGTGCCAAGCAGCGCAACCAGAATACTGAGACAGCCGCCGTAGAGCGTGCCGCGCGTGCGGCCGGGACGCAGGGTCCGCATTCCCTCCGCAGACCCGACGGAGTAGGTCAGTCCGCCAAGCGCCGCCTGCAGGCTGGGCAGATGCACTCCATTCTCACGCGAAAAATCGGCTGCGACCATGGGCCCGTGAAAGGCCGGCAATTCAACCTGATCGAGCAGCCACAGTTGCACCGCGGTCAAGTCGCTGTATGCGATCAAGGGCTTCGCGCTTTCAGCAATCAGGTCCAGGTCCAGTGCTTCGAGCAAGTAGTTTGAACCGTATCCACCTCGCGTGGAGAAAATGGCGCGCACCTCGTCATCCGCAAACGCGTGATGCAGGTCGCGCAGCCGCATCTCCGGCGTTCCGGCAAAGTAGAGCGGCCCGCTTGTGAGAACATGGTCGGCGACTTGGGGCGCGTACCCGAGCGCGCGCAAAGCATTGAGGCCGCCTTCAACTGTGTCGGGCTTGGGTGTGGATGCAGGCGATACAACTGCTACCAGTGCATCGCCGTGAACAGCGGAGGGCTTGAGTGCGGCGTTCACGCGTAAAATGCCTCTCCGCGCGCGATGAGTGAAGCCGGCCCGGTAAGCCGCAGTTCGGCGCCCGGGCCTTCCCACGTCACTGTCTGCTTGCCGCCCGGAGCCAGAACGGTGAGAGGTGAAAGGCAGCTCATGAAGGCCGTCGCCGCTGTAGCTGCGGCGGAGGTGCCCGTGCCGGAGGAGGCGGTTGGGCCTACGCCGCGCTCGAAGATTCGAACCTCTATTTGGTAGGGGTTCAGTACGCGCACGAATTCCACGTTGGTCTGCTGGGGAAAATCCGGATGAATGCAAATCTCTGCGCCGATGCTCTGCCAGGGCTTTCCGGCGACAGCAAATTCGGGGTTGTCGACCACGATGACAAAATGCGGATTCCCGGTGGAGACGCGCACACCCACAATGCGAAGGCCGCCGGCAATCTTGACGGTGTGGGGTTCAAAGGCAGGCACGCCCATGCCGGTTGTCACTTCCACGGTGAAGCCGGCCGTGGCGCTGAGGGCATTGATCCGGCACAGGCGCGGTCCTGCATCGGTGAGAATCTCCAGCAAGTCGCCGGGCTGCGAGCGCAGGAAATAGGCCATCCAGGCAGCCACGCAACGCGTGCCGTTGCCGCTGATTTCGGCGACAGAACCGTCGGCATTATGCAGCCGGATGCGGCCGGATTTGGGGCCGGTCAAGGCGAAGAACTCCACGCCGTCTGCGCCAATGCTCGTGGAGCGGGCGCAGAGACGGCGCGCCAATTCAGCCCAGTTGTGGCCACTGGCGTCGTTTTCAGTGACGATCAGAAAATCGTTGCCGCATGCGTGTGCTTTCGTGAAGGGGATCAATCGTCCTCCGGATCGCGAAAGGTAAACAGTTTGTCGATGTCCGGCCTGGCTCTGAGCTCTGCACGCAGGCGCTCATGCTGGCGCTTGGTGGCTGCGATGGGAAAGCTGATGCGCTGAAGTTCACCGATGGTGTCGGTTTCAACATCGGTGAGGCGCTGCCCCACATCGTCCGTGGCGCGAAGAATGGATTGCAGCATCTGAGACTTATCGTGGCCGCGTGCCTCATAGGTGACGGGATAACTCTTGAGGTTGACGTTTTGTTCCAAAAAACCGACTGCCGCAAGCGCAATAATCACGATCAGGGCGCCAAGGGAAGCGGCAACATAAAGTCCTGCACCGCAAGCCATGCCGATGGAGGCGACCACCCAGATACTGGCCGCGCTGGCCAGACCGCTCACGCGGCTGCGGTTGTGAAGAATGAGTCCAGCGCCGAGAAAGCCGATGCCCTGCACAACGTTCGAAGCCACCTGACCTCGATTGGAGCCGATGTCGCCCGCCAGCACTGGTGAGAGAAGCGTAAAAAAGGCGGAGCCCATGCAGATCAGCAGGTTTGTCCGAACCCCTGCGGATTTGTGTTTCAGCTCACGCTCCAGGCCAATTGCACCGCCCAGTCCGCAGGCCAGCAACAGGCGCCCGATGACGCCATTGGCCACCACCACCTGTTCCAGCCAGTTGAAGCTGAAGGGTTGCGCGAGCTGTGCCATGGATGTGGTCATTGCAGTTGCCTTGAGCGATGCTACCACTGAGTATGCGCTATTTTTGCCGGATCATGCGCCGGGAGTATCGGAGACGTAAAGCGTCACCGATGGCTGGCCGGGCGCGGAAAAGCGCCGATAGACAGACAGGCCGGCAGGATGAGCATGCACGGCCTGAGCAACATCGTCGCCGTCGAAGGCCAGCACGAAGGCCGCGTGGGCCGCTGGTGCGGTGAGCGCGTCGCGATAGATTTCGAGGTCGCTTTCGTTGATCGTCTGGCGCAGAGGAATGCCGGTGAGGGCCACGATCTGCGGATCGGACGAAGTGATCATCAGCAGCACCCCACCAGGCTGCTTTGCAAAAAGAGCGCGCAGCACGGGCGGAATTGCAAGCTCGTAAGGCCGGTGGGCCTGGATGATCTTTGTGCCTTCCACGTACACCAGTGGACGCTCGCGCAAGATTTGAAACGCATTGAGTCCGGCGAGCGCAAAGACCACGCTGGCCGCAAGGTTCGTCCATCGGGCACGGTATTTGCGCGACGCGAACTGGCGTACCGAGTCGAAGCAGAACTGCGCAGCGAAGCCAAGGCTAAGCGCAAAGGCCGGAAGCAATTCGAGTCCGTAGCGCAGGTTGTAATACGAATGCGGCCACCACTCGGGAAGGAAAATCGGCACTGAACCGTAAGCGACCGAGTAAGCGTAGAAGGGAACCGGCAGCGCCAGCAGAAGCGTCCATCGAAGCGCATGGCGGCGCGCCGTGAGCCACGCCCACGCCGCGCCCAGCAGGCTCAGAGCCAGCAGCGTGTTGCCCCACGCTCGCGCAGCGGCATCCATCTCCGCGGCCTTGACGTAAAACAGGAATGCGACCCATGGATCGTGCCAACCGGGGTGTGGCGGAAACCCGGGCACCGCGGTGCGAATCTCAATGGCTTTGGCAGAGTAAGGTCCGCGTGCGAAGTAGAGCCAGTCGCCGAAGGCCGCTGAGTTGTAAATGAACCATGCGGCGGGCGCAGCCACCACGAGGGCGCTGGCCATCCAAAAGGCATGTGATCGCAGCTCACCGCGCCTTGCCAGCGTAACGCCGATCGCGACCCACGCCAGCAGCGCCATGATCCAGCCGTCATAGCGGGTGAAGACCGCCGCCACCAGCGCCAACGCGATCAGCCAGAGCAGACGGCTGCTCTGCTTCGGATCGGTGTCGAGCCCGGCGCGCCAATCCACCAGCCACACCGTGATCCACACCATTTCGCACAGAAACAGCGGCTCCGTCATGGCCGTTGTCTGCATGTAAAGCAGGTTAGGATTGATGGCGAAGAAGACCAGGGTGAGGGCCGCTGCCGACGGTGGAAGCCAGCGCCGCGCCAGGCGATAGATTCCCGCACAGGCGCCGAAGTATGCCAGCGCCGAGGGGAACACGCCGGCAAGCCCTGTGGCCCACCAGCTGTAGACCTGCACAAACGGAATAAGCAGAATATGCGGGAGCGGCAGCCACACCGAGCCGAGCTGCGAGAAGCGCGGACGGTGCGAATCGAGGACGCGGCGCGCGATGTGGAGATGGGCGACGGCATCGCCATAGTTGAGCAGCGCGCCGTTGCGCCAACTCCACGCAATCGCAAGCAACGAGGCCGCCGCACAACTCGATAGTACGACAAACCATTCTGTGCGCGAGATGACTTGCGGCGCGAAGGTCTGCCGCACATTCGTTTCCTGCGCGATGGGCCTCTCAATCAAGGTGAGTCAACTCGCGAAACACGATGAAGCGATCGTCAATCTCCTTGCGCGAAAGCTGCTCCAGACGCTCGGTTCCAAAGCGTTCGCACGCGTACGAGCCCATCACGCTGCCGTAAAACATGGCGCGCCGGAAAACGGCTGGTGTGAGTTCTCCCTGCGAAGCCAGGTAACCGAAGAAGCCTCCCGCAAAGCTGTCGCCCGCGCCCGTCGGATCGACCACTTCTTCCAGCGGAAGCGCCGGCGCCCTGAATGCATGATTCGGCCTTTCATGCGGAAAGCTTCGGTTGCTGAAAAATGCCGTGGCTCCGTACTCGCCATGCTTCACAATCAGCGTGTGCGGCCCCAGCGCCAGCACGCCGCGCGCCGCCTGCACCAGGTTGTTGTTGGCCGCCAGCATGCGGGCTTCCGTGTCATTGATCAGCAGCACATCCAGGCCCTTCAGCATTTCAAGCAACGCAGGTCGGTGATCCTTGATCCAGTAATTCATGGTGTCGCCGGCCACCAGACGCACATCGGGCATCTGCTCGCGTACGCGCCGCTGCAAGACCGGGTCGATGTTGGCCAGGAACAGAAACTCCGAATCGCGATAAGCATCGGGAATCTTGGGATTGAACGAGGCAAAAACATTCAGCTCGGTGAGACGTGTCTTGGCTTCGTTCAGATTTTCGAGATAAGAACCCTCCCAGAAAAAGCTCTTGCCCGCGGCGCGCTCAATGCCGGCGGTGTCAATCTTGCGCGCGTGAAACACGGCTTCCTGTTTGGGCCCAAAGTCTTCGCCAACCACTGCGATGACGCGCACATCGGTAAAGAAACTTGCGGCCAGCGAAAAATAAGTAGCCGCTCCGCCCAGGCAGCGGTCACGCCGCCCGGCGGGCGTTTCAATTGAATCGTAGGCAACGCTGCCCACCACAGTAATAGCCATTCGTCTTTCTCTCCTTAATTCCCAAATCTGTCATCCAGAGCGAAGTTTGGCGCGTTCCTTGCGCCAAATGCAGTCGAAAGCCCGCCCTGAGCGGCGCCGAAGAGGACCTACGGTTGTGTTCCATTGGGCGTGAAGCCGCGTCCCGGATTCGTTACCAGCCCAGGTACTTTCCAAACAGCAGTCCCACTTTTTCTTTCGTCGCTGCAGGAATTGCGTCCGGGTGCGTCAGCACTGCATACTTCGCAGCCGATGCACATGCGCACGTGCGATCCGTGGGCATTGCCGCCACAGCAGCCTTTACCACCTTGGCCGCGTTTTCCGCGTTCTGGTGCAGCACGGCGACAATCTCTTCTATCGTCACGGCGTCGTGTCCCTCGCGCCAGCAGTCGTAGTCGGTGACCATGGCTACTGTGGCGTAGCAAATCTCTGCTTCACGGGCCAGCTTGGCCTCCTGGAGGTTGGTCATGCCGATCACATCCGCGCCCCAGCTGCGATAAAGATTCGACTCGGCACGCGTGGAAAACTGCGGACCCTCCATGCAGATATAGGTCCCGCCCAATTTGCCTACCACACCCACGGCTGAGCAGGCTTCGACAGCCGCTTTGGCCACCGTGGCGCATACCGGATCGCCAAACGCAACGTGGCCCACAATCCCTTCCCCAAAGAACGTGGCGACGCGATGAGAGGTGCGGTCGATGAACTGGTCCGGCACCACAAAGTCGGTCGGCTTGTGTTCTTCCTTGAGCGAGCCGACGGCAGAAACGGAAAGAATCCGCTCGACTCCCAGTTTCTTGAACGCATAAATATTGGCGCGGAAGTTCAGTTCCGAGGGAAGAATGCGGTGACCGCGCCCATGCCGCGCCAGAAAGGCCACCTTGCGTCCCTCAAGTTCGCCGAGCACAAATGCCTCGGAAGGCGCGCCAAACGGCGTCTCCACGCGCTCTTCGCGCACGTTTGTGAATCCCGGCATCGAGTAAAGCCCGCTGCCGCCGATAATGCCAATCTCCGCTTGCGCCAATCCCAACTTCCTTTCCAAATCAACTGCGAAACAGGCGTCCTCCGGGTATCGCCGGGAACTCCAAACCCACATTGAGCAGACATCCCAGTATAAAGGGAGGGCCGCGGTCGCTTCTTGGCGAGCCGGGCGGCCTAGGCTTGCGGCACCACCAGGAGCGTGATGGATTGCGCCGGGAAGGTGGTGGAGAGCGCGCTCGGATTGCCGCCCACACCCGCCGTCACCGTAACATTGGCCTGTTTGACGATTGCGGCCAGATTGGCGTTAGAGTATAGGTAAGACTGCGCTGGACCGTTGGGATTCAAGTTGGCAACGGAGAGCGTCTCGGTCAAGTCGCCATAGGTCTTGTTGATGACCATGATGGTGATCGCGTTGTCAGAGCTGCGCAGCGCACCGTAGATGGCCAGCGTTCCCTCCGCGTCGGCTCCTGAAGCGGTGCTCGTCGACGCCAGCGCAATATCGCCAAACGTGGAATTATTGCCATCGTAGTTTCGATACATGGCGAAGGCCATCATGCCCGGGATCTGGCCGGAAGGATCGCTGGTGGGCCACATGGTGCCCAGGTCGAGCCCCTCGCGCCCAAAGATACCCAGAATGTCGGCCTGGGCAAGGGCGCCGTTGATCGCTTCCATTCCTCCCCAGTTGTACTCGTCGATGGCCAGCTTGGTGCCGGGATAATCCTTGGCCACCCAGTTCTTCATCATCGGAATCAACTGCGGAGCCTGCAGCGGCGTGGAACAGCTTGCAGTGTAATTGGGGTCGGTCGTGTAGTTAGGCTGCGGATAATTGGGATCGGTGTAGCTCGGATCCCATAAGGCGCGCGTGGAATTGAGCCGCACCTGCTGCTCGCCGGTATCGCTCGCGGTGGTGAAGGCAACGGAATTGCCGTTGTACGTTCCCGCGAAATACGTGTGCAGGTCAACGTAATCCAGCAGTCTAATGCCGTAGGTGGTTTGAGCTTGCGCGAACTGCTGCAGATAGTACTCGATCATTGGCGTTCCGCCGTGCGCAGTTCGATCGATCGGGTTGCTCCACGGCTCATAGCATGGGCCGCGGTCCCATCCGGACTCAATGTCCTTTTTGGAGTAGAAGTAGGCCCACCAGAAATCGATGATCGGGCCGCTCACCTGCGCAGTCGGGTCGGCGGTCTTAATAGCCAGCGCGGTTCCAATTCCGCCGTTGGTCACCTCGTCATAGGTGAACGGGTTGGGATGAACGTCCACGTCGTTTGCATCCCACCAGGTGGGTTCATTGTCCAGGTCGTAAACGGACACACCCGTTCCGTTGCCACCGCTGGGGTTCCCGGGGCCGAACTTATTCACCAGGTAGTTCACCCAACTGCCGGCCCACGTGCCGCTGGCCCACGCGGCATTCACGTCGGCAGGGAGAGGGGGAGCAGGCGCCGGTTCCGAGATGCTGGTCACGGTAGGATCGTTGCCGGTTATGTAGCATCCGCCGGAGTTTGTGCAGCCATTCACGCCGTCGGGGTATAACCCGTCGCCGCAGCCGTTGGGAGCGAAAGACACCTGATTCGGATAGGTCGCCGCAGGGAAGCTGCACGAGGTGCTGTCCTTTGCCACCCACCCCAGCACGGGCACGGTTCCCAGCGTTTTGATGCCGTTAGTGTTGTTGCTGTCGACCAGTGCATCGAATGCGGTCACTCCGGAAACAGCCGGCCAGCCGTCGCCGCCGGTGCCGGCCGTGTTTTCAAAGTAGTAGTCGGCGATGCTGTTGGTTACGTCGAGCTTGTAGTTGTAGCGCTCGGTGGAATCTCCGCCCCAGCGGTCAACGGTAATATGCGCCGGCTTCACGGCGGTCGTATCTGCTGCGGTTCCATCCAGCAGATAGGCATTCATGCCATAAATGTAGGGGCTGATGGCATGGGTCTGCTTGCCCGCATCTACCAGCAAGGCCGGGCCCGCTGCCGTGGCCGGCGGCGAAAGAGTGACCGTGGTGTTGCCCACCACTGAAGGGTCCTCGGTGCTGGTGGCAGATACCGTCACGGTCGGCGGTGCTGGATACGGGGTGGTATAAAGCCCGGTCGCGCTCATCGTGCCTGCGCTCAGTTGGCTGCCTGCAGGGACGGCCACCGACCAACTGACCGCGCTGCTGTAGTTCCCTGTCCCGGTAACCGCGGCCGCAAACTGCACCTGGCTTCCGATGGTCGCAGTCGAAGGAGTGACTGTGATCGAGGTCACCGTTGGGCCTGTCGGCGTCACCGGTCCCGTGGAATTGCTGCCCCCGCCGCCACATGCCGTCAGCGCCAGGCCCACACCTGCCTCCACTGCAACCAACCCATACCAGCCCAGTTTTCTCATAGAGCCCAAATCCCCCATCTCTGGTAACGATCCCAGTTGCGGATCCATCGACCATAATCGCTTTAAGACGGAACCAATATTACACCTTTGAGAGATGGTTTAAGCCGTGGTTGTTTTACGTCCGGCAGGGGGGCGCCGAAGCCCGCGATTGCACGTAAAGCTGCGACAAAAGATCCCGCTCTGCATGCTCTCGGGCGAAGCAAATCGCGGCTGTCGCTCTGTCGACCCCTCAACCAGCCTGCCCAGGTACGGTTTCGCACTCGGCTTTGCACGCGCAGGGCAGGAATCATATGATTTCCTGATGGATGAACACGAGAATGAATTGTCGAGACTTGTCGATCAGCTCAACCGTTCGGCAACTGCCGCCAAGGCGGGCGAGAAGAGATCTATCGACCAGCTTCTGGCAGTTGCGGTCCAGAGCAATGCCTCCGACCTCATCCTCGTTGCCGGCTCACCGCCCACCTTGCGCGTCAATGGGGCGCTGGCAGCCGACTCAGGGCCGGCCCTCTCAGCCGAGAGCATCCGCGGCTTGCTGCTGCCTCTGCTGGCGCCCGGCCAGGTCTTAGAACTGCAGGAACGAAAATGCGTGGACTTCTGTTTTGTGCGCGGTTCGACGGGGAGATTTCGCGCCAACTTCCATTTTCAGCGCGGCACGCTCGCAGCCTCCATCCGCCTTTTTCCGGCGCAAATCCCCACGCTGGAATCGCTGCACCTTCCGGCGTCGCTCGGACTGCTGGCAGATCGCCGCCAGGGGTTGGTGCTTCTCACCGGGGCCACGGGCTCCGGAAAAACGTCGACGATGGCCGCGTTGATTGACCGCATCAACGCCGGCCGTCGCGATCACATCATCACCATCGAGGACCCGGTCGAATATCAGCACACCAATCGAAAATCGCTCGTCGAGCAAATTGAGCTTGGGACCGACACGCTCAGCTTTGCGGATGCGGTTCGCGCTGTTTTGCGGCAAGACCCCGATGTAATCCTGGTGGGCGAAATGCGCGACAGCGATACAATGGCCGCTGCGTTGACTGCAGCTGAGACCGGCCACCTGGTGCTGACCTCGCTGCACACCAACGATGCCGCTCAAACCGTCTCGCGAATTCTGGACATATTCCCATCCGGATATCAGTCGCAGATACGCCAGCAGTTATCGTTGGCGCTCTTAGCCGTGATCTCGCAGCAATTGTTGCCGGCGGCAAACGGGGTCGGCCGTTACCCGGCCGTCGAGGTTCTGGTGGCGTCCAGCGCCATCCGCAATCTGATTCGCCGCGGAGACGACCATCAGCTGCGCGCCAACATCGAGACAGGCCGAGCCGAAGGCATGTTAACCATGGAACAGTCGTTGGCCGAGCTTGTCTGGGCGGGGCGAGTCTCTCGAGATACAGCCTTCGCCCACTGCAATCACCCTGAGGATTTGCGCAGGCACCTGAACAAATGAGCCGCCAGTCCTCGCTGGCCGCCGTTGTCCCGGTAGGGGATTCAGAAAAGATCGCGAAGACTCACAGCAGCAGATATAGTTGTCCCTAACCGAAATCCGAAAACACAGATTTGGGCCTGAGGACCTATGACACCCGAACTGAGCCTGTTTTTCTTCAGTGCGGACTGTGCCGAACGCCAGGACGATCGCTACCGAATGCTGTTCGATGCCGCAAGGTTTGCCGACCAGCAGGGGTTCGCCGCCGTATGGACACCGGAACGGCATTTTCAGCGCTTTGGCGGGCTCTACGGAAGTCCCACCGTGACTGGAGCCGCGCTCGCAGTGTTGACCAGCCGTATCGCCATCCGCGCCGGCAGCGTCGTGCTGCCCTTGCAGAACCCGTTGCGCGTGGCCGAAGAGTGGGCCATGATCGACAACTTCTCCAATGGGCGGGTGGCCATTGCGGCCGCCTCCGGCTGGCATGTGAATGACTTTGTGCTCTCGCCCGGCACTTACAAAGACCGCTACGAAGACATGTTCCAGAAGATCGAGACGATCCGGAGGCTGTGGCGGGGAGAGAAGATCTCGCTGGCCAATGGAGCGGGCACCGCGACAGAAGTCGGCATTTTACCCGCGCCAATTCAAAAGGAACTGCCCATCTGGCTTACCGGCCAGTCGGACGACACGTTTCTTCAGGCCGGAACGCTTGGCTTTAACGTGCTCACGGCTAACTTTGCGCTTCGCCACGACCTGGCGGAGTTTGTGCGCAAGGTGAAGATCTACCGCGACGCGTTCCAGGCTCATCATGGCCGACGCGGCCATGTCACGCTGATGGCGCACACCTTTGTCGGGGACGACCGCGAGTCGATTCGGAACATCGCCCGTCCCGCGCTCACCAGTTATCTAAAGGTGAATCTCGAAATGCAAAGGGACAACTCCGCGGGGAAGAAAGAGGAAAAGGGCTTCTCACAATTGAATGAGCGCGAGAGTGAAATCATGATCCGGACCCAGGTCAACAACGATCTGCTCAGCCCGCTGAGTTTCGTCGGCACCCTGGAGCATTGTGCCGCCCAGGCCGAAGGCCTGCACGCAAGCGGCGTGGATGAGATTGCCTGCCTGATCGATTTTGGCATCGGATACGAGGACGTAATGTGTAGCTTGCGCAGATTGGCTACGCTGTTGCAGGATTAGCCCGAGGACGCTCTCCGGCCTTTCCGCGCCTCGCATAAGCGGCAAAAAACATTGGAATCACTGTGCATAAGTCGCGCAGGATGTTACAACAGTTGTGCATGCCCAAGCGCGCCAGACCGGGAACCGAGCCACAGCCAGGACAGACCATCAGCTTGCGCACGCTCGGCGAGTATTTGAACCTATCTCCTGCCACCATCTCGCTGGTGCTCAACAACGCGCCCGGTGTCCGTTCCATCCCTCAGGAGACTCGCGACCGGGTCAAGCAAGCGGCGGCCAAATTCGACTACCGGCCCAGCTTTTATGCTCGCTCGCTGCGCAAACGGCAAACCTTCTCCATCGGGGTTCTGGTGCCTGACCTGAACGACCACTATGTTACCCAAGTGCTCTCCGGCATGGAGGAGTTGCTGATCGAGGAGGGTTACTTCTACCTCACCGCGAGCCATCGCCGCAAGCCCGACCTGATTGAGGAATACCCCCGCCTGCTGCTCGACCGCAGCGTCGAAGGGTTTATCCTCATCGACACCCTGCTGGAGCACAGCTTGAAGCTGCCGGTGGTGGCGGTGGCCGGACATCGCAAGTTCGAGGGCGTAACCAACGTGGTCCTCGACCAGCGGCGTGCCGCGGAATTGGCGCTGCGCCACTTGATCCAGTTGGGGCATCGCAAGATCGCGTTCATGCGCGGCGGCAGCCACAGTTCCGACGCCGACGAGCGCTGGGAATGCCAAATGGCGGTGGCCCGGGAGTTGAAGCTCGAGGTTCCTCCCGAACTGATGGTTGACATCAAATTGAGGGTCTCGACGCCGGAGATGGGATTTGGTCCCGCAGTCGAATTGTTGAATCGCGGCGTGGACTTTACAGCGCTGGTCTGCTACAACGACTTTTCTGCCTTTGGCGCCATCCGCGCCCTCATGGATCATGGTCTCCGCGTCCCAGAAGACATTTCAGTTGTAGGGTTCGACGATACGCAAAGCGCGGCCTTCCATAACCCCAGCTTGACTACCATCCGCCAGCCGCTCAACCAAATGGGTGCAGTTGCGGCGCGGATTCTCCTCGAACGCATTCGCGGCCAGGCCTCGTATCCGGACACGCTGCCGATTTTGCCGGAACTCGTCATTCGGGAATCCACTTGTCCGCCCGGCCCGCGACGAGCCCGCAGCAAGCGAATCTAACTGCCGGATGTTCTAAAGGTGGCCATTTGGAATTTCACTTGCCGCAAACAGAAGGATGATTGCGTTATGCTCCCCGTTTCTCTTTGTGTTGGGAACCGGGGCTCCAGGTTTCGCTTTCGACACATCGGAAAACCCGATTCCCAATTTGCGCTTACGTTACTGCTTACCCTGCAATTCGTCCGCCAGCGCCCCGGCGTTGTAAAGCTTGCGCAGCCCTTCGATCATTCCGGCGGAATGCACCGCGACAGCCCGGTTCTTCGTTCCGTCATAAACAAAGTCTCCCGCCAATGATTCGATGTTGCCATCGAAGATCAACCCCACAAGTTCGCCGTCGCGGTTAACCACCGGCGAGCCTGAGTTTCCGCCGATAATGTCTCCGTTCGAGACGAAATCGAGCGGCGTCGCCAGGTCGAGCTTGCTCAGCCCAGCTTCTTCCTTCGGTGTCAGATCAAACGGCGGCTTGTCACTGAAGCTTGCCGCGCGATCGTAAAGACCGTAGAAGGTGGTGAAGGGTGGTGCAATCGTCCCGTTATACGGGTAACCGGTAACCGTTCCGTAGCTCAGGCGGAGAGTGAATGTAGCATCCGGGTAGGCGTCTTTCCCATAGACCAGGAACCGCGCTTTGCCCAGCTTTTCGCCTTCCTTGGTGAGCACGCTGCCGAATGTGTCACGTATGCGGCGCGTAGTCTCGCGGACAATGGGGTCAACTCGCCGCGCGGCCACGATCATGGGGTCGGTGGACGCGGCTACCGCGGTCTCACCGCCATCAATCAGGGACTTGCGGAACGCCACGTCTCCCAGTTTGGTTCCGTCAATCAGCGAATTGACCGTCGGGTCCACGTCGCCGCTCTGCAAAATGGCCTGAACATAGGCGTCATCCTTACCCAACTTCTCCTCGCCCAACTTGAGCGCGGTGGTCATGTAAAGCTTTTCGGTCGGAATCTCGATTGGCGCGGGCGAGAGCATCTGGAACCGCAGCGATTGCAGGCCGGCTTCGTGGAACTGCGGCAGACGCTCGCCGTCCGGCTTCTTGATCTCGGCGACATACTGGACGATGTTCAGCGCGACCCCAAACAGACGGCTGTCGGTGCGGCGAAATAGCTGACCCTTTATCTCCGGCTTTACCTGCTCTTCCACCTTGGCAATCGTGTCCCACGCGTCGCCGTAGGTCTTTTGCCATTCCGGGTTGGCCGCGATCTTGGCGCGGAAGTCGGCCTCTTCGGCCTGCTTCTTGGCCAGAATAGCCGGGTCGGCCAGCGCATCTTTACGGCCGATGTAGACCTTCAGGGAGTTTTGCAGGCCGAAGATCATGCTGCCCACCATGCGCGCCTGCTCCGGCCCCTGCGCGGCAAAGGCCTGCGCGGCCGCGATGCGGCGCTCCAGGTACTCAGTCACCGCCGGGCCTATAACATCTCGCTGTAACAGCAACTCAGACACGGTGTCATCCCGCTCGGTCGAACCTGGATGGCCGGAGATGAAGATCAATTCGCCAGGTGCAGCACCCTTTGCGCTCCACTTCAGGAAGTTATCGGTGTGCAGCGGCTTTCCGTTGTCGTAGACCCGGAAAAGAGCCATGTCCAGGTCGTAGCGCGGATAAGTGAAGTTATCGGGATCGCCGCCGTAAAATGCAGCCTGCTGTTCGGGAGCAAACACCAGCCGTACATCGGTGTAGGCCTTGTAGGTGTAAAGCCAGTATTCGCCGCCCTGGTAGAACGACACGACGTCCGAGCGGAGACCGGTCTTGTCCTTGCTTTCCTTTTCTATCGCGGCAATCTCGGCGTCACGGGCCTTTAGCGCCGCTGCGTCGTCTTTGATGCCTTTGGCCGCGCCCTGCACCCGCGCCGTCACGTCCTGCATGCCCACCAGCACGTTGACTTCGAGATCCGGAGACTTCATCTCCTGGTCCGGCGTAGTGGCGTAAAACCCGTCGTGCAGGTAGTCGTGCTCCGCGGTGGAGTTCTTCTGCAACTGGCCGCGCGCCACATGGTGATTGGTGAGCAGCAGCCCGTTGGGGCTGACAAAGGAGCCCGATCCTCCGTCGTTGAGCCGTACGCTCGAGACGCGCAGGTGGTCAAGCCAGGCCTGCGTCGGCGTGAAGTTATATTTCGCCTTGAGCAGCTTCAGCGGCGGGTTGTCGAATGTCCACATGCCTTCTTCGGCACGAAGCACGGGCGCGGCAGCCATAAGCAGCGTGGCCGACAGCAAAATGGCAGAACGGAACTTATTGGAAAGCATCTGAGTCCTCATGAGTCAGCGGAGTTAATCGAGTTGGCGTGGTTTGCGTGGTTAGCGGAGCTAAGCTGGAGCCGGGGCGCTAACTCCGCTAGCTCCGCTGACTCCGCTCTCTAACTGCTACGGTAGCACCAGCACCTCAATCCCGGAAGCCGCATCCTTCTGGCGGAAGATCTGCTCGGTGGCCTTCTGGAAATCTTCCGGCTTTGCAAATGGAATGTCGGTGAAGGTTTGCGGATTGCGGTCGGTGAGCGGGAACCAGGAACTCTGCACCTGCACCATGATGCGGTGACCGCGGCGGAAGGTGTGAAACAGGTCGGGCATGACGAAGTTTACATCGGCTTCCTTGCCCGGTGTCAGCGGTTCCGGTTTCTCCCAGCTGTTACGGAACTTGGCGCGGAATGGCTCGCCGCGCAGCAACTGCTGGTACTCGCCCATGTGCAGCGGCGGAGCGTCCGTGATGCGCTTGTTTCCGTTCATGGATTCGTCCGGATCAGGATAGTTCTCCGGATAGACGTCGATGAGCTTTACATCGTAATCGGAGTCGGTGCCCGAACTGGCGATCTTGAGCTTTGGTGAAATGGGCCCGGCGATGGTCAGATCCTCTTCGAGCGGTTCGTTCTCGTACACCAGCACGTCGGGCCGGTAGCTTGCGAAACGCTGATCGTCGACCATGTAGCGCTGCGGCACTGTGTCCGTGGTGTAGCCCACAAACGGAACAGGGTGGTCAGGATCGCTGACGTATTCATCCACGCCTTTGGCTTCCGCGGGCGGATCGAAGCTCAGCTTGCCGCCGGCGTGGAAGTAGAGCGTTTTCGCTGCCGCGGCCTTGGGTGGCCAGGAATCAAAACTCCGCCACACGTTGGTTCCAGTCTCAAACACCACCGCCTTGGGCTGCGCTGCGCCCTTGCCTTTCAAATAATGCTCAAAGAAAGGGAACTGAATGTTGGCGCGGAAGTATTCCGATGTTTTGGCGTTGAACTGCGCATCGCCCAGGTGGCTCCCATCGCCGCGTGCCCACCCGCCGTGCACCCAGGGGCCCTCAACCAGCGTGGTTGGCGTCTCCGGGTTGAATTTGTTGATCGCATAGAAGGTGCGGTATGGGCCCGAGAGATCTTCCGCGTCGTACCACCCGCCCGCAACAAGCACCGCGCACTTCACGTTCTTCATGTGCTGCGAAAGATCGCGCGCCTTCCAGTAAGCGTCGTATGTGTCGTGCTTGAACTGGTCATTGAACAGCCAGTTGGACCCTTTGAGATGCTTCTTGTCCAGGTTGCTGATGTTCCCGGCATCGAGAAAGAACTTGTAGTGGTCCGGTGTTCCATAGTCGAAGGGGATCATCGGCTTGGGCGTCTGCAGCCCTTCCTGAGGATGAAAGAACGGCGCATAGAAGCCAAAGTTTGCCGCCAGCATGAACGCTCCGCCGTGATAGCCGTCGTCGCCCATGAAAAGATCCGTCATGGGCGCCTGGGGGCTCGCCGCGGCGAGCGCGGGATGCGAGTCGATGATAGAAGCGGACGTGTAAAAGCCAGGATAAGAGATGCCCCAGATGCCGACTTTTCCATTGTTGTTCGGCACGTGCTTGAGCAGAAATTCGATCGTGTCGTACGTGTCCGATGCGTCGTCCACGTCCTGCGGCGATTTCTTTACATCGATGTGCGGCCGCATCTCAACAAACTCGCCCTCGCTCATCCACCGCCCGCGCACATCCTGGTAGACGAAGATGTATCCACCCTTCTGGAACTCTTCCGACGGGCCGAGCCGCGTTGGATACTCGTCTTCGCCGTAGGGAGCCACGCTGTACGGAGTGCGATCCATCAGGAATGGGTAAGGCCCATCAGCCACATCCTTGGGCACATAGACCGATGTGAAAAGCCGCTTGCCGTCGCGCATGGGGATGCGGAACTCGTATTTCGTGTAATGCGCGCGAACGTAGTCCTCGGCAGGTGGGGCAGGCGCTGCTTGCTGTGCGTGAATTATGTTGAGGGAAAGAGTCAGGGCAACCAGCAGGGTACAAGGGTAGCGGTACAATCTGAGCATTGGGGGCAAAATTCTCTGAGTAATCAGGTTACTCCACGGCAGGGGGGTGGCAGCCCAGCGCCGAATGCCTCGCCCCTCCACCCTTTCCTGATGGCGCCTTTACACCCTATGTGTTAAAAGCTATAGAACAGGGTTCGGGCGGAATGAGTTGAGGAGAGTGAGCCGGACGGCAGCAGCCAATCTGCGCCGCGGAGCCGCTCTGCAGCCGTCGTCGGGCGCTGAATCTGTGCCAGGGAAAGCGTCGGCCCCATGAGCGCCAGCCAGCCAGTGGAGATGGATTCGCTGTTCGGGGACTATCCGCTCGACCAGGCTTACGACGAGATGCGCGAGCGCGGCGGGGAAGTGCGCCCGCACTACCGGGCGCTGGCCGAGACGCTGGCCGCTTTGCCGCCGGAGGAGTTGCAGCGACGCAAGCAGTCCGCCGATCTTTCCTTCCTTACCCAGGGCATTACCTTTACTGTTTACGGGCGCGACGAAGGCACCGAGCGTATCTTCCCCTACGACCTTCTGCCCCGGCTGGTGACGGCTGCGGAATGGGATCGGATCGAACGCGGCCTCACGCAGCGCATCACCGCCCTCAACCATTTTCTGCGCGACGTCTATTCCGACGCAAAAATCCTGAGCGATCGCGTGGTTCCGCGCGAGCTGGTCTATAGCTGCAAGCACTACCGGCGCCAGATGCGCGGCCTGCAGGTGCCGCGCAATGTTTACATCTCCGTGGTGGGCTCTGACCTGTTGCGCTTGAACACCGGCGAATTCGTCGTGCTCGAAGACAATCTCCGTGTTCCCTCCGGCGTGAGTTACATGCTCACCAACCGGCGCGTCATGAAGCGGACATTCCCGCAGTTGTTTCACAGCTACGGAGTACGCCCCATCGAGCACTATCCGCAACTGCTCCTCGCCACGCTGCGCTCGCTTGCGCCCGAGGGACGTCCTGAGCCGAATATCGTGGTGCTCACGCCGGGCGTATTCAACTCAGCGTACTTCGAGCACACTTATCTCGCCCGGCAGATGGGTGTCGACCTGGTGGAAGGCCGCGACCTGGTCACCCACGACAACATCGTCTACATGCGCACCACCGACGGGCTCAAGCGCGTGGACGTGATCTATCGACGGGTGGATGACGATTTCAGCGACCCGCTCATCTTCCGCAGCGATTCGTCGCTGGGCTGCGCCGGACTGTTCAACGCTTATCGCGCTGGCAATGTGACCGTGACCAACGCCTTCGGCACCGGCCTGGCCGATGACAAGGCGGTTTACGCGTACGTGCCCGACATCATTCGCTATTACCTGAACGAAGATGCCATCCTGCCTAACGTGAAGACCTTCATTCTGAGCGAAGACAAATCGCGCCAGCACGTGCTCGCCAATCTTGACAAGCTGGTGGTGAAGGCTGTCGGCGAGAGCGGCGGCTATGGAATGCTCATCGGTCCGCAATCAACGGCCCGCCAGCGCGAGGAGTTCGCGCGCCAGATCGAAGCCAATCCGCGCAACTACATTGCCCAGCCCACACTCGATTTTTCACGCGCTCCATGCCTCATCGGCAACCTGCTAGAGCCGCGCCACGTGGACCTGCGCCCCTACGTTCTATTCGGCGACAAGGTAAACATCGTGCCCGGAGGATTGACGCGCGTGGCTCTCGAAAAGGGTTCGCTTGTGGTCAATTCTTCGCAGGGCGGCGGAAGTAAAGATACATGGGTTCTGGAGCATTAGCTCAACATCGGGTTCAGGAGAGTATTAGCGATGCTATCGCGCGTTGCCGACAGTCTCTACTGGATGAGCCGCTATCTGGAGCGGGCGGAGAACACCGTGCGCCAACTCGACGTGACCATGAGCCTGATGCTCGACACCAGCGACACCAGCGCCGAAACCCGCTGGGATCGGATGATGCATGCGTTGGGCAATCCGAAAGGCATGGAGTGGAGCGGCGACCTCGATACCATGGCGCGCAAGCTGGTATTTGATAACACCAACCCTGCATCGGTCACGTTCTGCGTCAACGGCGCGCGCGAGAACGCCCGCCAGGTGCGCGAGGAAATCTCCAGCGAGCAGTGGGCGCGCCTGAACCGGCTTTTCCACCAGATGCATTCTCCGCACGCGCAGGCGCAGTTCCGCGCCAACATCAACGATGCGCTGGCGGCGGTGGTCGATGGGATTCACCTCTTCAAAGGCGTGAGCGACACCACTATGATCCACGGCCAGGGGTGGCAGTTCATCCGCCTGGGCCGCTATCTTGAGCGCGCCTACTCCACGGCAACGCTACTCGAGGTTTATCAGCCCGAGTTGTCTCAAGAACAGGAGCGCGAGCACACCGGCCACCAGTACCTTGAGCTTGTGGGACTGTTGCGTTGTTGCACCTCATTTGAAGCCTACTGCCAGGTTTACACCGCCGATGTTTCCCCCGATCGCATTGTCGAATTCCTTCTACTCAATCGCGACTTCCCTCATGCCATCCGTTACACCGTCGACGGCATCCGCCACGCCATCGAGTCGATCCAACGCACCGGCGGCCGTCGCGCTCCGGAGGAATTGACAGCGATGGTGGGCCGGCTGCATGCGCAGTTAGGTTACACCAACATCGCGGAGGTCCTGGGGGGCGATCTGGGCGCTTTCCTGCACACCGTCCGCGAGCAATGCATGCGCATTCACGACCTCGTTTACCGCTATTACGTGCAGTATTCCATTCAATCCGCGCTGGCAACGTAGAGGAATAAGAGAGCGAGCATGAACTTTTACTCCATTCGCCATCTCACGCGCTTCCGCTACTCGCATCCGATTAGCGAGAGCATCATGGAAACGCGGATGCATCCACGCTCCGACTCGAACCAGCACTGCCTCACGTTCTCACTCTCGGTAAGCCCGCGCTGCCGCGTCTTCAGCTACCGAGATCACCTGGGCAACAACATTCAGCACTTCGATATTCCTGGCGAGCATAACCAACTGGTGATTGTCGCCGAGTCAGTGGTGGAGCAGCAGGATCTGCCCAGCGTACCCGCGTTTCTGTCACCCGACGCCTGGGACGCGCTCGACGACATGATCGATGCCGGCGATTACTGGGAGATGCTGCTGTCCAGCCAGTTTTGCCTTGAGACGCCGGCTCTGACGCTGCTCGCTCAGAAGATGGAGGTCACGCGCCGTGACGATCCGCTGATGCTGGTGCAGGAACTCAACCAGCGACTCTACGACTACTTCGACTATGAGCCGCGCTCCACGCGGGTCGATTCACCCATCGACGAAGCCATCGTCAGCGGCAAGGGCGTCTGCCAGGATTTTGCCCACACCATGATCGCGCTTCTGCGCCACGTGCGGATTCCGGCGCGCTATGTCTCAGGCTATCTTTACCGCAGCCGCGAAGACCACGATCGCTCAACGCCCGACGCCACCCACGCCTGGGTCGACGTGCTCATCCCGCACCTGGGCTGGGTGGGCTTCGACCCCACCAACAATCTGATCGCGCATCGGCGCCACATCCGCACCGCGGTCGGCCGCGATTACGCGGATGTGCCGCCCACGCACGGCGTCTTCCGCGGAGACACCGACAGCGAGCTCTACGTGGCCGTCCATGTCGAAGCCAGCGAAGAACCGCCCCCGCTCGACCGCAAGCTGCCCATTCCCGACGACTGGAGCGTACTTGTCGAGAAGGCGCAGCAGCCTCCCAAGGAAGCCATCCCCTTTATCGATTTGCAGCAGATGCAGCAGCAACAGTGAGACAGGGACTAGGGACCAGGGACTAGGGAACAGGGAACAGGGAACAGGGAACAGGGAATAAACACTCGGTGCCCCCAGGTCTCGATTTTGAAACCTGAGAAATGGCTGATATCAGACGCCCCTCGCCCGCACTTCCGCCGCAATCCGTCTTAATTCCGGCAGCACTCGCCCCAGTCGGGTACCCTCTGAGTGCGGCTCCGCGTCTCGGCGCCCCAACGCAAAGTACACATCCCGATAGTGCCGGTAGAGTTGTTCGTATACAGCGGCCGCTTGCGGATCTGGTTCAACCGTGCGCAGCGGCAAGCAGACGGCTTCCTGTGCTTCTTCGATCGTCTTGTAAGCCCCGGCCGCGAGAAGTGCAAAAATCCCGGAGCCGAGGCTCGTCGGAATTCCGGCAGGCACCAGCACCGGCTTGTTCAGCACGTTCGCATATACGCGGTTCAGCACTTCGCTCTTCTGCGGAATCCCTCCCGCATTGATGACACGATCGATGCGCACTCCGTGCTCCGCCATGCGCTCCAGAATAATGCGCGTATGAAACGCCGTTCCCTCGATCGCCGCGAACAGCTCATCCTGTGCCGTGTGCACCAGGTTCCACCCCAGCGTGACGCCGCCCAACTCCGGATTTACCAGCACCGTGCGGTCCCCGTTGTCCCAGCTCAGCCGGAGAAGCCCGGTCTGTCCGGCTTTGTAGGCTTCGAGCCCATCGGAGAGCGTTGCGACCGTCGTCCCCGCCCGCCGCGCCACTGCCTCAAAGATGTCCCCCGTGGCCGAAAGCCCAGCCTCAATCCCCGTATATCCCGGATGCACGCTCCCCGGCACCACGCCGCACACGCCCGGTACCAGTTCCGCTTCCCGCGCCATGGCGATGATGCAGGTCGAAGTGCCCACCACGTTCACCGCATCGCCCTCGCGAATGTTCGATCCCACCGCGTCCCAATGCGCATCGAACGCACCCACAGGAATCGGAATACCTGCCCGCAGTCCCAGCGCCTCCGCCCACTTTGCGGATAGATGCCCGGCCAAATGATCGCTGGTCAGATACGCCCCGCCTAGTTTGACCCGTACTCCTGCAAACAGCGGGTCTACGGCGACTAGAAACTCCTCCGGCGGCAACCCTCCCCACTTGGGATTCCACATCCACTTGTGGCCCATCGCGCAGACACTACGCTTGAGCTCGCTGACCGTCTTAACTCCGCTCAGCGTAGCCGCTGCCATGTCGCAATGTTCCAGAGCGGTCACAAACAGCGGCCTCTTTTCAGGATTGTGCCGCAGCCAATGCAACAGCTTGGCGAACCCCCACTCAGAGGAGTAGACTCCCCCGCACCATTCAATGCCTTCAAACCCCAGCGCATGCGCGCACGCCGTAATCTCCTCGGCCTCGGCAGACGCGCGGTGATCGCACCACAGGTAATACTCATCCAGTGGCTCCAATCCTTCTCCCACTGGAATCACGCTGGAACCGGTTGTATCCAGCGCAATCGCCGCAACGGCGTCGCCATCCACACCCGTACAGCGCAGCGCCTCGCGTGTCGCGCCGGCCAGCGCGGTCATCTGGTCTGCATGAGCCTGCGTAGCAAAATTTGGATCTTCACGCCGCCGATGCAGCGGGTATGAAGCCGATGCCGTCCCGATCGGCCCCTTCAGGCTGTCGACCAGGGTAACGCGAACGCTGAGCGTGCCAAAGTCTACGCCGGCGACGATTGTCATGGGAGGAGGTCCTCTTGAAGTAAACGCTTTCTGACTCGCAAACAAGAGTACACCATTCACGCGCACCTGCGTTTCGGATTCTGCGTTGAGCCTCTCGCAGTCGATGCCTGCAAAACTACTTCTTGCTTCCCGGCAACAGGCCTTTGAGTTTGTCCATGATCCCCGGCTTTGCGAGCATGGGCTTCGCGGCCGAAGTTCCCCAGAGCCTGTCCTGAGCTTGTCGAAAGCTTGCCCTGAGCAAAGCCGAGGCGGATCTCGTCCGCCGCGGCGGATGAGACCTGGGATCAGACTTCAGGAGATCTGTTTCGCGTTCACCGGGCCGGCGCCACGCAATTGCCGCAAACCGCCGATCCCTCCAGCGGCAGCCGTACAATGAATCGCGTATTCCCCGGCACCGACTCCACATCGATGGTCCCGCCGAACTTCTGCGTCACTATGCGATGCACAATCTCCAGGCCCAGTCCCGTCCCCGATCCCTGCGGCTTGGTGGTGAAGAAGGCCTCGAAGATCCGCGGCATGGCCTCCGGCGGAATCCCCTCTCCGTGGTCCTCGATCGAGACAGCCAGCCTCTGAGGTCCGGCCGGTGACCCGTTCCCAGCTTCAATCCCCGGTTCAATCCAGGTCCCAATCTTGATTTTGGCATTCGCGGGCGAAGCGTCCAGCGCGTTGTCGATCAGGTTGGTCCACACCTGGCTCAGCGAGGAACCGCGCGTGCGTATCGTCGACGGGCTGGCGGCGAATTCCTTTTCCACCTGAATGCCCTTGATGCGCAGCTTGTGTCCCAGAATGGTCAACGTGCTTTGCAGGCTGTCGTGCACGTCGAGTTCCTTCGCAGGGGACTTTTCGTCATAGGCGAATTTCTTTACCGCCATCACTAGGTCGGAGATCCGCGTGATGCTTTCCTCGATGGTGCAGACCAGATTCACGCTTGAAACAAGCGCCTCCAGCCAGTTCAGCGCGTCAGAGAAGCTGGAGGCCGTAAACGCTTCCTTGGCGCAGGCCAGTTCATCTTCCTTGAAGCCGATACCCACCAGCGCCGGGGCAATCGAGTAAGCGTTGTCTACGCCGGTCGCGGTCAACCATACTGCCATCGACTCCTCGGCATCAGACTGCTCCAGGGTGCTCATGGCCGGCATGCGGCAGCCATTCATGGTGTGTTCGAGCAGGGTGCGCATGCAATCGAGCTGCATGCGGGTCTTCGGCTGGTCGCTGAAGCGCAGGCTCAATTCCTGCAGGCGCAGCAGATTGATGCGCAGTTGCGATGAAGCGCGCTTGGCTGCCGAGCCCGGATTGTGCAACTCGTGCATCAACCCCGCTGCCAGCGTTCCCAGCGAGATCAGCTTCTCGCGGTGCAGCGCATCCACCTGGTAGGCCTGGAGCCTCTGCGCCACGTCTCCCAGCACCACCTTGCGGAACTTCGGGCAGCAGGCCATCAGCTTCCAGAAATCAGCCTCGCTGAACCGTACCAGAAGCGTTTCCTCGACCGCCTCAACAATCATGGGCGAATGCGCCTTGCCCATCAGCATGGGCGCCTCGCCAAACCCCTGGCCTTTGCGCGCAATGCTTACGGTCGAACGCGACCCGTCTGGTTCCGGACGGTCAACACGCATCTCCCCATCGAGAACGACTGCGTAAACGTGGCTCGGCGCCCATGTTTCCTTGACGACCGCGCCGGCAGGCACTTTGACGCGATCCACCGGGCCAATGCCGGCGAGATCAGCGAAGTTAGTTTCTGCGAAAGGCAGGGTCCGGCGCAACTCGTCGGCCACCGCCTCCAGTGGAACCGTCTCAGTTACGATCTGTCGTTCGCCTTGTGCCATTTCCGCTTTCTCTTAGAACCCCGCCAGGTACTGATGCGCAAACTGAACAGCAACCGAGCCCTCACCCACAGCCGAGGCTACGCGCTTCACCGATCCGTGGCGAACATCGCCGGCCACAAACACTCCCGGCACGCTCGATTCCAGAAGGAACGGCTGACGCGGCTCCTTCCAGCTCGCCGGAGGCTTGCCGTCAAAATGCAAATCCGGCCCGGCCAGCACAAATCCATGTTCATCGCGCAAAATGCTTGGCGGCAGCCACGATGTGCCCGGCGCCGCGCCGATGAACACAAACAGCGCTGATGCCGGTACGCGACGCTCCCCCTCCGGACCCTTCAATTGCAACGCCTCCAGGCGTTCCTCGCCAAAGGCTTCTACAACTTGTGTGTGAGCCTCCAACACAATATTGGATGTCCTTCCGATCTCATCGATCAAATATTTCGACATAGTGGCGGCTAACCCCGCTCCACGCACCAGCATGGTTACCTTGCGGGCATAGCGGGCGAAGTGCAGCGCAGCCTGACCCGCGGAGTTGGCGCCGCCCACCACAAAGACCTCTTCGTCCTTGCAACTCACCGCCTCAACCAGCGCCGCTCCGTAATAAATGCCGCGTCCGGTCAGCCGGTCTGCGTCGGGAATGCCCAGCTTGCGGTAGTGAACTCCCAGCGACAGCAGCACAACGTGGCTTGAGACCTCGCGGCCATCCGCCAGCTGCACAAACCGGTATTGCCCGTCAATGCGCAACCCCGTTGCCCGTTGCGTCAGAAACTCGGCGCCAAAGCGCGATGCCTGGATGTGCGCGCGGCGTCCCAGATCGGCGCCTGTAATCCCGGAAGGGAAGCCGAGGTAATTCTCGATCCTGGAGCTCGATCCAGCCTGCCCGCCCGGCGCTTCCGGCTCGATGACCAGGGTGCGCAACCCTTCGCTGGCTCCGTACACCGCAGCTGCCAAACCCGCCGGGCCCGCGCCAACAACGACGATGTCGTAAAAATCCTGCGCGGCCTGGGTGCTAAGGCCTACACGCTTCGCCAGTTCGGACACATCGGGGTCCACCGCGGCGCTTCCGTCTGCGAAGAGCACCACCGGCAGCTGGTCCGGATCCAATTGCCGTTCCTTGAGCAGCTTGCCCGCCTCCTCGCTGGAGCCAATGTCGATCCATCGGTAGGGAACGTGGTTGCTGGAGAGAAAGGTGCGCACCCGGTGGTCCTTGAGCGACCAGCGGTGCCCAATGACGCGCAGACCCTCAAATGGCGGCCGATAACCCGCGTGCCAGTCTTCCAGCAGGTCGCTCAGCACGGGGTAGAGCTTCTCCTCCGGCGGGTCCCACGGCTTGTTCAGGTAGTAGTTGATGCGAGCCGAATTGATGGCATGAATTGCTGCTTCGGTGTCAGCATAAGCGGTCAGCAGCACCCGCTTGGAATCAGGGTACAATTCCCGAGAGCGCTCCAGGAACTCTACGCCGGTAATTCCCGGCATTCTCTGGTCGCTGCAGATCAGCGCCACTGGTTCCTGACGGCTCTTCAATTGCGCCAGCGTGTCCAGTGCGGCTTGCCCGCTGGCCGCACGCATCACCCGGTACGTGGACCCGTACTGCCGGCGCAAGTCCTGGACCACGGCCTCCAGCACGTTTACGTCGTCATCCACCGCAAGCAGGATCGGCCTGGCCATATTTTCAGTTTAGAGCAGGGCGCTCATTTGGGCGTTGGTGTAGGTCTGTGCAACGAAATGGTGATTGACATGGCGCGTACGTCCGCCTACGTTGGACTTGTTTCAACAATGCATCAGGTTGCGTCTAAACCTTTTGCAATGTGTGTTCGATGGTACGTGGTGGTGCAAAAACAGGCGCTCAAGTTTCTTGTGAGCTGCCCGCTCGGCAGGAGAGATTTCTCAGTGTCCTGAATCCGGACACCTGCATGGCTCGTTCCTTTGTTGCCGATAGTGCCACCAGAGGCAGAAACGATTGCCTGATCTCAAGTTGCCCGGTTCCGGCGGGCAGGTTTGGGCCCGCAGTACTTTAGTTGATCCGGGAATTTGAGGCAGACGAGGCAGACTTTATGAATAAGATTATCCTGGCCGATTCGCAGGCCATCTTTCGCGCAGGGACAGCCAAGGTGCTGGCCACCGACGAAGATATGCGGATCATTGCGCAATGCACCGATCTGGACCGGATGCATCATGCGATAACCACCTTCCCCGGCTCCATTGTCTTGTTTGCCGCCTCGCTGCGGCCCGACTTCACCCGCCTGCGCATGCTGCTTGAGACCACCTCAAGCCGCGGCATCGTGATCGCAGAAAATAACGACACCGCCGGCAACTATCTGCACCAGGGCTTCCGTGGCGTGGTGTTCCGCAGCGTCAACGGCACGTCGCTGGTAGAATGCGTGCGCCGCGTGGCCGCAGGAGATACCTGGCTGCCCCCGCAACTGCTGCAGCCGCAGGAGCCGGAAGAAGACATGGTGGGAACTCGCGTCCGCGACCGCCTTACCCCCAAGGAAATGCGCATCGTTGCTCTTATTGTCCAGGGTTGCAAGAACCGCGAGATCGCCATCCGCCTCAAGACCACAGAGCAGGTCATCAAGAACTACCTGCGCTCCATCTACGACAAGACCGGAGTGAGCGACCGGCTTGAACTGGCCCTGTTCACGATCCACCACCGCGTGCTTGCGCAAGCCGCTGCCGAAGTCGGCAGCAGGATCGAAGTCGAGGAACGTACCGCACCATCAGCTGTGGCGTAGGCGCTTGCATCGTTCAATGCAGTTGCCAACTGGCTGACCCGTGGAGCGAACTAACTCGCGGCGTTTTTCCCGTTCGAAGATTATTGGTTCTGATAGACCGTTTGCCCGTTGGTCTTGAATTTGAAGGCATCGGCGGGCAGCGACTGATTGAACTTGAAGTCGGAATACGTGCAAACATAAGTGCTGTTGTTGAAGTTGAACACTTGCTTCAGGCTGACAGCGTGATCGGGATCTACCCAGATCGTCACTTTGGAAAGATTCTTGTGCAGATCGGGGTCTTTCGGCGTCAGTTCAAGCTTTGCCGTATTGACGCCGCCCATCTGCTCCGAGCCTAGATATTTAATGTCCCACTTGGCCTGAAGATCATTGCCGCTGGCCCCGAAGCCGAGGTCGATGTAGCTCTCCCACTTGCTGGCCTTCACGAACGTGGTCACCTGGTTCACGCCCGGCTCGAACAGTTTGAACACGCCGCCCACATAGGTGTATGCCTTGCCCGATGGCTTGCCGTTGTGCTCGCTCATGTGCACGCCCATTTGCACGGAATTGTTCTTGCGGTTGTAATACACTACGCCCTTCTGGACGTCGGTTTCGGGCACGGGATCGGTCTCGATGTTGTCGAATTCCACGTTGGCCGAGACGGAACGAAAGTTGGCCGCGGAGACGTTCAGCCGGTCGAGAACGTTCTTCAAATCGTCCTGGGTTGCAGCCCATGCGGCGCGGCCGGGAAGGAAGGTGAACAGGAATACCCCAACCAGGATAAGTCTTGATTTTAAATGCATAATTTTCCTCAATTAATTCGACGCTTGAACGCGCTTTAAGAAGCAATGAAATTGAGTTATCGGTGCGCCCAAACCCGCCAGGCCGGGTTGCCCTCTGCGTCGGTGACAGTCTCCCACTTCTCCACGAACACGGCGTCGCCGGTCACCGGCTCAATGGCCTTGCGCAGCGCCTTCTTGACGACTGCATCCGTGGCTCCCAGAGGAACGTTGGCGTCGGAAACGCGCACCGTGATAATGACTCCGTGCTCGCCATCGCCGACGATCGAGATGGGATGCACGAGTCCCGCTGCTATCGAGGGCTTGTCGCCATAGCTGAATCCTGGAATGTGCGGCGTAAGAAAGATAAACAGCAGAATCGCCGTCACCATCACGTCATAGTGGAAACTTCCTCGCGAGTAGGTCCAATAGAAGTAGCTCAGCAAGACCTGCTTCACGGTGCGGCGCGGCCGCGGTAGCAGCGGAACCGGCGGTTGTGGCGCCGGCTGCGGGCTGCGGTACGAATTCTGCAAAATCGGGTTTGGAGATGACATCAGACTTCCTTTACTCCCCGCGGCTCAGGCACAATCCGCTCAAGGCCGCCCATATAGGCCCGCAGTACTTCCGGAACAACGACCGAGCCATCGGCCTGCTGATAGTTTTCGACGATGGCCAGCCACGTCCGTCCCACCGCCAACCCGCTGCCATTGATTGTATGCACAAATTCCGGCTTGGCCTTCCCGCTTCCGGCCTTATCTTTGGATTCCTGAACAGCTGGCCGGTAGCGGATATTCGCTCTCCGCGCCTGGAACGCTTCAAAATTCGAGCAGGAGGAGATTTCGCGATAGAGCTGCTGCCCCGGCAGCCACACCTCAAGATCGAAGGTCTTCGCGGAAGCGAAGCCAGTATCTCCGGCGCAGAGAAGAACGCGCCGGTAGGGCAGCCCGAGTGCTTCAAGAATCTCCTCCGCGTCGCACGTCAGACGTTCGTGCTCGCGGTCGGAATCCTCAGGCCGGGTAAACTTCACCAACTCCACTTTTTGAAACTGGTGCTGGCGAATGATCCCGCGCGTGTCTTTGCCAGCGGCTCCGGCCTCGGCGCGGAAGCACGGCGTGTAGGCCGTGAGCGCAATCGGGAGACGGGCGTCTTCGAGAATCTCGTCGCGATAGAGGTTCGTAACCGGCACCTCGGCCGTTGGAATAAGCCAGTGGTCGCTGTCCTTGAACTCGCCCCGCGCCACCGCCTCTGCGTCTGCATCCGAGCATCGGAAAAGGTCCTCAGCAAACTTGGGCAACTGCCCTGTCCCAAACAACGACTTCGAATTCACCATGAACGGCGGCAGCACTTCCGTGTATCCGTGCTTCGTCGTATGAAAGTCGAGCATGAAGTTAGCTAGCGCTCGCTCCAGCCGCGCGCCTGCGCCCATGTACACCGCGAATCGCGCTCCAGAAACCTTGGCGGCCCGCTCCAGATCCAGAATCCCCAGCGCCTCGCCCAGTTCCCAGTGCGGTTTCGGCGGAAAGTCCCATGTCCTCTGCGCCGCATCGGCCAGGTGCGTCTTCACCACGACGTTGTCGGCTTCGGATTTTCCTTGAGGAACCTCATTGCGGGTAAGGTTAGGCACGCTGGCAATGGCCAGTCGCAGTTGCTCGTCGAGCCGCGCCGCCGTCTCATCCAGCTCATCCAGTTGGTCTTTCAGCGCCCGCGTCTCGTCCATCACCGCGGCGGCCTGCTCGTGCTGTCCTTGCTTTTTGAGTGCGCCTACCTGCTGCGAAAGCTCGTTCCGCCTTGCCTTGGCCTGCTCAGCTGCCGTGATCGCTTCCCGCCGCGCCAAATCCAGCGCGCGAAAATCTCCCAGCAGCGCAGCCGGGTCAGCTCCGCGGGCGCGCAGTTTCTCTTCAACAAGTTCCAGGTTGTTCCGGACAAATCCCAGGTCGAGCATCGCTCTATCAGTTTACCCGACGCGTTCCGGCGAAGGCTCACCCGGATTCGAACCGATCATCGAAGATGATCGGCAAACCAGCGTCCGCGGCTCACGGGAAATTATCTTTCGGCACATTTGCAGATCATTATCTTCATGTGGCGCACAATGGGCTTGTGAAGGATGAACGATGGAAACCTGCTGCGCCGCCGACATTCGAGCACGAAAGACGACATCCCTGCAACTACGCAAAGCTCGCCCGGTCCGTACCGCCGGAGACAAAACTACCCACCCCTCCCCCACTTTTGCCACAACCCAAGCAAAAGAAAAGGATTAGGTCAAAAAAAACCCGCTTCGCCCCTCCAAAACAAAGAACTTAAGTCTCACGGGGGAATTCGCCGCCTGGTCCGGCCTCGATCTGGTCCTGCCAACCGACCAACCTCTGGTCGCCAGTGATCAGCCGCGCGCCGCGGGTAAACGTAAAATACGTCCAAACCCACGCCGCAAAGACCGAAATCCGGTTGCGAAACCCGATCAAGAAGAAAATGTGCACCGTGAGCCAAGTCACCCACGCGGGCAATCCGCTCATGTGCGCCTTGAAAGGCCATTTCACGTCGGCAACCGCGTCCATGCGGCCGATTGTTGCCATGTCTCCCTTGTCGAAGTAGCGGAAGGCAGGTCGCGGCTTGGCCCTCAGGTCGGCGGCGATCATCCTGGCAACGTGGTCGCCCATTTGCATGGCCGGCTGGGCCACGCCGGGAACCTGGCGCCCGTCCTGCTCGAAGTGGGCCATGTCCCCCAGCGCAAAAACTTTCGGCATCCCTGCGGGGTTGAGCGTGCTGTCCACCAACACGCATCCCCGCTTGTCGAGTTCGACGCCCAGCAGCTTGCCCAGCGGAGAAGCCTGCACGCCGGCCGCCCAGAGCGTCACCACGGCCTCGATCCGTTTGCCACCTGCCTCGACCCATCCCGGGCCCACGCCGGTCACCTGGCAATGGGTCTCTACCTCCACGCCGAGGCGTTTCAGCGCGGCCTCTGCTTTGGACGACAAATCCGGCGGATAAGCCGCCAGCACCCGCGGCGACCCTTCCAGCAGCAACACCCGCGACTTGCGCGGATCGATTTGCCTGAAGTCGTGCTTCATGTAGAGCTGGGCAATGTCGCTGATGGCCCCGGCCAGTTCCACCCCGGTTGGGCCGCCGCCAATCACCACAAAATTCAGCGGCGGATGCCAGCCGTGCTCCAACATCTGCCGCTCGGCGAGCTCAAAAGCCAGCAGCACCCGCCGCCGGATTTCGGTCGCGTCCTCAATCGTCTTGAGCCCAGGAGCCAGCGGAGCCCACTCAGGATGCGCAAAGTAGGAATGGGTCGCACCCGTGGCCAGCACCAGGTAATCCCATCGGAGATGAGCCCCGCTTCCCAGCGTGATTTGGCGGCCCGAGACATCGATCTCGGTCACCTCGTCCATAAGAACTTCGGTATTGGTCTGGTGGCTGAAGATGGTGCGGATGGGCTGAGCGATATCGGCCGGCGAAAGCACGGCCAGCGCCACCTGGTAGAGCAGGGGCTGGAAGGTGTGGTGGTTGCGCCGGTCGATTAGCGTCACGTCCACGGGCAATTTGGCCAGCCCCTTGGCCGCATGAATCCCTGCAAACCCTCCACCCACAATCACTACGCGGGGGCGTGTGGCGGGGATTTGCGTTCCTGGTTCTGCCGCATCCGTCAAAACTCGTACCTCGCTTCCCCTATGGGATGCGTTCACGAGGCGTTAAGTATCAGGAAGCGTCTCAGCCTTTGACGAGTTCGATCTGCATCACTTGCGCGCGCAATCTCGGGTCTTCGACAGTCATCGCGTCGGGCACACGGGCGCTGTCGTCCCTTTCGATTTCGGGCGCCGCGTCCGCCGTTCCAATGGGAACCGGCTTGTACGGCAGGAACACGCGAAAGCTGGAACCGCGCACGGGATTCCGCTCTGCCCAGATACGGCCGGAGTGCTGATGCACGATGGTGCGGCAAATAGCCAGTCCAAGCCCCGTTCCGCCCTTTTGGCGAGCGTCGGAGGCGTCAACCTGCTGGAACCGGCCGAAGATGGTCTCCAGCTTGTCGGCGGGGATGCCGCGCCCCGGATCGACCACGGAAAGCGTCACGCCGTTCAAATCGGGCCGCATGAGGATCGAGACCGTGGAGTTACGCGGCGAGAACTTGACCGCGTTTGAGAGCAGGTTGGTCAGCACCTGGATGAGCCTGTCGGCGTCGGCGGCAATCTCCACCTGGGTGGTGTCCTGGATGATCCGAACCCCGGCAGCGTCGGCAACCGGCGCAATGCAGTCCATGGCCTGGCGCACAATTTGGGCCAGCTGCACCTTGCGGAAAACCAGCCGCTCGCGCCCGCTCTGCATGCGCTCCAGATCCAGGATGTCGTTGATCAGCCGCAGCAGCCGCTCGGAGTTGGAATGAGCGATGCGCAGCAGGTTGGCGGCCTTCTCGTTTAGTTCGACCAGGGTACCGTGCGAGAGCAGCCCCAGGGCTCCGCGAATGGCGGTAAGCGGAGTCCGCAACTCGTGGCTGACGGTGGAGATGAACTCATCTTTCAGGCGGTCAAGGGCATAGCGCTGGCTGATGTCGCGGAAGCTCAAAACCGAGCCGGAAAGCCGGCCGTGATCGAGAATCGGGGTGATCGCGTAGTCCACCCGGAACGGACTTCCGTCGACGCGGTAAACAGTGTCCTCCCCGGACGTGGCCATCAGTTGCAGCCGCGTGGTGGCGCGCAGCAGGGCGCAATCCTCCCCGCACTTGCTGTCCTCGGGCGCGGAACCGTGTAGCAGGTCGTGCACCGGATGCCCCGGCAGGCTGGATGCCGCTGCGCCCAGCATGCCGGCCGCGGCGGGATTGGCGAAGCTGACCAGCCCGTTACGATCCAGACCGCAGATGCCGTCGGCCACTGAGTTGAGCAGGATCTCCTGCTGGCGATAGAGCTTTTCAGCCCAGCCACGTTCGTGGCTACGTGCCAGCATCTGTCCCAGCGAAGCGGCTACGGTTTCCACCGCCGCCATGGTCTCGCGATTCTCACGAAGGCTGAAGTGGCAATAGAATTCCAAAACCCCGAGCACCCTGTTGCCCACGCGCACGGGCACTGCGCAGCCGGAGACCATTCCGCGCTTCCGCGCTGCCTGCGTATGGGGATGAATAGGTTCCGAAGCAAGATCGGAGATCCAAACCGGCCGACCGTCCTGCCATGCACGGCCAATCATCCCGCTGCCGGGAGGAAGCGTGACGCCTGTGCTGTCCTGGATCAGGGTTTCGGTTTTCCGCCCCGGGGCGCACCATCCCGAGCAGAACTCCAAACGGTTCTCCTCCGCATTCACTTCCCATTTCAGGGCCACGTCCCAGCCCTGGGAGACACAGAGCGCCTCAAGGATGCGCATGGCGGCGACTTCCGGCGAGGCATTCTCGCCCACAATCTCGCTGACTACCCGCTGCAGGGCCACGCGGCGTTCGCGCTGAACAAGCAGGCGAAGGACCAATACCGCGGCGGCCGCACCAGAAAGAAAGATCAACACTACGTTGAAGCGCGGGTCGATGGTGAGGTTATGCCTGAGCACTCCGATGACAAGCGCCAGGGCCAGGCCTGCCAGAACAGGAGAGATGAGCGAGTATTTGCGCTCGGAGCCGCTCGCTCGCCTGTCTCTTCCGATTGTCTTGATCCCGATGAACGGGTCCGCCATCGCTCCCCCAAATAAGTCGGCTGGAACTTGCGTTTGCCCTCCCGCCTGCCGGTCAAACCGAATGGCAGGCCGCCAAGAGGGAGGATTCCAATTGGTGGATGCAAGCGACGGGCCACTCCGCCAAATGAGCCGCTCGTTGTTTTTCAATAAGTTGCGGTCAGGCCGGTTGACCAAGCTGTGAACAGTTGTATACAGGTCGTGCCAGCCGATTACAGGTGCATTGGAGCCGGGGATCGCCTCACGGAATCGAAGTTCATGGCGGCCGAGCCAAAATCAGATCTCCGGATAGAAATCAAAAAACGCATCCAGGCTTCGCTTCAACTGGGCTTCAATCTCTTCCCGCGACCCCTCAATCATGTGCATGGTCACATGCGCCTGGTGCCCGTTTGCCAGTTTCAGGGTTGCGTCCTCGATTTCAGTCACTTCGCCTTCAGGCAGGAGCCGGAGTCCGTACACTAGAGTCAGATTGGCCATATCAAACATCATAAATATCGGTGGTGCCGGTCTGCGGTGGCGAATCCGGGAAAGGATCGAGCCATGCGCGACATAAGCCGACGCGACTGGACTTGACTGTGCTGGCGAGCGATAGATACCTCTCTGTAGCGCCGGCCCGGAATCCAGCCATTGCACCATCTAGAATCGAGGCAGGAAGACTTCCCATGACAGAAATCCGCGACACGGTAATTCTGGGCTCCGGCTGCGCCGGGCTTACGGCGGCCATCTACACCGGCCGAGCCGGCTTGAACCCGCTGGTGCTCGAAGGCCATGAGCCCGGCGGCCAGCTCTCCATCACCACGCTGGTGGAAAACTTTCCCGGCTGGCCGGACGGGATCCAGGGCCCGGAACTCATCGACAACATGAAGAAGCAGGCGGAGCGCTTTGGGGCCACGTTTCAGCTCGCCCACCTGACCAGGGTCGAGTTGGGCGCACATCCCATCAAGCTGCACACCTCGGGCGGCGAAATCCACACCCGCACGTTGATCATTGCCTCCGGCGCCAGCGCGCGTTGGCTTGGCTTGCCCAGCGAACAGGCGCTCATCGGCCACGGGGTCTCAAGCTGCGCCACATGCGACGGATTTTTCTTCCGCGGCAAAGACATCGCCGTTGTAGGCGGAGGGGATTCGGCGATGGAAGAAGCCCTCTTCCTCACCCGCTTCGCAACCAAGGTCACGTTGCTCCATCGCCGCGAAGCCTTTCGTGCTTCCAAAATCATGCTCGAACGCGCAATGGCCCATCCCAACATCGAGCTCCGCACCAACACCATTGTCAAAGAGGTTCTGGGCGTCGAACAGAAAGACGTCCGCGGCCTGCTGCTCGAAGATGTCAAGACTGGTTTGCAGGAAGAGCTTGCCATCAGCGGCCTCTTTCTTGGCATCGGCCACGAGCCCAACGCCAAAATGTTTGCCGGGCAAATGGATCTCGACGATGACGGCTACATCAGGACCACCGGCAACGTCCTCACCACGCACAAGGGCCAGGTGATTCCCGGCGTCTACGCCTGTGGCGATGTGCAGGATCGCCGCTATCGCCAGGCAATTACGGCGGCAGGCTCGGGCTGCATGGCCGCCCTCGAAGCGGAGAAGTACCTCGAGGCGCACGGCCACTGAGAGCCTGCAAAAATGGAGAACCGCGATGCCACAGATCTTTCCCGGCCGGTATGCGGCGCAATCTGACGAGCCGTTCGTCGTCTTCCTCATTGGCATGCGCGTCAACCGCATATTCGCCCTGCGCAGTTGGACGCGCGTGGCCGCCGCAATGCCACCCATGATCGCCGAGCTCAAGCGCGACCCTTCGCTTGGCCTGCTGCATGCGCAGTTCTTCGTCTACTGGCGCGGTGTCGGAGTTTTGCAATACTGGCGAACATTTGAGCAGCTCCATGATTACGCGCATGCCCGCGATGCGGCCCATCTTCCCGCCTGGGCAGAGTTCAACCGCCGCATCGGCAACAACGGTTCCGTGGGAATTTGGCATGAGACTTACACCGTTGCGCCGGGGCAGTATGAATCCATCTATGCCAACCTGCCGCGCTTTGGCCTCGGCGCCGCCGCGCAACACCTGCCCGCAACCGGACGCCTTGAAAGCGCGCGCTCGCGCATCGAACGATCGAAGACGGCGGGCAACGGCGCAGGAAAAGAATGACGGCGCTCCGGCAGAATCTTGAACGGCTCGAAGAAGCCATCGCTGCCTCCTGCCGCAAAGAGGGCCGCTCCCGCGGCGATGTAGAGTTGATGGCCGTCTCCAAAACTTATCCCGCCTCCACCATCTTGGAGGCCGCCAGCCTCGGCCTGCATCTATTCGGCGAAAACCGCGTGCAGGAATTTGCCGCCAAGGCTGCCGAGCTCACTCCGATGCGAAGCGACGGGATGAATGCGGCCGCGGATGTTCCTATCCGCGTTCATCTTATCGGCCATCTTCAATCCAACAAAGCCGCTCGCGCGGCAGAGTTATTCGACGCAGTCGATTCCGTCGACTCGCTCAAGCTTGCGGAGCGCCTGAATGAAGCCGCTGCCAAGTCAGGCAAGCGCCTGCCAATCCTTATCGAAGTCAAGCTCAGCCCAGAAGAAACCAAAGCCGGCCTCGACCCTGAGTCGCACGAAGCCTCGGAGTTGCTCGAACGCCTTCCCGACCTCGAACACCTGCACACGCAAGGGCTGATGACCATCGCTCCCTGGGGCGTTGCAGATGACGTAACCCGAGCCTGCTTCCGCAGCCTCCGTCAATGGCGAGACAAGTGGTCCTCGACCCATCCCGGCCTTTTGCTTGATGTGCTGTCCATGGGCATGAGCGGCGATTTCCCTTTAGCCATTGAAGAAGGCGCAACGCGCATCCGCATCGGTACCGCACTCTTCGGCAAACGCCAACCTTGGACTGGCCCATCCTGATGCTGCGAGCCACCACAGCCGGAGTTACGTTAGCCGTCCGCGCCCAGCCCGGCGCAAGAAAGACTGCCATTACCGGCATTTATGGCGAAGGCCCGTCAGCTCAATTGAAAATCGCAGTCCAATCCCCGCCCATAGAAGGCCGCGCTAACTCCGCATTAATCATCTTTCTCGCCGAGTTATTCGCAATCCCAAGGAATAAGATAGATATAGTTACAGGTGAGTTATCCCGCAGCAAGATATTTCTGCTCCGCGGAGTTACTCTCGAAGAAACTCAAAGTAAACTTTCTGAGCGAATGCATTAGCTTTCCAAGAAGCCTCACCTTTGTCATCCTGAGCTATGCACAGCGTTGTCGAAGGATTTGCGGTTGACTTTCGATTTTGGAGCGCGTCAATGCCGCCACCTACCGCCCGTGATGCGCAAACGCCGCCGCGAGCGCCTCTTCCGGCTCGGGTCGCACCCGGAAATCCGCATGAGCCTCGGCGAACAGCACCCTCCTGTCCCGCCCAATCACGTAAGTTGCCGGAATCGGCAGCGTCCAGCTCTTCTCGCCATTCACAAATGGAATGTTGACCAAGATGGAAAGATAATAAGTCCGGTGATACTCCGGCACGGTGTAGACCAGCCCAAACCTTTCTGCCAGCGCATTTCCCGGATCGTGCAGAACGGGGAAGGGAAGGCCATGCTGCCCGGCCATGAAGTCGCTCTGCCGTTCTGTCTGCGGTCCGATCGCCACCATCAGGCCCTCGCGTTCGCGCAGCGTCCCATACAGGTCCCGCCAAGCCTCGAGCTCCGTCACGCAATATGAGCACCACCGCCCACGAAAGAACTTGATCACCAAGGGACCGAGCGCCAAAAGATCCGCAGACCGCACCAGCCGCCCGTTAGCATCCTTCAACGCAAACTCTGGAGCGATTGCGCCCACCGGCAAAACCCGCTCTTCAATGCCGGACACAAACAGTTCCGCAACCGCCCGTTCGCCAACCGCCAGCCTCTCCGCCTGCACCAACTGCCGTGTGTTAGCGGTAATCTCGTCGAGTTGGTCCTGCAAAGTAGTGGTGGTCATGCGTGTACTCAATTATTGATGAGACGGCTTGAAGCCGTCAGAAGTCTTACCGCCCAAACCGCTGTTTACCGCCCATGCCCATCGCGCCCAGCCCGCCGCGCATCATGTTTCTGGCCAGGCCGCCCTTGCCCATCTGCTTGAACATCTTGGCCATTTGCGCATACTGGCGCAGCAATTGGTTCACATCCTGGACCGTGGTGCCTGAGCCCGCGGCAATGCGCTTGCGCCGCGAGCCGGAGATGATCTCGTGATTGCGGCGCTCGATCGGCGTCATTGAATTGATAATCGCTTCAAGCCGCACAAATTGTTTTTCATCCACCTGCTTTGAAGCCTGCTGCAAGCCCGCGAACGGCCCCACCGAAGGCAGCATCTTGAGAATGGATTCCATCGATCCCATCTTCTTGATCTGCCTTAGCTGGTCGCGAAAATCCTCCAGCGTAAAGCCGTCGCCGAGTAGCGCCTTCTTGGCAAATTCCTCGCTCTTTTTGCGGTCCAGCGTTGATTCGGCCTTCTCAATCAGCGACATCATGTCGCCCATTCCCAGGATGCGGCCCACGATGCGATCCGGATGAAACGGCTCAAAGGCCTCGGGCTTCTCGCCCACGCCGATGAACTTGATTGGCTGGCCGGTCACATGGCGAATGGACAAGGCCGCGCCGCCCCGTGCGTCGCCGTCCATCTTCGTGAGCACCACGCCAGTCAGGCTGAGCCGCTGATGAAACTCCGCCGCCGAGTTGACCGCATCCTGGCCGGTCATGGCGTCGGCGATAAAGAGAATCTCGCTGGGGTTGAGCAGCTTCTTCAGCCGCTCCATCTCCGTCATCAGCTCTTCGTCAATGTGCAGCCTTCCGGCGGTGTCCACAATCAGCGTGTCGCAGCCCATGTTACGCGCCTCGCGCCGCGCCTCTCCGGCCAAACGCTCGACCAACGCCGATCCTGCCGTCTCGCCCTTTTGGTCGCCCTCATAGA
>JBKQNU010000178.1:0-24541 GCA_052145815.1 Occallatibacter sp.
ATTGTCCGTACGACTTGCTATCTCCGCGACATCGAGCGCGACTACCAGGCCTTCAACGAAGAGCGGACCCAGTTCTACAAGGAGCAGAAGCTCGATCCGCTGCCTGCTGGTATCTTACTCTAGCGCAGAGGGGCGTCTGCATAGTCTGCTGGCGTCAATGCGGCAGCACGGTCCCAAGCCCGTGCGTGCATGGAGGAGCTATGCCTGAACTACCAGAGTTGGGCACTGCTGAAATCGGCTACGGAGCAGAGGTGCGGGTTCTGGAATCAGGTTCAGTCCAGTTGAGTAAGTTTGTACCTCGGGTCGTCGCGCGCACTCCGGACGTTCTGATCGCACAGAGATCAGGCGAAATGGATGCCCCGGGAATCTGTTATGACGCCGCAAACTCGCGTCGACGTCCTCCACTATATTGCTGAATATAATATGTTTCTCTCTTTCGATCTCCCATTCAAACGCCCCACCGAAGAGGGAATTATCACCCGGGTGTTAGGGAACAACATTTCCCTGATACCGACTTTTTGGATCCTCTCGCCTTCACCGACCTCTGCATTCTATACCGGTCTGCAACATTCGCCGACTACGCTCTTGGCCTTGCTTCCCTGCAACTTCAATGATCGAGCCTGCAGTGATCGACTGAGGCTTGCCGGATTGGATGTGCCGCGGCTCTCGTGGTACGCGGTTGGATTGATTCCGCCGGGATTGCTTTTCGGGCTCGCCGCGTTCGACAAGCGGACAATCCAGCGTGGAGTCGCAAGAATGGCGGTGGCGCTTGATGGGAAGGGAGCTAGGCTCTCGAACTGAGCATCAACGTATGCGTGCAGGGCGAGGATATACGTACTCCAATTGTCCGGTTTGCTCTTATTGCATTGAGATAGCGTCAAAAAGTCATTCGGCGTGGAGCGTCGTGATTGGGTCGAGGCGCATGGCGCGCAGCGCGGGGATGTAACTGGCGGCGATGGCGACGGCGGTGAGCACGGCGGTTACGCCGGCGAAGGTGGAGAGATCGTAGGGCGAGACACCGTAAAGCAGGCCGGCCATGAGATGAGAAACAATGAGCGCGCCAACCAGGCCTACGCCGGCGCCGGCGGCGGCCAGAGAGAGGCCCTGGCGTAAAACCATCTTGAGGATATCGCGCCTTTGCGCGCCCAGCGCGAGGCGAATGGCGATCTCGCGCGATTGCTCGTTGACCAGGAAGGAGATGGTTCCGTAGATTCCCAGGCCCGCGAGCAGCAGGGCAGTTGCGGCAAACAGCGCCACCATTTCCATGGAGAACCGCCGCACGGAAAGCGAAGAGGAGAGAACGTCGTTCAAGGTCTCCGCGTGGAAGACGGGAAGCTCCGCATCGACGGCCTGGACTTGTGTGCGCACCTGCGCGGAGATGGCGGCGGGATCGACTTGTCCGCGCAGGTACAACGCAAGAAACTTGGCGGGGCGCTGGTAGATGTCGAGGTAGATCTGCGGAATGCCGGCGTCCGCAAGCGATTCTGTGCGTGCATCGGCAATGACGCCGACGATGGTGGTCCAGTCCGGCCTGGCACGGCCCAAACGGCCCAACATACGGACTCGCTTGCCGACCGGATCCTCGCCCTTCCCATCTTTGCCGGGCCAGTATATGCGGGCCGCGGCCTGGTTGATGACTGCGACCAAGGACGTAGCTTCAACATCCTGGTCGGCGAAGAGGCGTCCACGCAAGAGAGTCATGTCGAGCACGTGGAAATATTCCGGTGAGACGATCGATGTATCGATCAGCGGAGGCTGGCTGCTTTGCACTTCCGGGCCTTCGCGAAGCAATGGAATTATTCTGCGATCGTTCTGGCCATGGCCAAGGGGAATGGCCGCCCGATCACTGACGGCGGTTTCTTCCACGCCCGGAATCGTCCGGATTCGACGGAGAGCTTCCCGCAGAAACACGGCTTCCTGCGTGGCGGTGCGGTAAATGTCGGTGTTGGGATCGTTAGGATTCGGCAGTGAGGTCTCGATTGCCATGACTCGAGTGGGATTGAAGCCGAGTTGCACCTGGAACAAGTCCCAGAAGCTACGCAGCAGAAGGCCGGCGGCGACCATCAGCACCAGGGAAAGTGCTAATTCACCAATCACCAGGACGTGGCGCAAGCCCGAGCGCCGCCGGGAACCGTTAGAGCCACGACCTTCCTGCCGGAGCGTCGCCGTCAAATTAAGGCGGCTTGTGAGCCACGCGGGGGCAAGGCCGAAGATGGTTCCGGCGGCGACGGAGACGACGATGGCAAACGCCAGCACGCCCCAGCTGATAGATATGTCATTGAGGCGCGGCAGGCTTTCGGGAACAAATTGCAGCAGGAATTCCCGGGCGCAGAAGAGAACCGCGAAACCCGTGATGCCGCCAAGCACGAAGAGTAACAAGCTCTCGGTGAAGAGCTGACGAATGAGGCGCATTCTTGCAGCTCCCAATGCCTGGCGAACCGCCATCTCGCGTCCTCGCGCGCTGGCGCGGGCAAGCAGCAGATTGGCGACGTTGACGCAGCTGATTAGCAGGACCAGGCCGACCGCGCCGAACAGCAGGATGAGCGATTGGCGAACCTTGCCGACAAGAGTCTCGGCCAGGGGAGTGAGGTGGATAGTCCACGCGCCTTGCGACGGATAATCCGCCGGATATTGCTTCTTCAACGATGCAACCAGGGCATCCAGGCGCACCTGCCCGGCCTCAGGTGAAAGACTGGGCTGAAGACGCGCGATGGTCTCGTAGACCAGACGCGTGCCGCGCATCGGCGGCGGGGCGTGGGCGTCGGAAAATCCATCCGCCGCCCACAATTCGGTATTGACCTGCTCGCTGGTTTGGCCCTGGTCGCGAAAGCTGTCGGGCATGACGCCGACAACATGAAAGAAATCGTTATCAATGCGGATACTCTTGCCAAGAATGTGCGGGTCGGCCCCAAATGCGCGCTTCCAGAGCCCATCGCTGATGACAACTTCGTCGTTGGAGCCGGGTGAGGCGTCGTGCGGATCGAAGGTGCGGCCAAACTGCGCGTCGACGCCGAGCACCGCGAAGTAGCTCGGTGAGACCGTCGCTCCGGCGATGCGCGTGGGCTGGCCGTTGCCGGTAAGAGTGTCGGTGCCGAAAAAGCAAAAGGACACATATTGGAAGATTCCCGAGTTCTGAAGGTCTCTCAACTCAGGGATGGAGATGCCGACGTCGTGCGCGCCCACGCCGGGAAGGTTAGCTTCAATTCGCACCAGTTCGCTGGGGTGGGGGTAGGGCAAAGGATGCAGCAGTGTAGCGTCGATGACGCTGTAGATGGCGGTGGTGGCTCCGACGCCGAGGGCTATGGTGGCGATGGCAATCAGGGAAAATCCGGGAGACCGGTACAGCATTCGAAAAGCGTAGCGGAGATCGAGGAGAAAATTCTCAGCAAGCGGAAGACCCTGCTCGGCGTTGTGGCGCTCGCGAATGGCCTCGGCCGCGCCAAGCTTGAGCATGGCCTGCCGCCGCGCCTCGGCGGACGACATGCCGGCACGCAGATTCTCCTCAGTCTGCAAGGCAAGATGCTCGGCCATCTCTTCGCGGAGACGCTCAACGGCACGCTTTCCAGTGGTGAAGTTCGAGAGACGAATGAAGAATCGGCGCAGGAATCTCATGGCAGGTCCTCGGCTTTGACCTCAAAGAAGCGCGATGATAGCCGCGGTCTGCTTCCAATCGCGGGTCTCCGTCTGCAACTGTTTGCGGCCGGCCGTGGTAAGGCGATAGAAGCGGGCGCGGCGGTTGTTTTCCGATGCACCCCATTGCGAGTCAATCGAGCCTTCATTCTCCAGCTTCAGCAGCAAGGGATAAAGGGTGCCCTGGTTGACAGCCAGAACATCTCCGCTGATCTGCTCAATGCGTCGGGTGATGCCGTAGCCTTGCTGCGGGTCCAGCACATCGAGGGTTTTGAGGACCATCAGCGCAAGCGTGCCTTGCAAAACATCGGGCTTTTCCTTCATAGGGAGACCCACCTTTAGGTTTCCAATAGGAATAATGACACTATCCCTTTTGGAAAGCAACAGGAAACTTCGACCCTTCTTTCGACGGCAGATCTACCCGCTCACGAAAATGAATCCACCGCCCCCGACAGCTTGTGAGTAAGGCCCGACACCGGGAGCCTTGCTGGTACAAACGACATTGCGCATAAACCTCCTTGCAAGCATGTGCCTTCTCGGTACCCGGACCGCACACCTTTGCGAGGTCTGAGTTTCTGGCTACTCGTGTTACTAACCCGACGGTCACTCTCCAACATGCGGGTATCCCCAAACCTCGGGACCACCGAATTAATGAATCGAATCGTCTCCATCATGTGCCTTTCGGGCGTCTGCCCGGTCGATGATCTCGGCAATGAGTTCGATCTCGACACACGCCCCAGATGAAATTTCCGCCCCGCCAAACGTCGTGCGCGCATGCGCTCCACGCTCGCCAAAGATATCCAGGAAAAGTTCGGACGCGCCATTGGCAACCACGTGCGGCTCCGTAAAGTTCGGCGTGCTATTCACCATCACCAGCAGCCTCACGATCTGTTTTATTTGGTCCAGGTCCCCGAGGGCGGCTTGTAGTGTCGCGAGCAATTCTATGGCAATGTCGCGTGCGGCTTGTTTACCCTCAAGTGTGGTAATGTGCTCTCCAACTTTGCCGGACCAAGGCTTGCCATCCTTTTTTGCCAGACGTCCCGACAAATAAACAAGATTCCCGGTGCGCACAAACGGAACGAATGCGGCAACGTAACCCTCCACTACGGGGGGCGGGACATCAGGCAAAGTGATCTGCAGAGCTTTCAGGCGTTCATATACTGTTGTCATTGTTATTTCATCTCATTGTTTTGGATAATTAGGTTCAGCGGCCGACCTTACGGGTTTGAAGTTCCATTGCACCTCCAATAAGCCTTTTGCTGCGTCCAGCACACGCTTGCTTGTGGATTCGAGATTGTCCAGTGCCCGGTCACTTCTCGCCTGTGACAAATCCCGCGCCCGATTCAGGCGGTTACAACACCGATGAGGCGGTTGATGTCCTGCTCCGAGTTGAATAGATGAGGGGAGACGCGAATCCTTCCCTCGCGCGTGCTCACGACAACATTTTCCTTTCGCAACTTCTTATAAAGCTCGGCCGTTTTCTCCGGGGTCCGCGCGGTGAAGCAACCGTACGGCCCGCGCTGTGCGGAGTCCAGCGGGCTGGCCGGAACGCAGTCCTTGGGGAGGTGTTCGAACAAGAACTCGATCAATTTCCGGTTGTGTTCGAACCAGATTGACACCTGACTCATCCATTTCGCCGATCGGGAGGATTAATTTGAGTAGACCTCCTGTCATTCAAGTGTCAAACACGGGCAATCATGCTTGCCAGTGGCCCAAAAGATGATTACCGTCAAGCATGTGCCAATTTCTGAGACCACCCAGCGCGAGCACCACAAAGGCGATCACCGGTACGGCATAAAGCAAGCAGCCGGCTATGCGCGGATCGTTCCCTCGCCGACGACCACCGCCTCGCCGCCGACCTGAACCTCTTCGAGAACTCCAGCACTGCTGGAGAGCGCAATGTGAATACGACTTGGGCGGCCCATGCGGACGCCTTGGAGGCTCACGAGCCGCGACTCAGTCTTGGCCGATACAGCGTTGTACTTCAGCAGATATGCGCCCAGCGGTCCGCACGCGCTGCCGGTGCCCGGATCCTCCGGGATGCCTAAGACGGGTCCGAACATTCGACTGTAGACCGTGGCGCCATCGTCGGCCGGCTCCGGCGAGAATATAAAAACGGGAAGCTCTTCGAGATCCAGCGCCCGGAGTAACGCGCACAGCTTCGCGCGATCGACCGCTGCCGCATCGACCGCCGCGCGCGAGTTTAGCGCAACGTATAGAAACGGGAGTCCGGACGACATGACTTGCACCGGCAAGTTTCCGCTCGCAAGGTCGCGCGCCTGGATACCTAGCGCTGCGGCAACCGCAACGCTATCGGTGACGATGGGCCCGAATGTCGGAATCGGTTGCTTCATCCAGGCAAAGCGCAAGCCGTTCTGACCCCATTCGAGTCCCACGGTCGTTGGTCCGATACCGAGGCCGAGCACCGTTTTATCGGCTCCCGCACGCAGTCGTCCCGCTCCCGCGAGCGCAAAAGTCGTTCCGACCGCCGGACTTCCAGCCATCGGCAGCTCCTGGGATGGTGTGAAAATGCGAACGCGCGCGTCGGTCCCGGAAACCTCGGGAGGAAATACGAACGTGGTTTCGGGGAAGGCCATTTCATTCGCGATCCGCTGCATCCGCGGTTCGTCAAGTCCCACGGCGTTGAGGAACACGGCCAACTGGTTGCCCGTGAAGGGTCGATCCGTAAAAACGTCGAGATGAACATACGGAAGATCAGGCATTGTCCTTCCACTCCTCAGGTGCGACCGAATTGAGAGCTGCGTTTGACTTCAACAGGATCGGGCCGGAGGCCATCTGTCCCGTATTGACCGGCGTTTCGAAGCACGCTGGAGCAAGTACATGTTTGCCTCACATTGGCGATTGTCGAAACGCGCAGTCATTGTCGGTATAGCGGAAGCATGGGCTGGCATAGAGGACCTCGGATTGAGCATTCGAACGGGGATCAGCGTCAGACTGGTCGGTGAGGTCAAAATCATCGCTACCCTCCGAGCGTACCTCTGGCGATCAGGCGAACGTCCCCGGCCTGCAAGAGCTTGCTCGAAGGCAGCGAAAAAGCCGCCGCGCAGTGAGAACTGGAAAGGCGGGTCCGGGAGTTCGAGGCGAAATTCCGAGGTTTGCGATTCGAATGCGAGACTACTTCATCGGCGAGAAATCCGCCGGCCGCATGTAAGTCGAGTCAATTTTCTCCACCAGCTTGTTGGCCTGCTCGGCTTTGAGCTCCTCTTGAACAGCGGGGTCGGCCCGCATGGCATCCCAGTTCGTTTTCGCTTCCTCCCGGCTGGAATGAGCCACGAGGTAGACGAATGTGTTGTCCCAGGCGGGCGCCCCCTCGGGCACCCAGTAACCTACAACCTTCAGATCGTGTTTTGCGAGCAGCTTGGACCACGTGTCGCGAAACTTAGACTCCAGTGCCGGCACTTTATCCGGCACGGCGTGATAAACGCGAAGCTCAAAGACGCGATCGCTGGCGGCGCTCACTCGATTCACGTGCATCCAGCGGGCAGTAGTGAGCGATCCAGCGGCAAAGGCAACCAGGGCGATGCCGCAAACAGACCATCCGTTAAATTTCCAGAGTTTAGCTTTCCAGCGGTTGAGTGTCATGGTTCCTCCCTTTTCCATAGCAAGAGCATTGAATCGATGCCGGCCGAGTTCATGTTTCCCGAAGTGCAATCATCCGGTTGACCTTCGCTGCCCACAGAGCCTGAAGGCAGCCGGGCAGAAGCGCGACCGCAAGCAAGAGCAGAAGCGAGACCGTCCGGGATTCGGCAGCAGGCCGCCACAGCGGGACCCGGAGAGCATAACCAATAGAGGCTATTCATAGCGCAGTGCCACCAGAGGGTTGACTCGCATTGCTCGCATCGCCGGAATATAACTAGCTGCGAGCGCCACCGCTGTGAGCACCAGCGTGACCCCAATAAACGTCGGAGGGTCGGTGGGCGACACGCCGTAGAGCAACCCTGCCATCAAGTGCGACACAATCAATGCGCCCACTAGCCCCAGCGCGGTACCCGCAATCGCCATCCTCAGTCCCTTGCGCAGAATCATCCGCATGATCTCGCTCCTTTTCGCCCCGAGCGCGAGGCGAATGCCAATCTCGTGGGTGCGCTCGCTTACCAGATACGAAATTGTCCCATAGATTCCAAGTCCCGCAAGCAGCAGCGCCGTCAATGCGAACAAGAGCACCATCTCCATCGAGAATCGCCTCTGAGAGAGAGACCCGGAGACCACGTCAGTGAGCGTCGCCGCTCCGAAGACAGGCAGTTCCGGGTCGATGGACTGCACCGCCACGCGCGCTTCATCTGGAATTCGAGCCGGGTCCAGCCGCCCGCGCAGGAACATCACCAGCTCTTTATGGGAATTCGTATCTTGATCGGACTGCTGAAACAAGCACTTGTAAATCTTGGGGACGTTGGCGTCCTCCAGCGATTCGGTGCGGGCATTCGCAACCACACCCACCACCGTGATCCAGGAAGCGCCTTTCCGGCCCGCCTTGACGCGTTTGCCAAGGGGATCTCCGTCCGGCCAGTAAGCGCGTGCAAATGCGTCATTGACTACCGCGACCAGAGGCGCATACTCGTTGTCCTGGTCGCTGAACAAACGGCCGCGCAGCAGCGGAATTCCCAACAAGTGAAAATACACCGGCGTAGCGGATGTGGCTTCAATCAAAGGAGGCTGATTGCCGCGAATCTCGCGTCCTTCCAGAATCAGCGGGACAGGCCATCGAACGTGATTCAATGGAATCGATTCCCGGGTTCCCACAGCTACTTCATTCACTCCCGGCAGGGTCTTGCCCTGGCTTAGTATTTCGCGCACAAACTGCGCCTCCTGAGCAGCGGATCCATAGATATCGGTCTTTGCATCGTTGGGATTGGGCAGCCAGGTGCGAACGGCCATCGTATTCTGCGGATCGAATCCCAGCGGCACGTTGAACAGGTCCCAGAAGCTGCGCAGCAGAAGGCCGGCCGCAATCATCAGCACCAGTGAGAGCGCAAACTCGGTGACTACCAGTACGCGGCGCGTTCTGGCTTGTTCCCCGGAGCCAGTGGCGCCGCGCCCCTCAGCCTTGAGCGTATGCGCCAAGTCCAGCCGGCTGGCCTGCAAAGCGGGAGCCAGGCCGAAGATAACGCCGGCAACCACAGAAGCGGCGAGAGCGAAGAGCAAGACGCTCCAGTTAATTGAGATGTCGCTGAGCCGCGGCAGGCTGTCTGGCACCATGCGCAGCAATAGCCCCTTGGTGGCGAGCAGAATGGCTATGCCCGCCAAGCCGCCCAGCAGCGAGAGCAGAAGGCTCTCGGTCAGCAGTTGCTGCACCAGGCGCGATTTTGCCGCTCCCAGTGCCTGGCGAACTGCGATCTCGCGTCCTCTGGCGCTGGCGCGCGCCAGGACGAGATTCGCGACATTGACACAGCCGATCAGCAGCACCAGTCCTACCGCGCCCAGCAGCAGCATCAGCGGCTGGCGAACATTGCCGACCAGGCTCTCCTTCAGCGGAACCAGCCGCACCTTCCATCCGCTCACCGCCGGATAATCTGCCGGGAACTGTTTCTGCAAAGATGCAACCAGTGCATCCATTTGGCTCTGCGCTACGGCAATCGAGAGTCCGGGCTTTACACGCGCAATGGCCTGCGGAATGCTCCGCGTGCCGCGCGTCGGAGGCTGGGCCGGGTCCCTGACAAAGCCCACAGCTGCCCAAATCTCGGTTTTCCTTTCCTCCGCGGTTCGTCCGGGATCGTGAAAGCCGGGCGGCATTACGCCTATGACGTGAAAGAGGTCGTTGTCGAGGCGCAGATTCTTGCCCACAATCCGAGGGTCGGCTCCGAAGACCCGTTTCCACATACCGTCAGTGATGACCACCTCCAGCGTAAAGCCGGGCGTTTGATCGTGGGGATCGAACCAGCGGCCCAGTTCCGGCTTGACCCCCAGCAGGGCCAGATAGCTTGGCCCCACGCCTTCGTAGGCAATGCGCACCGGCTGGGCCGTACCCGTCAGATTCGTCGATCCGCTAACAATCGGTGCCACAAACTCGAAGATTCCGGAGCGTTCCAGATCTTTCCACTCCGGCTGCGACATGGAGACGTTCTGCGCGCCTACGCCAGGTTGATCCACTTCGATCCGCACCAGTTCCTCCGGATGCGGATACGACAACGGATGCAGCAGTGTGGCATCCACCACGCTGAAGATCGCCGTCGTTGCTCCAATGCCCAGAGCCATCGTCAGAATCGCAATCGACGCGAAGCCCGGCGATTTCACCAGCATGCGCAGCGCGTAGCGCGTGTCTTGCAGCAGATTCTCCATCAACGGCAGCCCCTGTTCCGCGTGGTAGTTTTCCCTTACGGCCTGCATCGCGCCAAACTTCAGCACCGCCTGGCGGCGCGCCTCCGCCGGCTCCATGCCGGCGCGGAGATTCTCCTCCGTCTGCTGCGCCAGATGCTCCTCCATCTCTTCCCGCAGCCGTTGATCGTCTTGCCGCCAGGTGGCAAAGTTCTTCAGCCGCGCCAGAAACCTTCTCAGAAATCTCATGTCAAATCCTCCGCCTTCACCTCGAAGAATCGTGCGATGATCGCCGCGGTTTGGTCCCAGTCCCGGGTCTCGGTCTCGAGCAGCTTTCGTCCCGACCGTGTCAGGCGATAGAAGCGCGCCCGGCGGTTGTTTTCCGAGGCGCCCCACTCGGACGAAATTGCGCCCTCCTGCTCCAGCTTCAGCAGGACGGGATACAAAGTGCCTTGGTTCACGGCGAGCAAATCGCCGCTGATCTGCTCGATCCGCCGCGCGATCCCGTAGCCATGGAGCGTCCCCAGCACATCCAGTGTCTTCAGCACCATCAGCCCCAGCGTGCCCTGCAGTACATCTGTTTTTTGTTTCATCGCTTCGCCCTTTTGGTTTCCCACAGGTAGAGTGCCACACTTCCTTTGGGAAAGCAACAGGTAAGTGACGGAGGCAGACGGCCCGTAGGCGGCTGGAATAATACCCTTCGAAAACGATCTGAGCTCCACCTGAGAACCCCGTTTTGTTGACAAGCATAATCAGCCGACGAATCATTCCACGGGAAACGAAAACTCAAACTTGCGTTCGAACGAAATTGGCACCTGACCCGTCGATTCCGCCGATCGGGAGGATTAACTTGAGTAGACCTCCTGTCATTCAAGTGTCAAACACGGGAAGTCATGCTTACCAGTGGCCTAAAAGACGATTATCGTCAAATATGTGCCAATCGCTGAGACCACAAAGAGAGCTTCCGCCGCACAGCACCGAGTAGTCGCGTTGGCTTATGACGGCCTGTGCGCGTTTGAGTTTGGGATCGTAGTCGAGATGTTTGGGCTACCACGTCCAGAACTCGACAGTTGGTATTCCTTCTCGGTTTGCGGATTGGAAAACCGTGCTGTTCGCGCAACAGGCGGAATCACCATAACGCCAAAAGGAAGTTTGAGTGAGCTGCAGCACTTCGGCACCATTTCCGTAACAGAGTCAAGCTGAGTCCAAACATTTATCGTGATCAATTCCACCAGTTCACCTCCGCAGCTCCTTAGAGACCACGAGCTAACTTAGCTTTTGACAGCTGTGAAAGCAGCAGGTTCACCTCATTTGGTCGGACTCAAATGGTTGATGCTTGGGTGTCGAGGGGGTAGACACTCCAATCGACGCAGCTGCCGATTTCGCGGTCGATGGCAAGCTGTTGCCGGAGTAGTCTGACGGAACTGGGTGTGCCGGATGGCTCGATGCCGGCAGGGCGATTGCCGGCCTGCTTCGCAGAACTTAATATGGGGTTTCTCTAGAGTACATGTCAGGTGGGTCCCAAGGGACTTTCATTCCTGTTTGCGGGCCACGATTTCAAAGGAAAACTTCAACTCGTCTTTGAGCTTTAGTGCGCCTCCGGCTACGGACACCGGCTTGATGCCGTAGTTGGATTGGTTCAGTGAAAACTCGCCGGATGCGCGAAGCATGGCGCCCACCAATGCTACGCGAGTGGTGATTGATTCCCTGCGCGTGACACCATGAAGAGTCAAGCTGCCGTCGAGCTTGGCCGAAAACAGCGCATCCCCCATCTTTGCGACGGAAATGCCCGAAGCCACATAGCGGATTTCAGGAAACTTGCCCGTCTCCAGAACTTCCTCGTTCATCATGCGTTCCATCTCACGACGATCCTTGTCGCTGATGTCATCCTGTACGCCAAGCGAGGAGGAATTGATTACAAGTTGCATTGCGCTTGCCCTGAGTTGCTCAGGATGGAACTTCATTTCTCCGCTGAAGGTACGAATGCCGATCGTAGGACTGTGGCCCATGGCGGAAAGAATGCCCGTCGCGAAGGCACGTACCGTGAACCTGCTTGCCCGGGTGTCGATGACGAAACGATCCATCGTCGTCTCAGCCGCGTCTGCGGCGGAGGTTGCAACTTCAGTCATGCATTCCTCTTTCATGCAGCGGCGGCTCTTGGGTTGCTCTTCGCCGCTGCCCGGACTCGGGCCACGCCAGGCTCTTACATGGCTCGCAGCTTGAGGTACCGCTCAATGTCGGGCATTGCGGCACTGGCCAGATCGCCAACACCAAGCTTGGCCAGGTAACGGCGGATGAAGGGATTGGAAATTATCAGCCCAGCGCCGAAGACAACCATTGCCACGCCTCCCAGCAGATAAAGCGTGCTCTTGTCGCTCCCGATGTCATTCGTATTGTTGCCCACCAATTCCATAGCCACGATCGATCTCCTTTCGGTTTTGAAGCATCAGTTTGTTGTGTTGGGTTGAGCCTCATTGAGGATTTTGTCGACAAGATTCGTGATGACGTTTATGGCCTCATCGAGTGCGGCCTCCGCGCGACTACTCAGTCCCATGGTTCCTTCGTCGCCGCCAAAAGTGGCCGGTTCACAGCCCACCAGCAAAACGCGTTTCAAGGGAGCGCGCATGGCAACTGCCATGCGAAGCACGTTCATGGGATTCATGGCGTGCGGTTCAACAAACGTTCCCTGGGTTACGCCGAAGGATGGATCGCTCATATCCGGCTCAACCACATAGACCGTGCCCGGCGGCTCGCCATGGGGGAAGGCATCGACGAGGATCGTGGTTTCATATCCGTCCTGCAGCGCATAGGCCAGGTCGAATCCGCGCAAGCCGAAATCGACTACGCGAACGGCCTTCGGCAGGGTGCGCTGGGCGAGTCTCTGCGCCGCCTCGACACCAAAGCCATCATCGCCAAGAAAAATGTTTCCTATTCCTGCGACAAGAATGCTCGGCTTTTCGGTCGCGTTGCGTGGATGCTGTTCCCACGCCGGCAGGGGCTCGATCTCCGTCGCATCGAAGAAGAATCGATGTCCGGGCTGGCGCATCATGCCCAAATCGCGTCCAGGGTCATCGTCGAGAACCACGCAGACATGCGACTGCCCCTCGTAATCCTGCTCGATGCTTTCGATGGTTGCCACCTGGCCGCGCAGCGCGATGTCCAGAATGTCGCCGCCCTTACGGGGAGAAAGGCGCACTCGATTCCCGGTCCTGACTTCCAAGCCGGAGATGAGGACGTGATCGACTTGCGTTTTGTCTTCGAGCAACTGCCACTCCCATTCGTTCATTGCGCCTCCTCTGCCACGGGCCGCAGGCCGCGCAACACACCGTGGAGTTTCATGAATTGCTCTGGCGGCATGTTTTCTGTTCGCTCAAGCATCTCTCGAGCACGCCCATCCGATTGCCGCATCTCCTGCTTTTCGGCATCCGTCATGGTGAGAATGCGCAGGGAGAGAATTTCGTCGATTTCAGTGCCATCAAACAAGCTGCCCGGACTTTCCGGGGCAATTTGGGGATAGTCATAGAGAATGATGGGCGATGAAAGCATTGCGTCGCGGGCTCCGGCTTCTCCAACCAGCACCGGCCACGTTCCAATGTTCACGCATTCCGCAACAAACTCCTCAAGGTCTTGCGGCGGGTCCAGAAGAGAGACAAACTCACCGCCCTCAGCGACGAGAATGGTGTGCGCGGAGATGAAGGAACGGGTAAGAGCATCGGCACGTGACTCAGCTTGCGGGGATTCACACGCAGTTTGATTGCGAAGACGAATCGTGGCTTTGGACAAACCTTCTCTGCATTTTTTTAAGACGACTTCAATCGAACCTGAAAGGTTCTCCCACTGGCGAATGATTACGCCTTCGATGATTCCGTCGGGGTTGGTGATGGGCTCAAACTCCCGCTGCGAGCGAAACTCGAAGAACGATTGCCGCAGGAGCGAAAAGGCCGCCGGGTTGAGGGGCGGCAGGTTCACCGCGCGCTCCATCGCTTCCTGCCACGATGTATATGTGCGGCCGCCGAGAGTCAGCTTGTCAACTAACTCGAACTCGGGTTCACCGCTTGCGGGGAGATTGCTCGCGGGATGGAGCAGTTTTCCGATCGAGCGATTCACGATCTGCAGGAACCTGATCTCGATGTTGAGCCGCGTGGAAAGATCGGCTCCCAGCAGGCACTCGGTCTGCATCGCCCACGCATCAGGACCACTCTGTTGCTCGCTGTAAGCCCGCGGGTAGAGCACGCCAAAATTCCAGCGCTGCTGATTCTTGACCGCTGAGGCGCGATAGGGATACAGCATGTAGCCCTCGTAGAGCACTGCTTCGGCGATCTTCTCCACACTCTCGAGATTCATGAGCCCACTGTCTCCTCAACCGGCAATATCTTGTCCAGTATTTGATCGAGGGCCTGCTCCCAGGTAGGGATTCCATTCTGCGTCTTGAACTGAAACAGGCGCTCGAATACATCGCGGCGCAGACTGAGCCAGGCGGAATTGGGGTAATAGCAATCCATCATCTCGCGCCAGACAGATTGCTGAAGCTTGAACACTGCTTCCTGTTCCCAGGAAATGGGAGACACCTGAAGAGCGCCATCGTCCCCGGCGTAGAAGACGGTGCCGCTGAACATCAGGCGCAGAGGAATCTCTCCTCCGGTCACACCGGCGAAATACTTGGTGGCCGCGACATTGAAGTCGAAGGTGCAGGGGACAAGAAGCTCTGTGAGCGTGGTGTCCTCGAATGCCGGAACAATCACGCTGACGTGAGTCCAGAGAAGGCTTCGCAGAGTATGGCTCCAGCGCTCCGGCTCGCCAAACAGATCGAGCATTCCCTTTTGTTCCTCGGCGGAATAGCGGCGGCGTGTGGCTTCAATCTGAACCTGGCAGCGGAGAGCAACGGTGTGAATGCTCTCGCCCGGAATTGCATTCACGATGCGAAGCCTGAAGGCAAGCGTGGGCGCGGCCGCGAAGGGCACAGCGACAGCTTCTTCAACCTTGAAACTGAGGTCAGGCATGGGCTTCGTCCTTCAGCATCTTCGTGCATGTCATGATTTCCGCGCGGGCTCTCAATGCATTGAAAAATCCGGCGATTTCGTTCCAGACCTCGTTGCCGCCGGAGAGGCCCTTCCAGTGAGTGCGAATCAGACCAACAAGCCGGTAGCAATCGTCGATTGGAGCAAAGAAATACTCGGCGGGCGCCGCTTCGCGCGCGTGGCCTACGCGGTTTACCAGCAGCGCCTCAATGTCCGGCTCCAATTGGTTTAGGACCGGATTATTGCCGACGATGTCAGTCCAGGCATCAAGCGGGAGCAGCGATTCGATTGCCCCCGCAGGGCTTGGATAAAGCGTGACCATGCGGCTATGGACGCTGGAATAGAAGAAGAAGGCCATGTTGATGGGGATGAGCAAAGACTCCCAATCTCCATCGGACATTTGAAAGTCATCAAGGAGCCAAGTTCGTCTGGAAACTCGTCTGTATCGCGCCCCCGCCATTCCATCGAAGAGCGTAGAACAGGCGTCGCATGCGCAGATGATTTGCCGCGATGCGAGCTCCAAAAGGTGAGGATGTTCATGAGCCAGAACCGCGCTGCACAATTCGCAACGCTCGGCACGGAGGCGCGGCCGGGCAAACCTGCGCAGGGTGGCGAACGAATGATCCAATTGCGGCGAAACCGAAGACATGATCAGCAATTCTCCGTCAACCACGAAGCTCGTATCAAACGGATCAATCGGCACCAACCACTTCTACGGCACTCTCAGCAAGGACCTGCGCAGGCGATACGGAATGCTTGAGCAGGCTATCGAGAGAAACGAAGCCTGAAGACGTCTCGTCATCCGGGCCGAGAATTTGCAATGAGACCAAGTCCGGCGCCAGGTCATAGATGTACTCCTCTACCAGCGCCTTCACAGTCTTGGCGGTCGATCCGCAGGCATGCCCGGTGATATTGATCTTGAGCTGAATCGCACCTTCATGAATGCTAACGACCTCGACTTCGCTGTTGTGCTTGCGCAGCCGTGGTGCGGCTTCATCCAGCGCCCTCAGTACGCGGGTCTCGACGTCTTCGGGATGCAGTGAATAGAGCAGCAAAAGTTGCCGGACCATGGGATCGTTGCAGGCTTTTGAAAGGATTGCTTCGCCACCCGGACCGCTTTCGAAAACAATCTCCAACAGGCGCTCGATGGCTGTGCCGTGCACCTCCATGAGAAGTTGGACAAGTTCGCGCGCAGGTCCATTGCCGCGGTCACCTGACGCCGACTCAAGGTCGCCGACCAGGATGCCGAGCTGTTGTATCTTCTCCTTGAACGCTTCGCTTTTGACCACGCCGCTCCTTTGGTGACGACAGTTTTCGAGACTCCGGACCACGACCGCGAATCTTCGCATGCCTGGGAGCGGACTTGCGAAGCTAAGCGAAATTACATCTGCCCAAACATAGGCGAGTGATGCGTCTCAAGCACCTTGCCGTTGCCGAGATACATGTGCACGCCGCACGGCAGGCATGGATCGAAGCTCCTGACCGCGCGCATGATGTCAATACCTTTGAAATTCTCAGGACCGTTCTCTTCGAAGATTGGCGTGTTCTGCACCGCGTCCTCGTATGGGCCAGGAGTTCCATAGCTGTCGCGCGGATTGGCATTCCACGGGGTTGGCGGATAGGGATGGTAGTTGGCGATTTTGTGGTTCTTGATGACCACGTGATGCGAGAGCACGCCGCGCACCGCTTCGTGGAATCCGCAGCCGATGGCTTCTTCAGGAACTTTGAAATCGTTCCAGGTCCGGGTGCGGCCGGCATGCAGTTCAGCCAGCGCCAGCTCGGCGAAGTGCAGCGCAGCCGCGGCTGCGTAGGCCTGAAAGTAGGTGCGTGCCCGATCGCGCTCGATCGCATTGCTCCACTTGGGAATCTTCCACTCGAATTCAACATCGGGGAGAGAAGCGGTCTTGGGCAGGTAGATCTTGACGCTGTGGCCGGTGGCCTTGATGTAGCCGATGTCAACAATGCCGGCCAGCGCTGTGGCCCAGAAGCGAGCAATGGGGCCGCCGCCGGTGTCGAGCGCAAGATAGTCGCCGGTGCGCTGGTCGTACCAGCGCGGAGACATGACCCAGGTGTACTTCTCCTTGAAGTCGCGCTTCTGCGGCTTGGGGAAGGTGCTCTGGTTCCAGGGATGACGCTGGTCAACAGGATTTCCCAGCGGATCCTTCTTCACAAACGTCTCCGCGTTCTGCCAGTCGTCGTAGTAGGAGCTGCCGAGAAGGATGCGGATGTTCAGGTTGATGTCGACCAGGCTCGTGGTCACCAACTGCCCATCGACAACTACACCGGGTGTGACGTACATGGCGCGGCCCCAATCGGCCATATTTTCGTAGGTGTAGTCGCAGACGTCGGGGTTGTTGAACGATCCCCAACAACCGAGAAGGATACGCCGCCGCCCGACCTCTTCGTAACCGGGGAGGGCTTGATAGAAGAAATCGAAGAGGTCGTCATGCAGCGGCACAACCTTCTTCATGAACTCGACGTATTTCATCAGCCTGACGATGTAATCGGTGAAGAGCTGGATGGTCGGCACGGTTCCCACGCCGCCGGGATAAAGAGTTGACGGATGCACGTGGCGGCCTTCCATGAGGCAGAACATCTCACGGGTCATGCGGCTTACCTGGAGGGCTTCCAGATAGAAAGCGCCTGTGAAGGGGTTCAGGGCCTTCATGATGTCCGCGATAGTTTTGTAGCCATGCAGACCGGCGTGCGGAGCTTCTGTCCTCTCTGCCTTCTCGTAGACGCCGGGATTTGTTTCCTTGACCATCTTTTCGCAGAAGTCAACGCCGACCAGGTTGTCCTGAAAGATATTGTGGTCGAACATGTACTCGGCAGCTTCGCCCAGGTTGACGATCCACTCTGCCATGGCGGGCGGTCTTACGCCGAAGGCCATGTTCTGCGCATAGGTGGCGCAGGTGGCGTGGTTGTCGCCGCAGATGCCGCAGATGCGGCTGGTGATGAAGTGGGAGTCGCGGGGATCCTTGCCCTTCATGAAAATGCTGTAGCCGCGGAAGATCGAAGATGTGCTGTGGCACTCTGCCACTTTTCGTTTGCCGAAGTCGATTTTGGTAAAGATTCCCAGGCTGCCGACAATCCTGGTAATCGGATCCCAGTTCATTTCCACTAACTGGCTGGACTTTCCGGAAGTCTCCTTGTGTTCAGCAACTATAGTGCCCATCTCAATGGCTCCTTTGCCTGGTTTGCGTTAGTAGGATCCGGGGTGATAGCCGGTCGTCAGCTCAGGGCGGGGATGACGCCACTTCGGCTCCTTGTTCACCGTGGCGTTGGTAATGGCGCGCAACGCGCGAATCCCCTTACCGTAGGCGGCGAGGGCGGTACTGGAGAGCTTGGCTCCAGGCGGTTCATCCATGAAAGGCATGAACTTGTCAGGAAAGCCGGGCATGGTGCAGCCGATGCAGATGCCACCCACGTTGGGACAGCCGCCGATGCCCGCCATCCAGCCACGCTTGGGCACGTTGCAATTCACCACCGGGCCCCAGCAACCGAGCTTCACGATGCACTTGGACGTGCTGTACGAGGTGGCAAAATCTCCCTGCTCGTAGTATCCGGCGCGATCGCAGCCATCATGCACTGTCTTCCCGAACAGCCAGGTTGGCCGCAACTGATCATCCAAAGGGATCATCGGAGCCAGGCCGGCCACCTGATAGAGCAGATAGAGAACCGTCTCCATGAAGTTATCTGGCTGAACGGGGCACCCTGGGACATTGACGATGGGTAAGCCGGCCTTCGACTTCCAGCCCCAGCCCAGGTAGTCGGCCAGGCCCATGGCGCCGGTGGGATTGCCCTCCATGGCGTGAATGCCGCCGTAGGTGGCGCAGGTGCCGCAGGCAATCACCGCCAATGCCTTGGGGGCCAGGCGATCGATCCACTCATTTGTGGTGATGGGCTGTCCGGTGTGCGGATCGGTTCCCATGCCCGCCCAGTAACCCTCTTTCTTGATCAACTCATTCGGTATCGAGCCTTCCACAACCAGGACGAAGGGATCGAGCTTTCCCTTCTCGGCCTCGGACCAGAACTTCATAAAGTCATCGCCGCACTCGTAGGCGAGCACCGGATTGTGGAGGTGAACTTTGGGTAGGCCGGGTATTGCACCCAGGAGCACATCTTCAATTCCGGGCTGCGTCGCAGCGGTGATCGATACTGAATCTCCATCACACCCTAAACCCGCTGTGATCCAAAGAATGTGGACTTCTGCCACCGCGGGTTTCTTCTGCGTAACTCTGCCGTAAGGAACGGTTTCCGCTGCCATATGTTAGTTGCTCCTCTCTTTAGCGGCGAGCCTTCTAAGGTTGGTGAAATTGAGCGCACATCTCCGCGAGTCCCACCCCGGGACTTTCATAAGCTTCTAATGTCTTCATCTTGCGGGGAACTTGTGACAACGCTTGCGAACAGAAACAACCAATCCTCCGGCAAAGTCTGTCGCCTGAGACATACCAACAGAACGGCAATAAAGTCGGCAAGCGGGAGGGGCCCTAATTTCGATGCGTATGAATTCCCCAAGTAGACATCGGGGAATCCCCGACGGAAGGGTATGTGGGGAGCTAGGCAGACTTGTCGTTCAGCCTCCACTGAATGGCGTGCTGCATCAACTCGCGGCCGGTGCGCAGCGACAGCTTTTCCTTCAGATGTGCCTGGTAGGATTCGACTGTCTTCATGCTCAGGTGGAGCGACTCGGCAATCTGGCGTGTGCCGAGGCCCTCGCCAATCATGCGGAACACCTCCAATTCGCGGTCTGAAAGCGCAGCCAGGCGCGAATCGGTCTCAGCAGTCTTGCCGCTCACGTACTGCATCAGCAGCTTGTTGGACATGCGGCTGCTTAGGTAGATTTCTCCATCCAGAATACGGCGAACGGCAATGAGGACTTTTTCTGTTGCTTCCTGCTTCATGATGTAGCCGTTGGCGCGGGCCCGAATTGCGCGCTCGGCGTAGATCGACTCATCGTGCATGGAGAGAATCAGCACCGGCAAATCGGGATAGAGCAGGCGGAGATTCTTCAGCAAGTCCAGCCCATCGGGGCCGTTCAAAGAAATGTCGGCGATCAGGATGTCCGGCCTGGAAGCGGAAATGGCCTTCATGGCGGCGTGCGCCTCCTCGGCTTCCCCGCATACCACCAGGTCCGGTTCCCGGTTGATCATCATGGCCAACCCCTGGCGCAGGAGCGGATGGTCATCCACCACGAAGACGGTCTTCTTCTGGATCGCGACAGGGTCCGCAGTTTTGGTGGTCTCAGTCATAAGCATTCTAAAGACGGTCATTTATCGGAAACGTGCAGATGACAAGGGTTCCCCGCACCAAATCGCGCCGTATCTCGAGAGCTCCGCCGATCATTCCCGAGCGGTACTTCATGATCTGCAGACCCATGCCACGGGAATTGGCGATGCCTTCCGGGATGCCCCTGCCGTCGTCCTTGATCACTAAAATCCCTCGATCCGCCCCGGCTGTCAACTGGATGAGGATTTCGCTGGCATACCCATGCTTGATGGCATTGTTCACTGCTTCCTGGGCAATGTGGTAGAGATGGGTGGCCATGCTTTCGTCATGGATCAGAACCGGCGTTTGACAGTTAAACCGGCACGATATGCCAAACAGGTCCTCCACTTCGGTGGCCCACAGTTGCAATGCCGACATAAGCCCCTGGGCATCTGAAAGGACGGGATTCAACCCCCTGGCCAGTTCGCGGGTTTTGTGGATCGCTTCATTGACGAGCCGCACAATCTTGGCGGCGTCCTCGGTCTCCGGGCTGTTGGCTTCAGCGAGCTTTGCCTCATGCACTTTGCTCATGAAAGCGACGCCGGTGAGATGCTGGCCGAGGCCATCGTGCAGATCCTGCCCGATGCGACGCTGCTCGCGCTCGCTGATGTCGAGGATGGTTTTTTCCAGTTGTTTTCGTTCTGTAATATCGATGCCGGCAGCGATCACATAACTTGAGTTTTCGCTGCTGCCCGGCAGAAGAGTGCTCGTCCATGCGATCAGCCGCTGTTCTCCGTGACGCGTAACCCAGGACGTCTGATGGTGCTGCGGCAACAGATCCGTGCGCAGCACTTCAAACACCGCCTTGAAGCGCTCCGCTTCATCCGGAACCAGGAACAAATCCCAGAAGACCTTGCCCTCCACTTCGTGCATGGCGTATCCGCTGGTAATTTCGCAGGCCTGGTTGAAGCGCAGAATGCGTCCCTCATCGTCCATCACGACAACCAGCGCGGCCACAGTGTCAAGAATCGCGGAGATGAAGTTGCGCTCTTCCTTGCGCTCCTCTTCAATGCGCTTGATGTCGGAGATATCGAATGCAATGCCGTGAATGAACCAGGGGCGCCCGTCTTCGCGGCGCATCATGCGCGCATCGCATTGGAACCATACCACGCGGCCGTCGCGCGCTATCACCCGGTAAGCCGAGCGCAGCGGCTTGCCGGAGAGAAACATCTCCGCTGCTTCCAGGCTCCAGCGATGCTTGTCCTCGGGATGAATGCGGTCGTACCAGCGAACGGGATCTTCCAACCATTCTTCCCTCGAATAGCCCAGAACGGACTCGATCTCCGGGCTTACATAGGCTTCACTGATGCCGCGATCCAAGTAGGCCATAAAGACCACTGCGGGTATCTGTTCCAGCAGAGCGCGATACTTGGCCTCCATGTTGAGTTCGTGCGCGTCTGTTGCGGGAAGGCGCTCCTGAAATGCCAGTGGAGGCAAAGCATCGGAAGGATTAGCGGGGGACGCGGAGAAGACTCGCGCCAAATCGAGAAGCACAGCCTGCGCCTCGGCCAGGCCGGGCTGGTCAAAGCTGGGGTCAGAGACTCGATTCGGGTTTTCGCCATGCTTCTCGAGAGCTCCAACAAACGAAGACATTCGTCACTCCCAAATGCGCATCCTCCCGACTTTTCTAGTGCGCATCTCCGGATTCAGCCGGTTTGGCGAAATGGTTTCGCTTCGCCCGCCAGACTGGCTCCTTATTCAGTGAGGCCTGCGTGAAGCGACGCAATGCGTGAATCGCCCGGCCGTATGTCTGCACCGCGGCGGAGGACAAAAGCGACCCTGGCGGTTGGTTCATCAACGGCATGAACTTGTCGGGGAATCCCGGCATAGTGCACCCTATGCAAATGCCCCCAACATTCGGACAGCCGCCAATTCCGCCCATCCAGCCGCGTTTGCCCACGTTGCACTGCACCACCGGACCCCAGCATCCCAACTTAACAATGCACAGCGGCGAACCGTACACCTCGCCGAATTGACCTTGCTCGTAGTAGCCCCCGCGGTCGCATCCTTCATGAACAGTGCTTCCAAACAGCCAGTTGGGACGCAAAGCTTCGTCGAGCGGAATCATGGGGGCACGTCCCGCAGCCATATAGAGCAGATAAAGGAGCGTCTCCATGAAGTTATCCGGCTGCACCGGACAACCGGGAACGCAGACAATTGGAATCCCCGCCTGCGAGCGCCATTGCCAGCGCAGGTAATCAGGGAGTCCCATGCAACCGGTCGGATTGCCTTCCATGGCGTGAATTCCGCCATAGGTTGCGCACGTTCCGGCGGCGATCACCGCCCAGGCCTTGGGGGCCAGCCGGTCGATCCATTCGCAGGTGGTGATCGGCTGGCCTGTTGCCCGATCCGTGCCGAAAGAAGCCCAGTAGCCCTCTTTCTTGTTCCCTTCGTCCGGAATCGATCCCTCCATCACCAGGATGAAAGGCCTGTCTTGCCCTTCCGCCGCACGATGGAAATGCATCATGAATTCATCGCCATTCTCGAATGCGAGAAATGGATTATAGAGGTTTACCTTTGGAATCCAGGGAATTGCTCCGCGTACGATGTCCTCGATGCTTGGCTGCGTGGCACCCGTCATGGCGATGGTGTCACCGTCGCAACTGAGGCCCCCGGTTATCCACAAGACATCGATCTCACCGATGGGTGCAGATTTCTCGATCGAATGGCCGGCATTACCCATCGGAGGCAGGGAATTCCTTTCAGCGCGGAACGGGAGCGCCGCACAGAAAAACACCCGACCATCTTCTGCCCTGTGCCCGCCGCCGTCAAGCCATTTACTTGCTCGCCCTACGCACTGCATACACGCGCCTTCAAACTGGTAACCGGCAAATCGATCGCGGGGATGCGGCATGCGCATACATCGACCGGATCCGCATATAGCGTTTGATGTCCGGCGCCATTGTTACCAGGAGCGCGATCAAACCCAACGTGGCGACTGTCCAGATTGTGCTCTTCATTCGTAATACCTCCGGGGAATCGTTGCTATTGCCTTGTGTTGCTCCGGGAATCTGGGAAGCTGCCCAGAACGGCCAACGGAGAGCTAGACCTGAGGGTCTATGATGCACAATTGGCACGCAGCGATGCCATTCCCGTTGGAACCTGTTGCCGGTCCGTCGTACTCAATTGCACCCGGTAGCCGCTTGTCATGCTCCCGGGTTCGACTTGCTTATGTTTTTGCGCTTCCCGCCTCCAGATGGCCCGCCATCGATACGGACCAACCATGCGCTGGCTCCGCGGCGGATAACCCGGCCAGTCTTGCGAGCCATACTACTTCCAGAACAAGAAAGGCGGCACACGTGTCGCACTCGCGACAGCTGCTGAGTGTTGGTCTTATGAGTGGTTTAGAAGTGAGGAGACTGACGGGGGTTCAGCACATTCTGCTTTGCTGAAGGCCAGAGAGTTGCCCGCGGTCGGGCACACAACCGGCACACAGGGTGCCGAAGAGGACAGGTTTTATGGAGATTCGAGAAGAATGTTGCCGATCCGGCGACTCGGTGGCTGCAACCGACAGTCAAGTGCGGCGTGGGCCCGGGGCAAAAAGCTGACTTGGACTGCACATTACCGATCTGTTGTCGGCACCCGCTTTGGCGATTTAGCGCGAGCGGAGAATGAACGCTGGCGCCATCGGCGTATGTCGGGACCGATCACGGATCGGGGGAGTTACCATCTACCCTTCCGAGATGAGGCTGCGAAAGAATGGATGAGAGGTAAAGGCCGAGTCCGGTTGTCTCCGCGCCGGTCTGAAAGGGGCGAAAAAAGTGTTCTGGATGAAGAACGTCACCTCGATTATCCGTCACCTCAACAGTAACCTGGCCATCGTGGCTCGACGCGGCGATGGTAAGCGCCCGATTTTCTTCCCTTGAAAGCGCTCGAATGCTGTTCTGGTGATCGATGGCTCGGAGGTTCTTCGTTCCCACGAAGTATCTGGACTTCAACAGCTATTGGCCGGCTCTTGTATTGCGGTCGGCGCCATCTCGCACGAAGTCCGAAATATCCGCGGAGCAATTGCCGTGGTGCATCAGAACCTATCACACGCCGGAATGCTGTCGGGGAACAAGGATCAAGAAGCGATGACGCTGGCGCTGGCGAATTCGGGGCTGGCTTAATTGCCGCAGCTCTGCGTTACGCAATCTCACAGATGCCGAGTTCTAGGCCGGTCCGATAGGCGGACCCGGCCAGGAATTGGCATTTCTTCCCCGAGTGACTAAGTGGCGCTGTTGGGGATCAGCCGCGGGGTGGTGAAATCGGCCGAGATGGCCAGGAAGATGTCGGCCAGAGTCGATACTGTGTGCGAGGCGTCCTGGCAGGAGCTTCCCGACCCGCTTTGGTTGTAATCGGAGTAGAAGTAA